>NZ_JBBEGM010000006.1:0-377131 GCF_037400335.1 Actinomycetospora flava
CCTGACGCTGAGATCACGCTATCCGGCTGGCTTCAGGCCGCGGCCGGTGGCGGACCGGATCCGTCCAGTGAAGCGCACCGGGTTCAGTGGAGGCTGTGGGGTGTCCCCGGTTCGGCGGAGTCGGTGGTTCGCCCCGGGGTCACCGAGGCCGGGGTTCGGCGAGGCCGGGGTTCAGCGAGGCCGGGGTTCGGCGAGGCCGGGGTTCGCTCCGCGATCGCAGCTGGCGCAGTCGGCCGCCGGCAGCGCCGGCATCGCCCCGACATACCGCAGCATGGACAGGCACCCGGCGCAGTACTGGCGAACCAGAGCGTCGTCGCTGGAGGCGAGCAGCCGATGACGGCGGGCCGCGCAGCTCGGGCCCTCCAGCTCAATCAGGGCTTCGCCCGCCTCGACCTACCCCGACGCGTTCAACCGCGGAAGCGCCGCCACCACGCGCTCGGTCACCGGGATGCCACCGCGCCCGAGGCTCACCAGCGGCCCACGGACGTCCCGAGGAGGGCCTGCGGTCTCATCGACGAGCTCAGAACGAGCCGCCAAAGCCCCCGCCCGAGGTATGCCCGCCCCCGGAATCGCCTCCGGTGAGCCCGGGCACGTGGTCGCTGCCGTAATTGCTGCTCGGTCCGTATCCGTGAGCGGCCGGGGACCCCGCGCGTCCACCGACGCCCGGGGCCCGCTCGGCGGGCGCTGATCGCACCGACCGCATCAAGGCCTCGTGCGCCCTGGTCTGTTCGCGGGCGATCTCCGCATCGGTCTTCGGCTGCGCAAGCCTGGCCTTAATCGTCTCGGACACCGGCCGGTAGGTGGCGGTCGCTCGGCGCGCAATCCTTCGGTAACAGCGGGAGGCGCGACCATAGGCACCGGGGAGGATCGGGGGGCGCCGCTGCATGCTGTCCAACAGCGTGTGCGCCTCGGTGAGGATCGCGCTGTAGCGGCGCCCGGCCTCGGCCCACGCGTCCGCTTCTTCCCGCGAGACCTCGACCTCTCGCCCAGCAGTGGTATACGGGAACTGGGCTACGGAGTAGTAGAAGAAGTCGTGTCCGCCGGAGAGTCTCGTATGCCTCAAACGGATCCAGGCGAAGACGTTTCCGGTCCTGAGCCCTCCGCTCATGAGGCCACCACCTCCCCGTCGAGCATGGACGACGAGCCCGCGTGTGACCAGCGTCCGCTCGGCGGTCGTGCGGGGCAGCTCTTGCGGCCGCAGCCGCCACCCGACCGCGTTCTCGCGGCGCAGCCCCCCCGGGCGACCCTACGGAGCCAGCTGACACCCACACCGGCACTCCTGAAGCGCCGCTCAACTCGTCGTCGAGAGGAGCGTCAGGGAACAACCGGCTACTCAAAGAGGTCGGCTCGACCTGCGAGCAGTTCGTCGGGCAGCCGGCGGTGTTCCAACAGACGTGCGCCTCCGCCGCGGGGAAAGCACGGCCACAGACACTCGACCAGCTCGACCAGCTCGTCCGGCAGCCGACGGCGGCCGAAGACGTCGGTCAGTCGCCGAGGCGGGGACCCACCGGCGCGGTGTCGAGAGCGAACAGTTCGCGCAGGACCGCTGCGGTCATCCAGTCGGCGACGGCGCGGGGGGTCCAGCCCAGGTCGCGGGTGAGCTGGCTGTAGAGCTGCGGGCCGGTCAGCACGAGCAGGATGTCGCGGGCAGTGGTGGAGGGCAGGCCGGCTCGTAGCGGGTGTTTGGCGGCGAGGGCGCCTACGAGGTGCTCGTTGCCGTCGCGGCGTAGCCGTTCGTTGTGGTCGTAGGCCTCGCGGGCGGTGGGATCGCCGAGCACGGCCCACACCAGCGGCGCGGCCCGCTCGAGGAGTTCGGTGGTGCCCTCCACCAGCGCGCGGACGGCGGTGACGACGTCGTCGGCCTGCTCCACGGCGCGCCACCAGTCGGTCTGGTGCGGGTGCAGGTTGTCGGGCCCGAGGACGACGTGTTCGTAGGTCGCCTGGAGCAGGTCGCCTTTGGTGCGGAAGGTGAAGTACACGGTCTGCACGGCGACCCCGGCGTCGCGGGCCACTGACTCGACGGTGGTGTCGGTGTACCCGCGCTCGGTGAAGGCGGCCAGCGCGCTGGCCAGGATGCGCCGGCGAGTGGCCTGAGCCTTCTCCTTCCGGCTGGGGCGGTCGGTCCCCTTCTTGACAGCACCCACTCCGAGCACTCTACTAAAGCACTTACTAGTGGTAGCACTAGCGCAAGTTCTAACGGATATTCGGTCGCGGCGAGGGTCCCATCGGCGAGGGGGAAGCGATGACACTTCAGGTCACCCGAAGCATCGCCGGTGGCGGCGTCGTCGTGACCGTGCTGGGCGTGGCCTACGGCATCGCGGCCATCGCGGGCTGGTCGCCGAGCTGGAGCAGCGTCGCGCAAGCCGTCCTGCACCTCGGGGAGCTCGCCGTCGTCGTTGCGCTCGTCGGCGTCGGTGCGATCGGGACTCGGCGCGCCGGCCATGTGGGACTCGGGATCGCAGTCCTCGGGCAGGCGCTGCTCGTCGCGGCTGAACTGGTCTACCCGTCGAGTCCGGATGTGGGCAACACGCTGTTCGGGCTCGGCCCATTGTTGTCGGGACTGGGGATGATCCTGGCCGGTGTCGCCGTCGCGCGGGCTCAGGTGTGGCACGGGTGGCGGCGCCTGCTCCCGCTGCTGATCGGGATCTGGATCCTCGTCCCCACCACCCCGATCCTGATCTTCACGGGCGGGCCGCCCGCCCCGGCGTCGCTCATCGCGATCGTCGTCTGGGACGTCCTGTGGGCCGTGTGCGGGTTGCTCGCCCTCCAGTCGACAGCACCCACCCCCGCCACGGCCGGCGTCACCGCGCGGACCACGTAGCGGCGACCCACGCAACTCCAGGCACCGACCGAGCTCGAGACCGGCCGCGCTACCTCGCACCCTGCTGCCCGGCCGGAGGTACTCGGCAGGTAGAAGAGGAGACAGACAGATGATCTGCCGCATCTATGACATCCCCGGCGCGACTCTCGACCAATACGACCAGGTCGATCAGACGGTCGGCTCGGCAAAGCCCCACGGTGTCCACCTCCACATCGCCGGGCAGGCCGACGGCGGCCTACGCGTGATCGAGGTGCGGGACTCCACCGACGCAATCGGCCACTACCTGCAATCCGGGCTGGGCGAGGCGTTGGAGCAGGCCAACCTTCCCGAGCCCCACATCACGGACTTCGAGGTCCACAAGCTCGACTGGGTCGACGACGCCCGCGGGCACCCCTGACGCTCCTGGGGGTTATCGACTCGGGCTGCGAGTCGACGACCCGTGCCCGCTTGGCCGGTCCACGGGCCGTCTCGAACGGATGGCGCTGGGAAGCGAGCTTGTCTGTGCGGCGGCGAGCAGGTCGATTCAACGGGCGCGGTGATAGGCCTCGGTGACCTCGCGGGAAATGCGGCCTCGATCGCTAATGGTCATGCCTTGCGTGCGGGCCCACTCCCGGATCGCCTGGTTCTGCTCGCGATCAACCGAGGTTCCACTACTCGCGCTGCCGCCGGGCCCGCCGCGACTCCCCGAGCTAGACCGCGACGCAGTAGCTGCGCCGGTCGAGCTGCCGCGCCCGCGTCCCCCGGTGCGTCGCGCGTGCTCGACGAAGTCGCTGAGCGCGTCGCGCAGCCCGGCCGCGTGCGTCGCGGTGAGGTCGATCTCGTAGCTCACCCCATCCAGACCGAACTCAACGGTCTCGTCGGCCTCGCTCTGGTCGAGGTCATCGAGCAGGGTCACGGTAGTGCGCTGCGCCATGGGTCGCCTTCCGGTACGGCGGGCAGAGTGTTCCTCGGGAACGCCCCCACAGCGCAGCATCAGTACGCGGATCCCGACCACGACGATTATAGGGCACCGATCGTCGAAGTGCCTGATAACCATCGATGAACGCGCCGGACCGTAACCTCGGTAAGGAGGAGTTGTGCCGGACTAGGTGAGATGCACTCAAACCAAGAGAAGCCACAAGAGCCGCAGGTTGTTGGCCGCGACGAAGCAGGATCGCTTACACGGGCTTGCATCCCGGCAACGCCCGCGTCGTAGCTGTAGATGTTGGCTTTTGAAGGCTGCCGGTGATCTGCCGGTGGGTCCGATTCGGCGAGCGCGATCGCGGCATTCTGCTCACACCGGGCTCAAACCTCTTGTCGACGCTCAGACCCGCCCACGCTGTTGGCGCAGCACTCCAAGCCCTCACGAGCGAGGCGAAGGGATAAACACCGACACCCGACCTCCACGTCCAGCCTTTCGGCGTGGTCGTCCGTCGAACTCAACACAACGGGTGGCGCCCGGTGGCTCCCCCGGGCCGCGGGAGCGGAGCCGGTCGGGAGTTCGGCTGCCCATCGTCGGCCTCGAGCCGAACCATGAGGTCGTCCCGGTCCCGCCCGGTTTGACGCAGCCGCAAGCCCGCCGAAACCAGACCCTTCCGACACACCGTCGATCGCCCGCCGCCATGCGGCATGTACCGAGTTCGCTGGGTCCGTCAACGTCACTCGGCGGTCGCCGCGTCTTTCCAGCCTCCGCCAGACGGACAGGGTGATGTCCTCGATCTCCACCCCACAAGATGGTCCTTCTCAAGCCAACTCCACTAGCTAGGATGACCAGGAAGAGGGGGGATGTCTTGAACTCAGGTGCAGCCAACGCGGTCTTCGCGCTGATCGGCGTAGCGATAACGGCCACCATAAGCCTCGTAGCCTTATTCATCAAAGCACGAATCGACTCCCGGGCGGCCGAGACTCAGCACCGCCACAACATGGAAGCCAAAGAGATCGAGCATGAATACTCGCTGAAACGCATCGACAAAGAGCTTGAAGACAAGAGGCGTACCGCCGCATTCGAGAAGCAGACATCCGCACTGGCAAAGTTTCTGAGCGGCACTATTAGCATACATCGTCAGATCAGCGGCGCGCGAAGGGAGAGACGGCAGGACCGAGATGACGACAAGTACGTGATGACACTCCGCAGCATAGCCCCTACAGAAACGCAGGTAGCTTTCGAAGAGGTGAGATTGTCAGCCTCAGATCCGGTAGTTTCCCTGGCATCCGAGTTGTGGAAGCATCTTCGGGGAAAGTCCGTCCCTAGGGGTGAGCACCTAGGCCAGTACCAGTGGATCGCCTGGGACCGCGAGTACTGGCTGACGAGGAAGGCGCTGATCGCTGAGTTCCAGCGCGAATCGGACCAGTTTTACGGCTTCGACCGCTCTCGCACACCAGGCAAGTCTGCCGAGCTGCTAGCGGAGGAAGCCAGCCCCGACGACGAGTCGTAGCGTCGCGCTGGCTCCCACGCCACCACGCTAGGCATCCTCAGGGCCGCTCCGAGAGCGGAGGCTAACGTAGAAGCCGGTTATCGGATGTCTCCGGTCTCCCGACAGGTCTATAGGGCTGCCGCACTACCAAGCGGTTTCCTCGTTTGAGGTGCGCTGGCGAGATCGGTGCCGTTGTTCCACAAGGTCAGGCGGATCGACGCTTCGGGCGACGATGAGCGCAGTAGGTCGGGTTACTCGTAGACCCGCGGTCGCCCGCTAACAGTAGGTCACGGCCAGTCCCGAGACACGACTGCGATGTGGGGCGACTGCAAGTGACCACGAGTCAGCCACATGAGGTTCCCCGGTAGCCCGACGAAGCTAGACAGCCTCGGGCGGACGCCAACCTCAATCGACTCCTCAGGGCTCGGACCGAGCCGGTCCGCTGCCACCGCTCCCTACGGCGTATCGGACGGCGTGGTCGTCGCGGAGGTGCACTCGCGGCATCCCGGGTCGCTCGAGCGTGTCTCAGGTGGAGCAACGCGGGTCGGCTCTACCGGCGCCGGCGCCGCGGGTGTGCGTCGGAAGGGCCCGAGCGGCGCTGTTGGGATTGGTACAGCGGGCTGGCCGGGCCGGGCGCCCGGTCGAGCTCTCCCGGACGGTGCCCCAGGCGCGCCGGGGACCAGACGCGACGTCGGTACCGGCCCTGCAGATGTGCTCGGCGTCGGGGACGAGGTGGCGGTGGGCGTCGCGCCTTAGCTCGGGGGTATCGCACTCGTCGGGGGCACGAGCGCACCCGGTCCGTTGGAGGTCAGCGTGGTGCCCTCACCCGTCAGCATCGCGAGCGCAACGGCCGGGACCGCGATGACAGCCGCGACGATCGATGCCAGTGCCGAGGCACTGGTGTGCGTGCCGCCGCTGAAACCCGCAGGCCACCACGACGTCCCGGTCGCGGTGGTCCCGCTGGTGCCGTGCAGCATCGGTGCCGCTTGACGGGCGACGCTGTCACCGAGCCAGCCGGGCGCCGGGACCGCGACGGGCGCCGAGGCCAGCAGCGCCGCCGGCGACAGGAGCCGGCGACGAGCCTCACCGCACCTCGAGCACCGCTCAACGTGGCGGTTGACGCGCTTGCGCAGCAGGACGGTCATGGTCCCGTCCCAGTTCCCGAGCAGGTCGCCGAGCTCGGCACACGCCTCCCGTTCGTGGCGTGCGACCAGCAGTGCGCCGAGGCAGCGCTCGACCGTTGTGCGCAGCCGCGAGACCAGGGTGTTGGCGTTGGTGGCACTGACCCCGAGCGCGTCGACGAGCTCGGGGCCGTCTAAGCCGTGGCGATAGTGCAGCTCGAGCAACGTGCGGTCGCGGTCGCTGAGTCCTCCCGCCGCGCGGGCCACCAGGTCGGCGAGCTCACGGCGCGCGGCCAGGGTGTCGGGACTGTGCTCGGGACTCGGGCGGTCGGGCAACTCGTCGGCCACCTCCTCGCGCCGGCGCCCGCGCAGCCGCGCGAGGGCTTCGTGGCGGGCGATGGCGTAGAGCCAGGGCCGGAGCTTGTCGTGCTCGCGGAGTTGCCCGAGCCGGGTGGCGGCGGTGCAGAAAACGTCCTGGACGCAGTCGGCCGCGGCGTCGGGGTCGCGCAGCATCCCGAGGCAGAAGTCGTACAACGCGCCGCCGTAGCGGCGGTAGATCGCCGCAAACGCGGTCGGGCTGGTCGGTGCGGCAGCGGCGAGAGCTGCGTCGCTGACTCTTAATGGCCCGGTCGCGTGCTCCCCGCCCCGCCGTGGCCGGGGCAGGCGAGCCACTGCCGGATGGATCAGACGTGGCCCGGTGTCAGATTTCGGCGAGTCCTGTGCGGCGACTGGTCCAGTGCAAGCGTCGAGCGCCGCCCAGTGATCCGGCCTCGCCCAGTTCTCTGGCGTAGCCCAAGCTCCGGGATCGTCACGACGCTGCTCCGCACTGTGCCGCCCGCCTGCATGCGCGTCATCGACGGTCACGCCGGGATCGCCGGGCCTCGAGCATCGAACGTCATCGCGTACCCCCTCCACTCCCGCGGCACGAGCTATGCCACGGCACAACTCGCTAGCCGCCTCCCCCGGACTGGCGTTGATCACCGCATCGGTCCGTTCGAGCCAGGTGTTCACGTGGCCGCCAAGTGGCGGCTGGACAACGCCGGACGGCGGCGCGCGGAGCAGGCCATCCGCACAAGCCCGCACAAGTCGCGGTGGAGCGGTCGTCCTGCCCGCGGGTCCGTCACCGATCCCGAGACGCCCGCACGAGGCAAGGCCAAACAATCGTCCGGTGTCCGGCCAGAGTCTCGCCATCGACGTCGAGGTGCCCGGCGGCCGGCGAGCGCCGTCAGCCCCGTAGGACAGGGCACGCACCACGTTCATGTTCGGTAGGCCTCGAGAGCGGTGCCGTACACGACGACGTTGCCCTCGAAGCTGTCGGCGTCGGTGTCGAACGTCCCCCCGCAGGTGATGAGCCGCAGCTCGGGGGCGGTGGTGGGGCCGTACACCGCGAGGGTCGGGAACGCGTCCTTGTCGACCAGCTCGACCCGGTCGACGCGGTAGACCACCGTCACCGCGTCGGCCCGCTCGACGAGGACCTGGTCGCCGGCCTCGAGCTCGGCGAGATGGGCGAAGCCGCCCTCGGCGCCGCGGTAGGCCACATGCGAGGCGTAGACCGCCGGTCCCCGCCCACCCGCCGGCGCCCCGCCCGAGTAGTGGCCCACCGTCGCCGCGTCCCGCGGGACCTCGAGGCGACGATCCGCATCCTGCCCGAGCTCGACGAGCCCACGGGTGTCCAACCCGATCGACGGGACGCGCAACGCCGTCGTCCGCACCGGCTCGAGGGGCATCGGGACTGCGGCCCGCCCCGCGGGCAGGCCGACCGATGCCGGTCCGGTGCGATCGCTGCTCACGCCGGCGTGGAGCGCGACCGCGAAGGCCACCACGGCGACGAGCACGAGGACGACCGGGACGCCGATGCCCGGCCGTCTCGTCGCTCGTCTCCCCGGTGAGGTCGCAGCCGGCCGAGCAGCCCGACGGCTGGTCACAGGGCGCTGCGACGACGGTGCCAGGCGACGCCGCCGGCGCCCAGCGCGGCGAGACCGAGCGCGCCGGCCGCGATCGGCACGACCGGCGCGGTCGCGCCGGAGCCGTCGCCGGCGGCCACTCCGCCCTCCGGGTAGGCGGCGTCGGCCACGTCCTCGGTCGACGGCGCGCCCTGCTCGACACCCGAGTCGACGACCTCCGCCCGCTCGACGTCAGCACCGCCCGAGCCGCAGCGCACGGCGGTGCCGTCGCTGTAGACCACCCAGCGCCCCCCGTTCCACAGGTACACCGACAGCGGGTGGACGTTCGTCTGCTGGTGCACCGTGACCGGCTGGATCACCGGCGCGCCCTGCGAGCCGCCGTCCGTCCCGCCATCCGTGCCGCCATCGGTCCCGCCATCGGTCCCGCCATCGGTCCCGCCGTCCGTGCCGCCGTCCGTCCCGCCATCGGTCCCGCCGTCCGTGCCGCCGTCCGTCCCGCCGTCCGTCCCGCCGTCCGTCCCGCCGTCCGTCCCGCCGTCCGTCCCGCCGTCCGTGCAGTCGACGCCCTCGGCGCGCTCGCGGGCGTCGGCCCGCTCACGGACGGCCTCCTGCAGCGCTCGCCCGGCTGCCTGCTGGGCGGCGAACAGCTTGGTGTTGCGCTCCACCGCTCGCTGCGCGGTGACGCGGGCGTCCTCGATGTCGGCCGCGGTGGCGGTGTCGTCGGCCTGCAGCCGCTCGTAGGTGGCGCGGGTGGTGGCCACGACGGTCTTCTGACGGTGGTACGCGGCCAGGGCCTCGTCGAGGGCGTCCTGGCGCTCATCGACCAGGGCGTTCGCCTCGCCCACTGCGACACACACCGGCACCGGTGGGGTCGCGACGGCGACACCGGCGCCGAGGGGCAACAGCAGACCGGCGGTCAGCGCTCCACCGAGCAGGACACGGAAGCCGGTCGACGTGGCACAACGCTGGAACATGGGGGCTCCTCGCAGCTCGTCCGCGGCCGGGCTCGGCGGCGGTCACGCGGGTAGGAGCGGCGGGCCCCGGTGACTCGCACACTTTTCTCGACGACTTTCTCGCGGGCGTCCGGCCGGCCGGTGACCGCGGCTCGCCGGGATGTCGTGGTGCCGTCGGGCGCGACCGGCCGACCGTTCGTCGGTGATCGGAAACGTCTGCTCGCGCACCGGCGATGGGTCGATCAACGCCCGACCAGGGGGGAGCGGGCGGCTCGGCGCACCGGGGGTGCGCTGTCGCCGCCCGCGTCAGGGAGGGAGTGACGTTGGCGGAAGCGTGTCAGCCCGGCCACTGCTCGGTGGCCACGACGTGACGGTCGAGAGCCCCCGCGCGAGCGGGCACGAGACCGGGCCACCGATCCCTGCCCCTCGGGGGAACGCGTCGCGTGGCCCCCTCGCCGGCGGCGCGCCGTTCCCGCTGTCCGGGCCGCTCCCGTCCCTGGGCGCGCGGCTCCCCCGTCCGCGGCGCGAGCACCACGATCTCGCGACCGGCCCGATGCGGGTCAGCGACGCCTCGTTGGCTGCGGCGGCACCGACCAACCCGACCGCGTTCGCGGCCATCTACCGCCGCTACGGCGACGCGCTGTACGACTTCTGCCTGGGCATGTTGCGTGATCCCGACGTGGCGGCGGACTGCGTGCAAGACGTCTTCTGCACCGCCGCCACCCGGCTCGGCCAGCTGCGCGAGCACGACAAGCTCCGGCCGTGGCTCTACGCCATCGCCCGCCACGAGGCCCTCGCGCGGCTGCGCGGACGCCGCCGCGAACAGGTGGCCGACGAGCTGCCCGACCGCCCGAGCCCCGAGCACGGCCCCGAAGCGCAAGCGGCCGTCGGCGAGCTCGCCGCCCTGGTCGCCGCCGCTGCGGGCGGTCTGTCCGATCGCGACAGGACCGTGCTCGAACTGCACTACCGCCACGGGCTGGACGGCCGAGAGCTCGCCGACGCGCTCGGGGTCAGCGCCACCAACGCGAACACCCTCGTCTCCCGACTGCGCACCACGGTCGAACGTTGCCTCGGCGCGCTCCTCGTCGCACGCCACCAACGCAACGCCTGCCCCGAGCTCGACGCGCTCCTCGACGGCTGGGACGGCGCCATGACCGTCCTGCTGCGCAAGCGCATCAACCGCCACATCGAGAGCTGCCCCGACTGCGCCGACGCGCGCCGACGCCTGGTCTCACCCCAAGCGCTGCTCGGCGCCGCACCCGTCATGGTCCCCGCCCCCCACTGGCTCGAGGACGCGGTCACGCGCGACGCCGGCCAGCTGTTGTCGGCCAGCTCGGTCGAGACGGCCGCAGGTGCAGCGACCGGCGCTTCCGGCGCCGGCGGCTCGGCGGCACAAGCCGGATGGTGGCCGAGCGCCATCGGCGGCGGGATGTCGAGTGCCGCCACGGCAACACTCCCACTTATCGTCGCAGCAGTCGTGGCCCTGATCGCCGTCCCTGCCGTCTTCCTGGCCGTCGCGGCGGGCGGCAGCGGCACGGAGGCACAACGGCCGGCGGCTCTCGAAGCGCCCGGAGCGCCGATTGCCGGAGTGGCAGCCCCGGCCTTGCCTGCCCCGGGTTCGTCCGCGGCCGTCACCCCTGATGGTCCCCGTCCAGCAGCGGGTGAGCCGGAGATCGCCGACCCGGCGCCCGATGGGACGACCGTCGACGCTCCCGTCGTGCCCGAAGACGCTGTGACACCGGTCCGCCTTCCCGAGCAGCAACGTCCCGGCCCGACCGACGGGGGCGTCCTCGCCGACGCCGCGGCGCCGGGCCAGGACGGCGATCCCGACAACGAGCCGTCGGGTGGCGTCACGGCCGACCCGTCCGACGACGAGATCCCCGCCGACGACCCCGACGACAACCCCGCCGTCGGTGAAGCTCATCCGATCTTCGGCCTGAAGAACGTGCCCGACAGCGGCCGCGTCAGCTTCGCCTACACGACCGACTACCCGGGCGCGACCTGCCCCGCCTGCGACGTCCAGTACAACGTCCGCCATGACGAACAGGTCCAGGTCACCTGCTACGTCCAGAACGGAATGACACCAGTCGGCCCCGACGACAACCGGCTCTACTACTCCGTCGACAACATCTCGCGACCCGAAGTCGGGGAAGGCCAGAAGAACGGCGGCTACCTCAACGCACACTTCGTCGACGACGGCATGCCCGCGAACCAGCCGGCACCCGGCGTCCCCCACTGCTAGGCCGTGTCTGATGGATCAAGGTAGCCAGGCCAGGAGTGCTCGGTAGGTGAGCGCGCCGCGGTAGTTGATGGCGTGCTTGTCGTAGCGGGTGGCCAGCCCGCGCCAGGCTTTGAGCTGGTTGAAGCCGCGTTCGACGCTGTTGCGGCGCTTGTAGCGCGCCGCGTTGAAGCCGACCGGTCGCCCGCCGCGCGAGCCGCGGCGGGCGCGGTTGGCCTGCTGGTCCCGCGGCTCGGGGATGGTGTGCGCGATGCCGCGGCGGCGCAGCAGCTCGCGGTTGGCCCGCGAGCTGTAGCCCTTGTCGCCCAGCACGTAGTCCGGGCGGGTCCGCGGCCGGCCCGGACCCGCCGGGGCGACCCGTAGCCCGGCCATGAGCTGCGGGAACGTCGGGCAGTCGTTGACGTTGCCGGCGGTCAGCAGCAGCACCAGCGGGCGAGCCTGGCCGTCGGTGAGCATGTGCAGCTTGGTGGTCAGCCCGCCCCGCGAGCGGCCGATGGCGTGGTCGCCGGGCTCGACCCACCAGGGATCACGGCAAGATCCCTGACCGGCCCCCTGTGTCGGACCCGGAGTCGCCGCCGGCATGCCCCACGGACTGCTCGGCATGCTCGACGGTGGCGGCGTTGCCGCTGGTGCGTCGCGCAGTGGCGCCGTGCTGGTGCACCCGCATCAGGCTGGAGTCCGCGGCGACCAGCCAGTCCAGCTCGCCCGCGGCGTCGGCGGCGGTGTGCGCCGCAGCGAGAAGCCGGTCGTAGGTGCCATCGCCTGACCAGCGCACATGGCGGTCGTAGACGCTCTGCCACGGCCCGAACCGCTCGGGCAGCGCCCGCCACGGCGCCCCGGTGCGGTACTTCCAGGCGATCGCCTCGAGCACCTCACGGTGATCACGCCACCGCCCACCGCGGCGCGGTGTGCGGTCGGGCAGCAACGGCTCCAGTCGTGCCCACGCCGCATCCGAGATCACCGACCGGTCACCCGTCACGACCAGCATCTTGGCCCACACCGCGATCAAGATCCGTCAGACACGCCCTAGGCCGACCGAGGCGCCGCCGCCCGCGGAGGACGCGCTCCAGCACCGTCGCCGGGCCCTCTGTCCGCCCCTCGGAGCGTCCTGCCGAGTCGAGCCCGTTGAGCCGTGCCACCGGAGCGAGAGGCGTCGTCGCGAGCACGCCGAAAGTCGTGCGCAGAAAAGTGTGCGACACCGACCTCCTCGCTGCTCCTACCCGTGACACCGCGCCCGTTCGGGGCGCGGGCAACCTCGAGCAGGGAGTTCCGGTGCGGAAGACTTTGCGTGCACTGCAGGACAAGGCGCTGCGCGGCGCTGCCGGCGCCGCGGTCGTGGCGGCGGTCATCGTCGCCGGAGGTGTCGCGGGCGCAGGCGTCGCGGACGCCGGCCCCTATCGGCAGGGGTGCAGCGCCTGGGTGCACACCACCAGCCCCTGGACCGGCGGCGGCACAGCGGTCTGCACCGGGGGCCCGCGAAGTGTCGCCTGGCGGGTCACCGTGCTCTGCAAGCACAAGTACAACTGGCACGGCGGCCGCTTCATCGACGGCCCGTGGACGACCACCAGCCACTCCTTCGCCGGCTGCGGGTGGAACGAGGTCCCCCTCCACGCCCGCTACTCGACCAGATAGCGAGAAGTCGACCGGGACGCGGGTCAGAGGCCGCGCGGCGGGCCCGCGCGGTCTCGGTGGTCAGCGGCGCGGACGATCCCGACGTCCAACAGTGGGCGAAGTCGCCACGCGAGTTCGTCGAGCAGCAGGCGCGCTACGGGGCACTGACCGACACCGCTCGTTACTTGCCGGTCACCAGTGGTGGGCCCCGTGGGACTCGAACCCACAACCAACGGATTAAAAGGCCACCGCAGCTTAGCGGCCACAGCCTCTACCAGCAACAACAGTGTCGGCCTAGGTCTCCCCGGCCGCACCACGACCCACCGATTGCCTCGGTTTCGCACCACGACCCGCACCACGATCCTCAAGACAATCGGCACGGGAGCCCCAACGCGAAATGCCTGCAGACGAGGACCACCGCAGCGAGGACGCTGGCCGAACCAGTCACCGGCGGCTTCATCGGAACGCGACGAACTGATCAACCTCCTGGAACAAGAACGTCGCATAGGCAGCTTGACCGCGGTCGAGGACACCGCCGATCTGGTCATGACACGTCGGTCCTAGCCGCCCTATCTGAACCGCCTCGGCGTGTCCGGAGAGCTTGGGGTGTCCCGGGGTCCGCGGAGTCGGGGTCGCTGAAAGCTTCAGGCCACGACGATCTTGTTCTTGTTCTCGAACTCTATCGGTGACGCCAGCCACGAGCGCTGTGCCGGCGGCCGCCGGTTGTGTCAGATCTCGAGGTACCCGAAGATCGCATTGGCGAGCTCGATGCGGGTATCTTCCACCGCCGCCGGTCGAGCAGCTCGACCTGCATGCGGGACCAGAACGACTCGATGACCGCGTTTATCGAAGCAGTCCGCGATGCTGCCCATCGAGGGCAACAGCCCCATAGCCTTGGCCCGGTCGGTGAACGCCCAGGATCCGAACTGGCTGCCGCGATCGGAGTGGATCACCGCTCCCGCCGGCGGTGTCCGGGAGTCGATTGCCATCCTGAGCGCTCGTGACCAGCGCAAGTCGGGGAGGCGTCGATCGATCAGCCCACGACTCGTCGCGAGTACACGTCGAGAACCACCGCTCACTACACCTTGCCCTCGCGGGTCGGGTGCTCGGTGATGTCGGTGCCCCACAGCTGGTTCGGCTCGGAGCGGGCGAAGTCGCGGTCGACCAGGTCTTTGGCGATCGGGTCCGGGCGCGGGCGCTCCCACCGTGGCCGGCCTACCATCCCCCGGATGCCGGCGTGGGACATGAGCATCTCGACCGCGTTGTGCCCGACGGTGATCCCGCGGCCGAGGGTAAGTTCGGCGTGCACCCGGAGGCCACCGTAGGTGCCGTTCGAGGCCTGGTGACCTCCCGGCACTGGTCGGTCAGCCAGGCGTGGCGGATCGAGCGGGCTGAGGGTGCGCGGGTCAGGGCCTCGTAGTAGTTGGACTCGGTCACTCCCAGCACCCGGGTGGCCATCTGCACTGGCAGACCTTCGCTGGCCATCACCGCGATCGCTTCGTACCGCCTGTTGGGGGGCACCACCTTCCCGAGTAGCTCCGAGGCCCGGCGGTGGATGGCCAGTTCGGTCTCCAGCTCGGCGATCCGCCCCTTTCGCCGCGGTCAGCTCGGCCTTCTCGGCGCTGATCAGACCTGGCTGCAGTCCCTTGTCGATGCGGTCCCGGCGCCGCCACGTGTGGATCGACTCAGCGCTGATCCCGAGGTCGCGCGCGACGTCGGCGACCGGCCGTCCGGCCTCGACCAAGTCCAGGAACTTGCGCCGGAGCTCCAACGGATAACCACGCCTGCCCGCGAACCCTCCTCCGGGGTCACGCGACCAGAATCGCAGCTCCAACTCCGCCGAACCCGGGGCGAACCGGTCTTCTTGCGCTGATCGCGCGGAACGGGTGGATAGACCTAGTCGAACTTGTGGGGCGGGTGAATCCTAGTCGGAGCACGACACGCGACTTGAACGAGGCCGGGAGGGGCAGGGCGATGACGAACCTGTGGCAGCGCGCCCGGCGCGCATGGGAACGGCTCGGGGCCCGACCGGGTCCAAGCCCCTCATCCGATTCGGCCACGGCGAAGCCGGACCGGTATGTGGACCCCGTCGACGACGGTGCCCGGACGCGCCGCTCCGTGCCGGAGCAGACGCGCCCGGAGCTCGTTAGGCCGTCGATGGCCGAGCAGACCGAACTGCTAACCCCCGAGTTCGCCGCCGCCATGGTGCGGCACCGGCGTTGGAATGGTGCTCGGGCGCTCGCGTTGTTGAGGGAGCGCGCTGGTGGCGTCTGGGCTGTCGACGAGCGTGCTCGGGGCCTTGGAGTCGTTGCACCCGTGCTCGACGCCATCGACGTCGACGCCGCACATGCGCTGCTCGCCGAGCTACACGACGCGTTCGTGCCCGAGATTGGCCAGGCCACCGCCGGCTACGCCGTACTGCTCGTGCGGCACGATCGCCTCGACGAGGCTATGGCGGCCGCCTGGTGGCTCCCGAAAAGTAACAAGCGTCGTGATCAGGTCGCCGTGGCGACCCTCACGGCGATCGCGCCCCTCGTGCCCTCCGCCATGGCCTCGGAGGCACTGACGGCGGCCATTGATGCCCTTGGCCGGATTCCCTTCGGGAAGGCTTCGGAGCTCGCGACCGACCTGACGCGTGTGGTGCCGCGCGTCCAAGCGAACGAGCTGCTCGCGGTCGGTCCGCACCGCCAGGCCGGGAGTCGCATTGTGACTGCCCTCGACGGAACCGGGAACCGCATGGCCCCGCCCGCGGTCATTGCTGCCGCCGCTCCTTGGTTCGCCGATGACGAGCGGGTGGAGCTGACCCGGCGGATCCTCGAGCACGACCCCCATGGGAGGCGGATCGACCGCCATGATCTGCGACGCCGCGGCCCGGACCTGCCCCCCGACGATCGCCTACGAGGTGCTGGAGTACGTGCGCGCCGGCACGCAGGGCGAGAACCGCGTCCGATCCCTCGCGGTACTCCTTCCGCGTCTCACGGGGCCTCACCGCTCCTCGGTGACGGTGGAGCTGCGCGACCTCGGCGATGTGATGCTCGAGCTCGGGATCGAGGACCTCGAGTATCCCGGGCACCTTGGCCTAGCTCTGGCTGACGCGGGGCTGATCGATCACGTGCTCGACCTACTTGGCCGCCTCGCCCCGGAGAAGCTCCAGTGGTACGGACGGTGGCCCTGCGCCCTCAGTTCCGCGATGACCGCGCATCAGGCCGAGCGGACGTGGGCCCTGGCCGACCGCCTGGCCGCCCCCTCGTCGCGCGCCCGGATACGGCGCTGGGGGTTGGCGCGCCTCGCCGAGCTCGACGTGGAGCGGGCCCTGAAGCTTCTCCCCGATCCTCTGTAGACGACCTTGAGATATCCATGTTCGCGGAGTGACTGGCGCATCAACGTGTCTACCGAGCTCGCTCGTCGTGCAGTTCCGAAGCACGAGTAGGCGAAGCTCGGATTGCGTGCTCTGCGCCGACCCATTACCTGGCGACCGTTATCAAACCGAATCGCGGATCGAGCCGGCGGGCCCGCGTGCAGAAATGGACGATCGTCGACGCTGTCGAAGCCGAGGAGCTGGCTGGTTCAGGAGCCCGTGCCGAAGGCGGAGCACATGACAGAAGCCGAGCCGAACTGGCCGCCCTGGGAGGCGGCGGACTTGGTGTCGAGCACTCGTCCCGACTGGTCGGTGATCGTGCAGGTCAAGTCTCCGGGAGTCCCGGGGTAGGTGTAGGCGCTGAGCGTGACGCTGTGGAACGAGTCGCTGCCCGCGGTCATGGTCTTCGTCCACGGCACCCGTGTCGACTGGCCGGCGCTCCCGGAGGACCCGTCGACACTCCAGGTCACGCTGGTGCTTCGGGCCGAGCCTGAGATCGAGAGCGTGTAGGTCGGCGGGGCTGCCGGAGCCTCCGAGGACTCGCTGCCGCCCACGGCCTGAGCGGGCGTGGCTGGGCCTGCTGATCCGTTCGAGCCGATGGTGTTCAGACTGTTCACGAAGGACTGGGTGAACGCGAATGCGGAGATGAGGCCCAAGATCGAGAGAGCCACACCCACAGCGGACATGATCACGCGGACCCGGCGACGGAGCCCGATGATCAGAGCCACGAGGCCCAGCCCGATGCCGACCAACCCCACGAGAATCCCGGCCTGATTAAGGATCGGCAGCGGCGACAAGCCAAGCGTGATGATGCCGAGGATCAAGGTCGCCATCGCGAGCCCATTCTTGGGCTGCGACGGCGGTTGCGGCGCGGTCCACTGCAAGGGCGGCTGCGGAGCCCACGGAACCTGCTGCTGGGGGCTCCACTGGCCCTGCTGCGGAGGGGTCCACTGCCCGAACGCGGGGGCCTGGCCACCCCCGCTGGGGTAACCGGCAGACGGCATGCCGGTAGGACCCGGCTGCCCTGCAGGCGGCCGCGGAACGCCCGCCGGGTAAGGCTGCTGCTCGTGCGGCTGACGAGTGTCGGTCACGTAGCCCCCGTTGATGATCCAGTGTGGACACCGAGGGGTCGTCCATAGTGGACCTTCTGTTACCGCTCTCGTCCGATCGGACCAGTGCCTTGGCGGAGGGCTGTCTCGATCCCACCCCCCAGGCCACGACAGTGCTTCGTCGCTGGGGACCACCTGTGGGTGCCGGCAGCCGATGGGCTGCATCGATGGCCGACCCCGGTGCAGGCGATCTCGGCGATCCGGTCACGGAGTTCCGGTGGCTCCAAGATCTCGATCAGCGCCCCGAGCGAGAGCCGTCTGCGGCGTGCTCGAGGGCATGCCTGGTCCTCTCGAGGCGGGTCAGCGCGACACCGGATCATCAGCAACTGTCAGCACTCGCACTGAAGGATCATCTTGGCTACGTCTTCGTCAGTTGAGGTCGCAACGTGGAGCAGACGACCGCGAACGAGTGCGATCATCAGTCCGTGGCGGGAGGCAGCACAACCGGTCAGCTCGCGAACGAGCTGGAGGTTCATGTCCACACGGTGCAGCGATGGCATCGCGAGGGCCTAATCCGGCCGGCGTGGGTCACGCCTGGCGGTCATCCGCGGTGGGCCGTCGAGGACGTCCGGAGTCGGCTCGCCGAGGTGCCGCGTGACCGCGACTCCGGCCCGCCGTTCTCGCCCGAGCTCGCGGACGCGCCGAAGCACCCGTACGAGCCTTCGTGACGCGACCGCTCGTCGTCCTGGGCGCCTTCTACGTCGTTGCGGCGGCCGTCGCGGTAGCCCTACTCCTGTCCGTTGCGCCTGACACGTACCGGACCGACCTCGGGAACCTGCCGGCGTGGGTCGCGGCGATTGGAACGGTCGGGACGTTGACCGCGGCGGTCCTAGTGATCGATCGCGAGCGCCAGGACCGGCGACGGGCACAGGCGGAGAAGGTGGGGTGCTGGGTGAGCCTCAGTGAGCCCGCCGGGTTTGAGCTGAAGATCTCGAACACGTCGGACCTGCCCGTCCACGAGGCGGGCGTCGTGCTGAAGTCCGCGACGAGCGCCGGCGCCTACGGGTTCACGACGAGGACGATCCCGCCGCAGACCAACGAGCTCACCAACGAACCGACGAACGACGCGCTGAACGAACTGGCCTTTTGGCCCTGGGGTGCTACGCCCTTGTGGTGGCCGGCGGGGAGACCTGCCCTATCCCCCTCCCCGGAGGTCGCCTGGGGTGCGGGGGTGGCGAGCGCCCCGCGCTCCCATGAGGTTCCAACGACCCTTAGAGCCAGTGAAGGTCTCTAGATCCGTGGCTCCGGAACCTAGGTCCAGTCATCACAAACGACGTTTCCAGCAAATAGGCTTAGGTCGCAACTGCTGGGGGTGAAGATCGTGCCGCTGGTCGCACCGAGGTTGCCCATGACAGCTCGCTGGCCAGCACTCCACCCGTCGTCCTTAATTCCTAGCCGAACATTCGAGAATACTGCCGCATGAACAGTTGCCCCGTCATGACTTCTCCCCACGACCGTCGCCACATACTCATCGCCCGTCGACTCCACCTTCAGCCTTATCGAGTTTCCCACCATGTGCCAAGGGCAATAAACGACCACCGCGGCATGCCTGCCCTCAAAGTAGAGGATTCGGTGCACGTTCGATACTCATCGAGAAGAGTGCGTTAAGACGGGTCAAGTCCAACTAGCGTGTTCCCTCTGTGGTCGGGTCTAACCTAGGCCGCGCTGCGACCGGAAATTCTCGTGACTATCAGCGTGTCGCCCTTAGGTCGAATCATTTCCATCAGTGTTCGTAAATGCATCGCTATCAATGTCTTTGGAACCAATGTGCTCAGTAGCAAAGAACCACAGCGCGAAGATTCCTAGAACGCCCAGTAGCGCCCAGCCGATTGCTTGTGCCCCTCCAAGCTGAGCAATGACACTACCGATCAAGGCGAGCGCGGCGATCCACCAATACTTTCGGGCTGACGGCAAGTGAAGGCGAGTTCCAATCCAACGTAGAACCGCGAAGAACGCCAGTATGATGACGCCTGCGCAGAAGTAGGTGAGAACGCCAGCAGCGAAGCTTCCCATAGTCGTGACACCTCCAGCGATCGCTCGCTCACCGCAGGATGATCGCGGCGGTCTCGGCAGCCCTCGCTCATAGAGTTAGCGTCTGATCGATGCTGCTCGTCAAGCTCCATTCGAGTGACTTCGAGTTCCCACCCCTCAAGTTGACTCAAGAGTGACCAAGGCAGGACCGTCCGGCGTCGACTCTTGTTGCCGTAGTATTGACGGTCTTCGTTTCTTCTCGATCCACGAGCTAAGACGTTCGGGCCAAGTCGGCGCGTGAGCTGCGGGATGCGCCTTGTTGGGCTTCATTACATGCGGCGCCAGTTCCTCATCGCCACCGCGCTGCTCCTATGTGCTCCATCGGTGCTAATCGACGCACCCTCGACTCCGCTGCGAAGGATCGAGTGGAGCTGTGGGCCAACACTCCACCGCAGTGACCGCCGGCCTCGCCCGCTTAGCGCCTGTGGGCCCCCAGACCTCGAGCCCAGCGGTCCTCGCGGCGCGAGCTTGGGAGACCGCGCGTGGCTGAGCGCAGCCAGGAGTATGCCCATCTCGACCCGCTGCTGGCCCAGTACGCAGCTCTCCGCGTCGACGACGAACGCCGACAGGAACTACGCGGCAGGCTGGCCGTCGCCTTCCTTCCCGTAGCCGAGAACATCGCTCGGCGTTACACGGGGCGCGGGGAGCCCCTCGACGACCCCGAACAGGTCGCGACCATCGGACTCTTGCACGCGCTGGACCGGTACGAGCCCACTCAAGGCCGTGCGCGGCCTTCTTGCCCGCGGGCAGCAGCGGGCGCTGCTCAGTTCGCGAGGACTGTCCCGGTCTGCGGGTGCTCGGAGCCGAGCAGGCGTTCTGCACGGGCCGCAGCTTCGGTGGAGCTCTTCCGCGCGGTCGTGTTCTCCGTTCCGGCGCGCGAACAGTGCCTCGTTGGCGACCAAGAAGACAAGGTCACGCTCGCCACCGGCTGGGCGCTGCTGTAGTTCGGCGCGAGCTTGGGCGTAGACCTGCTCGGCCTCCCGCCGACGTTCGGTGTCGCCAAGCACTGCCGCGAGGAAGGCGAGGTCGTCTGTGCGCGCCGGGGCCTCCTCGGAGCGGGCGGCGAGCGCGCGGCGGATCTCGCACTCGCCGACAGCACACCCTTCACCGAGCGCGTTGCGACCTACCGGCAGCTCAACAGCCGCGTCGACCTGCGGACGACGTCACCTACCGCGGATTTGTCCGCCCCAGTACCGGCGACGTCTACCGAAGTGTTGTGCGTGATCAGCGTGGAAAGGTCGCAGATGGATTGCGCCGGCTTCGCGAGGGTGACGAACGTCTGCGCGGGCGCGCCGGCTCGCAGAGCTGGCGGACCAATCGGCGACCCCGCGAACCCAGCAACCTGACGCCGCCGTACCGGGAGCACACCAGCCTCCGGGCACTTTGGGGAGACTCACGGCATCGGTGTGCCAGCCACAGCACAAGCGCGCTAGTTACAGCCTGCATCAGGCTCTTGGAGAGCCCCCTGACAGCTCTGTGGACGTCGGAGCGCCGGTCGCGGGGTGAGCTGGTAGATGGGCGTGCAGGACGAATCCACCGTCGGGGCGCGCGCCCGCGTCGACGGTTCCACCGGTGAGCATGACGCGTTCCCGCACTCCAGCGAGCCCAACGCCGGCTGAGAGCCGTTCTGAAACCGCGGCGCCCGAACCACCGTCATCAACGATTGCCACCGCGAGGGACTCCTCGTTCCAGGCGGTGGTCACGGCGACGGCTGCGCCCGGGCCTGCATGGCGCAGTGCGTTGGTCAGGCCTTCCTGGAGAATCCTCACTGCTGCCAGCGCGACCTCCGGAGTAAGACTTCGTGGCCGACCCCGCTGCTCGGTGCTGATGATGAGACCGGCGAGCCGGAACGGAGAGACGAGCGCGTCGATGTCAGCTATCTGCTCCGACGCCCCGATGGCGTCCTGGTCGTCTCCCACATGACGGAGCACGCTGAGCATCCGGCGGAGCTCGGTCATCGCCTCCGTCCCGACGCTCTCGACACAGTTGAGTGCCGCCACGGCTCGGGAGGGATCCGCGTGCACGTTCTCCCGCGCGCCGGAGGCGTGGAGCACCATGATCGTAACCGCGCGCGAGACGACGTCGTGCAGTTCCCGGGCGATGGCCGACCGCTCCGTCCGCACGGCGTCTCGCTGCCGCAACGACGCGAGCTCCTGGAGGTATTGCGCGTTCAGCCGGCTGGCGCGGGTCCATCGACCGAAGGCCCACACCGTGCCGAGGATAAGCAATTGCCCGAGGGCGACGCCGCGCATCACTCCCTCCGGAGTGTCAAGCGGCGCAAGCGGAAGGGACAACTCGGCGACAACGTACGCGATGGTGGCCAGCACGTAGGAAGCGCCGAAAGTGATGATTGAGAGTCTAGTCGGGCACTGTGCGGCCACGGTGAACAGGGCGAGCGGTACCGCGAGCAGCGGACGATAGTCAGGGAGCAGGAGGATTGCACCGAGCAGGTGGGCGAGCAGGACGGCCGTGACGATGACGGGCCACCGCCGGCGCCAGGCGAGGAGGGCGAACCCGGCGGCCGCGTAGGTGATGGTGGTCGCGGCGCCGAGCACATCGGCATCAACAATGCGGGACAGGACGTCGGAGTTCGTGATGAGGTCGAGCGGGCACGCGCCCGCCGCGATAGCGACGTCGATCTTTCTGGCTCGGCCGGGCCGCGCCAAGGTCGTGCCGGCCGTCATCGACAGCGGACGAACCAGCAGCGCCAGGAGTCGTCGTGGCCGCCTTCGTCGATCCAGTCGACGGGGGACTGCCGCTTCTCCAACGCCCGAGCCTCATCGAGTTCCTGCGCGGAAATCGAACGCCAGCGGTCGCCCGTCAGCTTCCCCAGCGCCTGCAAAGCAGCCCACAAGCTGCCGCCCTGCGCGCGACGCATCTTGGCGATGGCGTCGACGTCCGGCCCTAGGAAGAGAGCCTCGTACAGTGTACGGTGCTCGAGAGCGTAGAGCACTGTGTCGAGGTTCTTCGCGTCGTCGTGGTACCGGTCAGCCTCGATGACCCGTACTCGTTGGACGATCATCTCCTCGTCGAGGGGTAGCGCAAAGACGAGTGCCTCGAGAGCAGCTCCCTCCCTCACGAGCGCCGCGGGCGGCGCCGGCACCAGGACGCCTTGGCGGCCGCCGCCGCCCTCTTCTCGGATCAACCTCCCGGACGCCCAGCGCTCGCCAGCGCGGGAGTGTGGCGCCAGTACGACCGCGCCGACGTTCTCGCTCATACCGCCCCCTCCACGACAGATGCAACCTTTCCGCGACAAACTGCTGCGAGCAGCGTCCATTGGGATGAACTGTGCGCTCATTCACCGGTCGATCGCCCCGTACAGGTGCCAATAGGAGTCGTGCCGATCCGCATCGTTCTCGCCGATGACGACCGTCTCGTTCGAGCCGGCCTTCTTATGATCTTGAACGCCCAGCATGACATCGAGGTGGTCGCCGAGGCGGGTGACGGAGAGGCGGCACTGGCGGCCATCCGCCGCCACCACCCGGACGTCGCCGTCGTCGACGTCCGGATGCCGGTCCTGGACGGCGTCGAGGTCGCCCGCGCGTTGGCCGCCCTCGACTCGGTGACGGACGCCGACCGGCCGGTCGGCGTCGTTATGATCACGAACTTCCACGTCTCTGAGGCCGTCTACGAAGCCATGCGCGCCGGCGCGACCGGATTCGTCCTGAAGGACGCGGCGCCGAGCGAACTGGTATCTGCGATCCGCTCCGTCGCCGACGGCGAAGCGTGGCTCGATCCCGCCGTCACCCGCGATCTCATCGAGGAGTTCGCGCGCCGTCCGATGTCCGTCCTCCCGCCCGTCGCCGAAGTCGCCGAGCTCACCAAGCGGGAACGCGACGTCTTGGCGCTGATGGCGCATGGGCTGTCGAACGACGAGATCGGCGAACACTTCACGATCGTCACTGCCACCGTCAAGACCCATGTCAACCGCATCTTCATGAAGCTCGGGATTAGGGACCGCGCTCAAGCTGTCGCGCTTGCGTATCGCAGCAGGCTCGTGGCCTTGGACGAGCCGCTACCGCGATCGCCGCGCTCGGGGGCGTGACCGCGGAGAACCGGCGACACCGCAGTCGCCGGTCCCTCCCCCACCCGACGGAAGGAGCGACGCGGCGGGTGGCCCTACGGTCGAACAGAAGTAGACGCGTTGCCACCGAATGTCCTCGTCGCCGACGCCGGGCTAGGACAGCACCGCCTTACGAGACGCGGTGCACCTGCATGTAGAGGACGTAGTGGCCCCGCAGGTACGGGTCATCCTGATAGGGGATGCTCAGGACCCCGAGACCCGCGTTTGCCGGGTTAGCCCGTAGCAGCGCCTCGGCGGAGTTCTGAGTGAGTTCGATGATCATAGGGTTGAACAAGCCTGCGTCCGACTTTGCGGGGTCGCGTGTAACACCGATCGGGCGGCTGCCAGGCCGTCCGGCCGGACGAAAGAGGCCTTCCAGACCGCCAACGGTCTGAATGCCCAGGGAAACGGCGTCGAAAACCCAGCCGTAGGCCCCCGATATCGGCCCGAACACCTGCTTGGCGCGTTCCCCGAACTGCGCGTCGGTCTCTACCTGCCATTGGAGCCACCCGCTCAGAGGGCTAGCGATGTCCCACTCCCACAGTGCGGGAGCGAGATGAACCACCTCGTCCTCGGCGAGGTCGTCCTCCCACACCCGACACGGGGGAGCATTGCCGGCCAGCTGGTCTGCACGGGGCGGGGTCCAAGGGGCGATTGACGGCATGTCGTCACCACTGATCAGGCCACCCACCTCCTGGCCACCCATATACCAGGGCTGGCGAGCGGTGCCCGCCTTGACGCGCGGTCCGAGGGTGCTGGGGCTGCTGATGTCCCCGAGCGTGGCGGAGACGAAGGTCGAGCCTGCGCCGCCGTACACGATGGTCCCGTCCCGACGGGACTTCTTGTTCACGCACACGAGATAGACCTCGTCGTGTTGACCGTCGATATCAAGTGCATCGTCCCAGGTCTCCGACACGACGTGGAAGCCGTTGAACGTGACGCGGTACCGGTTGGTGCTCATGGTGTTCTCCTCAGTTCAAGCCCTCTGCCGGTGATTCGGCTATGAACAAGGATCCTGCACGACGCAGGTGATCTCGTCGTCGATCCGAGCGTGGAGCGGCGGTGTCCACCCAAGGGTGGGGATTGATGTCGATACTAGACCCCGGGAGGCAAAGCAGATTTCCACCCGCAGACCTTCGATCCAGACGAGATCGTCGGTCACGGTGTAGTCGCCGCGGATCGACGGGCACCAGGCCTGGCGGACGTGGTGGGAGCATCGGAAACTTGCTTCCCGATCCAATGGAGGACTCGAGATGCCTTCGGCACACCTGCTCGCAGACATCGGACCGTGCGACGACAACGGCTATCTGCTCATCAACGGGCTGTCGGCGGTCAGCGTTCCTTTGAACGAGACCCGGCGATTCCAGCGCACTCTTCAGGACGGTTCGCACAACTTCGTCTTCAGGGTGACGAACGACGGCCGCTTCGCCTGGAAGGCCCGTCTTCGCCTCATCATCAACCGCGTCACGTACGTCGATGAAGAGCAGGCGGGCGATTCCTTCCTGTTCGCTGGCGAGGTGTACAACCGGGAATGGCAGTGTCAGATTGTCAACGGCGAGGTTTCTGAATTCCTCGCGGTGCAGCCTGCCTAGGACGAGATGAGGACCCGTCCGGCGCGTTGAGACGACGTGCCGGGCGGGTCTCCACCCGAAAGTACACGTCGCGCTGATCCACTGCCCGAGCCACTGGGCCTAAGCACATGAGTACAGAGCGCGACGGACGCGGGATCGCGGACGACGTGCGCGAGCAAAGGGAGGAGGGGTCGACGATGAGAGGCCTGCGCGGTTGCTTCGCCGCCGTCGTCGCCTTCGCGAGCTTGATGAGCGCCGTGGCGGGGATTGCGAGCGGTGCCGTCGATCTACAGTCTTGGCTGAACAGCAAGCAAGCGACGCCTCCGTCGCCCGTGACCTACACGCCGATGCCCACGAGTCCAACTGCTCCGTGGCCCGCCATTCCGGTCCCGCCCGCTTCTGCCAGCACCACGACCCCCATGTCGTGCCGGTGCGTCGCCGGAGAAATCGTGATCGCCCCGGGCTCTCTCGCACGGGTTTACCAGCGTCCGGCGCTGAATTCGGCGATCGTGGATCGATACGTCAACGGGTCGAGGGTCACCGTCACCTGCCTTACAGACGGAGACGTCGTCACCAATAACGGCCAGCGCAGTTCCACCTGGGTCAATACCCCGAGGGGCTACATCCCGGACGTTAACGTGCAACGGCCGGCGGGAATGCCGTCGCCCAGATGTTGACGACGGGGAGGTACTCGGGCAGGTAGCGAATCGGCAGGCACGGGCGACCGCCGCGGGCCTGCAGTACAACAAGCGACCATGTCCTCAACGTTCACCGCGCTGGCTGACCCGCGCCGGGACTCAGTTGGTTACCCAAACGTGGGTCTGCGTGCTCAGTGCTCTCGGCTCCAGTGCGCTCTACCAAGCCATAGGCGACGGCGTCGTCAAGGCGCCTCGCTACTTGGGCACCGCGCAGCGCGGCCCCGCTCCGGACTGGGATCGGTGGGACGTTCACCAGAACACCGACTGCGGCCCAATGCCCGGCTCGCCCGACGGGCCCGGCGACTCCAACTGAACGCCGTGCCCGGTCGATGACCTCCTCGCTCCGTGCGCGCGCCACCAGCGCGCCCGCCGCGGTTCGCTGCCACCGGGCCTTCTGCCCTACCTCGAGAGGTCGTCACCATGACCGCCAAGTCCGGCAGCCGCAACGGTACCAAGCCATTCCTGATCGGCATCCATACCAACGAGGGTCCCAACCCAGCCGGCGACGAAGGCCGGGACCAGGCCGCAGAGAATCTGAGCCGCTGGATGGACGGCCAGGACGTCAGCTATCACAAGATCGTAGACGACGACTCCGCAAAGCACTATGTCCCCGACGAGCGCTACTCGTGGGCGATGCGCTCGGGTAACCGCCGCTCGCTGAACCTCTGTTTCATCGGGCGCGCCTCGTTCAGCCGCGACGAGTGGCTACGCCACGACGCGATGCTGCGCCTGGGCGCGGCGGCGGTCCGCGGGTGGTGCGACCGCTGGGGGATTCCCCGCACGAAGCTCACCGCCGCCCAGGTCGGCGCCGACCACGCCGGCATCTGCGGGCATGTCGACTGGACCAACGGCAAGCACGACGGCACCCACACCGACCCAGGCGCCGGCTTCCCATGGGACGTGTTTCTCGCCTACGTCAACGGCGGCACGCCGAACGACCAATTCGTCGCGCGGCGCCGCCGCGCGCTCCTACTCGCCTGAGGGAGACCGCCATGCAGAGCGTCCTCATCACCTACTACGCCGACCAGGCCTGCACCCAGCCCGACCCCGCCGGACGATTCTTCCGCGGCCTGAAGAACGCAGAGAAAGCCGACTCCAGCGGCATCGTCGCCGAAGCCTTCGTTCGCAAAATGGCCCGGTGGGGCAACGCCACCATCCGCGTCGTCGCACTTGATCGCCACGGCGACGCCCTCGGCGAAGCCCCCGCCAACCAGGACTGGTGGGGCCTACCCACCGGTGTCCGCTCTTTCTCCGTTGAAGGACAGCGGGACAACGCCGGCGTCCAGATCGCTGTCGATCTCCTCCAACTCGCCCGCTGATCTGCCATATCCGGTGCTCACCGGCGCGCTCGTACGGTCTGCCGAGTGTACCGCCATGGGGTCACGAGGAGCCCCACTGGCAGGAGGTGGCCATGGTTGGTGAACCGCCCTTAGACACCTACCCCGAGTCAAATCGCCTTTTGTCGCGAGGGCGTCCTACATCCGACGCCGGAGCGTCAACGCGGGGGTACAACGGTTATTTGTAGCGTCACGTCCCCGGTATCGGGCATGACAAAGCGAGCTTCTCCCCCACCGCTTCCCGCCACGCCTGCAAAGCCAGGAGCCCATCGGAAGACGCGCATCTCCTCACCCGTAAAGTGTCCAGTCGTGTCGCGCGACTCGGTAACTGCTGATCGTTTGTGAATCCTTTCTGTGTTGAAAATGATCATACCCGCGTCCTCGCCAGTTATGACCTGAACGATGACGGAAGCCCAGTCATCTGTGTCATTCTTCGCCGTCAAAGTGGTGGTTCCATTGATCCCCTTCTCTTGGTCGTCGTATGCGTACGCGCCGGACACTCTTATTACGTTCGAGAACCGGCTGGGTTCATACACGAACATTAGCTGGCCAGTTTGCAAGGTCATCTATCCTCCACGTGACTTGCTCGGCGCCTCGCACCAGATTTATGGCGTCCAGCCAGTGGAGAGCTAGCTCGCTTGAAGCCGGATGCTTAGTGACGTGGCGCGTTTCGAATCCGCTCGAGTCCTGCACCTCATGTCCTCGCCTACCTCATCCAACCGCGTGCCAAGACTACTACGAAGTGTGCTCTCAAGTGAAGGGAGATTAAAGTGCTGTCAGCTATACAGTGCAGACGGCCGGAACCTGCGTTGGCAGAGAGTGTCCGGCTTCTCGCCGTGAGTAATTGGGACCGACGCGCGCTGCCAGCGGGTTCAAGTGTCGCCGTTGTGGCGACCGCGATTACTTCAGCCGAGTGGTATCAGGTCGAGCACACCGTGCGCGGTACAGAGTTCTTCGAGTGCGGCGATCTGCTGCGCGGCGCCCACCCATTGGGCTGGGCCGCCTTAGCGACCATCGGGCCGCGACCGGGGAGGTTGTGGTTTCGAAGTCCGTGTGCCGGCGTCGCGGCGGCCGCGGACAAGAACTGCGACGACTTCACCTCGCAGGCCGGGGCGCAGGCGTACTTCACCGCCAACGGGGGATCGGCCACCAACAACGTCAACAACCTCGACGCCGACCACGACGGCATGGCCTGCGACACCTACCCCTACGCCCCGAGCGGCTCTGCGACCGGGTCGCCCCGACCGAGCGCCCCGATCCACACTGTGCCCCAGCCGACGCCCGTCCCCAGCACGTCCGGCGGCGGAACAGGCAGCGGGCTCGTCGGCACGGGCGGCACCGGTGCCGGATCCTCGGCGTCGGCCGGCGGGACCTCCGGTGGCGCCGACCTCGACTGCCCGGACTTCCCGAGCCAGGCCGCCGCCCAGGCCCATCTCCAGCGGAACAGCGCGGACCCCGACGGGCTCGACGCGGACCGCGACGGGATCGCGTGCGAGGACCACTTCGGCCAGCTCGGGGCCGGTGGCCGCTCCTCCACCCGGGACGACGGGTCGGTCGCGACCACCAGCGGCACCCAGGTCCGCGTGGTCCCCGAGGGCTCGGCCGACACCGGCTCCTCCTGATGCCACCGATCTCGCGTTGGCTGACCGCGATCGCAGCGGCCGCGATGCTCACGCTCACCGCGTGCAGCCAGCCCGCGGCCACCTCGTCGGTCCCGCCTCTGGTCGTGGACTCGTCGCCCTCGCCGACCGACCCCGTCGGATCGTCCCTCTCGGGTCCTCTCCCGCGAGTGTCGATCGCGAAGATCGCCGCCTCGTCGACGCTCGTGCCGCTCGGGCTCAACCCGGACAAGACCGTGGAGGTCCCCCCGGTCTCCCGACCCGAGCAGGCCGGGGTCTACATCAACGGCCCCACCCCGGGCGACCCCGGACCCGCGGTGGTCCTCGGCCACGTCAACGGCGCCGGACGACCGGGCGTGTTCGCCCGGCTCGCCGAACTGCGCCCCGGCGACGAGGTCGACGTGACCCGCCTCGACGGGCGCACCGCGACCTTCCGGGTGTATCGCACGGACACGGTGAACAAGGACGACTTTCCGACCTCGGCGGTCTACAGCGACACCCCCGGCGCCGAACTGCGGCTAATCACCTGCGGCGGTGACCTGGACCGAGCTGCCAACTCCTACCTGTCCAATGTCCTGGTGTACGCCGCACTCACCACCCTCCGATAGAACGACCGAGCCGCGGCCCGCGAGCGAGGACGCCGTGCGCGCCACAAGGTGAGCAGCAGCGGCCGCGACCAGGCCGCTCGCCGACGCGTTCCTCGGCACTCGTGAGTACGTCACGTACTGGCTCTGCCGTTGACGTCCGAGAGGGCGAATAACCGCCTCGCGCCGAGATCAGCCGCGATCACCAGCCTGGCCCCGTTCCCGAGCAAGTGGGCGCAGGCTGTCGCGGAGCACACCTGTCCGTCGGTCTTGTCTTGGACACTCGAGCCCGGCTGGCTCGGGGACGCCCGTGGATGGCGGCGGCGTCGGACGCGCTCCCTGACCTGCGTGCCCGTTTGGTCGACCACCTCTGCAGCCCGGGCGCGCGACCCACGACAGTCGAGGCGCTGGGTGAAGGTCGCGGAGCGATCTCCCCGCCCACCGGTGACCTCGAACGCGTCGCCCGGCTGTCTCCTACCTACCGTCCTGCCCGGCTCCGGGTGGGCCGAGGATCGTCATGTCGTGAGCGGTCGCGATCGCCAGGAAATCGTCGGGGTCGGGCAGGAACGCTGCGGCGGGCAGAGCATGCTCGCGGGCGGGCTCGCTCAGCGCGGTGACGAACTCGTCGAAGCCGGAGGGCAGAGTGATGGCCAGGGTCCGGAGAAGCTCGGTCCCGTCGGCGCGGTAGCCATGCGGCACGCCGCGGGGCAGCCACACGAAGTCGCCGACCCCGGCGCGGTATGCGGAGTCCCCGCAGAAGCCGGTCAGGGCGCCCTGCAGGACGTAGAACGCCTCGTCCGCGCTGTGGTGGACGTGCGGCGGGGTCGCGTAGTCCGCCGGGTGGAGGAACTCCACAATCGACATCGCGCCGCCGGTCCCCTTCCCGGCCGCGCGGATGGTGGCCAGGGCGCCCGTGAACCAGTGGTCGTCGGGGTCTCGGGCGTCGGTGGCGTAGAAGGTCGATGCGCGTGTCATGGTCTGGTCCCCCCATCGATGGTGTGGCGTCGAGGGTGGAGCGAGATACCGTGGCGGACGAGAGGGTCTGCACGTAGGTAGCGCGGGACTCACCAGTCCGCGCGGGCGCTGCGAGCGACGAGCTCGAGCCGGCTGCGGGCACCGGTCTTGGCGAGCAGCCGCTCGACGTGCTTCTCCACCGTGCGTGCGGATAGGTAGAGCCGGTCGGCGATCTCGCCGTTCGGCAGCCCTTCGCCAACGAGCAGAAGGACCTCCATCTCCCGTCCTGTGACCCCGGCGCTCTGGAGTCGGTCGGGGACCGTCGGACCCGGCGTGCGCCGGGGCAGTCGCTCGCCGTTGCGCGCGAGCAGTCCGCGGCACGCCGCGGCGACCCGGTCGTGGCCGGCATCGGCGAACCAGCCCGCCTCCGCGGTGAGCCAGGCCGCGGGATCGCCCCACCCATCGGCGACCGCAGCCTCCGCGACAAGCCGGCGGGCGAGCCGGCGGAAGAGCGGGATGTCGGGCGGCCCGAAGAGCAGCGCGTCCGCGTCGGCGAACACTGCGTCCGCGGCGCTGCCTCCTGCCCCACGGCGGCCGACCGCGATCGCGTCGGCGAATCCGAGCATGCCGGCGTTCCACCGAGTCAGGCCGTCCACGCCGACGTGCTCGACTGGGTCGCCGACCACCAGGGCGAGCACCACGGCCGCGAGCCCCAGCGTGGGCGGCGAGGCGAGCGTCGGATCGTCCCCGATCAAGTCGCGACCGCGCTGCAGGTGAACGATGGCCCGCGCCCGGTCCTCGGCCAGCAGGCAGCGCACGGCCCGATGACCGCAGGCGATCACCTCACCGAGTGGGTCCGGGCTCGCGGCGACCGCCTCGGCCTCGAGCGCTGCGGCAGACGAACGCTCGCCGCGGGAGCTGCGTGCGCCAGCCTCGAACAACATCGCGATCGGCAGTGTTGCCAGCCCCACCCGCCGCGCGGTGGCCGCGCACCCGGCGGCCTGGTCGACCGCTTCGTCGCACCGACCCAGCATGTGCAGCACGCCCGCTCGGTGCAGAGCCACCACGTTCGCGGTGGCCACGGCGCCGATGCGTTCGGCCAGCCGGCCCGCCGCGTCGAGCCGGTCCAAGCGCAGCGAGGAGAGCGTGTCGATGGTGGAGAGCTCGTGCAGGGCACGCATCTGCCACACCGGCAGGTCGTGGAGTCGGGCAACGTGGTGCGCGCGCTCGAACAGGTCCTCGGCGGCCCGCATGTCATGGAGCCGTGTGACCCGTCCGAGGACCTCGAGGGACTCGCACAGCACGGTGAAGGGCCCGGCGGTCTCGGTGGCGGCGATCGCTCGACGAGCCCGCGATGCCGCCAGCGCGATGTGGCCCGCGCCCAGCGCGACCTGGGCCTCGACCACGTCGACCTCCGCCGACACGGCGGAGTCGGTACCGACCGGGAGCCGCGCGGCGTCCACCGAGGCTTGGGCAGCCGACCAGTCGCCGGCCGCGATCCAGGCACGAGCCGGACACAACCGAGCTCTGGCCAATCGGTCGGGCCCGACCCCGACCTGCTCCAGGCGCGCGACAAGCCGTCCGGCGATCTCGGCTGTGGCGGCCGGTCTCCCGGCCAGCGTCAGGACATCGGCGAGAGCTTCGTCCGCGTCGGCGGCCGTCGCGCGTCGCCCTCGGCCAGCGCCCCGGCCCGCCGCAGCGCCGCCTCCGCGGTGGCGAGCGCTCCCCGGCTGGCGTCGTGGCGTCCCGCCCGGACGAGCAACGCTGCGGCCCGGTGCGGGTCACCGGCCACTTCGGCGAGATCGGCAGCCAGGCCCCCGAACTGTCGCCAGTCTGCGTCGATGTCGTCGAGCACGACCAGGGCCCGGGTCGCCCACCCAGCCCGCTCACCGGGCAGCATCGAAGCCAGGACGGCGTCACGGGTCAGCGAGTGCCGGAACGCCACCGTGTCCGCGTCGGCGACCTCGACCAGGTCCGCTGCCGCCGCCTCTCGGACCGCGTCGCCGACCTCCTCGATCGGCAGCCCGAGCATTCCGCGCAGAAGCGCCGGATCCGCTCCCTCCCCGAGCACCGCCGCAGCGAACACGCACCGGCGCGCGGCCACCGAGAGTCGCCGCACGCGGGCCATTGTCAGCTCGACCACCGTGCGCGGAACGTCGACGCCGGCGTCGGTGCTCGCAAGCAGCTCCTCGATCATCAGCGGTGTGCCGTGCGCGCGGTGCAGCAGATCGCGGACGGCGTTGCCGGGTCGTCCGCCGAGGCAGGCGGCGGCCATCTCGAGCACCGAGCGCTCCGACAGCGCGCCGAGACGAACCGTGTGCACCGCTGCCCGGCGGGCAAGCCGGTCGAGCACGACGAGGACAGGGCCCGGCTCCTCGCGGGCCGTCAGCACCAGCAGGCATCGCTCCCGGGCGAGGTTGTCGGCCACGTACTCGACGACGTCGAGCGTGTCCGGATCGGACCAGTGCAGATCCTCCAGCACCACCACTTGGGGATCGTCGCCGCGGATCGCGCGCAGCACCCGCAGCAGCGTCTCGGCGATGACCCAGACTCGATCGTCGCTCTCCCCGGAAGACACGTGAGCCGTCAGCAGGCGATCGAGCACCGCCCGGTATGGATCGAGGGTCACCCGGTTCGGCCACGGCAGCCCCCGGAGGCCCGTCGCGAGGACTTCGATCAGCGGACGGTGTGCCGTCCACGCGCCGGGCACCGCTCGACCAACGAGGACCTCCGCCCCGAGTCCGCTGAGCTCGCCGATCAGGCGCGACTTGCCGATCCCCGGAGGACCGATGACGGCCACCGCGGACCCACGGCCGTACCGGGCCTCGTCAACCGCCGCGCGGAGCCGGGCCAGCTCGTCGTCTCGCCCAACCAGCCGCGGGCAGCGAGCTGCCCCGATCTCGACGTCCCCCACGTAACCAACTCGCACAAGAGCGCGCCGGGCGTCCGAGTGCGCCCGGCATCAAGCCTTGGTAATACCCGACCTTCTGGTCGCACCGCGAGACTCGCGCCCGAAACGACCTCGGCGACAGCGAGTGGAGCCAGGGCCCGCGTGGCCTCTCGAGCGGCAAGCCGCTGCCGCAGGTGACGGGGCACCTCTTGAGCTCGATGGTTGTACGGTGCTTGACCTGGTCAGCGACTCCGACAGTGGGTGGAGACGAAGGGACTCGACCCCTCAACCCCCGCCTTGCAAGATGGACGACCGCCTTCACCAGGGCCTCTACCAGCCACAACGTTCTCGATCAGCGGCACACCGTGCTCCTGAGCAACATCGCTACGCCCCGTTTCGTGTCACGACGCGTGTCACGACACCGCAGGGGTCGGCCGGCACAATCAGCCGCAGCTGCTACTCGTAGGCGGCGTCGTGACCGCTTCACGACTGCGGCCAGCCGCCTCGTCGCCGCCCCGAAGATTGCGCTTGGCCGCTGCACGTGCCGATGAGCGGTGCGAACACCGGCCAGGAGAAGCGCACTGGCCATCGTTCCCTGAGTCCGACGGCGCTCCATCACGGCTCGAGCCACGGCCGAATGGGTGAGAGAGGCCCTGCATCGGAACGTTGACGGACGGTATCGCGATCTCTGGTCAGGACGGCGCATCCGGCGCCTGCCGAGGGGGATCGTCGGTGCGCGACGTAGGAATCGCGGAAGCGATCCAGCTGTGGTTGGGCGGCCAGAAGCTCGACGGCTTCAGCTTGTGGAGCGTGTCGTTCGTCTGGTGGGGACGCCTGGCCAAGGGCGTGACGATCCTCGCTGGCCTGGTCGTAGTCATCGATCTTCTCGGTGCGGACCGGCTGCGCCACTGGGGCGAGCCCTTGCGGACCCGCCCTCTACATCGCCTGGTGAAGCGAGCTGCGAACAGCTCGTGGGCCGAGGCGGGCCTGCTCATCCTCCTCCTGCTGGTCGGGGTCGGAGTGCAGACGGTCACCGACCCCTACGTTCAGCCCTTCGTGGCGGCGACTGACGCTGCCGTTTCCGACTCGCTCGGCTGGGCCTCCATCGGCGTCGCGGTCGCTCTCGGCGTACTGGCGTGGACCCTTGGGCGGGGGCGCCGAGGCGTACGGACCACCCTGGGCGTTGCCGCGTCCGTAGTGATCATCCCACTACTGCTCGTCGTGCTCCTCCAGTTCGCCGCGGGCCTCGCTGTCTACCTCGTAACGCTGGCCGCGACGTTCGTCGTCGCCTGGCTGCTCGCTCGTGGTCTCGACATCGGCGCAGGCCTGCTCGAGATCACGGTCATTCGGCCGACAGCTTGGCTGCTGGAGCACGAGCCCGACGAGAAGCCTATCCGCTGGACGGCTCTGCTCGTCCTCGTCCTCGGGCAGGTCCTCGACCTACTTGCGTCCTAAGTTGACCCACGAGATGAAGGCAAGAGTGAGCAACGACTTCACCTGGTACGAGCGGCTCGGATTATGGAGCGGCCGATCGTGGAAGCGCGATGAAAGTGGTGCAGCCGGTTCTCAGGCCGAGGACCGCGCGAGGCTCCTCGCAATCAACCGGCTAGAACGTGCCCGGCAGCGTGTAGAGGCTGCGGACGCGGACCACACCCGCCTGAAGCAGTGGGCCACCACCAACCTGGAGAACATTGAGCGGGAGGGAGACGTCGGCGAGAAGGTTCTCTCCTACACCCTTGAGGAGCGCGTCCTGGCCAAGCGAGATCGCTCGTCCGAGGTACGCGATCCGCGTCGCCTCCTCGTCCGAGTCACAGATGAGGACACCGTCGTCGCCAGTTGCACGCCCTTCGACGACGGCTCGGGTCTGATCCTCTTCTCCGAGGGACTGATGGGCCTCGTCGATCTCTTCAGCAAGCAGTTCGCCCTGAGCTCCGGGGTGCGACCGGGGCCGCTTGGGCTGTTGGACGACCGGGCACTGGCGATGGCCGCGACGACTAGCCATCGCGAGGACGAGTACTCAAGGGCCGTAGACGTCGCCCTCCTGCGGTGGCGGCTGTTCCATCAGCGCGTCTATGGCAACTCCGCCTCGCTCTTCCGCACCTTGCCGCGCCCCCTCCAGCGAGTGGCGGACAACATCAACGGCCACGCGATGACGTTCGTGGTCGCTCACGAGTGCGCGCACCATCTCCTCGGGCACAGTGCTGTGACTCGCGGCTTCTCCACCTCTGCCGAACTCCAGCCGTGTCTCGACGACCTGGTGACCGAAGAGTCCGCTGACGAGCGCGCTCTTGAGCTGCTCACGCGACGTGGGTCGTTCGGCGCCGAGGAGTCCCTAGGTGCCCTCGTCGCGATCATGGCAGTGGAGTACTTCGAGTCGACGGCGTTCGTCCGGCAGGCAGCGACACACCCGCGGCCGCACGATCGCGCGCGACGCGTGCTCGAGCGGACGTCGTCGTGGAATCGGGCTGCTCTCGGGCACCTCGTCGCTCGGGTCCGCGTCGTGGCCGATCGAGCCGCGGACCGCAACGCCTTTGTTGAGCCCTCGTGGTGGAAGACGATGTACGAGGCTCCCGACGTCCTCACTGAGCCGCACTCGCTTGCGACCATCAACCGCTTCTTCGAGACGGACAAGATCGTGTCGGCGCCTCTTGACAACGTCGACCGGTTGCTCGATCACGTCGCCAGCGTCGGGCTCGACGTGCGACGCGAGGCGGACCTCGTCCGATCCGGCTCGCTCGAAGATGGCCTGGGCCGCCTCGGCATCTCCGACCGGCAGACCCGCCTGATCACGGACCCGAACATCACCCTGTCGTTCGCCGCCGTCGTGCGTGTCCTCGGACAAGGCCTCACCGCGCGCGGAGCGGACCCCACCACGGTCTTCGTCCTGCGGCTGGTGTTCGCCCGCCTCGTTGAGTCCCGTTTCCGAGAGGTATGAGATGAACGACAACGACATCTCAGAGCTGCTCCTACTCGACGAGGAGGAGCTGCAGGCCCAGCTAGGAGCCGCGCTCCTCGGAGCGGGCCGAGGATTTGCCGCCCAGGACGAGGAGAGGTTCCGCCGTCAAGGCGAGAAGTGGTTCACATCCCGGCTCGACGACCTCCGAACGCGACTATGCCCGGACCCGCGAGTCCAACGCCTCTACGATGGCGAGCCGGCCGAGCACGCTACCGACGTCGTGATCCTGAGCGAGCTCCTGGTGCATGTCGGCGGGGACCCGATCCCGACGATCGTCGCGGCCCTGGCGGTCAAGTACGGCCTCCGACGGCTCTGTCGTGAGTGCTGAACAAGCCGACTTGCGGCAAGGCAACCAGGGCTTACGTGGCGGTCTTCCACACGAGCCGGTCGAGTTCCGCTAATGGGAGTGCACCGGGTTGGTGGTCCAGTCTGGTGCCTGAGCCGCCGAGCCGGTGAGCACTGTGTTCCGCAGATCGTGAAGATCTAGGTCTAGATCGTGCCCCGGCTCGGTGGGTGAGGGGTCTGCAGGGCTGGTGGGATGTCGTGCCGACACGAGCGCTGATCCATTAGGTCCGCCGCTTGCTCCTCATGTCGGAGTCGGCGGCTACAACGATGCACGACGTCACGGCCACGGAAGGTCGGGCGGCCCTGTGTGCCACGCTGGCCGGGCCCGCGCTCCCCCGCGGCACGACGGAGAAGACGTCTGCGCGAGGGGAGAACGCGATGCCGACCCGCCGCGATCTACAACGGCGAGCACAACGGGAAGCCGAGGCCGGTCAGATGTACCGGGCCGCCGAGAAGAACCGGGTCCGCGGGCCGGGCGGCTTCGCCAGCCTCGACCGGGCCTCCGCGGCAGCCTTTTCCGAGCTACTCGTGGAGCTGGCCTCGGGATGGCGCGATTAGCCCACCGCACCTCGGGTGTGGGAAGCCGCGACCCACGTGGCAGCCCGGGTTCTCGGCCCCGAGCACGATCCAGCACCGAAGTTCCCAAGACCGGCGCCGGCGGGGCACGAGAACCCGAACCTGCGACGCGGCTTCCCCGTCGACTGAGTTCGTCCCCTTCTCCTTCAGGTACGCGCCTGCAGGACCGCGGTTCATGCCCCGGTGTCGGCGGCCGGCGCGCTGCTCTGCGGCGTGACGGTCCTGGGGGTTATCGGCTTGGTGGGGGACGGCCTTCAAGCGGTCTAGCGGGCTAGAGCCGGTCGGGCCAGGTGCGCACAGTCACCCTAGGTCCTGATAGAGCCGACTTGACTTGCAGACCCACGTAGGCCGCCGCTCGCGTGATGCCGGCCCTGTCCCATGCCCACCGTCACGCGCCCCCACTTCCGTTCTCCCGCGGTCCGTGTCGCGGGCTACCCCTTTCCGCCCGACCAGCCAGCCCGGATCGTCGAGGACTCGCGCGCTCGCCCGGCGCACCCGGTGACGCGCCGGTGATACCGCGATGACGGGTCGCTCCCACTCTGTCGCGCATGGGCAGCTTCCCCGGGAGCCCGCGTACCCTGCGCGGGGCGATCATCTCGGTGGCGAGCACCGATCCGGTCCCGCGTGTCGTGACCTTCCAGTTCAACCCGGACCGCGTGACCCGTTCCCTGTCCCCGCGGTCAGCGCCGGCCGCCGCGGCGGCCGCGCCGGGGGACGCGATGCGCAGTCCGGGCGCCCCGGTGGAGTCGATCTCGATGACGGTGGAGGTGGACGCCGCCGACCAGCTCGAGAGCGGCGACCCGGTGGCCGCCACCGTCGGCATCGCCCCGCAGCTCGCCGCGCTCGAGATGCTCCTGTACCCGAGCACGGCCCAGGTCGTGGCGTCCTCAGCGCTGTTGCTCGCGGGCACCATCGAGATCCTGCCGCCGGAGGCCCCGCTGACCGTGCTCGCCTGGGGTCCGACCCGGGTCGTCCCGGTACGCCTGACCGGCCTGTCGGTGACCGAGGAGGCGTTCGACCAGGCCCTGAACCCGATCCGCGCCTCGGTGGCCCTGAGCGCGCAGACGCTGTCCTACCACGACCTGCAGATCACCGACGCCGGCTACTCGCTGTTCGTCGCGCACCAGGTGATCAAGGAGACGCTGGCCTCGACCGCAAGTGCCCGGTCGGCGATCACGGCGGGACCCTGAGATGGCCGGGCCGAGCCGTTACGCGAGCGTGGAGACCGCCGTGACCGCGGTGCCGACCGCGTCCCGGAAACGACGCGAGGTCCGCTACCTGCGCCGCCGCCCCCTGCCGGAAGCGGGCACGGTCGCGGCGCTGGCCCACCACCGCGTCCTTACTGGCGACCGTCTGGATCTCCTGGCCGCGCGGTACTACGGGGACTCCACGGCCTGGTGGCGCATCGCCGAGGCCAACGACGCGCTCGACCCGGACACGCTGACCGGGCCCGACGCGGTCGGTGCGGTGCTCGTGATCCCCGTGCCGGAGGCCTGAGCCGTGCCGGCCCTCGGGATGCGCCTGACGGTGCTCACTGGCCGCACCGTCCCGGTGCCCTTGCCCGGCCCGCTGACCGCGCGGGTGCGCGCGGTCCGGGTCACCGAGTCCGACGATCACCGCTCGCTGTTCAGCCTGACCCTCGACGCCGGTCGGTCACGGACGGCCGGGGCCCTGGACCCCGTTGGGCTGGCGGGCTCGCCGCTGGCGGCGTTCGCACGGGTCGCGGTGGTGGTGAGCTTCGGGGCCGTCCCTCAGGTGCTCTGCGACGGGATCGTCACCGAGGTCCGGTGGACCCCGGGCCACCGGAGTGGCGAGGCCACCCTCACCGTCACCGGAGAGGACGTGTCCTACCTGCTGGACCGCGTCGAGCGGGACGTCGAGCACCCCGCCCTCGACGATCTCCCTCAGGTCCTGGCGATCCTGCAGCGCTACGCCACGGACGGGCTTGTGCCGGCGGCGCTGGCGCCGCCGACCGCCGACCCGCCGCTGCCGATCGACCGGATCCCGACCCAGCACGGGACCGACTTCGAGCACATCAGCGGCCTCGCCCGGCGCAACGGTTTCGTCGCCTACGCGATCCCGGGGCCCACGCCGGGCACGAGCCGGTTCTACTGGGGTCCGCCGGTACGCGCTGGCGTGCAGGGCGCGCTCTCGGTGGACATGGGCCCGGAGACGACGGTCTCCACGATCAGCTTCCGCACCGAGGCGTGGGCGCCCACCGTGGTCAGCGGCGCCGTCGTCGACCGCCGCACCGACGCGGTGGTTCCGATCGTCGTGCCCGTCGCCACCCGCCTGCCCCTGGCCGCGGTCCCGTTGTGGGTCTCGGCGCGCTCCGACCTCCGCGAGCGCCGGGTGCGCGACGCCGGCAGCGACGCGATCGCCGCTCAGGCCCAAGCGCAGGCCCAGGTCGACCGCAGTGTCGACGCCGTCCTCGCCGAGGGCGAGCTGGACGGGGCGCGCTACGGCGCCGTGCTCCGGGCCCGTGCCCTCGTGGGCGTCCGGGGCGCGGGGTGGTCCCACGATGGGTTCTGGTACGTCCGGCGTGTCGAGCACACCCTCGAACCGGGGAGCTACCGGCAGGCGTTCACCCTGGCCCGCGACGGGTACGGGTCGACGGTGCCGGCCGTTCCGGTCACGGCGGTCGGCTGATGCGCGAGTTCTTCGGCAAGTACCGCGGCCGGGTGGAGAACAACCGGGACCCGCAGTTCCGCGGGCGGGTGCAGGTCTCGGTGCCCCGGGTCCTCGGGGACGGTCACCTGAGCTGGGCCGAGCCGTGCGTGCCCTACGCCGGCCCCGGTCAGGGCTTCCACGCCGTGCCGCCCACCGGCGCCGCGGTCTGGATCGAGTTCGAGGCCGGCGACCCGCGCCACCCGATTCTGGCCGGGGGCCGGTGGGAGGCGGGCCAACCACCGGCCGGGGGGATGCCCACGGTCAAGGTCTGGAAGTCCGAGGCAATCACCATCACCCTCGACGACCTGCCCGGTTCGGGCGGGTTCACCGTCGCGGTCGACCCCCCGGCGGTCCCCCTGCCGGTCACGCTGGCGATGACCCGGAACGGGATCGAGCTCTCCGTCGGTGCCTCCAGCGTCGTCCTCGACGGAACCTCGGTGAAGATCAACAAAGACGCGCTGGTGGTGACGTAGTGCCCGCCCCCCTGGTCGCCCAGGCCGACACGGTGATCTGCGTGCACGGTGGGCAGGCCCGTCCCGGCGGGGCGAACCCGCGGGTGCTCGTCGCGGGCAGCCCGGTCGTGGTAGTGCCCACCCCGTGGCTCGTCGCCGGTTGTGCCCTGCCGCCGTCCGCGGGGGGTCCGTGCGCCGGCGCGACCTGGACCTCGGGCACGGTGCGGGTCCGTGCGAGCGGTCAACCGCTGGTGCTCCGGGGCGGTGCCGCCACCTGCGCGCCGACGGGGACACCGCTGGTCGTGTCGCTCACCCAGCCGCGGGTGGGCGCCTCGTGACCCGCCGAGCGGTTCACGCCGGCACTCCGTGGCGGCTCGACCGGCGCGGACACACCGCCGCGGTCGACGTCGACGCCTACCTGCGGGGGCTGGTCGAGGCCGTCCTGTTCACCCGGCCCGGCGAACGCCTGCACCGCCCGGACTTCGGCACCGGTCTCGATCGCCTCGTGTTCGCACCCGCCGGCGACGAGCTCGCGCGGACCGCGCAGGCCCTCGTTCACGGCAGCCTGCAGCAGTGGCTCGGCGACCTGGTCCGCATCGAGGAGGTCACCGTGGAGGCGGCAGAGGCGCGCCTCGACGTGCGGGTCACCTACGTCCCCCTCGGAATCGGATCCGAGTCGGCGGGACGCCAGGTGCTCGCCGTGAGCAACGAGCTCGGGAGTGCGCCATGACCACGGGCGCCCCGCTGCCCGACCCGCTCGGCGCCGGGAGGCCGCCGGGGGAGGCGCGGACGGTCGGGGTCGATCGCGAGATCCGACGAGCCATGGTCGCAGCGGCGCCACCAGGGGTGGGGCTGACCGGCATCGACCGCGTGGAGGTGCTCTCCAACCTGCCGGACAGCCCCGGCCACCGGCCCGGCATCCCGGTCCGGCGCACGCTGCTGGTCTGGTGGATCCACGGGCCGGTGCCCGAGCTGCGGCTCGATCAGGTCCGGGTCGCCGGCGGTGTGCGGGTCGACCCGGGGGTCAACCCGGTGCGGGTGCTCTGGGCGCGGCGCGCCGACGACCTCGGCCCAGATGCCGAGGGCGCCGCCGACTCCACCGACGCCGCTGAGGGCACCGCCGAGGCCACCCCCGAGGACCGTGCCCTGGTCAACCGGGCCGTGCTGGAGGGGGATCGCGAGCGGGTGCTGGTGGTGCGCACCTCCTCCGGCGGGGACTGGTCGACCTATGTCCTGCAGGTTGTGGGGCCCGCGGGCGGGATCGCCCCGCCCGGGGTCGACCCACCGCTGGCCCGGGCGGCGTTCAGCTTCGCCGTCGACCAGCCCGCGGACCTCGACGACCGGCCCGCGGCCGCCGCACCACCCCCCGCGGAGTCGCCGGCCGCGGACTACCTCGCCCGCGACTACGACGCGCTGCGGGCACGCCTGATCGACCGCGTGGCGACGCTGCTGCCCCGGTGGTCGGACCGCAGCCCGGCCGACCCGATCGTGACCACCCTCGAGCTCTTCGCCGGGCTGGGGGACCGGTTGGCGTCATGGCAGGACGCGGTGGCGACCGAGGCCTACCTCGGCACCGCCCGGCAGCGTGCCTCGGTGCGCCGGCACGCCCGGCTGCTGGACTACCGGATGCACGAAGGGTGCTCGGCGCGGACCTGGCTCGCCTTCGATGTCCCACCCGGCCAGCCGGTCGAACTGCCCGCGGGGACCCCGGTCGCCGACGGGCCCCCGGACGAGGCCTGGGCCGGTGACGATCCCCGGCCGCCGGTGGACGACGTGGTCCGCGACGGCGGCATCGTCTTCGAGACCGGGCACCCGATTACCCTGACCCACGACCGCAACCGGCTCTGGCTGCACTCCTGGGGCGACCCCGACCACGTCCTGCCGGTCGGGGCCACGGTGGCCTTCCTGCGCTGCCCGGACGGGGTGCCGACCCTGCTCGCCGGTGACGTCCTGATCCTGGCCGCGGTCGGCAGCACCGACCGGCCTGAGGACGGCGACCCGCGCGACCGCCACGCCGTGCGCCTCGCGCGCGACGCCGTCGCCCACGAGGACGGGCTCGCCGCACCGCCGCTGACGGTGCTGGAGCTGCAGTGGGTGGCCGACGACGCCCTGGCCCGGCCGCTGGTCGTCGCCCGCCGGGGCGACGACGGGCGGGCGCGTCCGGCTGCGATGGCGTGGGCCAACGTCGTCCTGGCCGACCACGGCGCCGGCGTGGTCGACGAGGCGCTGGTGCCCGAGCGGGCACCCCTCGACGTGCCGGCACGGCCCCGCCTGGCTCGCACCGAACTGACCTGGGCCGATCCGCTTGACCGCGCCCCGGACAGCGCGACGGCCGCCCTGCTCCCCGATCCGCAGCGCGCCGTCCCGGCGATCGTCCTCGACGACGGTGCCCGGCGGTGGACGCCGCGACGCGACCTACTCGATGAGGGTCCGACGGCCCTCGCGTTCACCGTCGAGTCCGAGGCCGACGGGACCAGTCGCGTGCGGTTCGGCGACGGAGTCGCGGGGCGCCGACCCGACCCCGGCAGCTCGCTGCGCGCATACCACCGGGTCGGTGGCGGGAGCGCCGGCAACGTCGCCGCCGGCGCCCTGACCACGCCGCTGGCCCCGGCCGGGTCCGTGCTCGCGGTCGGCGATCCCCGCGCGGCGCTGCGAGTCGTCAACCCGCTCCCCGCGCGCGGCGGCACCGATCCCGAACCGGTGGCCACCGTGCGCGAGCGCGCGGCGCGCGCCTTCCGGAACCAGCAGCGGGCCGTCACCGAAGCCGACTACGCCCAGGTCGCGGGGTCCGTCCCCGGTGTGCGGCGCGCCGTGGCCCGACGCCGGTGGAACGGCTCCTGGTACGTCGTCGACGTCGCCGTGGACGTCACCGAGAGCGCCGCCCACGATCCGACGGTGTGGGCCGAGGTCGAGTCCGCGCTGGCGGCCCGGCGGATGGCCGGGGTGGACGTTGTGGTCGGCGGGGCCCTCACGGTCGCCGTGGAGATCGTCATGCGGGTGCACCTGCACCCCGGCTACCCGCCCCAGGAGGCGCGGCGCCTGCTCGCCGATGCGTTCGCGGCCGCCGAGGGCGGGTTCTTCGGCCCGGGGCGCTTCACGTTCGGGCAGCCGGTGCGGGCCGACGACGTGATCGTCACCGCCATGGGGGTCACGGGGGTGGACTGGGTCGAGGTCGACGACGAGGACGGCGAGGGGACGCTGGCGGAGCCCCCGCTGCGGTTTCGCCGTTGGGGTGGTCCACCCCCGCCGCCGGAGGGTCGGGACCGGATCGAGGCGGCCCCGGACGAGGTGCTGCGCGCCGATAGCGACCCGAGCCGCCTGGAGAACGGGCGCGTCGAGGTCGTGCTGGCCGGTGGCGCGTGAGCGTCCCGGCCGGCGAGCCGCCCGGGCGTGCGGCGCTGCAGCGGCGGGTGGCCGACCATCCGACGTCACTGGCCCGCATGCGCGCCCGCCTCGCGGCCGAGGACAACCCGGCGTCCGTGCGGGCGCTGTCCCAGCACGACAGCGACGACCCGGCCGTGGCCCTGCTCGACGCCTGGGCGACGGTCGCCGACGCCGTGTCGTTCTACACCGCGCGGATCGCCAACGAGGGCTACCTGCGGACGGCCGCCGAGCGCGCCTCGCTGCGGGAGCTGGCGCGGACCCTGGGCCACGAGCTGCGGCCGGGGGCCGCCGCGCAGGTCGCGCTGGCCTTCACCGTGGAGGACGCCGCCGGCGCACCCGGCGCGGCGGTGGTCCCGCGCGCCACCCCGGTGCAGACCGTGCCCGGTCCGGGGCAGATGCCGCAGGTCTTCGAGACCTCGACCTCGCTGAACGCGCGGGCGGGGTGGAACGCCATCCCGGGAGCTGCGGGCACCCCTCAGCCGTGCCCACCCGACGCCTGCGGCGATCTCTGGGTCGCGGGCACCACGCTCGGCCTGCGGGCGGGCGACGCCGTCGTCGTCGACACCGGCCCCACGGGGGGCCGCGTGGTGCGCACCGTCACCGAGGTCGTCGAGGACGCAGGCGGTCACGGTGGGTGGACCCGCCTCGTCCTGACCGCGCGGCCGGGAGGCGGCAGCCTCCCGGCGACTCCCGCCGCGGACGCCGGGCCCGGGCCGTTGAGCCTGCACGTCTTCGCCACCCGCGCGTACCTCTTCGGGTGGAACGCGCCCGATCCGGCGCTGCTCAGTCGCCCCGACGGCTCCTTGCCGGCGGGTGCCGACGCGCACGGCTGGCAGGACTTCGGGCTGCTGCACGACGGGACCGTGGAGATCGACGGGGACCACCCGGACGTGCTCCCCGGCTCCGTGCTCGCGATCGAGGGGCCGGTCTCCCCGACGGGAGCTCCCGGGACGGCGGACACCGCGGCCGCGGTGTGCCTCGCCGAGGGCGTCCTACCCGGTGCCGCCAGTCGCTACGGGGTCAGCGGGCGCCTCACCCGCGTGACGCCCGACCGGACGGATCTCCCGGAGCTCGATCGTCGGGGCGCCGTGGTGCTCTGTGGCTCGCGGTCGTGGTCGGCCACGCTGATGCCGCGGGCCGCACCCGTCACCGGCCCGGAGGTCGTCCTCGCCGGCACCGCGGATCCCGCCCTGGTCGGACGGCTCGTGGTCGTCAGCGGCTACCCGCACGGCACGACGCCGCCGGCGCCCGGCACCCCCCAGGCCGCGTCGCCACCGCCGCAGGCCGAGAGCACGCGGGTGCGGGAGTGCGGCCCGGGCCCGGTGCCGGGCACGACGCGGCTCGTCGTCGACCCGGAGCTGACCCGCATCTACGACCCCCGCGGGCTGCACGTGCACGCCAACGTCGTCCTAGCCACCCACGGCGAGACCGTGACCCAGGTGCTCGGCGGTGGCGACGACCGCTCCGGGTACCGCTCGTTCCCGCTGCGGCGCGGTCCGCTGACCCATCTGCGGGCCACGACCCCCACCGGCATCCGCAGCTCCCTCGAGGTCCGGGTCGACGGGGTGGCCTGGACCGAGGTCGAGTCACTGGCCGACGTCCACGGCGAGGACCACGTGTTCGCGGTCCGCGAGCGCGACGACGGCATCGCCACGATCACCTTCGGCGAGGGCGTGCACGGGGCGCGGGTCCCCAGCGGCCAGGAGAACGTCACCGCGACCTACCGGGTGGGCATCGGTCCCGAGGGCGACGTGGTGCCCGGCCAGGTCAGCGTCGTCACCCGCCGACCGTTCGGTATCCGCTCGGTCACCAACCCGGCCCCGAGCGACGACTGGGCGCGGCGGGAGAGCGAGGAGCAGGTGCGGGGGACCGCACCCGTCCGTGTCCGCACCCTGGACCGCGTCGTCTCGGTCGAGGACCACGGCGACGTCGCGCGCGGCTTCGTCGGCGTGCAGGCGGCGACGGCCACCGCCGTGTGGAACGGCACCCGGGACGTCGTGACGGTCAGCCTGCTGGGCACCGACGCGCAGGACGTCAGCGACGAGCTGCGCGCGGATCTGCGGTCCGCCCTGGACGCGATCCGGGACTCGGTGGCGCCCCTGATCGTGCTCCCGGCCGGGACGCTCGAGTTCTCGGTGCACGTCGCGCTGGCCACCGACCCGGCGTACTGGCGACCCGACGTGGAGGAGGAGGTCGTCGCACGCCTCGAGGCCGAGTTCGGCCAGGGCCGCTGGGGCATTGCGAGCGCCGTGAGCGCGGCTCGCGTGCTGGTGGCGGTGCGCTCGGTGCCCGGGGTGCTCGCCGCCCGCCGGCCCCAGCTCACCCGGGGCGTGCGGACCTCCGGGGAGGCGGCGCTCGACGTGCTCGAGGCCCACGCAGCTCGCTGGGACGGGACGGATGTCCGGGCGGCCGAAGCGCTGGTGCTGGGGACCGGGGCCACGACGTTCGAGGAGCTGCGGTGACCGGCCCCGCGACCGCGCCGGACGACCCCGTCCTGGACCGGGTCCTGGCCCGGCTGCCCACGCACCTGGTCAGCCGCGACGCCGGTGCGGGCGGGACGCTGCGCGCGCTGCTGGGTGCCGTCGCCGGCGAGCTCGCCGTCCTCGAACGCGACCTGCAGGACCTCTACGACGGGTGGTTCGTGGAGACCTGCGCCGAATGGCTGCTGCCCTACCTCGCCGACCTCATCGGCATCGAGGAGCTCCCGCCGGACCTCGGGCCCGGCACGAGCCGTCGCGCCCTGGTCGCCAACACAATCGCCTACCGGCGTCGCAAGGGGACCGTCACCGTGCTCGAGCGGGTCGCCGCCGACGTGACCGGCTGGCCCGCGCGGGTGGTCGAGTACTACTCGAACCTCGTCACGACCGTGCACCTCGACCACGTGCGCCTCGACCGCCCGGCCACGGTCTCCGTGCGCGACGGCGCGCCGCTGCGGCGCGCCGCCCGCGCCGCGGCCGCCTCGGTCACCCTGAGCCCCGACCCGGACGTGCTCGCCCACTCCGCGGAGGTCCGCCGGATCGGGTCCGGGCGCGGTCGCCACGGCCTCCCGGCCGTCGGTGTCTTCCTGTACCCCCTGCGGGTCGACGAGATCGGGTCCCGCGGATGGCCCCGGGCGGTGCGCTCCGGCGACGGCTACGCCGTGGACCCCCGCGGGTACCCGATGCCCCTGTTCGTGCCGCCCGGGACCGAATCCCGCTCGGTGCCGACGCCGCTGGACCCGCACGGCCTGCTCGCCCTGCTCGCCGACGCCCGCCGGCTCGAGGGCGCCGACCCCTCGGCGCTGCCCGTCCGGGTCCGGGTCGACGGCGTCGAGATCGCCGCGGACGCCCTGCGCGTGGCCGGGCTGGAGGGTCTGGCGGTCGACGAGGACGGGCACGCGCCCCCGCCGGCGCTGCAGGTCCTCGTGGACCCGGTCCGCGGTCGGCTGGTCGTGTACCGCGACGGCGCCCGGGTCACGCCGGCCACCGTGGAGGTACGCCACGCCTACGCCGCCTCGGCCGACGTGGGCGCGGGCACCTACGACCGCTCCACCGTCCACGAGCAGGTGGTCATCGCGGACCGCTACGACGGGGACCCGGAGCCGCTGCGCCAGGTCGCCGTGCTCGCCGACCCGGCCGCGGGGGCGGCACCGTCGATCACCGAGGCCCTCACGCGCGTGGACCCGGGACCGGGGCGCACCGTCGTGGTCTCGGTGGGCGACAACGCCACCTACGTCGAGAACCCGACCGTCGACCTGCCCGCCGGCGCCCGCCTCATCCTGGTCGCCGCCACCCGGCCCCTGCGCCGCGACCACGTCGACGAGCCCCGGGTCTACCTCCCCGACGGCCTGCGCCCCCACCTGGCGGGCCGGCTCACCGTCACAGGCGGACCCGGGAGCAGCCTCGTCGTCGACGGGCTGCTGATCGACGGCGGCGTCGTCGTCGAGCCCGGCGAGCTGGGCGCGCTGACCCTGGCCCAGACCACGGTCACCGAGCAGGTCCGGGTCCGCGCCACGCCCACCGCCGCGAACGGCGACCTGCGCTTGCGCGTGGTGCGCGGCGCCGTCGCCGACGTCGAGCTCGCCGCGACCGTGCCCGGTCTGGCCGTGACCGACTCCGTCGTCGAGGGCTCGCTGCGCGGCGAGGGAGCCCACGTCGTGCTGGACGGCACCACGGTGCGGGGCACGGTCGCGGTGCGGTCGCTCGACGCGAGCAGCTGCCTGCTCGACGGGGACCTGGCGATCGCCCACCGCCAGACCGGCGCGCTGCGCTACACCTACTCCCGGCCCGGATCCGCCACGCCGCGACGGTTCCGCTGCGTGCCGGCCCAGTGGTGGGAACCCGCACCGGAGCCCGTGTACGCCTCGACCGAGCCGGGCGCACCGGACCACCTGGCGCTGTCCCGCGCCTGCCCGGACCCCCTCCGGACCGGAGGTGAGGACGGGACGGAGATGGGCGTGCACCACCACCTGCGCCGGCCCCTGCGCGTACGCGCCGCGGCCCGGGCCCTGGCGCCGTACCTACCCGTCGGACGCGAGATCGGCATCTTCGGGAGCTGACGATGCAAGGCGACTTCAGCCGCTTCACCTTCGACGCGACGAAGGACTACCGCTCAGTCCTCATGCAGCAGGGTCGGGTGCTGCTCGACGCCGACTGGAACGAGCAGGCCGAGATCACCGCGCACCGCGACGAGGTCCGCACCCGCGACCTGCTCGGGCCCCACGGCGGCTTCGTCGACGAGGCCGGCTTCGCGGTCATTACCGCCTCCGGGGCGTCGGTGTCGAACGCGAAGTGGGACGACCTGCGCCTCGGCGCCGGTGCGTACTACGTGGACGGCATTCGCTGCGAGGCGCGGACCGCCTCCTCGTTGTCCGACCAGCCCTACCTCCCCACGATCGAGCGCGAGCCGGGGCTGAAGGAACCGAAGGACGCCGGGACCTACCAGCTCTCCCTCGAGGTGTGGACCCACCACGTCACCCCGGACGACGACCCGGCGCTGCGCGAACCGGCCCTCGGCGGACCGGACACCACCACCCGCGCCCGCACGGTGTGGCAGGCGCGGTTGGACCGCGACGGCGCGGCGAGCACCCCCGGGTCGCCGGGGAGGATGGTCGCGTCGCTGGCCCGCACACCGCTGGACCCCGGCCAGGGGTCGCACGGGGCGGAGTCGTCAGGAGCGGAGGGGTCGGATCTCCCGGGCAGCTACACCCGGCTCGAGAACCAGCTCTACCGGGTGCAGATCCACGACACGGGCCCCGGGGGACCGCGGTTCCTCTGGTCGCGCGAGAACGGCAGCGTCGTCGCCGGGATCGAGAAGATCGAAGCGGACGGCCCGGCCTCGCGCGCCGTGCTGACGGTGGACCGGATTGGCCGCGACGTCGAGCTCTCCCTCCGCGCGGCCGACATCGTCGAGATCACCAGCACCGACCAGATGCTGCGGGGGAGGCCCGGCTACCTCGCCACCGTCGGTGCTCCCGACCAGCTGCGCCTGCCGATCACGTGGCTCGAGGGTGACCGGCGGCCCGACACCCTCGAGGCCCTCGGCCGCGCCCCGATCGTGCGCCGCTGGGAGGCGTCCCCCCAGCAGGCGGCCAACCTCCTCGTCGACCTGGAGGGCGGCATCCAGGTGCGCTTCTCCGGCGGCACGTACCGGGTCGGCGACTACTGGCTGGTGCCCGCCCGCGCCGTGCGCCTGTCCTACGGCCTCGCCGACCTTCGCGGCACGCTCGACTGGCCGACCGACGAGCAGGGACATCCGGCGGAGCGGCCGCCCCACGGCCCGCAACGCCATGTCGCGCCCCTGGCCGTCCTGACCCGCGGCATGGGCGCCGCGAGCTGGACCTCGACCGAGGACCGGCGCCACCTCGTCCCGAGCCTCGCCGAGCTCGCCACCCTCGCTCAGCTCGAGGCCATCGAGGCCGACATCGCACGGCTGCAGACGAAGCTCGACACGCTCCAGCAGCTCGCCGACTCGCTGAAGACGCGAGCGACCACCCTCGAGAACAGAGCCACCACCCTCGAGAGCGGCAAGGTCGACAAGTCGCTGCTGGACGCGAAGGGTGACCTGTTCGTGGCCACCGGGTCGGACACGCCGGGCCGGCTCGCGGCGCCGTCCGCGAACGACCAGGTGTTGACCGCCGACAACAGCACCGTGACCGGTCTGAAATGGGCCTCGCCGGTCAACCTCACGCCGCTCACCAACCGCGTGACCAGCCTCGAGAACGCCAGGGTCGACAAGTCGCTGTTGGACGCGAAGGGTGACCTGTTCGTGGCGACCGCGTCGGACACGCCGGGCCGGCTCGCGGCGCCGTCCGCGAACGATCAGGTGTTGACCGCCGACAACAGCACTGTCACCGGTCTGAAATGGGCCTCGCCGGTCAACCTCACGCCGCTCACCAACCGCGTGAGCACCCTTGAGAACGGCAAGGCCGACAAATCGACGCTCACGACAAAGGGTGACCTCTATGTCAGGACCGCGGGGGGCGCTCTCACCCGCCTGCCGTCCGGCAAGGACAACCAGGTCCTCACCGTGAACAGTGCGGTTGACACGGGCCTCGCCTGGACGAACGTAGCACTTGTCAAGATCAAGAGTGTCGATGAGAATCGACACAACGACGACGAATTGAAGTCAGACTCCGAGTTGTTCGGTGACGCCGGACTCGACCTCGGCAAGTACGCGGTCGACGGGCTCATCGTCTTTAGCGCCACCACCACTGCCAACTTCGTGTTCAGACTTGCGTTCTCAAGCGACTACGTCGCCAACCTGTGTGTGCGATACCCGGCTTTGCCAGGGCAACCGAGCCCGGACGACGACATACGGGGGTCGGCGGTGGAGGTTGCGGCGAAGGGGGCCGGGTTCGGCGTCCGCCGGGCCATTCAGGTCTTCGGAACGGTCGCCCCGAAGCCTGAAGACCATACGGTGGACAGCGGCACCCTTGTCCGATTTCGATGGGCCCAGAACTTCAAGGACGCCCTCGACACCACCGTGCACGCGGGCTCCGTGCTGCGCTTCACCCCGATCCCCTGAGCTCCGCTCCCAACCATTTCTCTCCCCGTACCGCCCCTGACCCAACTCACCACGGCGTGCGCATCGCGGCCGAGGAGACGGCCCTCGACACCGGGGAGGCGCTGGCGGAGGAGGTGCAGAAGAAGGGCTCCTCGGGTGAGTGGATGAGGCCGGTCCACGGGGCCACCCGGTCGTGAAAGCGACACGACGTGACGTGGCGGGCAGTGCACGGGGCTCTCGGTCACGGTGACCTCGAATGTCTCCGGCAAGACGATTCGGCCTCGGCCGCGGGGCCGGATGATCTGGAGCGCCTCGCCCGAGGTGCCGACGACCTGCACGTGTATGGCCACGTCGAACCTCGAGGCTCATCACCCCTTCGACGGTCATGAGCTGTTCGAGGCCGTTAGCTGTACGAGCTAGGCGCGGAGCCCCGGCCGCGGGCGACCTGCACGGTCTGCCAGGCGACGAACGCTCCGATCTCCGTGGCCGTAACCGGGTGGCTGAGCACGAGGGCGACGCCCGGCGCGAGCGTGGCCGAACCCACGAGCGCGTCCATCGCGATTTCCATGAGAACCGGGACGGCGAGGGCGCCGATCACGCGAGTGGTCGTCGCCGCGGCGACGCCGGTCACGGCGGACATGGTCGTGGTGGCGAGCGCGCTGGCCCCGCTGCGGCTCGCCCGCCATTCGTTCATACGGATGCAGGCCGACACCACCACGCGACGTGTGCCGCACTGTTCACCCTGAGTGCATGCTGTCCTCGAACACACTCACGGGGGTGTCTGGCAACCGTGTTCGGGGGAACACTCGTCGCCATGCCGCAACGCATTCTGCGCGCGCCCGCGAACTCGCGGGGAAGCTGCGAACATTCGGGAGGTTCGTCGTGACGGGCGCCGGACCGGTACCGGCCGAACCCACGAGGACGTCGGGACGCAGCGCTGACTCCCCGTGGGTCCGCGACACCGCCCGTCCGACCGCGGCGCCCGTGGTGCGGGAGGGGGGACGGCCTCTCGACGACGGGGTGCGGCGGGAGATGGGGCGGCTTCTCGGGCACGACTTCAGTGAGGTTCGGGTCCACGCCGGTCCGGACGCCCGACGGTCGGCCGCGGCGATCGGCGCCGGCGGCTACACCCGCGGCGAGGACGTCGTCCTGGGGACCCCGACCGACACCCGGGCCGGGCGGTGGCTGCTGGCGCACGAGCTCGCGCACGTGGCGCAACAGGACGTGCCGGCCCGAGGCCGCGCCGCCGCGGCACCGGGACCGAGCTCGGTCGCGGCCGAAGGCGAGGCCGACCGGGCGGCGACCGCGGTCGTCGGCGGCCAGACGTTCCACGTCAGCGAGCACCTCGACCGTGACGCGCTCGCGCTCGGGCCCACCCCGGACGACTCGGGCATCGTCGAGTACCCCGGTCCACCGGGCCCGCCGATCCGGCCGCGCCCCGGGCGGCTGCCGTCGAACACGTCGTCCACGGCGGCGCGCGCCGAGTTCGACCGCCTCCAACCCGAGTACGCCAGGAGGCTCGGGGTCGCCCCGGGTGGGCAGGTGCACCACGGCATCGAGCTCCAGGTCCTCGATCGCTATCCGGGCGCGTTCACCGCGGCCGAGCTGAACTCGCTGACCAACGTGCGCGGCATCCGCCCGGAGCTGGAGAACCGCCGGCAGCTGCACAACTCGCGCATCCGGGATCTCTGGGACCGCTTCTACACCCAGCTCGACGCGGAGATCGCTCGCAGCCGTCTCGTGCCCGGCACGTCCGAGTGGGTGGCGTACGTGCGCGAGTTCCTCCTCGAGTGCCGCACCCAGATCGACTACTTCGAGGGGATCTTCTTCGCGGAGAGCAGCTCGGTCCGTCTCACCGAGGAGGACCAGAAGCGGGCCGACGCCGCTCGCAAGGCGCTCGGGTTCGACCCGCTGGCGCCGCCCGGGCCGTCGACGTACTTCGAGACGCGGCTGCACCGGGGTCTGCCCGTCGCCGTGGGGCAGAGCAGCGTGCCGGCGTCGGCGTTCCGGCTCGTGCGCCACCCCGCCACGAAGGAGATCAGCCACTGGGTCGCCCAGGTCGGCGCCACCCTCGTCGTGGTCACGCGCCACGGCGAGGTCGTCGGCACATGGCCGATGCACGACGCCGCCCTGCAGACACCGCTGATCGACCCGATCGACGTCTTCGTCGCGATCATCACCGCGGGCAGCGGCCTCGCCGTCGCCCGCGGGGGCGCGGCGGCGCTGGCCGAGGCGGCCGGGGAGACCGGGGCCAGGGAGGCGACGCAGGCGCTGGCCGAGACCGCGCCACGCATCCGGGTCGCCGGTCCGTCCGGTCACGTCCGGGTCGCCGTGCACAACGGCGTCCGCATCGCGGCCGACGAGGTGGCCCTCGACACCGGTGAGGTCCTGGCCGAGGAGGTGCAGAAGAAGGTTCTCCGGATGAGCCGCTGAGCCCGCCCGCTCAACGGCTCCGCGGGACCCGACCCGACTTGGCCAGCTCCCACCGGCTCGCCTGCCGCACGTGCTCGCCGCGCAGCGGGCCACCCTCCTCGGCGGCGAGGTAGGCCGCGGTGAGCGCGGCGGCCGCGATGCCGCCACCGGGCAGGTCGATCTCCGAGAGGCGGGCCGGGTCGAGATCGTGGGTCGGGGCGGTCGGTGGCACCGCGATGCGCCAGAGGCGCCGGCGGGTCTGCGGGTCCGGGTAGGGGAACGACACGACCGTGTGCAGGCGCCGCAGGAACGCCGGATCGAGCGCGCTGCGGTGGTTGGTGGTCAGGATGGCCAGGCCCCGGAACTCCTCCATGCGCTGAAGCAGGTAGCCGACCTCGAGGTTGGCGTAGCGATCGTGGCTGTCGCGCACCTCGCTGCGGCGCCCGAACAGGGCATCGGCCTCGTCGAAGAGCAGCACCGCCGCCGCGTCCTCGGCGGCGTCGAACAGCCGCCCCAGGTTCTTCTCGGTCTCCCCGATGTACTTGCTCAGCACCTGGCTGAGGTCGACGTGGACGAGATCGAGACCGACCGCGCCGGCCACGACCTCACCGGCGAGACTCTTACCGGTGCCGCTGGGGCCGGCGAACAGGGCGGTGGTGCCGACGCCACGGCTGCGGGCCCCGAAGCCCCAGTCGTCGAGCACCGTGTGCCGGTGGCGCAGCGCGGCGACGAGCGCGCGCAGCTGGCTCCGCTGCGGGTCGGGGAGCACGAGGTCGTCCCAGCTCGCACGCGGCGTGACGAGCCGGGCGAGACCGCCGAACGCGGCCCGCCCGGCGCGACGGCACGCGTCCCACACGGCGCCACCGCCGGCGATCTCCGCGGCGGCGTCCTCGACCGCGTCGAGGTCGAGGTCGAACACCCCGGCGACGGCGTCGAGCTCCTCGGCGGGCACCGGGTCGTCGGCGAGGCCGTGCCGGGCCAGGACCCGATCCCACAGGTCGCGCCGCTGCGCGCGTTCCAACCGCGGCACGGCCACCGGTACGCCGGGCCGCGAGCCCACCGACGCGAAGTCCGGCACGCCCCCGGCACGCACGTCGTCGGCGAGCACGACCAGGGGCGCGTCGAGGCCGGCCAGGGCGCGGGGCAGGCGGTCGGCGTCCTCGGCGCGCCCACCGCGCACGTCGAGCGCCCAGGCGTAGCCGCCGAGCACGGTCTCGCGCTCCATCAACCGGACGAGGCCGTCGCGGGCCGGGGGCTCGTCGGGCACGTCGTCGGCCCTGATGGCGAGCAGGCGCAGTCCCGAGCGCGCGGCCGCCGTCGCCGCGACGGCGCCGCGCGCGCCGGCCTGCGGTCCGTGCAGCAGGACCACGCGCTCCTGGCGCCAGGACCGCGCCACGGCGTCGGCCGCGAGCTCCCACGGCGCCGGGAGCCAGGTCGGCACCGGCACCGTCCGCGTCCGCACGGCGACCTCGGCGTCGAGGTGGCCGGCACCGGCGAGATGGTGGAGCACGCGTTCGTCGACGGCCAACGAGCTGTGCATGGGAGATCCCGGCTCGTCCAGCCGGACCAGGCGCCATCGCCGCAGCGGCGCGGTGGGCGTCGCGGCGTCCCAATGGGCGTCGGGGAGCAGGCGCAGGGCCAGGCCGAACGAGGGCCGCGGGCGTCCGCACGCGACCTCGAGCTCGTCGCGCACGGCGCTGACCAGTTCGGGGCCGGCGGCGAGCAGGACCACGGAGCGCTCGAAGGTGCTGAGCCCGAAGCCGTCGGCCACGAGATCCAGGGGTGTCGCGCCCGGACACCGGGCGCGGGCGGCGACCAGTGCCCTCTCGGCCTCGGTCACCGGGTCGGGCGTGCCGGGCGCGTGCGGGTCGTCGGCCGCGCCGCGCAGCCGGGCCCGGAGCACGTCCAGCTCGGCGACCAGGCAGGCGCGCGCGGCGTCCGGAGTCGGGTCGTCGGCGTTCACGGTGCGGACACCGTCACCGTCGGGGCGGCGTACAGATCGCCGAGGACCTCGGGCGTGCTGTCCACGCCGTCGACCTGGACCCGCAGCAGCCACGGGCCGACGGGCACGTCGGCGAGGTCGAGCGGGTGCTCCTGGAGGGGGCCCTGCCCGGGAGCGCGAGGGGGCAGTCGGATCGTGCGCGCCCGAAGAGTGGGCGCCGTCCCGGCCTCGTCGGGCAGCGGGTCGAGCTGCACCCGGACCTGCTGTCCGGGCTGCACCGGGGGGTCGATGCGCAGTACGACGGTCGTGCCGGTGACGGGCCCGGGGACGACGGAGGGACGGACGGTCAGCGCGAGCACGTTGGACTGCGCCACCATCCGCAGCTCGGCGCCGCCGGCGGTCACCGGCTCGCGGTGGCGGACCCGCACGGCGTGAACGCCCGCGGGCACCGTGGCGTCGAGCAGCACCGTCAGTCGCGTCGCGGTGCCCTCGCGGGGGGTCAACGTCGCCGGGCCGACGTGCACCTCGGTGTGGGGGCCGCTCAGGCCGGTTCCGTCGAGCACGACCTCGGTGCCGGCTCCGGACGCGGTCGGCCCGGGCCGGGTGCCCAGCGAGGTCAGCTGCAGGAGCGGGCCCGGTGAGACGACGACCCGGGGCTCGCGGACGGGCAGTGGTGCGCGCAGGTCGACGTCGCTCTCCACGAGCACGACCGACGCCGTGTAGGCGACCGAGAGCTCGAAGGGGGCCTGGACGAACATCGACCACAGCTTGCTGAGCTCGTCGAGGGACAGGGACTGCGCCGTCAGCTTGACCAGCTCGACCTGGTCGGCCAGGTCGGCCTCGGCCAGGAAGCCGAGCACGTGGTCCTCGCGCAGGTCGTCCAGGACCGAGGCGATGAGGGGACGGGCCAGCACGGCGTCCCTGTGCAGCGCCGCCATCGCCCGAGCGATCATCCGCTGGGCGTCGAGCGCGTCGTCGGCGCCGTACGCGCTGAGCAGGTAGTGCAGGTCCAGGGCGACCAGGGGCGGGTGCCGGAGCGCGCTGTCGCTCCCGCGGGTGGGCAGGTCGTGAAGGTTCCAGCCGTGGTTGGGCGAGACGCCGTAGAGGAAGACGTTGAGCCCCGGGCCGTCCTGGATGGCGAGGCGGTCGGGGCGCACGGTGGTCACACGGGCGCCGTCGAGCGCGCGGGGCGGCGTGTGCGCCAGGGCCCGTTCGAGCACTGCCCGCAGGACGGCGGTGACCGCGGCGACGGCGAGGTCGTTGCTCACCGTCGCCCCCGGCGTCGCGCGAGGTAGTCGGCGTGGTCGACGGCGACGAGCGGGCTGCGGGCCGGAGGGGTCGCGGGCGACGGCGTCGGTGCCGGTGAGACCGGCGGCTCCGACGCCGGTGGGGTGGGGGGTCCGCCGGCCGGTGGCGGGCCCCGGACGATCTCGACCCGGCCGATGTGGACGTGGACGTCGGGGGGACGCGGCGCGCCTGAGCGCGGACGGACGCGCGGACCCTCGGGGGCGGCATCGGAGCGGGCCACCTCGGGCCGGTCCAGGCGAACCTGCGTGACGCCCACCGTCGGTTCCGGGGGCGCCTCGTCCCCGACCCGGACGTCGAGCGTCTCCGCCGCCGCGAGGAGGTCGGCGTCCCGCAGGGCATCGACGAGCCGGCGGGCGACGGCCGGGTGCGCGTCGACCTCGTCGGCGAGGGCCGGGTGCGCGTCGATCTCGTCGGCGAGGGCCTGGGGCGCGGCGGCCTGATGCGCCGCGGACCGGGCCGTGACGGGGTCGGGACCTGCCTCGGGTGTGGCTCCGGATTGCCGCGCCGACGGTTCGGGTTCTGCGGGCGCCCCTCCGGAGGCGTCGCGCACCGGCGCGGACGCGACCCACCGCGCGGCGGACCGCGGGACGCCGGCCGGCCTCGGAGGCGGGTGGACCCTTCGCGTGCTGCCCGGGCTCGACGGGAGGGCCGCGTCCGCGGCGCCCGCCTTCCGAGCGAGGCGTGGGAGCGGCGTCGCGGGAGCCGGGAATGCGGAGGGTGGCGGTGCGTGGGCGGGACGGGGCGCGACGTCTCGAGGAGGCCCAGCCCGTCCCGGGTCGTCGAGGGTGCCCCCCGCGACGGCGGACCGGGCGTGTCCGGCGGTGGTGTTCTCGGCGGTGGTGTCCTCGCGGGCGGGGTCCTCGTTTTCCCGCTCTCCGTGGTCGGGGTGCTCAGGAACGGGGACGTCCGCGGCGGGCTCGGCCCGGGCGGGTTGCGCCGGGGTGGCGGTCCGTTCCGGCATGGGCGCGTCCCGGCCGGACGCGGTCGGCGCGGGGTCGGAGGCCGACGCCGGCTCGACCGGGAGTCGGAGGCCGTCGACCACGGGGGTGACCGGCGGGGCCGCATCGACCGGCGAGGCGACGGCCGGGGTGGCGGCGTCCGAGGACGCGGCGACACGGGGAGCGGGGGCTGGGGGCGCCGCGGCAGGCGACGCGGCGCCTGCGGGCGTGGTGGCTGGGGGTGTGGCGGCTGGGACGGGGCCGGGCGTCGCACGGGCGGGCGACGCCGGGGGGCGAGCGCTTCCCGGAGGCGGCGTGTGGACGTGGCGGTCGGGTGTCGTGATGCTCCGGGGGACCCCGGTGCCGCCGTGGGCCGCAACCCGGGTGTCGAGCGTCCGCTCAGGTTGGTCGAGGTCCTCGTCGGCCACGCGGGAGTCGACCAGGGCGGGGTCGAACACAGCGGGGTCTACCACGGCGGGTTCGTCGACCACGGCGGGTTCGTCGACCACGGCGGGATCGTCGACCACGGCGGGATCGTCGACCACGGCGGGATCGTCGACCACGGCGGGATCGATCGGCGACGGTACGGCCCGGGGCTCGCTCGGGTGGTGCCGGACGCCCGGCACGACCGGTCCGTCGGGCGCGTCCGGCCCGTCGGACGTGGAGACGGGTTCGAACCGTGCCCGCCGTCGCAGCGCCACCACAGGCGTCTGCCCACGGGCGCGGCTCGCCATCTCGGCGAAGAACCCGGTCACGGCGTCGCTGCGGTGAGCACGCCGGCACTGCTCTCCTCCGCCAACGCGAGGTAGGCGGCTCGACGCGTCGGGGACAGCTCCAGGACCTCCCGCTCTGCCCACCCGAAACTGCGCGCCAGCGTCGCGACCTCCGCGAGCAGGCGGTGGGCGGCCTCGGCGACCTGCTGCCACCAGAGCGCGCCGAGGTCGAGGGGCGCGGCGACGGCGGCGCCGCACCCGGGGCAGCTCGTCCGCACCACGGTGCCCGCGGACCCCGCCTGCTCGCGGGCGGCGGCGTCGACGGCGTCGATCTCCTCCGGGGCCAGGCCGGCCATCTCCGTCTTGGAGAGCTCCCGACCGTCGGCGTGACGCAGGCATCGCGCGAGCAGCGCCGTGACCCCGTCCGGCTCCGTGCGCGTGGCCAGCAGGTCGCGGGTGGTCGGGGCGCGGACCTCGATCTCGCCGAGCGCGAGTGGGACCACGGCGCGGGCGCCCCCGTCCGCGTCCCCACCCGCGGCGAGCGGGGTCAGGTCGAGGGTGACTTCCGACGACGCGCGGCACCCGGGGCACCGGAGGAGCACCTCGAGCGTCCCGCCCGCGGTCTTGACGATCGACGCGGCGGCGAGGGCGGCGCACCGGCCGACCGGTAGATCCAGGGCCGCCTCCAGCCCCGGGACCCCCGCGAGATGCGGCAGCAGGGCCGCGGGGCGGGCCGCCGCCGGCAGCTCGGCGGCCGCCTCCCACCCCGCGAGCAGGGCGGCGCCCGCGCGGGACGGGCCGGTGCGGGCGGGCCGGGACATCACGGTTCGAAGGACGGCTCGGTCGGCTCGACGGCGGCGACGTCGCGCTCCCAGCCCTCGTTCTCCAGCTTCAGCGACTGGATGGCGACCGCGTTCGCGTTGGCGTCGAGATCGGGGAGGCTGTGGTACTCCGAGACCCAGCACCGGTAGAGGACGTAGGAGAGCGCGACCTGGCCGGCCTCGTTGCAGACCTCGAGGACGATGTCCTTGCGGAAGTCGGCCAGCGACGTCTCCGAGCCCATGGCCGAGCCCCAGTTCCACACCTTGTTCGCCCAGCGCTCGAACTCCGGGTCGTGGGTCACCCCGCGCTCGAGGGTGACCGGCTCGTACTCGGTCCGCCCCGGGGACTTGCGGCTGCTGCTCGGGTCACCCCCGTGCCGGTGGCGGACCACCTCGGTGGTGCGCCGCAACGCGCTGACCTTGCTGACGCCGGCGATGTAGCGCCCGTCCCACTTCACCCGGAACTTGAAGTTCTTGTACGGGTCGAAGCGCCGCGCGTTCACCGTGAAGTCGGCCATGGCCGGTTCCTCCTGTCCGTGCTCAGCCGGCGTCGGCGGTCTTCTGTTGGATCCCGACGACCACGAACTCCGCGGGCCGCAACGGAGCGAAGCCGACCTGGACGTTGACTAGGCCGCGGGCGACGTCGTAGGGGGTCGTGGTGTTCGCGTCGCAGCGCACGAAGTACGCCTCGCGCGGGCTGCCCCCGGCGAACGCGCCCTGCCGGAAGAGGTCCTGCATGAACGCGGTCAGGGTCGCGCGGACCTGGGACCACAGGGGCTCGTCGTTCGGCTCGAAGACCACCCACTGGGTGCCGCGATGCAGGCTCTCCTCGAGGTAGAGGGCCAGGCGCCGGACCGGCACGTACTTGTAGTCGTCGGCGAAGACGTCCGCGCCCCGCAGGGTGCGGGCACCCCAGACGACCGGCCCGACCGACGGGAAGGCGCGCAGGGCGTTCACCTGGCGGGCGAGGCGGCCGTGCTCCGCGTCGGTGAGGTCGACCGCAAGGGCGCCCGCGCCCACGAGCCCGGCCTCGAGCCCCGCTGGCGCCTTCCACACCCCGCGGCTGGCGTCGGTGCTGGCCATCGTCCCGGCCACCGCCCCGCACGGCGCGAAGTCGCCGTCGGCACCGTCGCGCAACGGATCGGGGTAGCGGATCCGCGGGAAGTACAGCGCGGCGTTGCGGCTGGCCGCGCCTACGAGACCGCGGGCCATGCTCCAGCGTTCGATGCTCTCCTTGGTTTCGTCCGGAGGCGGATCGACCAGCAGGAAGGCACGCCGGCGCGTGCAGTAGGCCAGCGCCTCGGCCCAGACGGTCTCGGGGAGGACCCCGGACGGCTCTGACGGGGGCAGGCACAGGAGCGTGAACAGGTCGGTCTTCTCGAGCGCGTAGAGGCCCTGCTTGCCGTCGGCGAATCCGGCGGCGACGTAATCGTTGGCCGCCAGCACCGCCCCGTCGTCGCCGCCGGCGAGCGCGCCGATGCCCACCCGCTCGACGGGGGCCGGCCGGCCCTCCTCCGTTCCCGGCGTGCCGGAGGTCGACGGCGCGGCCGACTCGCCGGAGCCCGACGAGGGGGCGCCGGAGGCGGACCCCAAGTCGCCGGTGGTGGCGGTGCCGGTGGTGGCGGTGTCGGAGGTCGGTGTGCCGGAGGTGGTTGTGCCGCCGGTGGGGGGCCCGGTCGGCGTCCCCTCGCCCGGCGCCGGGACCAGGTCCAGCGCGGACAGATCCGGTTCCGGCACCGGGCCGTCGGCCAGACGGATCAGGCGGGAACCCCGCAGGACGAGGCCGAGGCTCCGCGGACCGTCGACGAAGGTCACGTTGGGGAAGGACTCGAGCGTGGGCTGCGCACCGGTGGCCGACGCAGCAGCGGCGTCGGTGCGCGCTCCGGCCGGATCCGTCGCTCGGTCGAGGACCTCGACGTCGAACAGCTTGTCCACCGGCACGCCCTGGGCGTGCGCGATCTCGGCGTGCGCGTCGGCGCGGTTCTTGTCCGCGAGGGCGCGGTCGTGGGCGGCGGCCGCCGCGGCTACCTTCTCCCGCGCCTCCGCGTAGGCGGTCTGCTGGGCGTCGGCCTCGTCCCGCTTCTCGGTGGCCGTGCCCGCCTTCGGCTTGCTGTTCGGGGCCTTCGCCGAGGCATCCTCGGCGGCCGTGGCCTCCTCATCTGCCTGCGTTGCCGCGCCCTCGGCCGCGTGGAGCGCGGTCACCGCTGCGTCGAGGGCCTCGCGGGCGGCGGCCACGGCCCGTGCGGCGGCCTCGGGATCGAGGCCGGGATGGCGGAGGCGCACGGTGTAGCCGCGAGCCCAAGTGCCCGGCTCCCGTGCCTCGAACGTCACCCCGGCGAGGGTGACCGTCGCCGGTGTGGCGCTGCCGGCCAGACGCGCCACGAGCGCGTTGCCACCTCCGTTGCGAAAGTAGTCCCGCACGGCGTAGCCGAGGCCGCTCTCGCGCCAGAGCCCTCCGAAGCGCCGCTCGAAGTCGCCAAACGAGCTGATCGCCACCGGCTCGTCGACCGGGCCCCGGCGCGCTCGACCCAGGAAGGCCGTGACCGCGGTCGCGACGCCCGTGATCGCCCGCGCCCCGCTGGGGATCTCCTGGACGTACACACCCGGGTAGGACAGCTCCGGCGTTGTCATGGGGCTCCTCAAGCGGACGGTGCCTGTGGCGGCACCGTCGTGGGCCGGCGTCACGCGCCCGTCAGCGCTCCGTCATCGTCGCTGTCGCTCATCTTCGAAGAAGCCGACACGGAGAGTCAGAATCGGCGTGAGATTCCGGTTCGCCTAACCCAGTGATAGGCCATTCGGGCGGTGAACGCGGCGACCGGCCCCGGACGTCGAGTCTTACTAGTTACGCTCCGTTTCCGATAACGGGCGGACACGTCGCGGGGGGAGCCATGGCGCCGGCGAAGGCGGGTGACGCGGCGGCATCGGCGGCCGAGGCCGGGCGTCGGGGTCCGGCGTCTGCCGCCGACCGTGACCACGGTCGGGACCGTGAGCCGGCGCCGGTGGCCGATCGCGGACCGCGGCGTACCCGAGCGAGGACCCGCGTCGACAGTCTCTCCAGCGTCGAGCTGTCGCTGATGGGCCTGTTCTGCCTCCGGGTCGACGGCCGGGTCGTCGACCTCCCCGGCACCTCGAAGCGGCTCGTGGCCGTCCTCGCGCTGCAGGGGCGCACGAGCCGCAGCCGTCTCGCCGGGACGCTGTGGCCGGAGGCCAGCGAGCCGCGAGCCCTGGCGAGCCTGCGCACGGTGATCTGGCGGGTGAACCAGGCGGCCCCCCAGCTGGTCCTGACTCGGGGGGACGCGGTCGAGGTCGACGCCCGGGCCCAGGTCGACGTCCGCGCCTTCGTCGCCCGCGCGACGGCCGTGCTCCACGGCCGCGACGGGAATGTCCCTACGTGGCCGTTGACCGAGGACGACCTGCTCGTGGACTGGGACGAGCCGTGGCTGACCCACGAGCGCGAGCGACTGCACCAGCTGCGCCTGCACCTTCTCGAGGCGGTGGCCGAGCGGCTGTCCGAGGACGGTCGGTACGGCTTGGCTATCGAGGCCGCGCTCGCCGCGGTCCGCTGCGACGCCCTGCGCGAGAGCGCGCACCGGACCCTCATCCGCGCGCACCTCGCAGAGGGCAACGTCGGCGAGGCTCGTCGGGCCTATCGCAACGTCGCCCGGCTGCTCGACCAGGAGCTCGGCCTCGCCCCCGGCGCCGAGACGACCGCACTCCTCGCCGTGCTCGGGCCGCGCGAGGTGGGAGGCGGCTGAAGAATCCTCCGCAGCGGGGCGTCGAGAACGCGGCGTCGGCCCCGTCCCTGGGTCGGAGTGGCCGACGCGATCCGCGTGCCGAAGGAGGAGAACGCCATGAAGTACCTGCTGCTCGAGCACTACCGGGGTGGCCCGGCCCCCTCGACCGACATGACCCCATGGACCGGTGGATACCGGACGGGGTCGACGCGCACATAAACTACATGAGCGATTTCGCGAAGCGCCTGGTCGATACCGGTGAGTTCGTCGACAGCCAGGCGCTGGCGTCCGAGGGCGCCTTCGTGCGGTACGACGGCGAGGGGCGCCCGCCGGTGACCGACGGCCCGTTCGCCGAGACCAAGGACCTCATCGTCGGCTGAATGATGATCGATATGGAGTCCTGGGACCGCTTCCAGCTCTTCGCCCGACCACCCTCGTATCGAACGCTCCGCGGGCGACCAGGTCTAGGCGCTGTCACCTCCGATCTCGCGCACTACGCTCGTCGACTCGAACAATCGGGCGAAACAGCACGCGGGCACGGTCACCGCCTGGAGCGTCGCAGCCAGGCGGCGTCGAACGTGTCGTCCTGGTCGACCGAGGGACGGCATCCGATGTCGGTTCGTCAATGTCGGCCGCGACCTGTTCCAAGGTCGAGGCCGAGTCGAAGCCCTACTCCTTATCTCGCATCTGGACCTCGCCCTTCCGCTCCAGGACCTGCCCATTATCGCTGCGCTGTGCAACGCTGACCTGCGTGAAGGTGACGGATGCGGACATGGGCGCCGTCCCGTCGAGAAATGTCCGCGTACCACGCCAGGACTTCTTGTTGACGTGGCTCGCCGCCAGCGAGCGCGCCGATGAGCTGGCAGCGAGTGGGGTGACGGACTGGTATGTAGGCGGCGTCGCGACCACCTGTCGGTGGCTGGCCACGGCGCCGTCCCGACTGCCGAATGGGTTGGTCGATCCGACGCCGGCGCCCGCGACGCGGAGGACCGCGCTCGCGTACGAGGAGCTGATCGAGCAGGAGTTCCTGGCTGCCGAGCGGCTGGCGGAGCAGCGCCCGGACCTCGTGGAGTCGCGCCCGGGCTGGTGCGAGGGCGTGCTGGCGACCCTGCGGTGGGCGTGGCGTCGCGAGGGGCCCGCGCCCGTGAACGTTGAGATCCCGGCAGGGAAGTAGGCAGCCTCAAACGCTCGCGTCGTCAGCGTCGAAGGCCTCATCAGGCTCGTCTGTTGCCGTGGCGACCGGAGCGTTGATGTCCTCGACGGCTTCGTCGCGGGACTGCCAGTGGGTGAGCTGCTCCGCTCGGTGGTCGGCCTCCTCCTTGGCGTCGGCTTCGTCGCGGGCTCGCATCTCGGCGAGGGCGCGGTTCGCTTTCTCCACCGCTGCATTGGTCTCGTCGGCGGTGGGCACGCGGACGTGGTCCTCAGCCAGTGGGGCGGGTTCTGCCTCAGCCTCCTCCCGGATGTCGGGGTCGCTGGCTTCCACCGTGACGTCGTCGTCCCGTCGGTCGACGATCTCTCCCTCCGCAGTCTCGTGGATGTCGTCCGGTCGTTCGGGGACATCAGCGTCGGTCACCTCGCGATGTGCCTCGTCGTCGGCAACAGAGGCTCGATGAGCGGCAAGCCACTCAGCAGCGGTGGAGCGCGGCTCGGGGTCGGTGTCGTCGGCGTGGCGCGCGGCGAGCTCGGCCTTGGCGCGTTCGGCAGCGGCGCGGGTGCCGGCGGTGTGGGCGAGCCATTGCGAGCGGATGTCGTCGAGCTCGGCGAGTTCCCGGGCACGGGACTCGAGTGACGTCGCGAGGGTCCCGGTCTGGTCGGCCTCGTGGCCGAGACGGACCTTCTCGTCGGGGTCGGTGGCCGCGTCGGCTTCGGCGCGCCGGAGTTCGGCGTCCTGACGGGTTCGGGTGGCGGTCTGGTGGGTGCCGGCCAGCTCGTTGGCGACGTAGCGCGGGGCCCAGGCGGCTTCGCGTTCGTGCGCCCGGATCCGGACGCGGAGTTGGCCGTCGGAGAGCTCGAGCTCTTCGCGGTCGATCTCGGGGCGTCCGAGGGCGCGCCAGGCTGCGCGGTAGGAGGCGTAGGCCTCGACCTGGCCAGGGGCGGGCGCCGCCCCGAGGGCGTCCTCGCTGCTGTCGTGGCCACTGAGTTCGCGCCAGGCGGCGATGGCTGCTGCTCGGTCCTGCCAGCGGTCGAGCTCCTCGGGTGCGTCGGGGACGGGGCCCAGGGCGTCGGTCAGCCACCGTGGTTGTTCCGCGGTGAGCTGTTGCCCGACCTTGTGGGCGCGCTGGTCGGCGGCGTCGGCGAGCGAGGTGAGGTAGCGGTCCCAGTCGGAGCGGCCGGTGCGCGGTGTCCAGTCGGCCCACCGTTGTCCTTCGGGATCGAAGGTGTGGGCGTCGCGGATGCGGCCGTGGATGACGTTGGTGAGGTTGCGGGCCCCGTCGAGGGGCCGGTCGGTGACGGCGTCGCGGAGGACGGCTTCGGGGTCGTGGCCGGCGATCTCGGCGCGGCGCAGAACGCGGGTCAGGGATGCGGCCCCGCCTTCTGCGGCCAGCCGCGCGCGGTCGTGGGTGGTGATCGTTCCGTGGGCGGCGAGGGCGTCGAGCCAGCCGCCGGTCCGTTCGACCGCGGCGAGGTGGGCGGCGTCGGCGAACAGTTCTGCGGCGGTACGAGTGGCGCCGACCTTGGTGGCCGACTCGGTGGCGATGGCCAGTGCTGACGCGGTGTCTGTCGTGTCGTCTCGGGTGAGGATGCCGGCGAGCACCGCGACGGGGTCGCGGTGCAGCGAGTGCTCGGTGGCGAGTCCGTCAGCGGGGTCGGCGGGCCCGTTGATGGTGGCGACGTGGGCGGTGTTCGAGGCGCCGCCGCGGGAGAGGCCGACGTAGCTCGCCGCGCGGCTGGTCGACGGGCCGGCGACGAGGTGGCCGGTGTCGACGGTGCGGCCCTGGGTGGCGTGCGCGGTCCCGGCGTAGGCCAGGGACAGGTCGGCGGCGACGTAGTCGCTGGGGAGAACCAGCGTCTCGCCGAGCACCTCGGCGCCCTCGCTGTCACGACCGTGGACCGGCGCCACGGTGAGGGAGCCATCGTCTCCGAGGGCGGTGACGCGGTAGGTCTCGCGGTTGATCGGTCCGCGCTTGTTGCCGTCGTGGCCGGCGAGCTCCCAGCCGTTGCGGCGGGCGGCGACGAGGTCACCGACGCCGGCGTATGCGCCCTCCCGGCCGAGCGCGACCCCGTGCTCGTCGACGCGTCCGAGACGGACCAGCTCGGCGCGCAGCCCCGCGGACAGGCGTGCGGCCTGGTCGTTGGTGTCGACCACCAGCACCGAGCGCTGCCCGGCGAGGGTGTCGGCGAGCCACGCTCGGGAGGCGGAGGCTTCGGCGTCCTCAACGGTGCCGGTGTCGAGGATTCGTCCGTGGCGGTGGTAGTCGCGCAGCACGGCCTCGTCGCCCTCGCGCAGGCGCAGCGAGGCGGGTCCTTCCCAGTCCTCGCGGAAGCGGCGGGTCTCGGCGAGCTCGTAGCGGGCACCGACCTGGGAGAGCAGGTCCATCGCACCGCCGGCGCCGACCGCGGCAAGCTGGCGGTGGTCCCCGACGAGCAGCAGCTTCGCACCGGCGTCTTTCACGCGTTCGTGGATCGCGGCGAGCGCGGCGGTGTCGGTCATCGCGGACTCGTCGACGACCACCAGGTCACCGACCTGCAGCCGCCACCCGTCGAGGTCGGTGGCCCCGGTGCGGGCGAGCCGGTCCTGGGTGGTGAGCCAGCGGTCGACGTTGCGGGCGATGAGGCCCTCGTCGACGAGGACCTCGGTAGCGATCTGGCTGGTCGCCAGCCCGAACACCCGCCCTGCCGCGGCGCCGCGCAGCTCCGGGTCGGACCAGGCCCTGGCGAGGGCGCCGACGACGAAGCTCTTGCCGGTACCGGCCGGCCCGACGAGGGTCTCGATCCGCGCACCCGAGGTCAGCACTCCACGGACGGCGGCAGCCTGATCGGCGCCGAGCCCCACACCGGAGTCCCGCAGCTGGGTCAGAAACCGGTCCGCGACCGAGGCGGGCGCTGCCTCGGCGTCGCCTCGACGGGCCGCGGCGACCATCGCGCGCTCGGTGTGGACGTGCTCGGGGGTGGCGTAGAGCTTGGCGCCGGGCGCGTCGTAGGCCGACCGACCGTTGGCCAGCCGCAGCTCGTCCGGCAGGACATCATCGCCGGGACGGGCAGCGTCCAGCGGGGTCGCGAGGTCTAGGCCCTCGTCGGTGAGCCAGTCCAGGAGACCGGCCACGTCCCGGCCGTCGGTCAGGCCAAGGGTGTCGGGCAGGGCGTCGTTGATCGCGCGGGTGAGGTCGGCGCGGGTCCAGGCGGCCTTGCGGGTCTGCACGTCGGCCAGCGCGGTCTCCAGGACCTCGCGCGGGGCCCACTGCCCTGCAACCGGCGGGTCCTGCTCGCGGGCGCCGAGGACGTCCTCGGCGACGCCGCGCAGTCCGCCGGCGACCTCGTCGCGGAGCTGGGCGTCGATGCGGTCGAGGAACTGGCTGCGGGTCTCGCCCTCGTGCGACTTGGCGCGGCGGGTGGCCAGGGTGGCCTGGCGGGAGAGCCGGTCGCGTTCGAGGCCGTTGGCCTCGCGGTCGTGGTGGGCCTCGAACTCGGCGATCAGCTGCTCGGCCTTTTCGGTGACCGCGCGGCGCCGCGACGAGAGCAGGTCGGTGACCGTGTCGTCGATGCCGATGACCTCTCGCGCCTTCCCGTCGGGACGCATGGCCAGCTTCAGTCCGAGCGCGTGGGCGAGGTGCTCCTCGGTGGTGCGCTCGCCGACCGCAGCCGCCGCCGGGCGGAACTTGTGGATCGCGCGGGAGTCGAGGGTGCGCCACTCGTCGTCGGAGTCACCCGGGGCGCGGTTGAGGATCGGGTTGTGGATGTGCAGCTGCGGGTCGTGGTCACGCGAGTCGTGCTGGAAGAACGACGCCACCACCCAGCCGTGCGCGTCGACCCACCGGCCGGCGGCGCCGCCGTGATGCCCGACCCGGGCGTAGCCGGCCTTGTCCTGCAGGTAGGACAGCGCGGCGTTGTTGCCCGCCCAGATGGCGTCCTCGACAGCCCGGCGGTACTCGCCCCACGCCGCGGCGGCGTCCTCCTCGCCGGCGTCCCGGGCTTTGACCTCCTCGGCCTCGAACGCGGTGTGCAGCACCGTGACGCTCTTCTGAACGCTGAACGTGGCGTCCAGGAAGGCGACGTTGTGCCGGGCCTGCTTGCCCGCCTCGACCTGGAGTTCAGCGCGGCGTTCAGCGCTGGCGTCGGGCTCGCGTTCAAGCGCCGCGGCGTACAACTCGTCCTCGGTCGCGTAGCGGCGGCCGGTGTGGCCGAGGGTCGGGACCTCGTCCCACCGATCGGGGTCGGCGAAGCCCTCGTGGCGCGGGTCGAGGAAGCGCTCGTAGATCCCGCGCATGGCTTGGGCGTCGACCAGCCCGCTCAGGCCGAGCTTCTCCGCGCCGGAGCCCCACCAGCGTCCGGGCGGTTCGCCGTCGGTGACCGCGCCGGTGTAGTAGGACTCGCGGCCGGTCGCGACCTCGTTGAGGAGGTAGTCCGGCGAGTATCCGGAGGAGACGCTCAGCATTCGGACGACCTCTCGGAGATCGTCCACGGTGGCTTTGCGAGCACGCCGGTCGCGCGCGGTCGTTCCGGCCGGCCGGAGGCCGGCCCGGACCCTCGGATCGTGATGCCTAGGTGTGCGTCTTCTGATCTTTCCCTTGATCTTTTCGGTCGTAGGTCTTGTTGTTCGTGTCTTGTCGTCTGTTCGGCGTAGTGATCGGTGTCGGGAAGTGGTCTTGGTTCTTGCTCTTCGTCTTGGTGCTGGTTGTTGGTTGTGGTCGTGGTGATCGGCTGCTGGATGGTCATGGTTGGGCCTCGTCGGTGGGGTCGTTCGTGTTGGTGTTGATCAGACGGAGGGGCATCGGTCGGTCGCGTAAGGCTTTGAGCGCGGCGGCGGCGGTGCCGCGAGACACCTCGGCGGCGGTCTCGAGCTCGGTGACCGTTGGCCAGGCGCCGTGGCGCTGGGCGTGCCGGGCTGCGGCCGCCTCGGCCCGGTCGCGGGCCGGCGAGGCCGCCGCCCGCGAAGACAAGGCAGCCGATCGGTCGTCGGTGGCGCGCTCATGGCCCGCCGGGTCCGCGTTCTCACCGGGCCCGGGCTGAACGACGCCGGGGAGGACGTGCGCCTGTACAGCGGCGGCGTTCAACGATGTCCGATGAACGGGTTCGGGCTGAACAGCACGAGGGCCCGCGGCGGCGAGCAGGTAGAGCAGATGCGCGACCACGGCGGCAGCGACGGCCGGCCAGGCGCCGACCCCGAACCGCAGCGCGGAGGAAACCTCCACCGTGGGGCCACCGGCCAGGTAAGTGGCCTGGGCGAGCCCGGACAGCCCCGCCGCGGTGACGACAACCGTCCACGCATAGCGCGCGGCGCCCTCGCGCAGCCGTGCGGTGGCGGAGTAGGCGACCAATGCGAGCCCGTCGGTGATCAGCGGGTAGAGCCACGCGATCCCGGCCGGCACGCGCGCGGCGACGGCGACCTCGAACAGGCCGTGCGCGGTCGCCACGGCCGCGCCAAGCGCGACCGCCAGCCCGGGAAGCCACAGCAGTACACCCGTCCCACGCGAGCCCGACGCGCGATCCCGCGCGGTATCGGTGTCGATATCGGTGTCGGTCTCGGCCATGAACCTGTTAGTCCGTGTCGGCGTCGACGCTGTCGCGCTCGACGGTCCGGTCAGCCGCGTGCCACTGGGTGAGCTGCTCGCGACGCTGCTGGTCCTGGCCGCCCTGCTCGACGGCCCGGCCAGCGCCGCGGGCCGCCCTGTCGGCAGGGGCTCCGCGAGACGACGCCGCGCCAGGCTTCGCGGGCTGGTTGCGGGTGGCTTCCTGGTCGAGTCGTGCGACGGCCTGGCGGAGGTCGTCGAGGGAGCCGCAGAAGCAGTGGAACTGATCGGGCGCGATCGCGTTCATGTGTGCGAAGTAGATCTCCGACAGCCGGTCCCACTCTGCCCGCTCCGCGGCTTCGCGGGCCCGTTGCTGCGCACGGGTCTCGGCCTGCTCGGCGGCGGTCATCGCGACCACCGCCCGTGCTCGGCGCCGTTGACCTCGGCGTTGATGCCCGAGCCATCCCGCCCTGCGGTGCACGTCGCAGCCGGCTCGGGGGCCGCGTCGTCGCGGGCGCCGGCCCACCAGGCGGCGATCGGGGCGAGCGCGTCGAGGCCGGGCACCGGTGTCGCGCCGCTGGGGGCCTGAGACCAGCCCGCACGGGTCTGGTGCCGTTCCCGCGAGCACGATCCGACCGAGGTCTTGAGCCGGCGCACCACCCCGGGGCGTTGCCGGTCGTGCCAGTCCCCGGCCAGCTGCACCGACGCGCCCCGTTCCTCGTAGGCGGCGCGCCACGCGTGGGAGAGCCAGAGCAGCTCCTCGACGACGTCGGGGTGCCAGAGCCAGCACTCGGGCAGCACCGCGACCCCGTCGGGGTAGCGCAGGAACACCACCTGCAGCCACCGACACAGCCCCTCGAGCAGCTGCGCCACCGCGGCCGGGTCGGTGGGCGCGGTCAGCCACGACGGGGCCACCGTCGGGCCCGGTCGGGCGGGGGTGGCGGCGACGGCGTCGGCGAGCTGGGCCACCGTGCGGGCCAGGTCGTCGACCCGGGTCGGAGTGCCGACCAGCGCGTCGAGCCCGCGACGCAGCCCGTCGACTTCGCGAGCCAGCCCGGCCAGCGCCTCGACCCGCGCGAACTCCCCGTCCACGCCGTTGGGCTGGCTGCTGGGGCGGCGGCTCACCGGTACCACCCCGACGCCGGGTCGCCAAAGTCGCCGCTCTCACCACTGTCACCGGTGCCCTCGGCGGTGTCTCCCGCATCGGCGGGTACGGACGCCCGGTTGAGTCGGCCTGGGGCGCGGTGCCGGGATTGCTCCCGGTCCGTTTCCCCAGGCCGCTCGCCGAACCCGCCGTGCGCGTCTCCGCGCAACGGGCTCTCCACGGTTTCTGCCGAGTGGGTGTTGACGGGGTGGACCCACGGGTTGGGGATCTTGCTGCGGTAGCGGTATCGGGTGACCGGCACCGCGCCCATGTCGAACAGCTCGATCCCGTCCGCTGTTGGCCGTCGCCATCGCCCGCTGGGGTCGATGAGCCAGCGGCGGACGTCGGCCCGTTGCCAGCGGTGCCGGTGACGCACCATCGCCGCGACGCGTCGCCACGCGAACGCGGCGATCGTGGCGAAGGTGTGCTTGGCGACCGCGTGGCGGAAGTAGGCCGCCCAACCGTGCATGACCTGGTTGAGCCGGGTCAGCACTGTCGGTAGGTCCTGCTGGGAATTCCTGCGGGTCAGGGCACGAATCTTCGCCTTGATCGACCGGACGGGCCGGTCAGCGATGAAGGTGTAGACGTGCCACGTGTTCGACCCTTTCTTGCGGCGCCACTGGATGCGGAACCCCAGAAAGTCGAACCCCTCGCCCATGTGCACGACCGCGGTCTTGACTGGTGACAGCGCAAGACCCATAGGAGCGAGCACACGCGCGATCTCCTCGCGCACCGTCTCGGTGTCGGTCTGGGTCCCGTGGACCAGAACGACGAAGTCATCGGCGTAGCGGATGATCCGCCAGTTCGGTGACCCGCGATGACGACGAACGGCGCGTCGATACTTGGTGGACATCTCCCCGCCGGGCTGCCACGGCCGATGCAGGTGCTCATCGAGCACCGACAAGGCGATGTTGGCCAACAGCGGAGACAGAATGCCCCCTTGCGGCGTGCCGGTCGGGGTGTCGCGTTCCTCGCCGAGCTCGGTGAGCAATCCGGCCTTGAGGAACCCCTTGACCAGCGCCAGCACGCGCTTATCGCTCACCCGCGACCGCACCCGCTCCAGCAGCGCGGTGTGGTCGATGGTGTCGAAACATGCCTCGATATCCGCGTCGAGCACCCAACGGTATCCGTTGGTGCCGAACAGGTGTATCTCGGCGATCGCGTCGTGGGCTCGCCGCTTGGGCCGGAACCCGTAGGAGACCGGCATGAAGTCGGCCTCGAAGATCGGTTCCAGCACCAGCTTCAGCGCCGCCTGAACGACCCGGTCCGCGACCGTCGGTATCCCGAGGCTGCGGACCTTGCCCGACCCACCCGGCTTGGGGATCTTGCGCTCCCGCACCGGCAGGGCCCGGAACGCACCCGTCTTGAGCTGGGCGCGCACGTCGTCCAGGAACACCTCGGCCCCGATGTTCTGCTCGATGTGGGTGGCCGTGCGGCCATCCGCCCCGGCAGTGCGGGCTCCGGTGTTGCTCGCGACCCGGTCGAACGCCACCCTCAGCGTCGCCGGGTCGTGCACCAGGTTGAACAGGTCGTCAAACCGACGACCAGGGTCGGTCGCCGCCCACTGGTGAAGCTTGGCCTGCATCCCCGATACCCGCGCCCGCGACCCCTCCGGGGCCACCGAGACCGGAGCGTCGCCATTCAGCGTCGCATCTTTCGGCATTACAGCCTCCTCCCTTCTCGAAACCGCTGCCGCCCTTCCCCATGTGCCGGGCTCTCCCCGGCTCGGAGTACTACGGCGGCTCCGTCCCACCCCGGACCGATCAGCGGTCGATGCGCTCAACCCGCCCGCCGCGTCGGCAACGCGGAAAGAGGGCAAGACCCGGGGTGGTTCCCGTGTTCACTGATGATTCGTTCGATGGGCTAGGAGCCCGACTCTGTCCCTGCGGTATCGCCACGAGTACGCCGCAGACATTCCTTGTGGCCTCCCGATCGGCAACGACAGACCAGCCCGGGAGTTCTCCCACCCGACATGAGGGGCAGGGTGCGCACCGCGACCGGCCCATATCCGCCAGATTTGAGCCGGTGGCACGTTAAGAGACGTAACGACGCCGGTTCCTCACGTACTCCTTCCCATCACGCTCGCCGAACCCGCACCATCTGGCAGTACTGGCACGTCCCGGCTTTGTCAGGGCTGCTCCCACCATTCCCGGCATCACCCGAGTCCGGCTGCCCTCAGCTTCACCGTTCTGCTGCGACAGAATCAGTCGCGGAGGTCTCCCACCTCCGCTCGAATCCCCAGCGCCCCACGGCGCACGTCGTCGTCGTGCCACCGCGCCAGCTGCTCCCGGCGCCGCTGCTCATCGATGCCCGCGTCGACACCGGAGCCGGCTTCATGCGCGGAGCCGATGCCGTCGCGGGCGGCGAGCCGGGCACGCGCCCGTTCGAGCTGGGCCCGCGCCCGGTCCGGACCGTCGACATTGGGAACGGAGTCGGTGGCCGCGCGCTCCGCGTCGGGATGGCCATCGGGTCGCGCCTGCAGGGCGGGTTGGTCCGGGACTGTGTCGTCGTCGCGGGACCAGTCGGGCCCCGCGAGGGCGTCGGGCTCGCCGTGCTCGTCGCGCGGAAGTGCGTCGAGCGCGTCGCGCTCGGGGAGCGGGGCGAGCTTGTCGAGGGCTTGGAGCCGGTGGTACTCGGCCCAGGCGTCGGGGTCGGAGTCGTGGGCGCGGTCGGAGAGCACCGCGCGTTCCTGCGCGTCCTGCAGCGCGTCCTCGACCGCGGTCAACGGGCGCGGCCGCCACCCGGAGACGGGGGCGGCGCTCTCGGCCAACCAGGTGGTGCGGGCGGTGGCCTCGATGTCGGAGGCGGGCTCGCGCCAGTCGGGGTCGCCGTACTCCGCGGCCGGGTTGTAGCTCGTGCTCGCGTCCGGACGGGCGTCGAGGTAGGCCTCGTGCTCGGCCCCGGTCCAACGTCCCGGCCCCGGAGTGTGAGGCTGGTCGGTCAGGGTGTGGCCGGTCAGGGTGTGGCTGGCCAGGGTGTCGCGCTCGGCGGCGGCCAGGGGGCGGAAGCCTCCCGGGACGGTCGGGTCGAACACGACGTAGCCGTCGCGCTCGGCGATCGCGGCCGCGGTGTCCCAGTCCTCCACCGCCGCCTGGTGCTCCCCGACGGGCTGGTGGTCGGCCACCGGGACGGCGACGTCGCGGTTCTCGCCGATCGACGCCGCCGAAGCTGCGGACGGGTCTTCGTGGTGCCCGTCGAGGCGGACGACCTGCCCGGTGGCGGGGTCGGTGTAGATGTCGGTGTCCGCCGGGTCCCAGCTCATGTGGCTGCCGGCCACGTCGACCCCGGCGCCCTGGGCGAGGCTCTGGGCCCGGTCGGCTCGCTCGGTGAGGGTCAGCTCCCGCCCGGCGTAGTGGCCCCACGCCCACTCCGGGTCGGCCTTCGCGCGCTCGGCATCGAGATCGTGCGCGGTGGGGATCGGGCGACCACGCTGGAGGTCACGCTCGGGGTCGATCTCGAGGGGTTGGAGCGCGGCGTCGAGCTGACGGCGCCAAGTGGCGGTCTCGGCAGCGAGGGCGTGGTCGTAGTCCTCGCGGACCAGCGCGATGTAGCCGGCGACCTGCGCGGGGAGGCTGACCGCCGGGAGGCCGTGCGCGCGGCGCTCGGCTTCGCCCCTGGTGGCGTCGAGCTCGCGCAGGGCGGCGGCCTGGTCGGCAGGGCTGCCGCTGTGCGCGACCTGGTCGAAGCGCTCGGCGCGGGCAATCAGCTCCCGCTCCGAGAGCTGCGCAAGCGGCACCGTTGGATCGGGCGTCGCCCACGCGACACCCGCCGCAGCGGCGCCCGCCGCCGTTGCCGTCGGGGGGTCGGTGGGATCGGTGGGCTCGGTCATGGCGATCTCTCCTGCAGCAGCGGCGCCTCGTTCGACGTCGGCGTCGGCGTGGTCGTGTGAGGTGGTGTCGTCGCGCTCGCCGTCGGGATCGGGGGTCCAGTAGCGGGCGTGGTCAAAGGCGAGCCCGGCGGCGGCCGCGGCCTGTTCGGCGCGCTCGAGCGCGACGACGTGCGTGAACTCCGCGTCGTCGGGGGTGGTACCGGTGGCGGCGGCGATGTCGTCCCAGCTGTCACCCTCGCCGCGGGCGGCGGCCACGGTCTGCCACTGCCACCCGTCCAGCCGAGAAGCGAGTTGGTGCTGCGCGGCGAGTGCCTCGGTCGCCGAGGGCGCCTGTTGCGCCCCGAGCAGCGCCTGCAGCGTTGCGACGCGCTCGGTGTCGCCGCTGCTGGCGGCGCGAGCGGCGGCTTGGGCGATCACGTCGCGGCTGTTCCAGGCCTGCCAGGTGGCGAGCAGCCGCTGCAGGCTCGGGGTTGAGGTCGACTCCGGGACACTCATCGCCGCCACGACCCGTCACGCGGACCGGGCTGCTGCCCACCGATCACGGGGTCGACGACTGGCTCGACGTCGATCACCAGCGGCATCCGCCCGAACTCCGGCTCCGGGCGCGCAGGCGGTGCCGGTTCCCCTTGCCTGGGGGTGGTGGCGCGGCGCCATAGGGCCCCGAGGCCGATCTCGGCCCACGCCCGCGCCCGCCGCCACCGGCCGCGCCACCCGGTTGTCGGCACGGGGGCGTGGTGGGCGCGGACGTCGCGGCGGGTCCAGGCCATCCGGGCCCGCCCGATCACCGGAGCGATGCCGCGCCGGTAGACCACGACCTTCCCCGCTGGGAGGTTCGCCAGCTGCGCCGGCGCCAGTACTGGAACTTTGCGGACCGTGCGGGACGCGACGCGCCCGTGGAGGTCGGTGGTGGTGATGCGCTCGTCGCGCTCCCCGGCCAGGGTGGACCAGAATTGCAGGTCGGCCTGGTCCCTCGTGCCGCCGAACAGCAGCACCGAGCCGGTGTTGTTCAGGATGGTGGCGGTCTTGTGCTCCCCGTACCGCGCGAGCAGCTGCGCGCGGGACTGGAACGGGGCGATGATGGTGACCCCGCGTCCGCCCATGTCCGCGGTCCAGTTCTCCAACGGCACCGGGCTGATCAGCGCCGCCTCGTCGAGGGCGAGCAGCAGCGGCGGATCGAGCCGCCCGGCCGGCTTCCCCGTGGCGAGGCGGCGGGCCTCGCGGGCGATGTGCCCGGTCAGCGCACATACCAGCGGCCCGGTGTCAGCTTCCTCCGCACCTAGCAGGAACACCGTCGCCCGCGAGGCGAGCAGGGCCTCGACGTCGAAGGGCTGATCCGTGGGCGCTGCCGCGGCGGCCGCGTCGGGATGGTTGAGCCACCCCAGCGCCGGCATGATCGAGTTGGTGATGCTGGTGCGGGTGCGGTCGTTGGTGGTGACGAACTGCTCGGCCGCCTTGTCGAAGGTCTCCACCTGACTGCGCCGCAGCAGGGCGGGGACTTCGCGGGCGGCGCGGTCGTTGTCGGCGACCCAGCCGAGCACGTCGCGCATCGAGCCGCCCCCGAGCGCGGCGGCGTGCAACAGCGCGGCGAGGACGCGGCGGGCCTGGGCGTCCCACCGCTCCGCGTCCCCGTGACTCGCGCGGGAGGTGGCGGCGACCATGTCGGTGGCGCGCTCCATCGCGGTGACCGGGTCGGTGCAGCCGGTCAGTGGGTCGAAGCTGATCGTGGAGCGGATACCGCCCAGCCCGACCGGGTTGAACACGAACACCGGCCCCCGGGACTTCTGCCGGATCGGGGCGCACAGCTCCAGCAGGTCCGTGCGGGTCGAGGTGACCACGGCCGCGCCGGGGGCGTCGAGGACGCGGCTGGCCAGCCAGCCGGTCTTGCCGGTGCGCGGCCCGCCGAACACCAGGGTCACGTCCTCGATCGAGGACCACACCCGCTGCACCCCGACCCGGCACAGCTCCACCCCCACCGCCGTGGTCGGCACCCCCAGCCGCTCCCGGCGGCTGAGGCGAGCCAGTGACGGGCGCACCGTGCCCGCCCGCCGCCGCGTGGCGACCGTGCCCGCATGCCGTGCCACGTCCAGGGTCGAGGCGACCCCGGCGCGGCGCCGCGAGCGCGCCGACCACCGAGTGATCGTGGCCCGCGACCGCGACCAGCGATGCCAGCCCATGAGCATGAGCAGCCCGCCGGCGACCAGCAGCCCGGGCCACGACAGGACCTGCAGCAGCGTGAGCGCCGGCAGCATGGCCAGCAGGCCCGGCGCACACGCCCACAGCCGGGCGCCCCGCGCCACCAGCAGCGCGGTCGTGGCGGCCAGCAGCACCAGGATCAGCAGCGTGACCATCACCGCGACCACCCACCCTGCGCGCTCGACGACCCCGGAAACTCGGAGCGCTGGCGGAGGTCGGGGTGCTGGGGAAGGTCGGGGGTGTCGGTGAGCCAGTAGCCGCCGCCAGTGTGGGCGAGCTGGAAACGCGCGCCCTCGCCGAGCATGCGGCGCGCCCAGGACTGGGCGGCGTCGTCGGTCAGCGGCTCGTCGGTGCGGCCCGCCACCGCGCCGTCGATCAGCAGCGCCCAGGTGATCGGGCCGCCGCACGGCACCTCCCCGAGCCCGACCCCGAGCACCATCGCGGCGATGTCGGCGCGGACCAGCTCCACCCCCAGCAGCAGCGGCAGCGTCGCGTGCACCTGCTCCCCCAGCACCGACACCCCGCTCGCACTGGCCGTTCGCCGGCTACGCATCGCTTCCTCCCTCGTCGCCGCCCTCGTCGTCCTCGCCGTCCTCGCCGTCGCCCGCATGGCGCTGCCAGGCCTCGAGGGCCGCGGCGCGGCGGGCGCAGTCGTGCTCGTGGCCCTGCTCGCGGTCGTCGGGATGCGGGGCGAACGGGCCGCTGTCACGCACCCGGGCCCGGCACGTGGTGCACGTCCACACCGCAGACGCCGGCGGCATGCCGGCCGCAGCGCCGGTTGTGGGGGGTGGCGGTCGGTGCTCGATGAGCCACTCCCACGCCGCCTCGTCCCGCGCGCTTCCTTCTTGAGCTGTGGGGAGCTCGAGGGCGTCGCCGACGGCGTCCCAGCTGTGCCCGGCCCCGCGGGCGCGCAGCGCCCACTCCCGCAGCGCACCGCTCGCGACCTCGGCCACCAGCCGCCCGGCGCGCACCCCGGCCAGCGGATCGGCCAGCACCGGGCGCGAGAGTCCGTGGAAGCCCTCGATCGGCTCTTGCCGCTCGGTGGTGTCGAACGCGGTGACCGCCACCCGGCGCACGTGCTCGCGGGTCGACCACGCCGCCTGCTCCCGGCGGCTCACCTGCAGCGCGCTCACCGCGCGCCACCGCCGGCAGCCCTCGTCGACGGCTCAGTCCGCAGCTCGGCGGGCAGGCGGGCGGCCCAGCGCGCAATGGTGCGGACGCTGACCCCGTACTCCCTGGCCACCTCCGGCGGCGACGACCCGGCCTCGAGCAGCGCCAGCCACCGCGGCTTCCGCTCGCCCGGGCGCACGCGGTGCGCGCGAACCTGTCGACGCTCGTGGGCGGTCATCCCGCCCGCGATGCCGTAAGGAAGCCGCTCGAGCGCCTCGACCAGGCACCGCTCCCGCACCGGGCAGCCGCGGCACACCGCCTTCGCCGCCTCCACCTGCCGGCGCACTAACGACTCGCTCGCCGCTCCGTCGTCCCGCGCCTGGTCCAGCGCCTGGTCCGGCGCCCCGTCGGTGGTCTCCGGGAAGAAGAGCTCCGGGTCGACGCCCCGGCACGCCGCCGATGCCTGCCAATGCGTGTCAGTCATGGCCGCCCACCAGCTCGTCGGCCGAGTCGCCAGCCGAGTCGTCAACGCGCTCCGCCGCCCCGTTCCGGTCGGCGGGCGCGGGTGCGGACGTGCGCTGGGGGCGGGCGGTGGCGTAGCGCAGCGACACCCCGACCTCGTCGACCTCGAGCTCGATCACCTGCCGGCGAGCGCCCTCCGCGGTCTCGAACGAGCGCTGCCGCAGTCGCCCGGTCACCACCACCCGGTCGCCCTTGGACAACGACTCCGCGGCGTGCTCAGCGAGCGGGCCCCACGCCACGGCCCGCAGGAACAGCGCATCCCCATCAATCCACTCGCCGGTTTGACGGTCGAAACGCCGCGGCGTCGACGCCACCGTGAACCCCGCCCGGGCCGCCCCGCTGGGCAGATACCGCAGCTCCGGGGCGTCGGTCAGGTTCCCGACGATGGTCAAAGTGGTCTCGTTCATGACGGTCTCCTCAGGAGTGGGTCAGCCACGCCCGTCGCGCAGCTGGGTGTCGATGGGTCCCGCCGGGTAGCGGGTGGAGGCGTCCTGGCTGCCTTCACCCCGCGTGCGGGCGCCGCCGGCCGTCGAGGTCTCCGGGGTCAAGGGCCGGACGCAGTCCGGCCGCGCAGCGGCGCCGCAGACGCCCTTGAAGCCGGAGGAACGGCTGGCTCACGCTCGGCGGGACACCTCGGGTCGGCGTCGCATTCAGCGACTCATTCGGACTTCTCTCGGCCACGCGGCCTTGAGCGCCCTGTCCGCCCGCCTAGCCGCCAGTCGGCGCTTCCGAGGCGCCCTCGAGGGCAGGCGTCGTGGCCTGATCGACCGCCGACATCAACCCGCCGATCGCGCCCGGCAGACCCTGCCCAGCCGGGGTACCAATGAACAGCACCAGCGCCACGAGAGAGAACACGACGGCACCCGCGGCAGACCGCGTCTTCGCGCAGATGAACGCGCCTAGGATTGCGAACAGAATCAGCAGGCCGACGCTCATGACCGGCCCCCTCGGAGAACGCCGAGCATGGCGGAGTCGCTGTCGGATCGCTCGGCGGTCGCCTCCTCGACGAGTCCATCGATGACAACAGCGGGGATCAGAAGGCGACCACGAATACGGATCGCCCGCAGCTCGCCGGAATTGATCGCTCGGTACACCGTCATGCGCGACATCTTGAACATTGCGGCGACCTCGGCCACGTCGTAGAACGTCGGCGCTGTCGCAGTCCTCTCGTTGAGTGTCACATCGTCCTCCGAAGCTCCTCTGTGCTCACCGAGTAGCGGCGAGGCAACGCAAGAGTGCGGAAAGAGCAGGGGACGCCTACACCATCAGGCGGGACAACTAGGGACGTCTTCGCTAGACTAAAGTCGTCCCTCGGCAGGGCCTGGAGGTCAGAGATGGCCAACGAACGTCTCCGTGACGCGCTGATGCATGCGGGGCACTCGACCGCCACAGCCGCCGACGAGGTCGGGGTCGACGCGAAAACCGTTGAACGCTGGCTCACGCAGGATCGGGTGCCGTACCCCCGTCATCGCGGTGCTCTGGCGGCGCTCGTCGACCGGAGCGAGTCGTACCTGTGGCCCGACGCCTTACCGGCTCAGCGACAGAAGAAGGCCGCTACCTCGGAGATCGTCGAGGCGTTCCCGCACCGCAGCGACGTGCCGCTCCGGCTATGGGATGACCTGCTCCAACGGTCCTCAGCGCGGATCGACGTGCTCGTGCACGCCGGGCAGTTCCTCCACGAGCGCGCAGGCTTCATCTCCACGGTGAAGGCCAAGGCAGAGGCCGGCGTCGACGTCCGGATCGCGTTCGGTGCACCCGAGAGTGCCGCCACCGAGCTCCGCAGCACCGAGGAGAGGCTCGGTCCCGGCGTCCTGGGGGCCCGCATCCGGTACGGCCTCGCGAGCTACCGACCGCTCCGCCACACCGCCGGTGTCGAGTTCCGCTTCCACGAGACGACGCTGTACAACTCCATCTTCCGGTTCGACGATGAGATGATCGTCAACATGCACGTCTTCGGCGTTCCGGGTCCGCACGCTCCCGCGATGCATCTCCGCAAGCTGGCGGCGGGCGATGTATTCGACACCTATGAGCGTAGCTTCGTGGCCGTGTGGGAGCAGTCGAAGCCGGCCGAGTGGTAGTGGCGTGGCCAGGACCGACCACTTCGAAGACCCGAACGCGCCGCGCCCGAACAGCATCGTCATCGCAGTAAGCACCTTCGTCCTCGACGAAGACGAACGACTGTTGATGATTCGCCGGACGGACAATGGCTTCTACGCCCTACCGGGCGGCCGCCACGAGCTCGGCGAAACGATGACCGAGACCGCGGTTCGTGAGACCGAGGAGGAGACCGGGATTTTTGTCGAGGTGACGAGCCTCGTCGGCATCTACTCGAACCCGGATCACGTCCTCGCCTACGACGACGGCGAGGTCCGCCAGGAGTTCTCGATCTGCTTCCGAGCCCGGGCGGTCGCTGGCGCGCCACGGACCAGCGATGAGTCGAGCGAAGTCGTGTGGGTGCCTCGCGACGAGCTGGCCGGCATTGACGTCCATCCATCGATCCGGCTCCGGATCGATCACGGCTTCACCACCGACGCGCCGCCGTACTACACCTGATCTGCGAGACCGACGGACGCGAGCCACTCCCGAGAGCGCCGGACCGCAGCTCGGCGTTCGTCCATGCCGGCGTCGAGCGCTCGCGTCACGTAGTGGTCGGGGCCGTAGCGCTTCCTTACCTCGGCCATGCGGTCCTCGAACTCGAGGTCAGCCCCGTCCGGCCCGGTGGTCATGTCGCAGTACCAGAGCAGGTCGCGAGTCAGAGTCCGCTCGTCGTCGAACTCCGCGAGCTGCTCGGAGACCCCGAACTTCTGAGCCTCCGCCCAGGCCGATGAGTGGAAGGCGACGAGGGCGACGATTCGCGGTGGCGCCCCCAGCTCACGGAGAAAACGGGCCCCATCGAGGGGGTGGAAGCCGGTGATCGCCAGGTCCGGCGCGTACCCCACGTCGTGGGCCCAGGCCGTCGCCTCGAGAAGGTCGCCGTCTTGGCCGAGTTCCCGCGCGATGCAACGAGCCTTCTGCGCCACCGCGATGACGTGAGCCCAACGACGCGGGATCGACTCCGCGAGGAGTCGCTGCGCCAGATCTTCCGCGTCGGCCGGCTCGAGGCGCACCCGGGCAGCCTAGACATGGCGCGGTGAGATCGTGGGAGGTCCATCCTCGCTGTGCGTGAGCTCAAGGCAGGACGCGTGCACCGCGTCCGGTTGTGACCTGCACGTAGGCCCATGCTTCAAGCAGCTTCACGGCCCGTTGGACGGTGGAAACCGAGATGCCGCGCTGTTCGGCGAGCCGAGGCAGCGATGGCAAGAGCTCGCCGACGGGCCAGTCGCCGAGCTCAATCTCCTCAGCCAGTGCGTGAGCAAGGATTTCGTACGGGTGCACCGGTTCGGAGTCCGGCCTGACCCGAGATGTCGTCTTGGGTCGTGGAGGCATGCGGGAGAAGAGGGTCGAGGAGGCGCGCTGGTCAGATTCGGACACCCATGCGGTGTAGACGCGAAGCGTCGTCGACCCTCCTCCCCCGTGCCCGAGCCGGCCAGCGACGGTGCGGACGTCGACGCCCCCGGAGATGAGCTCGGTTGCGGAGTAGTGACGCAGTTTGTGGATCGATGTCTTGATCCCTAGGCGCGCAACGAGCTTTGCGTATCGCTGCGACACGGAGTCGGGCAACAGGTGAGAGGAGCCGTCGGGCACTCGCGAGAAGACGAAGGACTCATCGGGGAGGTCGATGCCAACCGCGACCGAATGCGCCTTGCACCGTTCGCGATGAGCGAGCAAGAGCGCGACCGACTCGTCGTCGAGGGCAAGGCGCCGCTGCTGATGAGACTTGGTGTCCTTCTCCCACCGCTGCTGGCCCCGTTGCCCGATACTCCGCGCCAACGTGAGCGTTCCGCGCTCGAGGTCGACATCTCGCCACCTCAAGCTGCAGAGCTCACCCCGCCGCAGCCCGGTCACCATCACGAGCCATACGAGCAGGCCCCAATCGGGGTCCTTCCACGCTTCGTTGAGGATGCGCGCGGCCTCATCGGGCGAAGGCGGCGTCGGGTTCGGCTTCGGGGCCGTGGGCGGCTCAGCTGAGTCGATCGGGTTCGTCGAGATCCAACCCCATCGAACTGCCCGCTTCAGGGCGCCGCTGAGGACGAAGTGAATCTGGCGCACGCTTGAGGAGGCCAGCGGTCGACACACATGGGCTCGACACCGATGGTCACAGGTGTGCTCCCGCCCGGTGCGGTGGTCGAGGCGGGGTCGTCGGTCGCAATGGGCTCGGCATCGCCTGAGTTCCGCGTAGAAGGAGTCGAAGACGTTCCCATCGAGAGCGCCGACCTTCACCGAGCCAATGAGGGGCCGGATGTGGTTGTCGGCGTAACCCACGTACGTGCCGATCGTGCTCGTCTCCCGGTCGAGGACCTCGAAGTACTTGTCGAGCATCTGGTTGACCGTTGCCGCGGTCCGAGGGCTGCGGCGCTCGTCGAGCTGCGTCCCGAGCCGGCGCGCGGCCTTCTCCGCTTCCCGAGCAGCACGCGGACCGGGCGGAACGACCTCGCGCAAGTACATGCGACGGCCAGTGACTGGGTCAGTGCCAGCGAAGAGCGACACGCGCAACGAGCCGCTCGGCAACTCCTCGATCGTCCCTCGCCGGGCGCTACGCCGGCCCCTCCCCGCGGCCATGACGTGGAGAGTACAGCGCGCTGTGCTCCACGATCTGCTCCACGAGAGTCGCGCGGACCCCTGTCGATAGGGTCCGTTCGACTCATAACCGCAGGACGAGATGGGTGGGCCCCGTGGGACTCGAACCCACAACCAACGGATTAAAAGTCCGTAGCTCTGACCCATTGAGCTAGAGGCCCCGGCGACCACGGTGAGCCGCAGGACGAGCGTAGCCGGGCGACGCGGCAGAGCCGTCAGGAGCAGGACAAGCGCACCTCGTGTTGGTCCGTTCAGCGCATCGATCGTGGCGTTCGGCGAACGCCTCCGCCCGTCCGGAGGTCGGTGCGCTGCGTGTCCGGAGCCCCACTCGGTGCAGTCGGCGATCACTCACCGAGGGAAGCGGTGTGACGACCAGCGCGGCCGGGACGCATGTCGTCGCTGGTCAGGGACCTGTATCGAGATCCGGTTCGGCCGCGCGGCGAAACACGCCGGGACGGCACACCGGGTGACCGTCTGACGCAGCGTCACCGAAGGTCACCGTCGGGTCACTGTCGTGCGGCGGTGAGGAAACGAGTACGAACAGCGGGTACCGGAGGTCCCGCCTCCGGGACGCACGACCGATGCGGTGGGTCGAGCCTCCCCGATCTCGACGCCTCGCCTGCCGTGACGGTCACCCGCGGGCCCCGACCGAGCGCTTGACCCCTCAGGCGCGCCGGCCGCACCGAGAGGAGCCACCGGCATGTCGATGGCAGTGGTCATGTCCGAGATGCCCGACGTCTGGCGCAAGGTGCTCGCCGAGCACGTGCCGGACGGGCAGCAGAACTGTCGCGAGTGCTTCCAGGGCGGGTCCCGGGCGAGCTGGCCGTGCCAGACGTACCGGATCGCGGAGGAGGCGAAGTGGGTCGCCGAGGGCGGTCTGCCCGGCACCGGCCCGCACGGCCCCGGGCCGAGCCGCACCCGCATCAGCCCGCCGGACCCGCAGCCCGGCTCGTCGCCCGACTCCCTGCTCGGCTCGTCGTCGGCCCTGTCGGGGCCGTCCCCGGATCCCCTGGGCCGGCACGACGACCCGCTGCTCGGCGGCACGCCGCGCCCGGAGCCCACGCTCACCACCGGCGACCGGCCGCTCTCGACGTTCGCGTCGTCGTTCGACGCCTCGTCGTTCGACGACCGCCCGCTCGGGGGCGACCCGCTCGGGGAGACGCCGGGCGCGATGACGGGTGAGCGGCCCTACGGGTCGACCTTCGACGCGCCCTACGGCTCGTCCTTCGGCATCGACGACCGGATGCACGCCTCACGCTGGTAGACGAGGCCCCTGGAGACAGGCAGGCCCCCGGAGCTGCTCCCGTCCGACCCGGCTGATGCCGGGCGGATCGGGCCCCGACTGGACGAATGTCGGGAAGCTCCGGGGGCTGGTGTCCTGCCTGGATTCGCTGGCCGCCCTGCCGCGGGATCATCGTGCCCGCGGACCGGCCATTCCACGGCCTTCGAGCAGCTAGCTGACGGACACCTCACGAGTCCTGTCGTTCTTCAACGCTGGACCACCTCCTCTCCCGTGTACGTCCCAACGTAGGCGCATGGAGATCACCCCGCAAACGCCTTTGGACAGCCGCCGTTGACAGGCAACCGAGCGGTTCCCTATCGTCGGATGGGCAACCTGATGGTTGCCTGAGCGGAGTGGTGATGGACGAGGTGTTCCGCGCCCTCGCCGACCCGAGTCGGCGGGCCCTGCTCGACGCGCTGCGCGACCGCGGCGGCCAGTCGCTGCGCGAGCTCGGCGAGGGTCTGGAGATGACGCGCCAGGCCGTCGCGAAGCACCTGGGGGTGCTCGAGGACGCGGGCCTCGTCGTCACCTCGTGGCACGGGCGGGAGAAGCACCACCACCTCAACGCCGCGCCGATCAACGACGTCGCCGACCGGTGGATCCAGCGGTACGACCGGGCGCGGGCGGAGGCCCTCGCCGATCTCAAGACAGCGCTCGAGGAGACCGAGATGTCCGACGACTTCGTCTACGTCACCTACATCCGCACGACGCCCGAGAAGCTCTGGCAGGCGCTCACCGACCCGGCGTTCATCACCCGCTACTTCGACGGCGGCGGGCCCGCCTCCGACTGGATTGTCGGCTCGAAAGTGCTGTGGTCGATGCAGGGCGAGGACCACCACGACTGGGACCAGCACGTCCTCGAGGCCGACCCGCCGCGGCGGCTGTCGTACAGCTGGCACAACTACCAGCCCGAGATGGCGGAGATGTTCGGGTGGAGCGACGAGCGCCTCGCCGAGCTGCGGCAGGAGAAGATCTCGAAGGTCACGTTCGACATCGAGCCGGCGGGTCAGGCCGTGAAGCTCACCGTCACCCACGACGACTTCGCGCCCGACAGCGAGATGCGCGCGGGGGTGTCGCAGGGCTGGCCCGGCATCCTGTCGAACCTCAAGTCCCTGCTGGAGACGGGCGAGGTCGCGGTCACCGAGTGATCGTGGCCGATTTCCTGACGTTCAACGTGAGCGTGGCCGCCACGCTGACTCACCCCGGGAACGCCAGGCGGCGAGGTCGTCGGCGGAGCGGGTGTTGACGATCCGGTCCACCGGCACCTCGCACTCCTCGGCGCGTTCGGCGCCGTAGGGCTGCCAGTCGAGCTGGCCCGGGGCGTGGGCGTCGGTGTCGACGACGAACTCGCAGCCCGCCGCGAGGGCCTGGCGCAGCAGCGGGCGCGGGGGGTCGAGGCGCTCCGGCCGCGAGTTGATCTCGACGGCCACGCCGTTCTCGATGCACGCGTCGAACACCGCCTCGGCGTCGAACGTCGAGGGCGGGCGCGTCCCCCGCCCGCCGGTGACGAGGCGCCCGGTGCAGTGCCCGAGCACGTCGACCAGCGGGTGCGACACCCCGGCGACCATGCGGGCGGTCATCAGCTCGCTCGGCGCCCGGAGCTTCGAGTGCACGCTGGCCACGACGAGGTCGAGCTCCTCCAGCAGGTCGTCGGGCGCGTCGATGTCGCCGTCCTCGAGGATGTCGACCTCGATGCCGCGCAGCAGGCGGAACGGCGCGAGCTCCTCGTTGACCTGGGCGATCACGTCGAACTGACGGCGCCGCCGCTCAGGGGTGAGGCCGTTGGCGACGGTGAGGTTCTCGGAGTGGTCGGTGAGCACCATCCACTCGTGCCCCAGGTCGCGGGCGGTGCGGGCCATCTCGAGGATGTCGCTGCCGCCGTCGGACCACGTCGAGTGCGTGTGGCAGTCGCCGCGCAGGGCGGCCCGGATCGCCGCGCCACCGGCGACGGGCTCGGTGTGGCGGGCCTCGAGGTCGGCGAGCGTCGTCGACGTCCCCCCGTCGAGGATCTCGGTGACGACGGCGGCGGTCTTCTTCCCGACGCCCTTGAGGTCGGTGAGGGTTCCGGAGCGGGCCCGCGTGGCAACCTCGTCGGGATCGAGCTCGGCCAGCCGTTCGGCCGCCGAGCGGTAGGCCTTCACCCGGTAGGTCTCGGCCCGCTCGCGCTCGAGGTAGAAGGCGACGGCGCGCAGTGCGGCGATCGGGTCACCGTCGACGGGGAGGGCGGTCACGTGGTCAGGGATACCCCACCCGGAGCCGCCGTGGGCCACAGCACCACGGACAATCGGTGGTGAGCACTGTGATGGAGGTGGTCTGCTCGTGCGGGTGACCGGAGTCGGGCACGCGGGAATGCGCTTCGAGACCACGGGCGGCAGCGTGCTGTGCGACCCGTGGACCAACCCGACGTTCTTCGCGTCGTGGGTGCCGTTCCCGGACAACACCCAGCTGGACTGGGACGCGCTGGGCGACTGCGACTACCTCTACGTCTCCCACCTGCACCGCGACCACTTCGACGCGGCCAACCTGCGCGACCACGTCTCCAAGGACGCGCGCGTCCTGCTGCCGGACTACCCCACCGACGAGCTCGAGAACGAGCTGCGCGAGCTGGGGTTCAAGCACTTCGTGCGCACCGAGACCGGCGTCCCGCAGGAGCTCGACGGCGGCCTGCGCTTCATGATCACGTCGCTGAAGGGCCCCGGTGACGGGCCGATCGGCGACTCCGCGCTGTCGCTGGACGACGGCACCGCGCGCGTCGTCAACCAGAACGACGCGCACCCGCTCGACATCCCGAAGCTGCTCGAGTTCGGCGCGTACGACGCCCACTTCACGCAGTTCTCCGGCGCGATCTGGTGGCCGATGGTCTACGACCTGCCGAAGGCCGCGAAGCGCGAGTTCGCGCGCCGCAAGCGCATCGGCCAGGAGGACCGGGCCATGCGCTACATCCGCGAGGTCGGGGCGCCGCACGTCTTCCCGACCGCCGGCCCGCCCTGCTTCCTCGACGACGACCTGTTCCGGTGGAACGCGCTGGGCTACGAGGGCGTCGAGGGCGAGTCGATCTTCACGGACCAGTGGGAGTTCCTGGGCCGGATGCGCGAGCTGGGCCACGAGGCCGGGTCCGATCAGCAGGGCCACCTGCTGCTGCCGGGCACCACCGCCGAGATCGGCCACGGCACCGTCGAGGACCTCACGCACCCGCTGCCGGACGCCGAGGTCGAGACGATCTTCCTCGACAAGGAGCGCTACCTGCGCGACTTCGCCGAGCGCGTCCGCCCGGCGATCGACGCGCAGAAGGCGTCCTGGTCGGCGCCGCAGCCGGACATCCTGCGCCAGCTCAAGGAGTGGATCGAGCCGCTGATGAAGCGCGCCGACCACATGTGCGACGGCATCGGCGGCCCGGTCCGCATGGACCTGCAGGGAATGCCCGGGGACACCCCCGGCGTCGACTCCGACGGCACGCTCTCGCTGGCGTTCGACTTCCCCGCCCGCGAGATCCGCGTCTGGAACGGCGAGCAGGCCCGCTACCGGTGGGGCGTGCCGGCCACGCTGGTGCAGACGAACATCGACACCGGCGAGGTCGACTGGTCGAACTCGCTGTTCCTGTCGGTGCGGTTCACCGCCACCCGCGTGGGCCAGTACAACGAGTACCTCTACACGTTCTTCAAGTGTCTGTCCGAGGAGCGGATGGACTACGTGGAGAACTGGTACGACGCGCAGAACGACGACGGCCGCGACATCGAGCTCGACGGCTGGCGCGTGCAGGCGCGGTGCCCGCACCTGTCGGCCGACCTGTCGAAGTTCGGCTCGGTCGACGGCGAGGTGCTGACGTGCTCGCTGCACAACTGGAAGTTCAACCTCCGCACCGGCCGCTGCCTGACGTCCGCGGGTCACGAGATCCGCGCGGAGAAGCTGGGAGAGTAGGAAGCGTGCTGCGCATCGGTCCCCTCGAGCTGCCGACGCCGGTCGTGCTCGCGCCGATGGCGGGCATCACCAACGTCGCGTTCCGCCGCCTCTGCCGCGAGCAGGGCGCCGGGCTCTACGTCTGCGAGATGATCACCGCGCGGGCGCTGGTGGAGAAGCACCCCGGCACCGCGGAGATGATCGCCTTCGACGCGGACGAGAAGCCGCGCTCGATGCAGCTCTACGGCGTCGACCCGGTGACGATCGGGCGCGCGGTCGACCGCATCGTCGACGAGGACCTCGCCGACCACGTCGACCTCAACTTCGGCTGCCCGGTCCCCAAGGTCACCCGCCGCGGCGGCGGGGCCGCGCTTCCGTTCAAGCGGCGGCTGTTCGGCTCGATCGTGCGCACGGCCGTCGAGGCGGCGTCGCGGGGCGGGCTGCCGCTGACGGTGAAGATGCGCGTGGGCATCGACGACGACCACGTGACGTTCCTCGACGCCGGCCGCATCGCCGCCGCCGAGGGCGCCGCGTCGGTGGCCCTGCACGCGCGCACGGCGTCGCAGCGCTACTCGGGGCACGCCGACTGGGACCGCATCGCCGAGCTGCGCGACACGCTGCCCGCGACGACGCCGGTGCTGGGCAACGGCGACATCTTCGCCGCCTCCGACGCCGTGGCGATGATGGAGAAGACCGGGTGCGACGGGGTCGTCGTCGGGCGCGGGTGCCTCGGTCGGCCGTGGCTGTTCGGCGAGCTCGAGGCGGCGCTCGCGGGACGCCCGATCCCGACTCCGCCCACCCTCGGTGAGGTCGCCGCGGTGATGCGCCGGCACGTGGAGCTGCTCATCGCCCACCACGGCCACCACAAGGGCGTGCGCGACTCCCGCAAGCACATGTCCTGGTACCTGCACGGGTTCGCCGTCGGCTCGGAGCTGCGCCGCGAGCTCGGGATGATCGACGGCCTCGACCGTCTCGACGAGCTGCTCGCGAAGCTCGACCACGACCTGCCGTTCCCCGCCGACGCCGACGGCCCGCGGGGACGCCAGGGCTCGCCCGCGCACGTCACCCTGCCCGAGGGCTGGCTCGACGACCCCGAGGACGACACCGTCCCGACGGCCGCGGACGTCATGCACAGCGGCGGCTGACGCTACTCTTCGTGCTCGGTGGCGCCGGCCTCATCACGGCAGGCACCCGCTGTTCCCGCAGGACCACCGGCGCGGGCGACTCAAGGTGGGCCGAACGGGTCGGCGCCTGATGCTTCTACGCAGCGTCACCTGCGCCGGACGATTGAAGTTGCGGGCGACGCGGGGAATGACCGTTACATCGCGGTGATCGGGGGCGACACTAGAGGCGGGACGGAGGTGGTGTGTGTGCGGCTGGTCGGGTTGCTCCACGGACGTGGGAGCACGGCGGTGACAACCGCCGAGCCGTCGCGCACCGAGAACGCCACGAACGTCGAGACGTCCGTCACCTGCGGTTTCCCCACCAAGCCCATCGTCGGGCTCGAGGCCGTGCCGTCCGGGGACACACCCGGCGAGGACCGGACCGACCAGGCGCGGGCCCACGAGGCCGCCGCGGAGGTCCTCGCCGACCGGGGCGACTGGCGCCGCGCGTACCACCACCTCAAGGCCGCCGTCTCCCTCGTGCGCGACGAGCGGGCACTCCCGTCGGGCGTGCCCGACCAGTTACGCGTCGAGGTCGACCGTCTCCGGCGCGAGCGGGCGGAGGCGCGCGAGCAGAGCCGCCGCGACAGCCTCACGGCGACGTGGAACCGGCGCTACCTCGACGAGCGGCTCGGCACGCTGCGTGATGGCTCGCACGGCGGCGCGGCGTGCGTCGCCCTCGCGGACGTCGACCACTTCAAGGACGTCAACGACACCCACGGCCACGCGCTCGGCGACGAGGTGCTGCGGCGTCTCGTCGACCTGATGAGCGAGGGACTGCCCGAGGACGGCTTCTGCGCCCGCTACGGCGGCGAGGAGTTCGCGCTCGTGCTGCCCGGGGTCGAGCCCGCCGAGGCGGTCCGCGTGTGCGAGGAGGCCCGCGCCCGCGTCGACGCCCACCCGTGGCACGAGATCGCCGAGGGGCTGCGGGTGACGGTCAGCGTCGGCGTCGCCTGCCTCGACGCCTGCGACGGGGGCACCCCGCAGTCGCCGGGGCTCGACGCCGCCGACGCCCTGCTCTACGTCGCCAAGCGCGCCGGCCGGAACGCCGTCGCCTTCCGCGACACGGCCGACGGCGAGGTGCGCCTGGCGGGCGCCGCCGGTGGTCGGCGCGGCATCGGCGCCGCCGTACGCCGGGCGTTCCCGTCCGCGTGACGGTCTGAGCCGAAGCTGAACGTTCGGGGGTGGATCGTGTCCCCCGGTCGTGTGGCGACCGTTGTGTCCGAGTATCTGCGTGGCGTAGTGGGGTCGACGCCGAACTCACCGGTACGCGCCGTAGTATCCGCCTGCTGACGTCCCCGGCCCGTGGATCCTCGAGGAGTTGCGTGACCGACGACCGCGCCGGTGACCCGGTCCGGGGCTCTCGCCCCGCGACGACCGGTTCCGACGCGGTCCGCACGTCCACCCTCGGCGGGCCCGCCTCGGCACCCTTCCGGATCCCGGTCGCGACGCCCTCGTCCCGCCGCCCGACGATGGTGCGCCTGACGCGCCGGACGGGCCCGCGGTTCGGGCTGCGCCCGCCCGGGTCGGCGCTCGTGACCGCGCCGACGTCGACCTCGTCGACCTCCTCCTCCTCGTCCGCCGGCGGATCGCCCGGGACTCCGTCGTCGGGCATCCCCTCGCCCGCCGCCCCGGCGCCGCCGTCCACCCGCGGGCCCGTCGACGCGGTCACCCTGCCGGCGGGCCGCGTGCCCCGACAGGTCGTCACGCCCGGGCCGGAGGCCCCGGAACCCCGGCCCGACGCGGTGCCCGAGCCGCCCCCGGCCCGCCCGCGCGTCGGGGGACCGCACGGGAAGCCACCGGGGAAGCCGGTCGCCGGTCCCGCTCCCACCGTCGGCGCCGGGACTGCCGCGCCGCCGACCGGCCGGGCGCCTGCGGGCGCCCCTCCGGCACCGGCCGCACCCGCACCCGCCGCGGCGTCGCCCACGGCCAAGCAGGTCCTGCCCCTCGCCGTGACGTCCGTCCCCGCCGGGGCGTCGGCGGCGGAGGAACCGACCCCCGCGAAGCCCTCCGAGCGCTCGCGCGGCGAGGACGACCCCTCGCCGTCGTCGGATCGCCGTCGCCCCGCGGCCGAGGCCCGGGCGGGCGAGGCCGACTACGCCGCGACGTCCGCGGTGGTCGCGGCGGCGGGCGCCCGCCTCGCGACCTGGCGCCGCGGCTGGACCGGCGCGCGCGTGATGCGGTTGCTGACCGCGACGTGCGCGGTGCTCGTGGTCGTGGTGTGCGGGCTGGGGTGGGGCGCCGCGTCGTGGGTCGAGGCCGCCGTCCGCCAGATCGGCGCGCTCGACCCGAACTCGCCCGCCATCCAGGACGCCGCCGCGCAGGCCGGCGACCAGAACTTCCTCGTCGTGGGCTCGGACAGCCGCGCGGGCGCTCCGCCCTCGGAGGACGCGGGCGACACCGCCGACGTCCCGGGCGCCCGCACCGACACGATCATGATCGTGCACGTCCCCGAGGACCGCTCGGGTGTCACGGTCGTCTCCTTCCCCCGCGACCTGGAGATCACCCGGCCCGCCTGCGAGCGCTGGGACCCGGTGAGCGGCGCGTACTCCCCCGAGATGCTGCCGCCGACCCCGCGGGTCAAGCTCAACTCCGCGTACGCGGCCGGCGGTCCGCGCTGCGTCACCCGCGCCGTCCAGGAGCTCTCCGGGCTGGCGATCAATCGCTTCCTGGGCGTCGACTTCCAGGGCTTCCAGGGCATGGTCGACTCGGTGCGCGGCGTGCCGATCTGCGTCGAGCGGCCGGTGCGGGACTCGGTGCTGGGGCCGATCGTCACGCAGGCCGGTCCCACGGTGCTCACCGGGCAGCAGGCCCTCGACTACGTCCGCGCCCGCCACGTCGAGGGCGACCCGTCCAGCGACTACGGCCGCATCCAGCGCCAGCAGCGCTTCCTCGGGGCCCTGCTCCGCTCGGTGCTCTCGGCAGGCACGCTGCTCGACCCGGGCCGGCTCAACGGTCTCGTCGAGGCGATCTCCCGCTCGACGTTCGGGGAGAACATCGGCTCCGACCAGCTGCTCACCCTGGCGCAGTCGTTCGGCAGCCTCGACCCGCGCGCGGTCACCTTCGTCACCGTGCCCACGACGGGCATCGCCAACGACCGGGGCAACGAGGTCCTGCGCCCCGTCGAGGAGCGGGCGCTGTTCAGCTCGATCATCGAGGGCCGCCCGCTGCCGGGGGCGCCGGGAGCTCCCGGTGCGCCGGCGGCTCCGCCGGCGCCGGCGCCGGCCCCCGTCGACGTCCGTCTGGTCGACGGTCGCTCCCCCGCCGACGACGGCTCCGACGAGCGTTCCGGCGACTCGGACGACGGCGACTCGGAGGACGGCGGCTCCTCCTCCGGCGGCTCGGGCCCGTCCGCCTCGTCGATCGCGGAGCGGCTGCGCTCGGCCGGCTTCGGGGTGGTCACCGACGACAGCGGTTCCTCCGCCGGCGCCCGCGGCACGACGATCCGCTACTCGCCCGACCAGGCGCTGGCGGCGCAGACGCTCGCCTCCGCGGTGCCGGGCGCGACACTCGAGCCGACGTCGTCCGGGAACGGGACGCTGACCCTCGTCCTCGGCGACGACTTCGACGGCCGCGTCCGCTCGGGCTCCGGCCCCTCGGGCGCCACCCCCTCGGCGCCGGTCAACCCGACGATCACGGCCGCCGACGCCTCCTGCGCCTGACGCCGGTGTCAGCGGGGGCCCACCGCTGACGTCGAGCGTCCGTAGCGCCACCCGCTCGCCCCCATGTCAGCGGCGTGGCGTCGCTGACGTCCAACGTCCGTATCGCCACGCGCTCGCTCCCCGCGGAAGCGACGACCGTCACGCCTCTGACGAGGGGTTTCCCCGATCTCGTTCATCCCTGGTTCACGCAGCGGTCGGATGCGCGTCCGCGGATCCGCGTAGGTTGCGGCGTATGCGCGCGGCCTACCACGAGAAGCTCGACGCCCTGTCCGGCGAGCTGGCCGAGATGTCCCTCATGGCCGGCGAGGCCATGAAGAAGGCGACGAGCGCCCTCCTCGAGGGCGACCTCGACCTCGCCGAAGAGGTCATCTCGGAAGACAACAAGATCGATGCCCTGCGCAGCCAGGCCGAGGAGCAGGCGTTCGGGCTCCTCGCCCTGCAGGCGCCCGTGGCCGGTGACCTCCGCTCGGTCATCGCCGCCATCCACTCCGCAGGCGACCTCGAGCGGATGGGCGACCTCGCCCTCCACGTCGCGAAGGCGGCCCGCCGCCGCCACCCCGCCAAGGTCCTGCCCGACGACGTCACCCCGTACTTCGCCGAGATGGGCCGGGTAGCGCTCGACCTCGCCCAGGACGCCCGCCAGGTCATCCTCACCCGCGACGTCGAGCTCGCCTTCACCATGGAGTCCGACGACGACGCCATGGACGACCTGCACCGCCACCTGTTCACCCTGCTGCTGAGCAAGGACTGGCCGAGCGGCGTCGCCCCCGCCATCGACGTGACCCTGCTGGGCCGCTTCTACGAGCGGTTCGCCGACCACGCCGTCGCCGTGGCCCGCCGCGTCGTCTTCATGGTCACCGGCAAGATGCCCAACACCCCCGAGGCCTGAGCCTCCCCGCGACCACCGAGAGCCCCTCCCGCCGCGTGTGGGAGGGGCTCTCTCGCGCGCACCCCCGGCGACGACCGAAGGGCCCCTCCGGTCGGCTCTACCGACCGGAGGGGCCCTTCGCTCAGAACGTGCGGGGCGGCGTGATGCTCAGCCGAAGCGGCCCGAGATGTAGTCCTCGGTGGCCTGCTCGGTGGGGTTCGAGAAGATCTTCTCGGTGTCGTCGATCTCCACGAGCTTGCCCGGCTTGCCGGTGGCCTCGAGGTTGAAGAACGCCGTCTGGTCGCTCACCCGCGCAGCCTGCTGCATGTTGTGGGTGACGATGACGATCGTGTACTCCTTCTTGAGGTCCGCGATGAGGTCCTCGATCGCCAGCGTCGAGATGGGGTCGAGCGCCGAGCAGGGCTCGTCCATCAGCAGGACGTCGGGCGCCACCGCGATCGCGCGGGCGATGCACAGACGCTGCTGCTGACCGCCGGACAGGCCGCCGCCGGGCTTGTCGAGCCGGCCCGAGACCTCCTTCCAGAGGTTCGCGCCGCGCAGCGAGGCCTCGCAGACCTCGTCGAGCTTCTTCTTGTCCCGCACGCCCGAGAGCTTCAGGCCCGCCACGACGTTGTCGCGGATGGACATCGTCGGGAAGGGGTTCGGGCGCTGGAACACCATGCCGATCGTCTTGCGCACGGCGACGGCGTCCGAGCCGCGGGCGTAGATGTCCTCGCCGTCGAGGAGCACCTCGCCGTCGACGCGGGCGCCGGGGATCTCCTCGTGCATGCGGTTGAGCGTGCGGAGCACGGTCGACTTGCCGCAGCCCGACGGTCCGATGAAGGAGGTGACGCTGCGCGGGGCGACGGACAGGTTCACACCCGCCACGGCGTGGAAGTCGCCGTAGAAGATGTCGACGTCTTTGAGGTCGAGACGCTTGGCCACGGGGATTCCCTCTACTTCGAGATGGCGGAGAAGCGCGACACGACGCTCGCCCCGAGCTGCAGGATCATGATGATGAGGATCAGCGTGAGCGCCGCGCCCCAGATGCGGAACTGGCCGGAGGGCTCCGGGTTCGACAGCTCCGAGAACATCAGCAGCGGCAGCGAGGCCATGTTGCCGGAGAACGGGTCGAAGTTGATCGACTGCGAGTAGCCGACCAGCACCAGCACCGGCGCGGTCTCGCCCATGACGCGGGCGAGCGCCAGCATGACGCCCGTGACGGTGCCCGACAGCGCGGTCGGCAGCACGATCCGCAGGATCGTCTTCCACTTCGGGATGCCGAGGGCGTACGACGCCTCGCGGAGCTCGTCGGGCACCAGCCGCAGCATCTCCTCGGTGTTGCGGATGACCACCGGGAGCATCAGGAGCACCAGGGCCAGCGACACCATGAAGGCGCTCTGCGTGCCGCCCAGGATCGAGATGAAGGCGGCGAAGATGAACAGCGCGGCGACGATCGACGGGACGCCGGCGAGGATGTCGACCATGAAGCTGGTGGTCTTCGCCAGGCGCCCGCGGCCGTACTCGACGAGGTAGACCGCGGCCGCGATGCCGACCGGCACCGCGATGAGCGCGGCGAGCAGCGCCTGGATGATCGTGCCGTAGATCGCGTGGTAGACGCCGCCGGCGAACGACTCCGGGAGCACGCCGTTGAGCGAGCGGCCCCACCAGTCGGCGGAGAGGATCGCGCCGATCCCGCGCCCGACCACCGTCACCAGCACCCACACCAGGGGCACCAGGGCGATGAGGAACGCGAGGGTCACCAGCACGGTGGCGGCGTTGTTCTTGATCTTCCGGCCCGTGCTGAGCGCCTGGAAGGTGGGGCCGTTGGCCGGACGGTCCGGGGAGTCGAGCCCGGTCGCGGTGCTCATCAGCCGTTCACCTTCCCGCCGGCGACCACGCGGGCGATCGCGTTGACCACGAAGGTCAGGACGAACAGGACCAGGCCCGCGGCGATGTAGGCGCCGGTGGGCAGCGGCTGACTGAACTCCGAGGCCGCCGAGGCGATCAGGGAAGCGAACGTGTAGCCGCCGTCGAAGAGGCTGAAGCCCGAGGGCGTGGTGGCGGCCCGGATGACGATGAGGACCGCGATGGTCTCGCCGAGCGCGCGGCCGAGGCCGAGCATCGAACCGGCGATGTAGCCGCTGCGGCCGTACGGCAGCACGGCCATGCGGATGACCTCCCAGCGGGTGGCCCCGAGCGCCTGCGCCGCCTCGATGTGGAAGCGCGGGGTCTGCGAGAACACCTCGCGGGTGACCGCGGTGATGATCGGCAGGATCATCACCGCCAGCACGACGCCGCCGGTGAAGATCGTCCCGGTGAGCACCGGCAGGTTGCCGGGCGCGAACAGGAAGAACCATCCGAGGTTGCCCTGCAGCCACTCGGCGATCGGCAGCAGCGCCGGCGCGAGGACCGCGATGCCCCAGAGGCCGTAGATGATCGACGGCACGGCGGCGAGCAGGTCGATGATGTAGGCGAAGGGTCGCGCGACCCGCTTCGGCGTGTACTGCGTCAGGAAGAGCGCGATGCCCATGGCGATCGGCATCGCGATCAGCAGGGCGAACAGCGACGACAGCAGCGTGACCACCAGCAGGTCACGGATGCCGAAGTTGAGGTTCGCCGCGTCGCGGGTGTCGAACACCGGCGACGTGAAGAAGTTGGCGTTGTTGGCCAGCAGCGAGGGCACCGCCTGCACGAGCAGGAAGAGCCCGATCGCGGCGACGGCCGCGACGACGAGGAGGCCGGACCCCGAGGTCAGTCCCCGGAAGATCCGCTCACCGCGTCCTCGGGTGGGGGACCCCTGGGACCGCCCACGAGCAGGGTCGGGTTCGGTCACGGTGTCGATGGTGGACGACCCGGCCGCGGAACTCTCGTCCTGAGAGCTCCGCGACGGGGCCTGCTCCGTGGTGCGTTCGGTCACAGCCGGGGTTCCGTCCGCCTCGTCGTCGCTGGTCAATCGGTCTGGCCGGTCCTTACTGGATGGCGTTGACCGCGGTGGTCAGCCGCTGCTTGAACTGGTCGGGCAGCGGGACGTAGCCGGCCTCCGGCAGCGCCTGCTGCGCGTTCGGCGAGAGCGCGGTCTGCAGGAACGCCCGGACCGCGGAGGCGGTCTGGTCGTCCGCGTAGTTCGAGCAGACGATCTCGTAGGTCGCCAGCGCGATCGGGTACGCGCCCGGGGCGCTCGCCTGGTAGAGGCTGTCCAGGTTCAGCTTCAGGTCGTTGCCCTGACCCGAGACCTGCACGTTGTTGATCGCCGCACCGACCGACTCGGGCGAGAGGGCGACCGGGGCGCCGCCACCCGCGTTGATGATCTGCGCGATGCCGAGGTTCGCACGCTGCGCGAACGAGGCCTCGACGTAGGAGATCGAGTTCGGGGTGTTGCGGGTGGCGTCCGCGACGCCCTGGCTGCCGCGGGCACCGGCGCCGACGCCGCCGTTGAACGTCTGCGCGGCCTCCTTGCCGTAGGCACCGTTCGAGGCGGCCACCAGGTACTTCTGGAAGTTCTCCGTGGTGCCCGACTCGTCGGAACGGAAGTTCACGATGATCGGCGCGGCCGGGAGCTGCTTGCCCTGGTTGAGGGCGGCGATGGCCGGGTCGTTCCAGGTGGTGATCTGCCCGTTGAAGATGCGGGCGGCGGTGGCGCCGTCGAGCGCGAGGTCGGGGACGCCCGCGACGTTGTAGGCGATCGCGACCGGGCCGAAGACGACCGGCAGGTTCCACGCCGGGGAGGCGCAGCGCTGCTGGGCGCGGTTGGTCTCGTCGCCGTCCTTGAGGGCCGAGTCCGAGCCGGCGAAGTCGGTCTGCCCGCCGAGGAACTCGTTGCGGCCCGCGCCGGAGCCACTGGGGGTGTAGTTCAGCGTCTGCCCCTGGCAGGTCTGCTGGTACGTCGCCACGAAACGGGTCATGGCGTTGTTCTGGGCCGACGAGCCACTGGAGCGCAGGTCCGGCTTGCCACCGCACTGCACACCCTCGACCGCGGTGACTCCGCCGCCACCAGCGTTCTCGTCGCTGCCGCACGCGCCGAGCACGAGCGCCGATGCGGCGATCAGACCGATCGCCGCCACGCGCCGCTGATACCTCACAGAGTGTCCTCCGAGTCCGTTGTGCCCACCTCGATGCGGGCAGGTCGCGGCGCGGGCTCGCACCACGACGCCGGAGGCTAGGCAGGCAGGGTGGACATGCGGAGCTAGCAAGGTGAACGCGAGATGAACTGGCTCAGTGACGTACAACCGAAGGGGTGATCAACTGCGACCGTGGTCACATGCGGTGATCATCGCTGGTAGGAGACGTCCACCGCATCGCGTTCGAAGCCGAGCCGGCGGTAGGTCGCGATCGCCGGGGCGTTGTCGCCCTCCACGTACAGGAGGGTGACTCGCAGACCGCGACCAGCCAGGTGATGGAGCCCCGCGAGGGTGAGCGCGCGCCCCAGACCCCGCCCCTGGGCGGAGGGGTCGACGCCCACGACGTAGACCTCGCCGAGGGGCTCGGGGACCGTCGCCGACACCTCGTGGACCTTCGTGAAGTGGAAGCCGAGCAGGTCGCCGGTCGCGGTGTCCCAGCCGAGCAGGACACCCGCGGCCTCGAACCACGGCTCGGCCTCGATCTCGGCGACGTCCGCGGTGGTCCACCCGCTCTGCTCGGGGTGCCAGGAGAACGCGCGGTTGTTGACGGCGACGACGGCGTCCTCGTCGCGGCCGACCCGCAGCGGCTCGATGGTGACGCCCTCGGGGACGACGAGGTCGGGCAGCGGCGGGGCCTCGTGGCCCGGTGCCGGGCGGCGCATCCGCCAGAGCTCCCGGACGCGGCGGCGACCGACGCGCTCGGCCAGGTGACCGGCGCCCGGGTGGTCGCCGTGGGCCCAGAAGCGGGCCGCCGGTGACTCCGCGACGACGGCGTCGACCACGGCCGCGCCGATCCCCTGACGCCGGCGCGCCGGGAGCACGGCCAGCTCGGCGACCGGGTCGTCGGCGTTCTCGAGGTCGAGCAGCGCGTACCCGACGAGATCGTCGCGGTCGTGCACCAGCAGGTGCCGTGAGGTCGCCCGCCCCCCGTCGCCGCCGAGCGCGGCGACGTCGCGGCGCGCCGGCTCGGCGAACGCGTCGACCCCGTCGGCGGCCGCCACGGCGCCGACCAGCGCGCGGACCTCGTCGGCCTCCTGCGGCGTCGCGGCGGACACCCACCGGGTCGTGAGCACGGACGGGACCGTAGCGCCGTCGGTCATCGCGGCGGGTCAGACACCCCGGGCCCAGGCGGCGGGGCGCACCACCCGGGCGTCGTCCCAGGACCCCGACGACCGCGGCACCGGCGTGGCCGGCAGGCGTCCCGACGGCGGTGCGGGCGGACCGGCGGCGCCTCGACCGGAGGCGTCCTCCTCGTCCGGCTCGGTGCGCTCGCCCGCGTCGTCCCCGGCGCGCTGGCTCGTGCCCAGCACCCCGCGCATGGGGCGGACGAACTTGTAGCCCACGTTGCGCACGGTGCCGATGAGCTGCTCGTGCTCGGGGCCGAGCTTCGCGCGCAGACGCCGGACGTGGACGTCGACCGTGCGCGTGCCACCGAAGAAGTCGTAGCCCCAGACCTCCTGCAGCAGCTGGGCGCGGGTGAACACCCGGCCGGCGTGCTGGGCGAGGTACTTGAGGAGCTCGAACTCCTTGTAGGTGAGGTCGAGCGGGCGCCCGCGCAGGCGTGCGGTGTACGTGGACTCGTCGATGACGAGCTCACCGAGCACCAGCGCGCCCTCGACCCCGGCGCCGTCCGAGGCGCGCCGGGCCCGCAGGAGACGCAGGCGGGCGTCGATCTCGGCCGGCCCGGCACCGGGCAGCAGCACCTCGTCGACGCCCCACTCGAGGGACACGGCGACGAGGCCGCCCTCGGTGAGGACGGCGATGACCGGGACGTCCAGGCCGGTGGAGCCCAGCAGGCGGCAGAGGCTGCGGGCGGCGGCGAGGTCGTGCCGGGCGTCGACCAGCACGGCGTCGTGCGGGCCGGCATCGAGCAGGGCCGCGACCTCGGGGGCCGCGGTCCGGAGTCCGTGGGGTAGCAGGGCCAGCGACGGCAACACTGACGTCGGCTCGGGGTCGGCGGTGAGCAGCAACAGCTCCACGCTTGTCTCCCTCCGCGATCGTGCCCCGGACGATAGACCAGTTCACCGCGCCGTCACCCGCCCGCGCGCTCAACGTCACTCGCTCACCCGCCGCCGGCCCGGACGGCCCCCACCACCGACCCGGACCTCACGATCCCGGGACTACGCTGCAGGAACACGGAGCGGTCGACGGGGGGTCGGGTGTCGAGCTGGGTGCTCGTGGCCGCGGGGGCGGTCCTGGTCGTGATCGTCGTCGCCGGCGTCGTGCTCGGTGTCGTGCGGGGCCGTCGTCGCGTCGCCGACGCACGGGCGGCGCCCCCGGTGGAGGACCCCGGTCCCGAGGGCACGCGCCGCGACCTGCGGGCCGTCGCCCCGCGCCCGGGCGCCGAGGTGAGCGGCGTCCTCCCGCGCGACCTCGCCGCCCCGCCGGGCGGTCTGGCCCTCCTGCAGCTCTCCTCGCAGTTCTGCGCCGACTGCCGCGCCTCGCGCGCGGTGCTCACCGACGTCGCCTCGGAGCACCACGGCGTCACGGTGCGGGAGGTCGACGTCGCGATGCGCCCCGAGCTGGTGCGCCTCCTGGGCATCCGGCGCACGCCCACGACGCTGGTGGTCGACCCCGCCGGGGTGGAGCTCGCCCGCACCGTCGGGGTGCCGCGGAGGGCGGATCTGGTGGGCACGCTCGCCCCGCACCGGCGCACCGGCTGACCCGTCGGACATCACTCTCGGTGGATGCCCGAATCTTCGGTACCGTGGCGCCCGTGAACGGAGGGCTCACCCAACGGCGCACGGTCGACCTGTGCCGCCTCGACGCCAGCCTCTGTCGCTGACCCCTCCCGGCCGACGCCGCGCCGGACCGTTCACCTGATCGCGTCTCCGCGCGTTTCCGCAGGTCCCGGTTCGCGAGCGTTGCCACTGAGATTGTCATTGGGCATCCGTCCCGAGAACCCGAGAACGCATCCGAGGAGTACCGCACATGAGTCGCCAGGACGCCCTGGTCAGTGCCGACTGGGCCGAGCAGAACCTCGACGCCCCCAACACGGTCTTCGTCGAGGTCGACGAGGACACCACCGCCTACGACGGCGGGCACATCCCCGGCGCGGTCAAGCTCGACTGGAAGACCGAGCTCCAGGACCAGGTCCGCCGCGACTTCGTCGACAAGGCCGGCTTCGAGAAGCTGCTGTCCGCGAAGGGCATCTCGAACGACGACACCGTCATCCTCTACGGCGGCAACAACAACTGGTTCGCGGCCTACGCGTACTGGTACTTCAAGCTCTACGGCCACCAGGCCGTGAAGCTGCTCGACGGCGGCCGCAAGAAGTGGGAGCTCGACGGGCGCAAGCTCGACACCGAGGTCCCGCAGCGCGCGCAGACCTCCTACTCCGCCCAGGAGCAGGACACCTCGATCCGCGCCTTCCGCGACGAGGTCGTCAACGCGATCGGCAACAAGAACCTCGTCGACGTCCGGTCGCCCGACGAGTTCTCCGGCAAGCTCCTCGCCCCGGCGCACCTCCCGCAGGAGCAGGCGCAGCGCGGCGGCCACATCCCCGGCGCGCTCAACGTGCCGTGGTCGAAGGCCGCCAACGAGGACGGCACCTTCAAGTCGGACGACGAGCTGCGCAAGCTCTACGAGGAGCAGGGTCTCGACTCCTCGCGCTCGACCATCGCCTACTGCCGCATCGGCGAGCGCAGCTCGCACTCGTGGTTCGCCCTGCACGAGCTGCTCGGCGAGACCGACGTCAAGAACTACGACGGCAGCTGGACCGAGTACGGGTCGCTCATCGGCGTCCCGGTGGAGCTCGGGGACGGTAAGTCCTGATGTGCAGCGCTCCTGACCAGAACGCCGAGCTGCCCGCCGGCACCGACCTCACCAAGGAGTCGGTGCTGGTCGGCAAGGTGACGTCCGGCGGCTCGCCCGTCGCGGGCGCCTACGTCCGGCTCCTCGACGGCACCGGCGAGTTCACCGCCGAGGTCGTCGCGTCCGCGTCCGGCGACTACCGCTTCTTCGCGGCGCCCGGCACGTGGACCGTCCGCGCGCTCTCGCGCTCGGGCAACGGCCAGTCCGAGGTCGCCGTCGGCGGCCCCGGCCTCTTCACCACCGAGGTCCAGGTCGCCTGACCTGATCGCCCGATCGCACCGCCCGCTCGCCACGCCCACCCGGGTACGGCGGGCGGGCGGTGTCGTTTCGTTAGGGTGGGCCGGTGGCGTGGTTCTACACCGTTGTGCTCGCCGCGTGCAGTGCCGGCATCCTCGGCGCCGGCGTCGCCCTGACGCGGCGGCTGTTCCGCGACGAGCTCCTCACCGGCTCCGATGATGTCCAGGAGACGCGATGACCGAGCCCGAGGGCACCAGCGGCAACGAGGCCATCCGGGCGGCCGAGGAGCGCGCGCAGCACACCCGCGACGCGAACCTCCCGCAGTGGCCGGACCTGCCGATCGAGAACGACACCGCCAACCTGCGGCTCGGCCCCGAGCTGAACGACGCGCTCCTGGGGCTCCTGCCGATCGTCGGGGTGTGGCGCGGTGAGGGCGAGGTCGTGTACCCGACGATCGACGGCCCGTTCCACTTCGGCCAGCAGATCACGGTCGCGCACGACGGGCGGCCGTTCCTGACGTGGGAGGCCCGCGCCTGGATCCTCGACGGGCCGGGTGGCGCCGTCGTGCGCCCCGCGGCGCGGGAGTCCGGCTTCTGGCGGGCCCAGGAGGACGGCACGATCGAGCTCCTGCTCGCCCACCACACCGGGATCGTCGAGCTCTACTACGGCGAGAGCCGCACCCAGACCTCCTGGGAGCTGCAGACCGACGCGATCGCCCGGACCTCCTCGGCGAAGGAGGTCGTCGGCGCGACCCGCCTCTACGGCATCGTCGACAACGGCGACCTCGCCTACGTCGAGGAGCGCGCCATGGAGGGCCAGCCGATGCAGCCGCACACCTCCGCGCGCCTGCGCCGCGTCGTCGGCTGAGGTGGACGTCCTCCCGGCCGGGCCGGAGGCGCTGCTGGTCGATCTCGACGGGCTCGACGCCGTCGCCGCCGTGGGCGCCGCGCTCCGGGACGCCCTCGACCGGGGCGACCTGCCCGGCGTCGTCGACGTGGTGCCGGCCGCCCGCACGGTGCTGGTGACCGCACCCGGGTCGCGGGACGCGCTGCGGGCCGTGCGGACGCTGCTCGAGCACGTGGACCCGGCCGACGTCCCGGAGCGCCGCGAGGCGGGCACCGTGGAGCTGCCGGTGGTCTACGACGGCGAGGACCTCGAGCTCGTCGCCCGGGACGCGGGCTGGTCGGCCGACGAGGTGGTCGCCGCCCACACCGGCGCGGAGCTCACGGTCGCGTTCGGCGGCTTCGCCCCCGGCTTCGCCTACCTCGCCGGGCTCCCCGAGGCGCTGCAGCAGCCACGGCTCGACACCCCGCGGCCACGCATCCCGTCGGGCTCGGTCGGCGTGGCGGGCGAGTTCGGCGGCGTCTACCCGCGCACCTCCCCCGGCGGGTGGCGCCTCATCGGACGGCTGACGGACGACGCGCCGACCCTCTTCGACCCCGACCGCGACCCCCCGGCGCTGCTCGTGCCGGGGACGACGGTCCGCTTCCGGGACGCGGGACGGCCGTGACCCGCGAGCTCGTGGTCACCGAGGTCGGACCGCAGGCCCTCGTGGTCGACCGCGGCCGGCCCGGCTGGGCCCACATCGGCGTCCCGCCGGCCGGGGCCCTCGACGGTCCCGCGCACGCGCTGGCGCAGCGTCTCGTCGGCAACCCGCCGGACGCCGCCGGGCTGGAGATCCTCCTCGGGGGGCTCGGCCTGCGCGCCACCGCGGCGACGACCGTGGCGCTGACCGGCCCGCCCGGCGGCCTGCGCATCCGCCGCGGGGACGACCGGGAGCGGGCGGCGGCCTCGCACCAGCCCGTCCACCTCGCCGCCGGCGACGTCGTGGTCGTCCCGCCGCCGACGTCCGGCCTGCGCGGCTACCTCGCCGTCGGCGGCGGGATCGTCGTCGACGAGGTGCTCGGCAGCCGCAGCGCCGACACCCTCTCCGGGCTCGGGCCCGCGCCCCTCGAGGCCGGTGCCCGGCTGCCGGTCGGGGCACCGACGACGATCCCGCCCGTCGGCACGGGCGCCCTCGGCGTCTCCGCGGCCCCCGACGCCGTGCGGGTGCGCCTGCACCTGGGCCCGCGCGCCGACTGGGTCGACGACGCCGCCGAGCGCCTGCGCGCCGGGACGTGGACCGTCGCCCCGACCGGCGACCGGGTCGGCGTCCGGCTGGAGGGCCCCGCCCTCGAGCGCGCCGCCGCGCGGCGGGGCGAGGAGCTGCGCAGCGAGGGGCTGGTCGGCGGCGCGGTGCAGGTGCCGCCGGACGGGCAGCCGGTGGTGTTCCTCGCCGACCACCCGACGACCGGCGGCTATCCCGTCGTCGGCGTCGTCGACCCGGCCGAGCTCGCGGCGTTCGCCCAGCTCCGGCCGGGGTCGTCGGTGCGGTTCTCGCCGTTGGTCATCCCGCCGGTCTGATCGGCGGCGGGCAGCAGCCCGAGGCCGCGCGCGACCACCGTCGCGAGGTCGCGCTCCTCGACCCCGACCAGCCGGGCCACCTGCGCCGGGCTGAGACCGGCGCGCAGCAGCGCGGTGACGTCACCCTCCGCGGCGTCGCCGCCCCTGGTGTCGAGCGCGGCGATCGCGGCCTGGGGGTCGCGGAGCAGCACGCCGAGCAGGCGGTCCTTGGCGGACTCGGTGTCGGGGCCGGTGGTCTCCGTGGCCGCCTCCGGGGCGGTGTCCCCGGTACCGGCGTCACCGGTGTCGTCGCCGGTCTCGTCGGACCCGTCGAGCGCGGCGTGCCGGGGCCGGTGCGGCCCGTGGTCGCCGGTGGCCGACACGACCGCGGGGACCGTCGGCGCGTACGGGCGGAACAGCGACACCGACGCGGGCCGCTCGTCGGCGGGCCCCTCGGGCGCGGGCTCCTCGGGCGCGGGCTCCTCGGCGGCGGGCTCCTCGGCGGCGGGCTCCTCGGCGGTCACCGCAGGCGTTTCCTCCGCGTCGGCGCGCGCGAGCTCCGCCGCCAGGCGGGCCCGGATGGTGTCGACGTCGAGCGGCGCGGTGTCGGGCTCGGCGTACCGGGTCGCCGCGGCGGCCTCGGCGCGGCCGGACAGGTTGGACACCGCTTGTCGGGTGGACACCCGCACGCGCTCCTCGGTGACCGGTGTCGGGCCCGTCCAGGGAGCGTCCGAGTTCGGCCGGCTCGCCTCCAGCGCCGGCGGCGGCCACGCCGCGGCGGCGGCCGCCCGGCGGGCACGACGGCGCCGCGCGGCGGACACCACCAGCAGCAGGATCGCGACCACCACGAGGACGGCGGCCACGACGATCCAGGTGATCGGGGACTCGAGCACGCCCATGACCGCAGACAGTACGCCGACCGGAGTCGTCCCGCGGGTCTCGATGGTCACGGAACGTCGGAACGTGTCACCCGTCTGCCGCACGCTCCGGGGCAGACGGCGTCACCTGGGTCGGTCCGGACGCCGGGCGGGCGCCCTCGGTGACATCGACCTCGGCGGCGGGGGCGGCGTCGGGGTCGGCGTCGGGCTCGCCGCCGGACCGGACCGGCTCGACGGCCGGGACCGCGTCGGCCGTGTCGGCGGTGTCGGCCGTGTCGGCGGTCGCGTCGCCCGCGGCGGCCACGGTCACCGTGTCCTCCGCCGGCGAGCCGACCCCGCCCTCGGCACCGACGCCGGCCGGCGGGGCGACGGGCGGCCCGGCGGCGTAGGGCGACGGCGGACGCGGGCCCGGGGCGGGGGGCGCGGGACGGCCGGGCCCGCGCCAGGGGCCGGCCGGGCCGGCGGGCCCGCCGGGGCCGGGGTGCGCGCCGGGTCGCGGCGGACCGGGCGGCACGGCCGACGGGCGCACGGGGCCCGAGACGATGTCGTCGAGGCGTCCGCGCAGCCGCACCAGCTCGTCGACGACGGCGTCGCGCTGGGCGCGCAGGTCGGCGAGGGCGGCGCGCGACTCGGCGTGCTCGGCCAGCAGGGACTCGGCGGCCTTGCTGCGGACCAGCTGGGCCTCCTGCTCGGCGGCCTGCAGGATGCCGCGGAGCCGGTCGTTGAAGGCGCCGACCATGTCGGGGCCCATCGCCTGGTCGTCGGGCGGCGGCACGCGCCGCCCCTCCGGGACGGTGTCGGAGGCACGGCCCTCGAGCGCGGAGGTGTCGGCCGCGCCGGGCCCGCTGCGCCGCCGCTCCCGCACCGCGAGCTGCGCCCGGAGCTGGGCGTTCATCCGGCGCAGGCCAGCCACGTGCTCGTCGACCTGGCGGCGGTCGTACCCCCGCAGCACGACGTCGAAGTGCGGGCCGGGGCTGTCCTCCTCGACACCCGAGAGATCCAGGTAGTGCTCGGCGTCGGGCGGTGTGCGTCCCTGCTCACCGGTCGTCATCGTCACCTGCCTGCTGCCGGGTCCTCTCCGCCGCCGTGGGGGTCCGGCGCGGAACCCCACTGATCGTAGGGACCGGGGCCCGCCCACGCACGGGACCCGGCCCGGCGGCGACGCCCCGCGAGGGCGGGGGTCGCGGGGTGGTCAGGACGCCTACCATCGAGGGGGTGGACACCGAACTGCGGCAGACGCTGCACCGCCGTGGCCTGCGCATGACCCCGCAGCGTCAGCTGGTGCTCGACGCGGTCTCGGAGCTCGGGCACGCGACGCCCGAGGCCGTGTGCACGCGGGTGCAGGAGACGGCGCCGGCCGTGAACATCACCACCGTCTACCGGACGCTCGACCTCCTCGAGCAGCTCGGCGTCGTCAAGCACACCCACCTCGGGCACGGCGCGCCGACGTACGCGACCTCCGAGCACGAGCACGTCCACCTCGTCTGCCACCACTGCGGCCGGGTCGACGAGATCGAGGCGGACGCCCTCGACGACCTGGCGGCCGCCCTGCGGCGGTCCCACGGGTTCCGCCTGGACGCCACCCACGTGGCGCTGTCGGGGGCGTGCCGCGACTGCGCCGACCGCGCCGACGCCGAGCTCGCGGAGGAGGTCGCCCCGTGACCAGCCCGTCCTTCGACGAACCGGGGGCCGTCGCCCCGCAGCCCCGCGACGACGACGCCGGTGACGACCTCCTCGACGCCGCCGTCCCGGCCCACTACGGCGACCCCTTCAACGAGCAGCGCGCGATGGCCCGCCGCGCGGGCGTCGTCGACCGCTCGCACCGGGGCGTCCTGCGCGTCACCGGCCCCGAGCGGCTGAGCTGGCTGCACCTGCTGCTGTCCCAGCAGGTCGCGGACCTGCCCGAGGGCGCCGGGACCGAGGCGCTCGTGCTGGACGCGCAGGGACGGGTCGAGCACCACGCCGTCCTCGCCCACGTCGACGACACGGTGTGGCTCGACGTCGAGCCCGGGCGCGCCGCCGCGCTCGCGGACTACCTCGAGAAGATGCGCTTCTGGTCGCAGGTCGAGGTCGCCGACGCCACCGCGGAGTGGGCCGTCCTGTCCGTCGTCGGCCCCGCCGTCGACGAGGTGCTCACCGCCGCCGGCGTCGAGGCCCCGCACGGCGACCACACCGCGTCGGCCCTCCCGGGCGGCGGAGACGCAGCGCAGCGCAGCTCGACCCGGGAAGGCGGGATCGTGCGCCGCATGTCGTGGCCCGGGCCCGACAGCGAGGCGGCGGTGGACCTCATCGTCCCGCGCGGGGAGCTGGCGGCGTGGTGGTCGCGGCTGCGCGGCGCCGGCGCCCGCCCCGCCGGGCACGACGCGTTCGAGGCCCTGCGGGTCACCGCCCTGAAGCCGCGCCTCGGCCTGGACACCGACGAGCGCGCGATCCCCCACGAGATGGGCTGGATCGGCGCGGCCGTCCACCTGCACAAGGGCTGCTACCGCGGGCAGGAGACGGTGTCGCGCGTCGCCAACCTGGGCCGGCCTCCCCGCCAGCTGGTCCTGCTGCACCTGCAGGCCGGCGACGACCCGCTGCCGCCCCCGGGCACCCCGGTGCTCGCGGAGGAGGGCGGCCGGGCCGTGGGCCGGATCGGCACCGCGGTGCGCCATCACGAGCTCGGCACGGTCGCGCTCGCGCTGCTCAAGCGCTCGGCCGTCGCGGCCGTCCCGGGCGGCGACCCGCTGTGGGTCGCCGCGGAGTCCGACGAGAGCGACGTCGTGCCCGGCCCCGCGACGGTCGACCCGGACTCGATCCCGCCGGACACCGGCGAGCCCCCCGGGCGCGCGGCGATGCGGCGCCTGAAGGGGTGACGCTCCTCGGGCCGTCCGACGTCGACGCGGCCGCGGCGGTGCTCGACGGGGTGGCGGCCCGCACCCCGCTGACCGACCTCGCGGCCGGTTTCGCGGTCAAGCGCGAGGACCTCCAGCCGATCGGCGCGTTCAAGCTGCGCGGTGCCTTCCACGCCGCGAGCCGGCTCGCGCCCGAGCAGCAGGCGGCCGGGCTCGTCACCCACTCCTCGGGCAACCACGGCCGGGCGCTCGCCTGGGTCGCGCGGCACCTCGGCGTGCCGTGCACCGTGGTCGTGCCCGACGACGCGGTGGCGGCGAAGGTCGAGGCGATGGCCGGGCTCGGGGCGCGGCTGGTCCGGGTCCCCGCCGACGAGCGCGAGTCCGCCGCGGCCGCCGTCGTCGCCGGGACCGGCGGGACGCTGATCCCGCCCTACGACCACCCGCACGTCATCGCGGGCCAGGGCACCGTCGGCGCGGAGATCCTCGCCGACCGGCCGGACGTCGAGCAGGTCGTCGTCCCGATCGGCGGCGGCGGGCTGATCAGCGGGATCGCCGCGGCGCTGCGGGACTCGGGCGTCCGGGTGCTCGGCGCCGAGCCGGCGCTCGCCGGTGACGCGGCGGCGAGCAAGCGGGCGGGCGAGCGCGTCCGGTTCCCCCGCGAGCAGGTGGCCCGGACCGCCGCCGACGGCCTGCGCGCCACCGTCCTGGGCGAGCTGACCTGGCCGTACGTGCGCGACCTCGTCGCCGACGTCGTCACCGTCGACGAGGAGGCCATCGCCGACGCGACCCGGCGCCTGCACGCCGCGGGCGTGCCGTGCGAGGCGAGCGGCGCCGTCGCGACCGCAGGCTGGCTCGCCCTCCCGACCGCCGACCGCGCGCGGCGCACGGTCGCCGTCGTCAGCGGCGGCAACGTCGACCCGCGGTGGCTGGCCGGGGTGCTGGGCGACGGGGTCGACCGGTCGGCGGCGCCGACGTTCGGGTGACACCCGGCCGTCGGCGGCGCACGGCTCCGACCGGCGCACGCGCGACACGCACCTCTCGACGCGTCGACCCGAGTGCGGGATGACACGCCCCACCCGCCCGCGCGACGATGAACACATGATCGAGTTCCGTCAGGGCGGTCGTCGGCGCCTCGACCGCGTGCTCGACCCCGCCTTCCTCGCCGACCTGTCGGTCTGCCCGCTGGACGACGTGCGCGCCAAGCGCGACGACGCCGCGCAGGAGGAGACCGACCTGTCCTACCTGCGGCGGCTCCTGCACGCGCGGATGGACATCGTCCGGTTCGAGCAGCGTCGGCGGGTCGCGACCGCGCGCGGCGAGGACGGCCCGTCGCTGGTCGACGAGCTGCCGCGCATCCTCGCCGACAACGCGCTCGGCCCGTCGGCGGGCCGCGGGCGCCACCACACCGTCCAGCCCTCGCGCGCCGAGTCGCACCGGCGTCACGTCGAGGCCCTGCTCGCCGACACGGGCCTGTCCGACGTGGCGACGCTCCCCGACGACGACCTCACCGCCGCCGCCACGGCCTACGCCGCCGAGGAGGGCTCGGTCTCGGAGCACCGCGGCCGCGTGCAGCAGGTCATGGACGCGTGCAACGACGAGATGGGCCGGCGCTACCGCGACGGCTCGGCCTCGGTGGACGACCTGCTGCGCCGCGAGCGCGAGGGCGCCTGATCCGGCGGTCGGAGCCTCGGCTCAGTTGGCGCGCTGGTGGGCCGCCCGGCCGGCCCAGAAGTCGCGCAGGCGCCGGTAGCTCGCCATCGCCTTCTCGGCGTCGCCCGCACGCAGGGCCTCGAGCGCCTCGGCGACGTCCTCCGCGGAGGTGTCGGCGGCCAGCGTCTGGTCGTCCATGAGCGCCACGAGCCCGCCGTAGTCGAGCTCGACGAGCGCGCCCGGGTCGAAGTGGCGCAGCCAGCGGGCGGTGTCGCGCAGCACGTCGGAGGGACCGTCGTCGCCGAGGGTGTCGGCGAGGAGGTCCGCGGCGGCGTCGGCGCGGGACAGCGCGTCGGCCATCGGCACCCGCCAGTAGCAGCGGCGGGTCGGCGCCTCGGGCGCGGTGACGGCGTCGTCGCTGGGCAGGACGAGGATCCGCTCGGCCGGCTCCACCAGCGCGAACCACGGCAGCGGCACCGTCCAGGTCGCCGAGACGATGTGCGTCGCGGAGTCGCCGAGCTCGGCGACGACGGCCTCGGCGCGCGAGCGCACCACCGACTCCTCCGCGGTCAGCGCGGCCGTGCGCAGGACCGGCGTCTCGCTCGACAGGAAGCCGACGAGCGCCGCGGCCGCCCGCGGGCGGGTCTCGAGGGGGCAGACGAGGGTCTGCGGACCGATCGGTTCCTGCCCCGCGGCACCCCCCGGCCCCTCGGCGAGCAGGACGTCCGCGGGGGCGTCGATGGCGGTGCCGTCGATGCGCTCGCCGGGCAACAGACGGGGCGGGACCCCCAACTGTGCGCGAAGACACACTTCTCGATCGCGGCGGCCCGCGTCCACCACGGGAACGGCTCCACGGGCCAGTCCGGCCCGCACCCGCTGGGCCAACGGTCCACGCAGCGCACCGAGCGGTTCGTACACGCGCAGGTAGCAGACGAAGGGTGCGGGCACGGCCGTCGATCGTGCCATGTCACGTCGCGACCCCGATCGGACACACGGTATTGTCGTGGGCACGAGAGTTACCTCAGATTTCAGGGGGCCGCCGGAGACGCTCCGGCCGCCCCCGCCCTGTGCGAGGGGGTCCACCCATGGGACGCGGACGAGCCAAGGCCAAGCAGACGAAGGTGGCCCGAGAGCTCAAGTACAGCTCCCCGAACACGGACTTCGACAAGCTGCAGCAGGAACTGGGCAGCGGCGAGGACCCGTTCACGCGACGCTCCGACGACGACGACCAGGTCGACGCACGCTGGGGTGAGTACAGCTACGACGAGCGGTGACTTCCGCTCGCTCCGCTGACACGGGGTGATCCGCTCGGGGACGGCGTGCTTCGCCGCTTCCCGGGCGGGTAACCGCGCTCGATCGCCGCTCACCAGCGAGCGGCACCGTCGAGCGCGAGGAGTACCCGTGACGAAGGCGTTCAGCAAGGGCGACGACGTCAAGTGGAACTGGGGTCCCGGCCAGGCCGAGGCGACCGTCCAGGAAGTCCACACCGAACGCGTCGAGCGCACCATCGACGGCAAGAAGAAGACCCGTAACGGGTCGGACGACAACCCTGCCTACGTGCTGGAGCAGTCCGACGGTCAGCGGGTCCTCAAGCTCCACTCGGAGCTCATGCCCGACGACTGACTCAAAACCGTGGGTGGTCGCCCCGGAGGACGGCGTGGCCGGCCTCGGCCGGTGCCTCGTCGGCCTCCGTGGTCGCCCGCACCTCGCCGAGCACCCACGACGGCACATGCTTGGCGGTCAGCACCGCCATGGCGCGGTCGACGTCGTCGGGCGGCAGGACGACGACCATGCCGACGCCCATGTTGAAGGTCTTCTCCATCTCGTCGCGGGTCACGCGTCCGCGGGAGGCGATGAGCTTGAAGACCGGCGCCGGGGTCCAGGTCGTGCGGTCCAGCTCGGCGGTGAGGCCGGCGGGCAGGACCCGGGCGAGGTTGGCGCACAGGCCGCCGCCGGTGACGTGGGCGAACGTGCGCACGTCGGTCTCCGCGGCCACGGCGAGGCAGTCGCGGGCGTAGATGCGGGTGGGCTCGAGGAGCTCGTCGCCCAGCGTCCGGCCGAACTCCTCGACGTGGCCGTCGAGGGACATCCGCCCGATCTCGAGCAGCACCTGGCGGGCGAGCGAGTAGCCGTTGGAGTGCAGCCCTGACGAGGCCATGGCGACGACCGTGTCGCCGGGACGCACGCGGTCGGGCCCGAGCATGCCGTCGGCCTCGACGATCCCCACGCCGGTGGCCGAGAGGTCGTAGTGGTGGGGCTCCATGACCCCGGGGTGCTCGGCGGTCTCGCCGCCGAGCAGCGCGCAGCCCGCCAGCCGGCAGCCCTCGGCGATCCCCGAGACGATCTTCTCGACCTTCTCCGGGACGAGCTTCCCGATCGCCAGGTAGTCCTGCAGGAACAGCGGCTCGGCCCCGCACACGACGAGGTCGTCGACGACCATCGCCACGAGGTCGCGGCCCACGGTGTCGTGCCGGTCGGCGGCCTGCGCGACGGCGAGCTTGGTGCCGACGCCGTCGGTGGACGCCGCGAGCACGGGCTCGCGGTACTTGCCGCTGCGCAGCGCGAAGAGCCCCGCGAACCCGCCGATGCCGCCGAGGACCTCCGCGCGGGAGGTCGACTTGGCGAGCGGCTTGAGCCGGTCGACCGCACGCTCGCCCGCCTCGACGTCCACACCGGCCGCCGCGTAGCTGGCCTGCGGTGCGTCGGGGTTCTCGGGGGCGTGGGTCATCGGTGGGGATCCTCGCTGGGCATGCGGCAGGGGATGGGGACGGAGCGGAGCCGGGGCTCGACCCGTCGAGACCGTCCGCTAGGGACGGCTGAGGGCGTCCTCGGCACCGTAACCCGGCGTCCCCAGCATGTCGGGTCGGGCTCCGCTGCGCTCCGTCTCCCGTGACATCCCGGCACCGTTCGTGGTGTGCCCGGTGTGGACCACCGGCCCGCCGGAGCCGCCGTCGCCGCAGCTGGCGCCGGTGACGTCCTCGAGCAGGTGCTTGCCGACCATCGCGTCGGACGGCAGCGGGATGGGGTACTCGCCGGAGAAGCAGGCGGTGCACAGGCGCGAGCGCGGCTGGTCGGTGGCCGCGACGAGGCCGTCCTCGGAGATGTAGCCGAGGCTGTCGGCGCCGACGGAGCGGCGCACGCCCTCGTCCTCGAGGCCGTTGGCGATGAGCTCGGCACGCGAGGCGAAGTCGATGCCGTAGAAGCACGGCCAGCGCACGGGCGGGCTCGCGATGCGCACGTGGACCTCGACGGCCCCGGCCTCGCGGAGCATCCGCACCAGGGAGCGCTGGGTGTTGCCGCGGACGATCGAGTCGTCGACGACCACGAGCCGCTTGCCCCGGATGATCTCGCGCAGCGGGTTGAGCTTGAGGCGGATGCCCAGCTGGCGGATGGTCTGCGAGGGCTGGATGAACGTGCGCCCGACGTAGGCGTTCTTCACCAGGCCCTGGCCGTACGGGATGCCGGAGCGCTCCGCGTAGCCGATGGCGGCCGGCGTGCCCGACTCCGGGACGGGGATGACGAGGTCGGCCTCGGCCGGGTGCTCGTCGGCCAGGCGGCGCCCGATCTCGACGCGGGCGGAGTGCACCCCGCGGCCGGCGATCGAGGTGTCCGGGCGGGCGAGGTAGACGTACTCGAAGATGCAGCCCTTGGGCTCCGGGGCGGCGAAGCGCGAGCTGCGCAGGCCCTCGGCGTCGATGGCGATGAGCTCGCCGGGCTCGACCTCGCGGACGAACGAGGCGCCGACGATGTCGAGCGCCGCGGTCTCCGACGCCACGACCCAGCCGCGGTCGAGCCGGCCGAGCACCAGCGGGCGGACCCCGTGGCGGTCGCGGGCCGCGTAGAGCGTCGTCTCGTCGGAGAACACGAGGCTGAAGGCGCCCTGGAGGTCCGGCAGCAGGCGCAGCGCCGCCTCCTCGACCCCGAGGTCGGCGGCCGCGTCGGCGAGCAGGCCGGTGACGACGTCCGAGTCGGTGGTCGCGCCGTCGAGCGCGGAGCGGGGCCGGCGGTTGCCGCCGCCGTGGCCGGTGCTCGCGCCCACCGGGGCCGGCGCGTCGCGACGACGCACCAGCTCGGCGGTGTTGACCAGGTTGCCGTTGTGCCCGAGCGCGAGCCCCGTGCCGGCCGCCGTGGTGCGGAAGGTCGGCTGAGCGTTCTCCCAGGTCGGCGAGCCGGTGGTCGAGTAGCGGGTGTGGCCGACCGCGAGGTGGCCCCGCAGCGACGACAGCGACTGCTCGTCGAAGACCTGGCTGACCAGCCCGAGGTCCTTGAAGACCACGATCTGGCGGCCGTCGCTGACCGCCATGCCGGCGGCCTCCTGGCCGCGGTGCTGGAGAGCGAAGAGCCCGAAGTACGTGAGCTTCGAGACCTCCTCGCCGGGCGCCCACACGCCGAAGACGCCGCACTCCTCCTTGGGCCCCTCGTCGAACGCGGGGGCCTGCGGGGTCTCGGGCGGAGCGGTGGTGGTTGACGTGGGCCGCGGATCGTTTCCGGCTGGGTCCACCGGGACGGCTCCTTGTCGACGGGGTGCCACGAGTCGTGCCGCACCCAGACTACGCGCGGCCGGGGACCCGTGGGCAGGACGCGCCGCGATCCGCGTCTCAGCCACGGGGGACTCAGGCACCCAGGAGATCGCCGCCCGGGCGCGCCGCCGGATCCCCGAGCGGGGCCCCGCGCCGCACCATGCGCGCGATGTCGGCGGCGGGGAGCGCGGGCGCGAACAGCCAGCCCTGGCCCTCGTCGCAGCCCAGCGCGCGCAGCCGCGCCGCCTGCGGGCCGGTCTCCACACCTTCCGCGGTGACCGTGAGGCCGAGCGCATGACCGAGGGCGACCAGGGTGCCGACGATGACCTCGTCGACCTCGTCGGAGAGCTCCTCCTCGCGCAGACCCTCACCGAACGAGCCGTCGAGCTTGATGACGTCGACGGGCAGTTTGCGCAGGTAGGACAGGTTCGAGTAGCCGGTGCCGAAGTCGTCGACGGCGATGCGCACGCCCATGGCGCGCAGCCCGTCGAGGGCCTTGAGCGGCGCGCCCTCGTCGACGGTCAGCGCCCGCTCGGTGAGCTCGATCTGCAGGCGGTCGGGCCGCAGGCCGGTGCGGTCGAGCAGGTCGGCGACCTCGGAGACGAGCGCGGGCTCGGCGAGCTGGCGCTGGGCGACGTTGACGCTGACGAAGGGTGCGGCGTCGCCGAACTCGTCCTGCCAGGCGCGCGCGTCGCGGCACGCGTACTCGAGCACGCGGCGGCCGAGCTCGACGATGATGCCGGTCTCCTCGGCGGGCCCGATGAACAGCGACGGCGAGAGCACCCCGAGGCGCGGGTGCTGCCAGCGGACCAGGGCCTCGACCCCGCGCACGCGGTGGTCGGCGAGCGACACCAGCGGCTGGTAGAGCACGAAGAACTCGTTGTGCGCGACCGCCGAGGGCAGGGCCGCGGACAGCGTGAACCGCGCGGTCTCGGCCTCGTCGCGGCCGGGGTCGTGGACGGCCCAGCGCCCGCGGCCCTCGGCCTTCGCGGTGTAGAGCGTGATGTCCGCGGCGCGCATCAGCTCGGACGCGGTGGTCTCGCGGACCGCCTGCTCGACGACCCCGATGCTCGCGCCGACGACGAGCTCCTGGCCGGCCAGCGGCAGCGGCGGGGCCAGGGCGGCGAGGACGCGGTCGGCGAGGCCGACGAGGCGGTCGACGCCGTGGGAGTCCTCGACGAGCACCACGAACTCGTCGCCGCCCATGCGCGCGATCAGCTCGCCGTCGGTGACGCACGACCCGAGCCGGCGCGCCACCTCCTGGAGCATGCGGTCGCCGACGCTGTGGCCGAGGCTGTCGTTGATCGTCTTGAAGCCGTCGAGGTCGAGGAAGCAGACCCCGACCCGGCGCAGGGAGTCCGGACCCTCGCGGGTGAAGACGCGCTCGAGGCGCTCGGTGAACTTCGCGCGGTTCGCGAGCTTCGTGAGCGGGTCGTGGTACGCCTGGTACTCGAGGTTCTCCTGCAGCCGGTGCCGTTCGCTGACGTCCTCGAGCATGGCCAGCTGGTAGGTCGGCCGGCCCTGCGCGTCGCGCACCAGCGAGAGCGTCAGGTGCCCGACGATCTCCTTGCCGCTGCGCCGGAAGAACCGCTTCTCGAGCCGGAAGTTGTCGATCTCGCCGCGCAGCAGGCGCTCGTAGAGCCGCCACACCGACGGGGCGTCGTCGGGGTGGGTGAGGTCGCCGACGGTCAGGCGGCGGAACTCGTCGGCGGTGTGCCCGAACATCCGCGTCATCGCCGGGTTGACCTCGAGGATCCGGCCGTCCATGTCGCCGAGACCGATGCCGATGGCGGCCTCGTGGAACATCGCGCGGAACCGGGCCTCGCTGGCGTGCAGCGCCTGCTCGGTGTGGTGGCGGGCCGCGAGCACCGCCCGGCGGATCGCCTCCTGCTCGTCGAGCGTCCGGTCGCGCAGGGCGGCCGCGTAGCCGCCGGCGAGCGTGCCGGTCAGCGCGTGGACGGCCGGGAGCACCGCCGGGTCGAGGAGGGCCGGGAGCTGCTCGTCGAGCAGCAGCACCGTGCGCTCGAGCGTCTCCGGGCCGGTGAAGTGCGCGGCCACGAGGCGGCGGCCGACCTCGGCGCCCGCGTCCGGCCGCGGCGGGTCGGCGAGGACGGCGTCGATCACGAGCCCGGCGAGCTCGCGCAGGTGGGCCTGCAGCTCGTCGACCGCCATCGGGACGTAGCTGGTCCCCTCGACCTCGTCGGCCCACGCGATGGCGAGGGCGTCGACGGGGTCCGGCTCGGCTCCGCTGCGCGTCCCGTGCGGCTCAGTCACGACGTCCCACGGCCGCGTAGCCGGTGAAGCGCTCGGGGTGCTCGAGCACGGCGGACGGGTCGTCGGGCCGCCACTCGGGCAGGAACACCAGCCCCGGGTCGACGAGCGTGAAGCCGTCGAGGAGCGCGGCGACCTCGTCGCGGGTGCGCATCCGCATCGGCGTCGCGGTGCGCCGGTAGAGCGCCTGGTGGTCGTCGGCGCGGTCGGGGGCGCCGTCCGCGCTGGCGTGGCTGACCACGAGGTGGCTGCCCGGGGCCATCGCCTCGCGGTAGCGGGCGAGCACCTCGCCGGGGCGGCGCTCGTCGCCGACGAAGTGCAGCAGCGCGACCACCAGCACCGCGACGGGGCGGGAGGGGTCGATCAGCGAGCGGGTGACCGGGTCGTCGAGGACGGCCGCGACCTCGGCGAAGTCGCGCTGGACGACGCCGGTGCGGGGGTCGTCGGCGAGGATCGCGCGGGAATGCGCGACGGCCACCGGGTCGATGTCGACGTAGACCACCCGGGCATCGGGGTTCGTCGCGTGGGCGACCTCGTGGACGTTGCCGACCGTCGGGATGCCCGACCCGATGTCGAGGAACTGGTCGAACCCCTGGTCCGCCAGGTAGCGCACGGCGCGGCGCAGGAAGGCCCGGTTGGCCTGCATGATGCGCGGGAGCTCGGGCCAGTCGGCGACGGCGCGGGCGGCCATCGCGCGGTCGACCGCGAAGTTGTGGCCGCCGCCCAGGTAGTAGTCGTACACCCGGGCGGCGCTGGGACGATCGATGTCCACGTCCTCGGGAGCCCAGCTCGGCCGCTGCACCGGGCCTCCCCCCTGTCGGGCACGTGTCCGTCGGTAATGGGCATCGTACGGGCGCAACCGGGACGGCTCAGCCGTCTTCACCCCTTTGGTGAACGTCCACCACCGGGAGCCACCGCGCGATCTCCGCCGCCCGGTGCCCCGAGGCGGATACCCGTTCTGCGGCCTCGTCCCAGCTCAGGAGCCCGAGAGCGAGCGCGAGCCAGGTGGCGGCGTCGGTCTCGACGACGTTCGGCGGCGTCCCCCGGGTGTGGCGCGGCCCCTCGATGCACTGGACGGCGCCGAACGGCGGCACGCGCACCTCGACCGAATGCCCCGGTGCGGTGTGCTCCAGGGTGCGCAGCGACGACCGGACGGCCGCGGCCAGCACGGGGCGGGGCGGGCGCTCGTGCGCCTCGGGGTCGCGGACCCACGGGGCGACCGCGAGCAGCTCCTCGCGCACCTGCGCGGGGTTCGGGGCTCGGCGGGGCACGGTCGACCAGGATAGAGACGTGCCGCGCGCCCGCTCCCTCGTCCTGACCCTCGTGCTCGCCGTCGTCGTCGTGCAGGCGCGGCGGCTGAGGCTCGCGACGACGATGGAGCCCGACCACGCCGCCTACTGGCGCCGCCGCCGACGCAGCCCCGGCGACGTGCTGCTCGTGGCGCTCGGCGACTCGCTCGCCCAGGGGCTGGGTGCCGTGCACCCCGAGCGGTCGTGGGCGGGGCGGCTCGCCGACGCGCTCGAGGCGCGCGACGGCGTGCGCGTGCGCGTCGTGAACCTCGGCGTCGTCGGGGCGACGGTCGCCGACGTGCTCGCCGCGCAGCTGCCGGAGGTGCCGCCGGGGGCGCTCGACGACCCCCGCACGATCGTCGCCCTCGCGGTCGGGACCAACGACGCCGCCCAGGACGTCGCCCCCGAGGACTTCCGCCGCGACCTCGACGCCGTCTGTGCGGCCCTGCCCGCCGGCGCGCTCGTCGCCGACGTCCCGGACCTGCAGCGCGGGGCGCCGCAGCGGCACGCCGCGGTCCTGTCCGCCGTCGCGCGCGAGGTCATCGCCGCCCACCCGGCCCTGCGCCCCGTCGCCCTCGAGGCCGCGACGCACCGGATGCGGCTCTGGGAGGTCGGACCGGACCTGGCGCACCCCAACGGCCGCGGCTACCGGCGCTACGGCCGCGCGTTCGTGGAGGCGCTGGACGTGTCAGCGACGTGGCGTCGCTGACACTGGATGTCCGTATCGCCACGCGCTCGATGGGCGGGGAGAGCGGGCGGGGAGATCACGAGCGCGGTATCGACCTCGACGGGCGCTCGGAGGGGGATGGCGCGCTCCTGATCACCGGAGCCGGGGCGGCGAGCCCGGCGCTCCCGTGATCAACGGGGACCTCGTGCGCACAGGAGCAGCGAACATCCCCTTGAGCACGCCGAGAGGACGCTCGCTGCAGCAAGGCCCGCGCGCTCAGCCCAGGACGGCGGGCAGCGTCGCCTCGCCGAGGGCGCGGAGCTCCGCCAGCGGGAGGTCGGCGACGCCGTCGATGCGCAGCGTGTCCCCGCCGACGTCGCCGAGGCGCGCGGCCGGTTGGCCCGCCTCGACGCACCGGCGGGCGAGCTCCGCCTCGTCGCCCGGGGCCACGGTCACGAGCATCCGCGCACCGGTCTCGGAGAACAGCACGGTCGCGGGGTCGAGGCCCGGCGCGGGCGGCAGGGTCACGGTGGCACCCCGGCCGGTGGCGAGCGCCGCCTCGACGAGCGCCTGGGCGAGGCCGCCGTCGGAGAGGTCGTGGGACCCCGAGAGCAGCCCGTCGGCCGCGGCCCCCGCCATGAGCGCGGCGAGCCGGGCCTCGGCGGCGAGGTCCACGGCGGGCGGGCGGCCGCCCAGGTGGTCGTGCACCACGCCGGCCCACGTCGAGCCGTCGAGCTCGTCGCGGGTCTCGCCGAGCAGCCACACGGCGTCGCCCGGTCGCCCGAGCCCGTGCGGCACCGCCCGCGCCACGTCCTCGAGGATCCCGAGCACGCCGACCACCGGGGTCGGCAGGATCGCCGCCGTGCCGGTCTGGTTGTAGAAGCTCACGTTGCCGCCGGTCACGGGCAGGCCCAGGGCTGCGCAGGCGTCGGCGAGACCCGCGACGGCCTCGGCGAACTGCCACATCACGGCCGGGTCCTCGGGCGAGCCGAAGTTCAGGCAGTCGGTGACCGCCACCGGCACGGCCCCCGACGACGCGACGTTGCGCACCGACTCGGCGAGCGCGAGCTGCGCGCCCGCCCGGGGGTCGAGCTGGCAGAAGCGCGCGTTGGCGTCGATCGACACCGCGACGCCGCGCCCGCCGGCCTCGTCGACGCGGACCACGCCGGCGTCGGCCGGGGTCGCCGCCGTCGTGTTGCCGCGCACGTAGCGGTCGTACTGCTCGGTGACCCAGGTCCGCGGCGCGAGGGCGGGCGAGGCGACGAGCGCGCGGATCTGCCCGGCGAGCTCGCCGGGCCCCGACGGCACCGCCCGCCCGGCGACCGAGTCGGCCTGCAGCGCGTCCTGCCACGCCGGGCGGGCGTAGGGCCGCTCGTAGACCGGGCCGTCGTGGGCGACCGTGCGCGGCGGGACGTCGACCACCGTCTCGCCGTGGTGGGTGATCTGCAGGCGGTCGCCGTCGGTGACCTCGCCGATGACGGTGGCCGTCACGTCCCAGCGCCGGCACACCGCCATGAACGCGTCGACGTTCTCGGGCGTCACCACCGCGCACATCCGCTCCTGCGACTCGCTGGAGAGGATCTCGGCCGCGGTCATGTCGGCGGCGCGCAGCGGGACGGTGTCGAGGTCGACGTGCATGCCGCCGTCGCCAGCGCTGGCGAGCTCGCTCGTCGCGCAGGACAGCCCGGCCCCGCCGAGGTCCTGGATGCCGACCACGAGGCCCGCGCCGAAGAGCTCGAGGCAGCACTCGATGAGCACCTTCTCGGCGAACGGGTCGCCGACCTGCACGCTCGGCAGCTTCTTGCGCCCTGTGCCCTCCGCGAACGTCTCCGACGCGAGCACCGAGACCCCGCCGATGCCGTCGAGACCCGTGCGCGCCCCGAACAGCACGATCTTGTTGCCCGCACCCGAGGCGAAGGCCAGATGCAGGTCCTCGTGGCGCAGGACGCCCACGCACAGGGCGTTGACCAGCGGATTCCCGGAGTAGCTCGGGTCGAAGACGACCTCGCCGCCGATGTTCGGCAGGCCCAGGCAGTTGCCGTAGAAGCCGACGCCGGAGACGACGCCGGGCAGCACGCGCGCGGTGTCCGGCGCGTCGAGCGGGCCCACCCGCAGCCCGTCCATCACGGCCACCGGGCGGGCGCCCATGGCCATGATGTCGCGGACGATCCCGCCGACGCCCGTGGCCGCGCCCTGGTGGGGTTCGACGTACGACGGGTGGTTGTGCGACTCGATCTTGAAGGTGACCGCCCAGCCGTCGCCGACGTCGACCACCCCGGCGTTCTCCCCGATCCCGGCGAGCAGGCGCGCGCGCATCGCCTCGGTGGTCGTCTCGCCGAAGCGGCGCAGGTGGACCTTCGAGGACTTGTAGGAGCAGTGCTCCGACCACATCACCGAGTACATGGCGAGCTCGGCCTCGGTGGGCCGGCGGCCGAGGATGTCCCGGATGCGGGCGTACTCCTCGTCGCGCAGGCCGAGCGCGGCGTGCGGCTGGGTCTCGTCGGGGGTGGCGGCCGCGTGGTCGACGGTGTCGACGGGCGGGACCGAGGAGGGAGCGGGCGGGGAGGACTGCACGGGCGCTGGATCGGCAGCGGTCACGCCGTCGAGGGTAGGCGTCCCCACGGAGCGGTCGCCGCGGCCGTGGCACCCGCCTCACCTGGACCTACGCGCGGTGAGCGCGACGTTACCCACGACGTGCGGTCGGCAAACGGCGATTCGTCGATGTCACCGACTCCACACGGCGCTGTCCACCACACGCCCACCGTGCGCACCGCCACAGGCGGGTATCGGCTCGACCGTTCGCTCGATCGGATGGCCGTTCATGGTCCAACGCGGTCATTTCGTCGCGACACGGCGGAGGCGTGTCGGCAAATCCCGGGGGTGTCGGACCCTCGATACATCATGGAGCCATGACCACCGCCTCCGTCTCCTCGGCGACCGGATCGGCCTCCGGTGACGCGGCCGGCACGCCGGGAGCCGGCGACGCCCTCGCCCGGCTCCACCTCGTCCTCGACCGCGAGCTCCTCGGCGTCCGCCGTCACGACCTCGAGCTCGCGGGCCGCGTACCCGAGAGCGTGCGCCCGCACGTCGACGCGTCCGCCGGGATGCTCGAGCTCCTCGTCGACGACGGCGCCGGCGGGGTCGTCGTCCTCGCGCTCGCGCCCGGCGCGCGGGGCGACACCGTCGTGCCGCTGCTCCCCGCGGCCCAGCCGTCGGAGCCCGGCGGCCGCGACGTGTCGATGGACGAGCCGTTCGACGAGGTCGTCGGCGAGGCCATCGAGGACGTCTCGCGCCTGCTCACCCACGTCGAGCGCCCCGACGAGATGCGTGGCCTCGTGCTGCACCTCGGCGGGCGGATGCTCCTGGTCTACGCCGACCTGTGGGAGCTCCGCGTCACGCTGCTGCCGTAGGCCCCCGCAACGGTCGGCCCCGCGGTCGCTCCTTCGTCACACCCGCGCCGCCGTCGACGCGGCAGGTTCCGTGAGCTGCTGCAACACCGAGGTGAAGAGGCCCAGCCCGTCGGTGCCCGGGCCGGTGAGGCCGTCGATGGCGTGCTCGGGGTGCGGCATGAGGCCGACGACGCGGCCGTCGGCCGAGCTGATGCCCGCGATGTCGCGCAGCGCGCCGTTGGGCGCGGGCTCGGTGTAGCGGAACACCACGCGGCCCTCGGCCTCGAGCGCGTCGAGCGTCGCGGCGTCGGCGACGTAGCGGCCCTCGCCCGACTTCAGCGGCACGGTGATCTCCTGGCCGACCGTGAACCCCGAGGTCCAGGCGGTGTCGGCCTCCACGCGCAGCCCGACCTCGCGGCAGACGAACCGCAGGCCGTGGTTGCGCACGAGCGCGCCGGGCAGCAGACCGGCCTCGCAGAGGATCTGGAACCCGTTGCAGATCCCGAGCACGGGCATCCCGGCGCGCCCGGCCTCGACGACCGGGCCCATCACCGGCGAGCGGGCGGCGATCGCGCCGGCGCGCAGGTAGTCGCCGTACGAGAACCCGCCGGGAACGACCACGGCGTCGACCCCGCGCAGGTCGGCGTCGTCGTGCCACAGGCCGACCGCCTCGGCGCCGGCGTAGCGCACGGCGCGCGCGGCGTCGACGTCGTCGAGCGTGCCGGGGAAGGTGATGACCCCGATGCGCGTCACGACACCCTCCGCACGACCCACTCCTCGATCACCGGGTTGGCCAGCAGGGTGCCGGCGATGTGCTCGAGCTCGGCGTCGCCGACGGTGTCGTCGACCTCGAGCTCGAAGTGCTTGCCCTGACGGACGTCGGCGACGCCGTCGACCCCCAGGCGACCCATCGCCCGGGCCACGGCCTGGCCCTGCGGGTCGAGGATCTCGGCCTTCGGCAGGACATCGACGATCACGCGTGCCACGCCGTCCAGGTTACCGGGGCTGCCGCGGGGTACCGGGGTGGCGTGGAACTCGCACACCTCGGCCACGCGTGCGTCGTCGCCGACACCGGTTCGGCCCGCCTCCTGTTCGATCCCGGCGCCTTCTCGCAGGGCTACGAGACGCTCGAGGGCCTCGACGCCGTGCTGATCACCCACCAGCACTTCGACCACCTCGACGTCGACGAGCTGCCCGCGCTGCTGGAACGCAACCCCGGCGCGGAGCTGATCGTCGACCCCGGCACCGCCGAGCAGCTCCGCGAGCGGGACATCGCCCACACGGTCCGCGAGCCCGGCGAGACGTTCACCGTCGGCGGCGCGAGCATCGAGGTCGTCGGCCACGACCACGCCGTGATCCACCCGGACATCCCGCGCATCCGCAACAACGGCTACCTGGTCGACGGCACCGTGCTGCACCCCGGCGACGCCTTCACGGTGCCCGAGCGCACCCTCGATGTGCTGCTCCTGCCCACCGCGGCGCCGTGGCTCAAGCTCTCCGAGGCCGTCGACTACCTGCGCGCGGTCGCCCCGCGGCTCGCCGTCCCGATCCACGAGGCCGTGCTCGCGAACCCCGAGCTGCACTACGGCATGTTCCGCAACCTCGCCCCGCAGGGCACCGAGGTCCACGTCGCGCCGCGGGGGGAGGGCTTCGCCACGTGAGTGATACGGGTGGTCATGACGACCCGTATCACTCACCTGCCGCAGGCATCAGGCCGTGATCGACCAGTTCTCCGGGTCGCCGGCGACGCGCGGGCGGCGCGGGCCGCGGCGGGGCACGAGCTCGCCCGCCCCGAGCGGGGTGGCGCCGCTGTCCAGGGCCGCGTCGACCAGCGCCTCGGCGGTCGCGAGGGGCACGCCGACGGGCAGCGCCAGGTGCACGAGGTCCGGCTCGACGCGCCGGCGCGGTGCCCGTCGGGCCTCGACGCCGGCGACCGGCCCGCGCCAGGACGTGCGCACGGCGCCGTCGGCGGCGAGGCGGTGCACGCCGGCGTCGTCGACCAGCAGGCCGAGGTCCGCCGCGGCGAGCGCCGTGCGCGTGCCCGCCGAGACCGCCCAGCCCGGCGCGGCGAACCCGTCGACCGCGAGAGCGAGGGCGTCGCGGGAGCGCAGCGCGGCCGTGAGGCGCAGGCCGGCCTCGTGCGCGGGCAGCCGGCGGTACGGGCGGCCGGACTCGGCATCAGGACGCGTGCCGTGCAGCAGGACCGCCTCGCCGACCCGGCGGCGGGCGGTCGCCCAAGAGGCGACCTCGGGGTGCGGGCGCGGCCCGACCAGCCAGGTCGCGGGCACGCGGCGGGCGTCGAGGGCGTCCGCGAGCGCGACGGCCGCGTCGAGCGGCGCGCCGGGCCCCAGGCCGGACACGGACACGAGCAGACGGGCGGCAGCCATGTCCCCCATGAGGCCAGCCGGAGGTGCCGTCCGTGCGACGGGGGGATGAACAGGGCGGCTCGGGTCGGCGAAGCGCGTCGGCCCAGCGCACGGCTCAGACCGCGGGGGGCCACTCCCGGCCGGTGAGGCGCGTGTAGGCCTCGATGTACCGCTCGCGCGTGGCCATGATCACGTCGTCGGGCAGGGGCGGCGGGGCCTCACCGGAGTGACGGTCCCACCCGGAGGCGGGCGAGGTGAGCCACTCGCGGACGTACTGCTTGTCGAAGCTCGGCTGCACCGAGCCCGGCGCGTAGCCCTCGGCGGGCCAGAACCGCGACGAGTCCGGGGTGAGCACCTCGTCGCCGAGCACCAGTGCGCCCTCGGGTGAGAGCCCGAACTCCAGCTTGGTGTCGGCGAGGATCAGCCCGCGCGACGCCGCGTAGGCCGAGCCGCGGGCGTAGATCGCCAGGGTCTGGTCGCGCAGCGCGCCGGCGAGCTCGCGGCCCACGGTCTCGGCGACGACCTCGAAGCTGACGTTCTCGTCGTGCTCGCCCTGCGCCGCCTTCGTCGCCGGCGTGAAGATCGGCGACGGGAGCATGCTCGCCTCGGTGAGCCCGTCGGGCAGCGGGACGCCGCAGACCGCGCCGTCGCGGCGGTAGTCGGTCGTGCCCGAGCCCGCGAGGTAGCCCCGCGCGACGCACTCGACCGGGATCATCTCGAGGCGGCGCACGAGCAGCGCGCGCCCGCGGACCTCCTCGGGGATGCGCTCGTCACGCGCGGCGACCAGGTGGTGCGCGACCGGCGGCGAGGCGACGTCGGCCCCGCCGAGCAGCTCGAACCAGAACACGCTCATCGCCGTCAGCACGCGGCCCTTGTCCGGGATCGGCGTGCTCAGGACGTGGTCGAACGCCGAGATCCGGTCGGACGCGACGAGCAGCAGGGTCTCGTCGTCGACCTCGTAGAGGTCCCGGACCTTGCCGGACGCGAGGTGCCGGTACGAGCTCAGCGAGACCACGGGCGGGCAGGTTACGGGAGACGGACCGGAGGGGAGCTCGACCCTCGCTACAGGATCGGGGCCGGCGTGTAGACCGCCGCGTCGGGACGGTCCGCGACGATCGCGTCGACGCGGCGGGCGATCTCGGCGATCTGCGCCTCCGCGGCCCCGACGAAGGCGCGCGGGTCGCCGACGGCGGCGTCGAGGTCCGCCGACGAGAGCCCGAGGCGGGCGTCGGCGCCGAGCCGGGCGAGCAGGTCGTTGCCCTCGGCGCCCTTCTCGCGCATGTCCAGGGCCACCGCGCGGGCGTGCTCGGAGATGATCTCGTGCCCGGTCTCGCGGCCGACCCCGGCGCGCACGGCGGCCATGAGCACCGCGGTGGTGGCGAGGAAGGGCAGGTAGCGGTCGAGCTCGCGGGCGATCACCGCCGGGTAGGCGCCGAACTCGTCGAGCACGGTGAGGATCGTCTCCAGCAGCCCGTCGATCGCGAAGAACGCGTCGGGCAACGCGACCCGGCGCACGACCGAGTCGGACACGTCGCCCTCGTTCCACTGCGCGCCCGCGAGCTCGCCGACCATCGCCGCGTTGCCCCGCAGCACCACCGCGAGCCCGTTGACGCGCTCGCAGGAGCGGGTGTTCATCTTGTGCGGCATCGCCGACGAGCCGACCTGGCCGGCCTGGAAGCCCTCGGTCACGAGCTCCTGCCCGGCCATGAGCCGGATCGTGGTCGCCAGCGAGGACGGGCCGGCCGCGAGCTGGACCAGCGCGGTGAGCACGTCCTGGTCGAGCGAGCGCGGGTAGATCTGGCCGACGCTGGTGAGGACCTCGCTGAACCCGAGGTGCCCGGCGACGCGGCGCTCCAGCTCCGCCAGCTTCTCCGAGGAGCCGCCGAGCAGCCCGAGCATGTCCTGCGCCGTGCCGACCGGGCCCTTGATCCCGCGCAGCGGGTAGCGCTCGATCAGCTCGGTGACGCGCCGGTAGGCCACGAGCGTCTCGTCGGCGGCGCTCGCGAAGCGCTTGCCCAGCGTCGTGGCCTGGGCGGCGACGTTGTGGCTGCGCCCGGCCATGACGAGCTCGGCGTTCTCCCCCGCGCGGCGGGCCAGCCGGGCGAGCACCGCGACGGTCTTGTCGGCGACGAGGCGCAGGGAGTCGCGGATCTGCAGCTGCTCGACGTTCTCGGTGAGGTCGCGGCTGGTCATGCCCTTGTGGGCGTGCTGGTGGCCGGCGAGCTCGTCGAACTCCTCGATGCGCGCCTTGACGTCGTGGCGGGTCACCCGCTCGCGGGCCGCGATCGACACGAGGTCGACACGGTCCACCACGGCGCGGTAGTCCTCCAGCACGCCGTCGGGTACGTCCACGCCGAGCTCGCGCTGCGCGGAGAGCACCGCGATCCACAGCTCGCGCTCGAGGACGATCTTCCGCTCGGGCGACCACAGCCCGGTCAGCTCGGGGGAGGCGTAGCGCGCGGCGAGCACGTTCGGGACCGTCGGAGCACTCACTCGGCCGAGCCTACGGGCCGGTCGGCGCACACGACGGTGACCGCACCCGGTCCGGGCATCCGGGCCTACTACGGTCGAGGCACCCGTGAGCAGGGATCGAGCAGTCCCTCGGCGGACGAGGAGCAGGAAGGGGGGACGGGATGGAGCCGGTGGACCCTGACGCGTCCGGCCCCCTGCGGGTGCTGCTCGTCGAGGACGACGACGCCGACGCCGTCCTCGTCACCGAGCACTTCGCCGACGCCGACCTCGTCGTGGACCTCGACCGCGCCACCTCGCTGGCCGAGGCCGAGGCGCTCCTCGACGGCATCGACGGGGCCCTCGACTGCGTGCTGCTCGACCTCGCCCTGCCCGACGCCCACGGCTTCGAGGGCCTGCGCCGCCTGCTGCACGTCGACGGCCCCGCGGTGCTCGTGCTCACCGGGCGCCGCGACGAGGCGCTCGGGGCCGACGCGGTGGGTGTCGGCGCGCAGGACTACCTGGTCAAGGACGCCGTCGACGGCCCGACGCTCGCGCGCGCCGTGCGCTACGCCGTCGAGCGCCGCCGCAGCGACTCGGTGCGCCGGGCCCTGCGCGACGCCCAGCTGCGCGCCGACGAGAACGCCCGCCTCGAGCGCGGCCTGCTCCCCACCCCGCTGCTCGACGACCCCGCGATCCACATCCTCGCCCGCTACGAGCCCGGCACCGAGCAGACGCTGCTGGGCGGCGACTTCTACGACGTCGTCGAGAGCTCCGACGGCCTCCTGCACGCGGTGATCGGCGACGTCTGCGGGCACGGGCCCGACGAGGCCGCGCTCGGCGTCAGCCTGCGCATCGCCTGGCGCACCCTCGTGCTCTCGGGCATCGACCCCGACCGGGTGCTGCCGACGATGCACGAGCTGCTCGTCAGCGAGCGCAGCCACCCGACGCTGTTCACCACGCTGGCCACCGCGACCGTCGACGAGGCCCGGGAACGCCTGACGCTGCGGCTCGCCGGCCACCCGCCGCCCGCGCTGGTCGGCGAGGGCGACGACACCCACCTGCTCTCCACCGAGCGCCTCGGCGTGCCGCTGGGGATCGGCGCGGGGCGCACGTGGCCGTCGCTGGAGGTGGAGCTGCCGCCCAAGTGGGCGCTCATGCTCTACACCGACGGGCTCATCGAGGGCCGCCAGGAGAACGGCGAGGTGCTGTGGACCGACGGCCTGCAGGCGCTGCTGCGGGAGGTCACCACGGGGCCGACGCCGTGGCGTGACGACCCGGCGGCGATGCTGGACGCCGTGATGGAGCGCGTGCGGACCCTGTCGACGGCGCGGACCGACGACGTCGCGGCGGTGCTGCTGGTGTCCGACCGGTGACGGCACCGACGACGGACGCGCCCGTGGCCACCTCTCAGGCGGCACCGGCCCGGCGGGCCCGGCGCCTGCTCCCCCGTCCCCGCCGGGGCGAGAAGCGGGGGCTGAGCCGCTGGTCGCTGGGCCGGATCCTCGCGGTCACGGGCGCGATCGTGGCCGCGCTGCTGGTGATCGCCAGCATCATCGGCGTCACCACCCTGTTGGTGCTGAGCGAGCGGCGCGTCGAGCTGGTCGACCGGCTCGACCCCGCCCTGCTGGCCGCCCAGCAGCTCGACGCCGCGACGGTCGACCAGGAGACCGGCGTCCGCGGCTACGCCCTGGCCCCGAACCCGGAGTTCCTCGCGCCCTACGAGCGCGGCCGGGCGGACGAGGCGCGGCTCATCGCCGAGCTCCGCCGGCTCGGCGCGGCGCAGGCCGACCTGCTCGGGGACGTCGCCGCCGTCGAGGCCGCGACCACCCGCTGGCGCGCCGTGTACGCCGACCCGGTGCTCGCCGCCGTCGCCGCAGGGACGCCCACCCCGTCGCCGGACGTCGGCAAGGTCGCCTTCGACCAGGTCCGCGGGGCGCTCGAGGCCCAGCGGAACCGCCTGTTCGCGCAGCGGGACGACGCCCGGGACAACCTCGACGGCGCCGCGGCCCTGCTCACCACCGTCGGCGTCGTCACCCTGGTCGGGCTCGGGCTCGGCATCGCCGGCCTGCTGCTGTGGCTGCGCCGCGTGGTCGTGGCGCCGACCCACCGGCTCGCGCGGGAGGTCCGCGAGGTGGCCGACGGCGACCTCGAGCACTCCGTCGGCGCCGCCGGCCCGCGCGAGATCACCGAGCTCGGCGAGGACGTCGAGGCGATGCGCGTGCTCATCGTCCGCGAGCTCGCCGACACCGAGCAGGCGCGCCAGGAGCTCGACAGCCGCAGCCGCGAGCTGGCGCGCTCCAACTCCGATCTCGAGCAGTTCGCCTACGTCGCCTCGCACGACCTGCAGGAACCGCTGCGGAAAGTGGCCAGTTTCTGTCAGCTCCTCCAGCGCCGGTACCAGGGCCAGCTCGACGAGCGCGCCGACCAGTACATCGAGTTCGCCACCGACGGCGCGAAGCGCATGCAGGTGCTGATCAACGACCTGCTCGCGTTCTCCCGCGTCGGGCGCCAGGGCGAGCCGAGGCGACCGGTGGACCTCGGCGAGCTCGTCGACCGCGCGGCCGAGAACGTGGGGCGCGCGCTGGAGGACGCCGAGGGCCGCGTCGAGCACGGCGACCTGCCGACCGTCCTCGGCGAGCCGGCGCTGCTCACGACCGTGTTCCAGAACCTGCTGGGGAACTCGGTGAAGTTCCGCGGCGAGGACCCGCCGGTCCTCCGCGTCGACGCCGAGCACGACCCCGACGACCCGGAACGCTGGCTGATCCGCTTCCGCGACAACGGCATCGGGATCGACGCCGAGTACGCCGAGCGGATCTTCGTCATCTTCCAGCGCCTGCACGCCAAGGACGCCTACCCCGGCACCGGGATCGGGCTGGCGATGTGCCGCAAGATCGTCGAGCACCACGAGGGCGCGATGTGGCTCGAGCCCTCGGAGGGCCCGGGCACCGTCTTCGTCGTCGCCCTGCCCGTCCTGCCCCCGACCAGCACCGACATCGACCCGGAGGTCGTGCCGTGACCGATCCGATCACCGAGATCCACGTCCTGCTCGTCGAGGACGACCCCGGCGACGTCCTCATGACCCAGGAGGCGTTCGAGCACCACAAGCTGCGCAACCAGCTGCACGTCGTCTCCGACGGCGTCGAGGCGCTCGCGTTCCTGCGCGGCGAGGGCGAGTACGCGGGCTCCCCGCGCCCCGGCCTGATCCTGCTCGACCTCAACCTGCCCCGCAAGGACGGGCGCCAGGTGCTGGAGGAGGTCAAGAACGACCAGACGCTGCGCAGCATCCCGGTCGTCGTGCTGACCACCTCGCAGGCCGAGGAGGACATCCTGCGCAGCTACAACCTGCACGCCAACGCCTACGTCGCCAAGCCGGTCGACTTCGAGCGGTTCATCGAGGTCATCCGCCAGATCGACGACTTCTTCGTCTCGGTGGTGAAGCTGCCGCGATGATGGCTCCGCCACGTGAGTGTTCTGGGTCGTCATGACGACCCGAACCACTCACGAGCGCAGCATCGACCTGCGCTCCGACACCGTCACGAAGCCGTCGCGCGCGATGCGGGAGGCGATGGCGACCGCCGACGTCGGCGACGACGTCCTCGACGGCGACCCCACCCTCGCGAAGCTGCAGGACCGCGTCGCCGACCTGCTCGGCGTCGAGGCCGCGCTCTGGACGCCGACCGGGTGCATGGCGAACACGATCGCCCTGATGCACCACCTGACACGCGGTGACAGGTTCCTCGCGCCCGTCGGTGCGCACGTCCTCGAGGCGGAGCTCGGCACGTCCGCGTGGCTCGCGGGCGGGCTGCCGGCGCCGCTGGCGCACGACGGCGGCCCGGGACGGCCGTCGCCGGGCGCGGTGCTGGCGGCGGCCGGGCACGCCGGTCCCTACTTCGGCCTGCGCACCTCGCTGCTGTGCCTCGAGAACACGCACAACGGCGCCGGCGGGGCCGTGACGCCGGTCGACGAGCACCGCGCGCTGGTGGCGGCGGCCCGGGACGCGGGCCTGGCCGTGCACCTCGACGGCGCGCGGATCTGGCACGCCGCGGCGGCGCTCGACGTCCCCGTCGCCGCGCTGACCGCGGGTGTCGACACCGTGAGCGTGTGCCTGTCCAAGGGCCTGGGCGCGCCGATGGGCTCGGTGGTCGCCGGCTCCGCGGCGTTCGTCGACGGCGCCTGGCGGCTGCGCAAGATGCTCGGCGGCGGCGTGCGCCAGGGCGGCGTGATCGGCGCGGCGGGCCTCGTGGCGCTCGACCAGGCCGGCGACCTCGCCGCCGACCACGCCCGCGCCGCCCGCCTCGCCGCGGGCCTGGAAGCGCTCGGGTGGCCGGTGATCGCCCCGGACACGAACATCGTCCTCGTGCCGACCGCCGCGCCCGGGCCCCTCGTGGCGGCGCTGCTGGAGGTCGGCGTGCGCGCGGTCCCCTTCGGGCCCGGCGTGCGGTTCGTGACCCACCGCGACGCCGACGACGCCGACATCGCCGCCGTCCTCGACCGCGCCGCATCGGTGCCGCTCCCGACCTGAGCGTTGCCAGGGGCGCGGCGTGTGCCAGCGATGCGGCATCGCTGGCGTCTGACGTCAGGATCGCCACATGCTCGCCGGCGCGACACGCCGGTGACGTCAGCTCGGCGCGGACTCCGCGGGTCGGTCGGGCGCGGACTCGAGGACGTCGAGGCGCCGGCGCAGGTCGCGCAGCTCGGCGAGGAGCTCCGCGTGCCGCAGGTCCGCCGGGTCCGCCCGGGGCGGCGCCGCCACGGCCTCCGACGCGTCGCGCGCCCCGACCTGTTCGAGGAACCACGTCGCGATCGCGGCGGTCACGGTGCCCAGCACCGCGATCCCCGCGAGCATCAGGCCCGCGGCGACGAGCCGGCCCTCGGTCGTCACCGGGGACAGGTCGCCGTAGCCGACCGTCGTGATCGTCGTCAGCACCCACCACAGCGCGTCGCCGAAGGTCAGGATCGACGCCTCCGGGGCGTAGCGCTCGGCCTCGAACACCCCGAGCGCGGCGACCACGCTGAGCAGGGTGATCGAGACGAGCAGGTAGCTGCCGACCCGGCCGCGGAAGTCGTCGCGCAGCACCCGCCCCAGCACCGAGATCGCCGCGACCAGCCGCAGCAGGCGCAGGAACCGGAAGAACGGCGCCGCGACCACGAGCAGGTCGAGCGGATGGCGGACGATGAACCGCCCCTTGCGCCGCGCCAGCGTGATCCGGATGACGTAGTCGACGACGAACACCGCCCACACCGCCCACAGCGCCGCGTCGAGCCACCACCACGACGCCTGACCCGGACGGGTCGCGAGCACCTGGACGGCGTAGACCGCGAGGTAGAGCACCGCGAGCCCGGTCAGCGGGTAGTCGGTGCGCCGCTCCCAGGCCTCCAACCGCGGCTCGTCGTCCGGCTCCATGGCCACGGAGAGTAAGCCCCTAGAGCGTCGGGAACCAGCGTCCGAGTCGATCGATCGCCTCGCGCACGTCCGCGGTCGCCCCGGCGAACGACAGGCGGATCCAGGAGTGGCCGTCGATCGGGTCGAAGTCGATGCCCGGGGCCACGGCGACGCCGGTCTCGGCGAGCATCCGCTGCCCGAACGCGAGGGTGTCGTCGGTGAGGTGGGCGACGTCGGCGTAGACGTAGAACGCGCCGTCGGCGGGCGCGAGCCGGGTCACGCCGAGCCCCGGGAGCCCGTCGAGCAGGAGCCGGCGGTTGAGGGCGTAGCGCTCCACGTGCCCGTCGGCCTCGGCCAGCGACGCCGGGGTGAACGCGCTCAGCGCCGCGTACTGCGCCGGCACCGGCGGGCAGACGGTGAAGTTGCCGGCGATCACATCCACCGCCCGGCGCAGCCGCTCCGGCACGAGCAGCCAGCCCAGCCGCCACCCCGTCATCGACCAGTACTTCGAGAACGAGGTCACGACGATCGCCTCGCGCGAGGTGCTCCAGGCGCTCGCGGTCGGCGGCGCGTCCCCGTACTCGATGCCGTGATAGATCTCGTCGCTGATGAGCTGGACGCCGTGCTCCTCGCACCACCGGGCGAGGGCGGCCAGCTCGTCGGGCTCGATGACGCTGCCGGTGGGGTTGGCGGGGCTCGCGACCACGAGACCCTTCGGCGGGGGATCCATCGCCTCGAGCATCGCCACGGTCGGCTGGAACCGGGTCTCCTCGCCGCAGGGCAGCTCGACGACCTCGCACCCGAGCGCGGCGAGGATGTTGCGGTAGCAGGGGTAGCCGGGGCGGGCCAGGACCACGGTGTCGCCGGCGTCGAACGCCGCGAGGAAGGCGAGCAGGAAGCCGCCCGACCCTCCGGTGGTGACGACGACGTCCTCCCGGGCCACCGAGTCGTCGCCGTAGCGGGTGCGGTGGTGCGCCGCGATCGCGTCGCGGAGCTCGACGGTCCCGAGCGAGCTGGAGTACCCGAGGATCTGCTCGTCGAGGGCCCGCGCGGCCGCGGCACGGACGTCGACCGGTGCCGGCGTCGAGGGCTGGCCCGCGGAGAGGTTGACGAGGTCGCCGTGCGTCCGCGCGCGCTCCCCCGCCGCCGCCCAGACGTCCATCACGTGGAACGGGGGGACCGTCGCCCGCACCGCCGGGCCGAGGCGCGCCAGAGTCGTCACCTCGTCACCCTGACATGACCTCAGTAGCCGACGTACGGCTCGCCCTTCGCCTCCGCCACCACCCCCGGCACCTGGGACACCGAGCCGTAGCGCTCGATCGCGTAGCGGACGCCGGCGATGATGTTGTCGATCGGGTTCCGGATATCGTCGTGCCCGGGCAGCTTGTGCGCGTCGAAGGTCGGACCGATCGTCTGCATCAGGCCCTGCGACGGCGTGCCCTTGTCGGCGTTCGAGTCCCAGTTGTTCACCGCGTTCGGATCGCCGCCGGACTCGCGCTCGATGATCGTCGCGATGGCGGCGGGGTCCATCTTGTCCGGCGGCACCCCGTTGGCCTGCAGGATCGCGATGGCCTGGCGGATCCAGTCGCCGACGTCGCCGGGCGGGACCTTGCCGGTCCCGGTCGGGAGCGGGGCACCGCCCGTGCCGGTGACGCCGCCGTCCCCGGCGGAGGCCGAGGTCCCGCCCGTCCCGCCGTCGCTCGTTCCTCCGCCGGTGGCGTCACCGGTCCCGTCCGTCGCCGCGGGCGTCTCGAGCGGACGCCAGGTCAGCGGGAACCCGGGCGGCGGCGCCATCGTCGCGGCGTCCGGCCCGGCGAGCGTCGTGAACGCCGTGAGGCCCTCGGTGATCGCGCGCAGGCGCGTCGCAGCTCCCGCCAGCTCGGCGTCCGCGCGCGCCACCGCGGCGCGCGCCGCCTCGGTCGGTGCGCGCACCGCCTCGCCGGCCATGCCGTCGGCGAGGCCGGGCGGCGCGTCGGGGGTCGCAGCCGCCCGGGCCCGCGCCGCGCCGGCCAGGGCGAGGGCCTGTGACACCTGCCGGTCGACCTCCCGCTGCACGCCCTCGAGCGTCGCCCCGATCTGCTCGAGGGCCGTGCCGGCGTCCGTGATCGCCTGCCGGTCGCGCTCGCCGGCCTTCCCGAACGCGTCGACCCACCCGCCGAACGCCGCCGCGCCCTCGCCCTCCCAGCGGCCCTCGACCGCCGCCGCCCCGCGACCGACCGTGCGCACCGACGCCTCGACACCGTCGCCGACCGAGGCCACCTGCCCGGCGGCGGCCCGAACGGCTCCCGGGTCGGCCGCGCGCACCCGGGCTGCGAGGCCCGCGAGCTCGGCCGCGGCGGGCTCGGCCGCGAGCTGGCCCTCGACGTCGCCCGGCACGGCTCAGTTCCCGGCCGGCGTGAGGGAGTCGGCGACCGCCCGTTCGGTCTCCTGCATGTGGCGCATCGTCGCGTCGAGGGCGCGGTCCGCCTCGCCGAGGCGGGCGCCGGCGGCATCCAGATCGGTGGTCAGCGCCTGCGTCAGCGCCGCGAGCGCGTCCGTCAGGGCCGCCGACGCCGCGAGATCGCCGAAAGCCGGAGGCACGGTCCCGAGCTGGTCCGCGAGCCCCGGCATGCGGGCCGCCTCGCCCGCGACGGCGGTACGTGCCTCCTCGAGCGCGCGGGTGTCGTAGTCGAGACCGGCCATGCGTCGACGGTAGGGGCGCCGGCGCGGTCGCGGGTGCCGTTCGGGAGAACCCGCGTCAGTAGCCGACGTAGGCGTCGCCGCGCGCCACGGCCTCGACGCCGGGCACCTCCGACACCGAGCCGTAGCGGGCGATCGCGTACCGGACGCCGGCGATGATGTTGTCGACCGGCGCGGTGATCTCCCCGTGGCCGTCGAGCTTGTAGGAGTCGAACGTCGGACCGATGGTCTGCATGAGGCCCTGCGACGGCGTGCCCTTGTCGGCGTTCGAGTCCCAGTTGTTGATCGCCTCGGGGTCGCCGCCGGACTCGTGCTCGATGATCGTCGCGATGTCGTCCGGGTCCATCTTGTCCACCGACACGCCCTCGGCCTGCAGGATCGCCATCGCCTCGCGGATCCAGTCCCCGACCTCGCCCTCCGGCCCGCCGGTCGGCGTCGCGGCGTCGGCGGGCCCGGCGCTCGGGTCCGTCGCCTCGCCGGAGCCGGTCGACGCGCTGGTCACGGCTCCGTTCTCCGCGTCGCGGTCGCCGGTGTTGCGGTCCTCAGCGTCGCGGTCGGCGTCGGGCACGTCGTCGGCGGGGAAATCGGCATCGGCGGCGGGGTCACCCGCATCGGATGCTTCGGAAACCGAAGCATCGTCGGAGTCGGCGCCGTTGTCGGACTCGTCCGCGTCGTCGGCGTCGTCGGCGTCGTCGGCGTCCCCGTCGTCGGCGTCCCCGTCGTCGGCGTCCCCGTCGTCGGCGTCCCCGTCGTCGGCGTCCCCGTCGTCGGCGTCCCCGTCGTCGGCGTCCGCGTCGTCGGCGTCCGCGTCGAGGTCGGCCGACGTCCCGGTGGACGAGTCGTCGTCATCGGATGCTTCGGAATCCTGAGCATCGTCGAGATCGCCGGCGGCGTCCCGATCGGCCGACGAGCCGGTGGACGAGTCGTCGTCGCCGGACGAGTCGTCGTCCGCAGACGCCTCGGAAATCGAAGCATCTCCCTCATCGGAGCCGTCAGACCCGGCATCGTCGAGATCCGCCGACGTCCCCGTGAACGAGTCATCGTCCGCGGACGCTTCGGAAATCGAAGCATCTCCCTCATCGGAGCCGTCAGCCCCAGCCTCGTCGAGATCCGCCGACGTCCCCGTGAACGAGTCATCGTCCGCGGACGCTTCGGAATCCGAAGCATCTCCCTCGTCGGAGCCGTCAGCCCCGGCATCGTCGAGATCGGCCGACGTCCCTGTGAACGAGTCATCGCCGGCAGACGCTTCGGAACTCGAAGCATCGTCCAGGTCGGCCGACGTCCCGGTGACCGAATCCTCCTCGTCAGATGCTTCGGAAATCGAAGCAATTTCGTCGTCGAACCCGGCCCCGGTGTCACACGCGTCGTCCGAGGACGCGCTCCCCGAGGAATCCAGCGACGACGTGTCGGTGAAGTCGCCGGACCCGTCGCGACCGCCGGAGATGTCGATGCCCTGGGCGCCGCCGCTCGGGTCGCTGAATGCGGGGACGGTGGCGGCCGGGGCTGCGCGCGTGTCCGGGGTCGGGAGCCGGGAGAAGGCGGTGAGGTCGCCGGCGAGCTCGCGCACGGCGGCCGCGGCGTCGCCGAGCATCGTCTCGGCGCGGGCGACGGCGGCGCGCGCGGCCGCGGTCGGCTCGATCATGGCCTGCGCGGCGAGCTGGTCGGCGAACGGGGCGCGGGCCGGGTCGGCGAGCGCCGCGGCCCGCGCCCGGCGGGCCGCGTCGAGGGCGCGCGAGACGTGGGCGTCGATCTCCCGCCGCATGCCCGCGAGCTCCTGACCAGCGCCGTCGATCCGCGCGAGCACCAGACCGGTCGCCTCGAGCGTGCGATCGCCGGCACGCCCGAGGTCGTCGAGATGGCCGGTCAGCGCCTCGGCGCCCCGCCCCTGCCAGGCGGTCCGGACCTCGTCACCGTGACGGTCGAGCGACCGCAGCGATCCGTCGACGCCCTCGGCCATCGCGGCCAGCCCGCGACCCACGCCGTGCAGGACCTCCGGGTCGACCCGCTGGACGCGGGCGACCAGCGCGCTGAGCTCCTGCCCGCCGGGCTGCGCGGCGAGCTCGCCGACGGCGTCGAACGGCACGTCGTCACGCCGCCAGGGACGCCGCCGCGGCGCCGTCGGCCGCCTGCATCGCGGTCAGCGTCGCGTCGAGTGCGCGGTCCACCCCGTCGAGACGCGACCCCGCCGCTCCGAGCTCGGCGTCGAGCGCCCGCACCACCTCGTCCAGCGCGCCGAGCATCGCCCCGGCGGTCGCGAGGTCGCCGAGGCCGGCCCGGGGCACCGACACCCGGTCGGCCATCGCGGGCACCCGCCGCGCCTCGGCGGCGACACCGGCGCGCGCCTGCTCGAGGGCCGCCGGGTCGAGGACGAGGTCGGGCATGCGGCGGAGAGTAGGTCGACGCCGCGCGCCGGTGGTGCGCTTTCGGAGAATCAGGCGCGCACCGGCATCGCGACGCGGCCGGCAGCTGCGTCGCGGGCGATGTCGGTGCGGTGGTGGCCGCCGGGCAGGTGCACGGCCGCGAGTCGCTCGTAGGCGTCGGCGCGCGCAGCGTCGAGGTCCGGGCCGGTGCCGACGACCGACAGGACGCGCCCGCCGCTCGACACCACGGCCCCGTCGTCGCGGCGCCGCGTGCCGGCGTGCAGTACGCCCGGTCCGTCGGCGCCGCGCAGGACGTCGCCGGTCCGTACCGCGCCCGGGTAGCCCTCGGCGGCCACGACGACCGTGACCGCGGCGCCGTCCGACCAGGTCGGGGCGGGTTCGTCGGCGAGGCGCCCGTGCGCGGCCGCGTTCAGCAGCGAGACCGCCGAGCTGCGGAGCAGGGCGAGGACGACCTGGGTCTCGGGGTCGCCGAAGCGGCAGTTGAACTCGATCACCTGCGGCCCGGACGAGGTCAGGGCGAGCCCGGCGTAGAGCAGGCCCGAGAACGGGGCGCCGCGGGCAGCGAGCTCGGTGACGACCGGGGTGACGATCCGCTCGACGACCTCGTCCACCAGACCCTCCGACGCCCACGGCAGCGGGGCGTAGGCGCCCATCCCGCCGGTGTTCGGGCCGGCGTCGTCGTCACCGAGGCGCTTGAAGTCCTGGGCGGGCACCAGCGGGACCACCGTCGTGCCGTCGACGACGCAGAACAGCGACGCCTCGGGGCCGTCGAGGAACGACTCGAGCAGCACGGGGTGGCCGGCCTCGAGCACGGACGCGGCGTGGCGGCGGGCGGCCTCGGGGTCCTCGGTGACCAGGACGCCCTTGCCGGCGGCGAGCCCGTCGTCCTTGACCACCCACGGCGCGTCGAAGCGGGCGAGGGCGGCGTCGAGGTCGCCGGGGTTGTCGACGGACTCGCTGCGCGCCGTCGGCACCCCGGCGGCGTGCATGACGTCCTTGGCGAACGCCTTCGAGCCCTCGATGCGCGCGGCGGCCGCACTCGGGCCGAAGCAGGGCACCCCGGCGGCGCGCAGCGCGTCGGCGACCCCCGCGACCAGCGGCGCCTCGGGGCCGACGACGACGAGGTCGGCGCGCCAGCTCCGCGCGAGGGCGACGACCTGCTCGGGGTCGGTCGGGTCGGCGAGGCCGGGGTGCTCGGCCAGCGTCGCCGTGCCGGCGTTGCCGGGGGCCGCGGCGAGGGCGGTCACCTGGGGGTCGCCGGCGAGGGCGTGCAGGAGGGCGTGTTCACGGGCTCCGGACCCGATGACCAGGACGCGCACGCCCGACACGCTACGGGGACGCCGCGAGGCGCGAGCTGGCGGCGTGTCGCGCCGGCGAGGATGTGGTGATCCTGGTGTCAGACGCCAGCAAATGCCGCATCGCTGGAACACCCCGGGACATCCGCGCCCGGTGGCGAGCTGGGGGCTTTCCTGACGTTGAACGTCAGCGTGGCCGCCAGGCTGGAACACCCGACGCCGACCGTTCACCACGCCGACGGGCGGGGAGAGTGGCGAGGTGGGGCGGGAGCCGGGATATTGCGCGCGATGACGACGTCGGGGCCGTTCTCGTTCACCCGTCGCTCCGCGCTGTGGGGCGGGCTCGCCGCCGCGGGGGCGTTCGCCGCCGGCTGCGCCGACACTCCCGTGGGCGCCACGGCCGCGCCGACGGGCAGCGCTCCCGCGACCCCGCAGCCGAGCACCACGCCCGGCGGCACCGGCACCGCTCCGGGCGGGCCGAACCGGATCATGGTCGTCGGCCACCGCGGCGCCTCGGGCTACCGGCCCGAGCACACGCTCGCCGCCTACGAGCTCGCGATCCGGATGGGCGCCGACGCCGTCGACGTCGACCTCGTCCCGACGCGCGACGGCGCGCTCGTCGCCCGCCACGAGCCCGAGATCGGCGGCACCACGAACGTCGCGGCCCGCCCGGAGTTCGCTGCGCGCCGCACCACCAAGGTGATCGACGGGACGACGGCGACCGGCTGGTTCACCACCGACTTCACGGTCGCCGAGCTGCGCACGCTGCGCGCCAAGGAGCGCATCCCCGAGACCCGCCCGCACAACACGCTCTACGACGGCCGCTACGCCGTCGTCACCTTCGACGAGGTGCTCGACCTCCTCGACCGCCTCGCCGCCGAGCTGCGCCGCCCCGTGGGCGTGCTGCCCGAGGTCAAGCACTCGACGTACTTCGCGAGCCTCGGCCTGCCCGTGGAGCCGGCCCTCGTCGACACGCTGCGCCGCCGCGGCAAGGACGGCCCCGACTCCGGGGTGATCATCCAGTCGTTCGAGACGGCGAACCTGCGCGCACTGAAGGGCCAGGTCGGCTGCCCGCTGCTGCAGCTGGTCGACGCGGCCGGCACCCGGCCCGCGGACCTCGTCGCCGCGAACGACCCGCGGACCTCCGACGCCCTGATGACCCCGCAGGGCCTGCGCGAGGTCGCGACCTACGCGGCCTGGCTCGGTCCGGCCAAGGAGTGGATCGTCCCGCTGGGCCCGGACGACGCCGGGCAGAACCCGACGCGGCTGATCGACGACGCGCACGCCGCGGGCCTGCGCGTCATGCCCTACACGTTCCGCAACGAGAACGAGTTCCTGCCGCTGCAGCGCCGCCGCGGCGGGCCCGCCGCAGCGCCCGACACCTACGGCGACGCGTTCGGCGAGTACGAGCAGTTCGTCGCGCTCGGCGTCGACGCCGTGTTCAGCGACGACCCCGACACCGCGATCGCCGCGGCCACCTGAGCCTCAGGGCGCCAGCCGCCGGTCGACGTAGCACCAGCGCCACGTCTCGTTCGGCTCGTGCGAGCGCATCACGGCGTGGCCGGTGTCCTCGTGGTGCTTCGAGGCGTGCCGGTACGGGCTCGAGTCGCAGCACGCGACGTGCCCGCAGTCGAGGCACTTCCGCAGGTGCGCCCACGCCGTGTAGCCGGCGGCCGTGCAGTCCGGGCAGATCAGCGTCTCGCCGTCACGCGCGACGGCATCGGGCCTCGGGTCCGAGGCGAGGCCCTCGGTGCCGATGACGAGGAGGTGTTCGCAGGCGCCCACCCGATCGAGTCTAGGCGACGGGAACGGCAGGGCAGGGCCACGAAGGCAGGCCCTAGGTCGCGGGCACGTCCCGCAGGACCGTCTCCTCGCGTCCCGGACCGACACCGATCGCGGAGACCGGCGCCCCGGAGAGCTCCTCGATCCGCTCGACGTAGTCGCGGGCCTTGGCCGGGAGGTCGTCGAAGCGCCGTGCGGCCGAGATGTCCTCGAACCAGCCCGGCATCGTCTCGTACACCGGCTTCGCGGCGACGACGTCCGACTGGGTCATCGGCATCTCGTCGACGCGCTTGCCGTCGATCTCGTAGCCCACGCAGATCGGCACGTTCTCGAGCCCGGAGAGCACGTCGAGCTTGGTGAGGAACAGGTCGGTCAGCCCGTTGACGCGCACCGCGTACCGCGCGATGACGGCGTCGAACCAGCCGCAGCGGCGGCTGCGCCCGGTGGTGACCCCGAACTCGCCGCCGGTCTTGCGCAGGTACTCGCCGTCGGCGTCGAACAGCTCGGTCGGGAACGGTCCCGAGCCCACGCGGGTGGTGTAGGCCTTGAGGATCCCGATCACGCGGCCGATGCGCGTCGGGCCGATCCCCGAGCCGGCGGCGGCGCCGCCCGCGGTGGGGCTCGACGAGGTGACGTACGGGTAGGTGCCGTGGTCGACGTCGAGCAGCGTGCCCTGCGACCCCTCGAGGAGGACGGTCTCGCCACGCTCGAGCGCCAGGTTCAGCGCGAGGCGGGTGTCGGCGATCCGGTGGGCGAAGCCCTCCGCGTGCCCGAGCACGGTGTCGGCGACCTCGTCGACGTCGAGGGCACGCCGGTTGTAGATCTTTACGAGGATCTGGTTCTTGAGCTCGAGCGCCGCCTCGACCTTCTCGCGGAGCAGCTTCTCGTCGAGCAGGTCCTGCATCCGCACGCCGACCCGGGCGATCTTGTCCTGGTAGGCGGGCCCGATGCCGCGGCCCGTGGTGCCGATCCGGGACTTGCCCAGGAAGCGCTCGGTCACCTTGTCGATGGCCACGTGGTACGGCATGATCACGTGCGCGTCGGCGGAGATCAACAACTTGCCCGTGTCGACGCCCTTGGCCTCCAGGCCGGCGAGCTCCTCGAGCAGCACCCCGGGGTCGACCACCACGCCGTTGCCGATCACGTTGGTGACACCCGGCGTGAGGATCCCGGACGGGATGAGGTGCAGGGCGAAGTTCTTGCCGTCGGGCAGCACGACCGTGTGGCCGGCGTTGTTGCCGCCCTGGTAGCGCACGACCCACTGGACCTGCTCACCGAGGATGTCGGTGGCCTTGCCCTTGCCCTCGTCGCCCCACTGGGCGCCGATGAGCACGATGGCCGGCATGTGACACTCCCTGAGCTCGACACCGAAGACGCGCACAGGGAGTACGGGCTCGCCCCGTGCAACGGAAGGGTAGTCCACGCGTGTCCCACGCCTCGTGCCCGCGGGTGCTGACCTGCGGGGACCCGGCGCGCGCCCGGTGGGCCGGTGTGCTCGGCGCCTGGCGCCCCGTCGACCTCCCCGCCGTCCCCGCCCGCGGCGACGTCGACCCGCTGCTCGACGACCTGCCCGCGGACGCGCGCCTGGTCGTGGCCGGCGACGACGCCGCCCTCGCCGCGGTGCTGGTCCGCCTGCTGCGCCGCGAGCGCCTCGATCTCGAGGTCGCCCTGCTGCCAGCGCCCGACTCCGCTGCCGCCCACGTGTGGGGCCTGCCCACCGACCCCGGGGCGGCGCTCGCCCTCGCCCGCGACGGGTCGGCGCGCCCGGCGCCCCTGGTGCGCGACGACCACGGCGGCCTCGTCGCCGGACGGCACACCGTGGGCCCGGTGCACGGCGAGGTCTACTGCGAGGAGCACCGGGTGCTGCGCGGCGACGCCGCCGAGCTCGTCGTCACCCCCGACCCGGACGCCGGGGTGCGTGTCACCGTCACCGGTCCGCCGCGGCTGGGCGGCCTGCGCGCCGGGCGGGTCAGCGAGCGGGCGGGGCGCGCGGTCCAGCTCGGCTGCCGCCCCGCGGTGACGGTCGTCCGCGACGGCGTGCCCGCGGACCGTGCCGTGTCGCGGCGCAGCTGGTACCGGCACACCGAGGACTGGCGGCTCGTCCGACCGTGACGCCCGGTGGTCGGTCACCTTCCGACGATCAGCGGCCCCATGACCAGAAGGCCGCCCGCCCGACTGCACCGAGCGACCACTGGGCCACCGTCCGTGCCCACCCGCCGAGGATGAGGTGTGCCCCCCGGGGGTCGGGGTATGCCTTTCACATGCTGGCGGTGGTGGTGCTCCTGCCGATCGTGCTCATGGTCGTCGCGTGTCTGCTCGAACGCTTCGAGGCCCACGCCGTCGTCGGGAAACCCGCACCCCGGGTCCGCCGTCCCCTCGCGATCGAGCCCCCGGCGCCGTCGCTGACGCTCGTACCGGGCGACGACGAGGACGACGAGGACGGCGAGGCGGCCGAGAAGGCCCCCGCCGCCCCCACCCCGCTGCGCGCCGCGTCGTAGCGCGAACGGGGCGAGCGCAGCGAGGCAGCGGACGCCACGTTCGCTGCGAACCTCAGGACGGCTCGTCGCGCCCCAGCCGCGTGCTGGTCGTCGCCGTCACGGCTTCGTCGCGGTCCATCCCGGCGGCGGTGAGCAGGTCCACGAGCATCGAGCGGATCTGGGCGATCACGACGTCCGCCGAGTAGCCCCCGCCGCGCGCCGGCACCACCCCGATCGTGTCCAGCAGCGCGCTGCGGGCGCCGTCGGTGGACTCGCCGGCGGTGAGCTCGCGGCGCAGCTCGGCGGTGTTCCGGGCCAGGCGGCGCAGGACGGCGACGAGGTCGGCGTCGGCCTCCTCGCCGTCGCGGATCGCCGCGTGCCCGCGCCGGGCGAGGACGCGGGCGTTGCGCAGCGCCAGGTCCACCGGACGCACCGCCGCCCGCAGGCGCGCGAGCTCCCCGCGGTGGCGGCGGCGCAGCGGGGCGATCGCGGTGATCTCGAAGCCCGCGTCGACCGCGTCGGCGAGCGCGTCGACCCGGCCCTGAGTGGCTCGCGCCCGCTCGAGGACCGCCGCCGCGGCGTCGAGGTCCGCGGTGTCGAGCGCGTCGGCCGTCCCGTCCAGGACCGCCTCGAGCTCGGTGAGCAGCGCGGACAGCCCGCGCCGGGCCCGGGTCAGCGGGTGCGAGGGCAGCGTCGCGGCCATGGCCAGCCCGATCGCGGCCCCGACCAGGGTGTCGATCCAGCGGGAGAACGCGGCGGTCGTGCCGGGAGGCTGCAGGGTCGCGACCAGCACCGCGGACACCGCGGCCTGGTTGAGCAGCAGGGCACCGACGTCGAACAGCAGCGCCGCGAACAGCGTCAGCCCCACGACCACGCTGATCTGCCACCAGCCGGGGCCGATGAGCACGACGATGAGGTCGCCGACCGCGACGCCGACGCTCACCCCGATCGCGAGCTCCACCGAGCGGCGCAGCCGGTTGGTCAGCGAGACGCCGAGGACCAGCACGCACGCGATCGGCGCGAAGAACGGCAGCGGGTGCCCGACGACGTCGCGCGCCACCAGGTACGCGAGCCCGGCCGCCAGCGCGCACTGCAGCACCGGCAGCCCGGAGTCGCGCAGCCGCCGGACCCGGATGCGCGCGAGCGCGCGCAGCCGGGCCGCGGCATCCATGGGACTCAGGCCAGCCCGAGAGCGGCCACGGCCTCCGGGTCGCTGTCGGCGAGCAGCTGCACGCAGCGCTCGACCTCGTCGGTCTCCCCGATCGCCTTCGCCGCCTTCGCCAGCGCGGCCACCGAGCGCAGGAAGCCCTGGTTGGGCACGTGGTCCCACGGCACCGGGCCGAAGCCCTTCCAGCCGTTGCGGCGCAGCTGGTCGAGCCCGCGGTGGTAGCCGGTGCGGGCGTAGGCGTACGCGGCGACGTGCTCGCCGGACGCCTCGGCGCGCTCCGCGAGCTCGGCCCAGGCCGCCGAGTAGGTCGGGTGGTCGGCGACGACCGCCGCGGGGTCCTCGCCGTTCTCCAGCCGCTCGGCGGGTTCGGGCGTCTCCGGGAGGTAGGTCGGCTGCGGTCCGAGCAGGTTGTGCCCGTGCCCCGCACCGGGGCCGGTCGGGATGGTCATGGCGCCATCATCCCGGCCGTCACTTCGCGAGGGTCTGCCCGGTGGAGCGCAGGTTCTCGCAGGCCGTGGTGACCCGCTCGGCCATCGCGACCTCGGCCTTCTTGTTGTAGCTGCGCGGGTCGTAGCTCTTCTTGTCGCCGACCTCGCCGTCGACCTTCAGCACGCCGTCGTAATTGGTGAACATGTGCGCGGCGATCGGGCGCGTGTAGGCGTACTGGGTGTCGGTGTCGACGTTCATCTTCACGACGCCGTAGTCGAGCGCCTCGTGGATCTCCTCGAGCAGCGAGCCCGACCCGCCGTGGAAGACGAGGTCGAAGGGCTTCGAGCCGTCGGCGAGGCCGAGCTTGCGCGCCGCGACCTCCTGGCCCTCCTTGAGCACGGAGGGGCGCAGCTTGACGTTGCCGGGCTTGTAGACGCCGTGCACGTTGCCGAACGTCGCCGCGAGCAGGTAACGGCCCTTCTCCCCGCCGCCGAGCGCGTCGACGGTGTGCTCGTAGTCGCCCGCGGCGGTGTAGAGCTTCTCGTTGATGTCGTTGGCGACGCCGTCCTCCTCGCCGCCGACGACGCCGATCTCCACCTCGAGGATGATCTTCGCCTTGACGGCCTTCTCCAGCAGCTCCTGGGCGATCTGGAGGTTCTCGTGCAGCTCGACCGCCGAGCCGTCCCACATGTGCGACTGGAACAGCGGGTTCTTGCCGGCGTCGACGCGCTCCTGGCTGATCGCGATCAGCGGGCGCACGAACCCGTCGAGCTTGTCCTTGGGGCAGTGGTCGGTGTGCAGCGCCACGTTGATCGAGTACTTCTCGGCGACGACGTGCGCGAACTCGGCCAGCGCGCTCGCGCCGGTGACCATGTCCTTCACCGACTGGCCGGAGCCGAACTCCGCGCCGCCGGTGGAGAACTGGATGATCCCGTCGCTCTCCGCCTCGGCGAAGCCGCGCAGGGCGGCGTTGATCGTCTCCGACGAGGTGCAGTTGATCGCCGGGAAGGCGAAGGCGTTCGCCTTCGCCCGGTCGAGCATCTCGTTGTAGACCTCGGGGGTCGCGATGGGCATCGTCGTGCCTCCCAGGGGCGTCGACAGCGTTCGACAGGTGCCGACCGGGCACCGGAGCGGACACGGTCCGGCCGGACGTCGGCGCAGTATGACGCAGGCGTGGGACCCGGCGCCTCCTCGTCCGGTGTGACCCGGTTCCCGTTCGGTGGTCGCCTGGGCCACGCGGGTGATCCGCGGACGGACCCTCGTCCCCACCGGGACCACAGGTGGTGAACGGCTATCGTCGGTGACGTGGCCCATCCCGGGGAGAGCGCCGTCGAGCGCACGCTCGGCAGCCTGCGGGCCATCGACGCCGTCGCTCCGGCGGACGCCTCGGTGGTCCATCCCTCCGCGCGGCCCTCGTCGCCGCCCCGACCGGGCCCCGGCGCTCCACCGGGTGCTCCCGTCGCCACCCAGGACCAGCCCCCGCGCACGCTCGAGGACCTCTACCGCGAGCACCGGATGCGGTTCGTCCGCCTGGCCGTGCTGCTGGTCGACGACCCGGCGACCGCCGAGGACGTCGTCCAGGAGGCCTTCACCGGCCTGCACCGGCACTGGGGGCGTCTGCGCGACGAGCACGCCGCGCTGGGCTACCTGCGCACGGCGGTGGTCAACGGGTCGCGGTCGGTGCTGCGCCGCCGGCGCACGGCGCGGGAGTACACCCCGCCGCACACGGCCGACGCCCGCTCGGCGGAGTCGCTGGCGATGCTGTCGGCCGAGCACCAGGCGGTGGTGTCCGCGCTGGGCAAGTTGCCGCGCCGCCAGCGCGAGGTGCTGGTCCTGCGCTACTACGGCGGGCTGTCCGAGGCGGAGATCGCCGAGGCCACGGGGATCAGCAAGGGGACGGTCAAGTCCACGGCGAGCCGCGGCCTCGAGGCCATCGGCAAGCTCGTCGACGGCGGCTGACCCCCGAACGCCCCCTGGGTGTGATCGCCGCTCGCCACTACCATCGGGCGGGATGGACGACGAACGGCTGCTGTCCGAGGCCCTGCGCGCGCACGCCGCGGGCGGGGTGTCCTCCCCGGGCACGCCGAACGCGCCCGCCGCGCCACCGGATCGGGCCGAGGAGCCCGCGGGCAGCGGCTCCCGGCTGCGCGACCGCTTCCGCCCCCTGGGCCGCAAGCGCGGCGAGACCGCCGACCCCGCGCCGGAGACGGTCGCCCACCCCACCCCGTCGGCCCAGCCCTCCGCCCAGCCGGCTCCCGGCCCCTACCCGGCGCCCCCGCGCGGCGGGCCCCCGATGGCGCGGCCCGCGCCGCGCCCCGGGGCGAACGACCGGCCCTGGCAGCAGGGCGCGCCGCCCCCGGGCGGGCGTCCCGGGCCCCTGCCGACGGGTCCCGTGCCCAGGCCGCCCGGCCCGGGCGTCCCCCACCCGAGGCCCGCGCCCGGGGCGACGGGCGCCGGCCCCTCGGTCCCGCCCCCGACCCCCGGTGAGGCGGACGGCCCGGCGCCCTGGACGCCGGCGCGGATCGCCTGGTGGTCGGGCGTGGCGCTGCTCGGCGGCGCGATCGCGGGCGCGCTCGCGGCCGTCGGCACCCTGGGCCTCCCGGGCTGAGCACGCCGGAACCCCGAGACCGTTCCGGGTGACCCGGAGGCTCGCGCCCAGCCCCGCCGCGTACGGTTCACAGGCGTGTCGCCCACACTCGCCGCCGCCACGACCACGGTGCAGGCCCTCGGCCCGGAGTGGCTCGACCCGCAGTACATCATCGAGTCGCTGGGCCCCTGGGCCCTCGTCGGCGTGTGCCTGATCATCTTCGCCGAGTGCGGCCTGCTGGTCGGGTTCTTCCTCCCGGGCGACTCGTTGCTGTTCATCACCGGGCTCGCGGTGGTCACCGGCCTGATCGACACGCCGCTGTGGCTGGTGTGCGTGCTGCTGGTGGTGTGCGCGTTCGCCGGCAACGCGCTGGGCTACTACATCGGGCTCAAGGCGGGCCCCGCGATCTTCGACAAGCCCGACTCGAAGCTCTTCAAGAAGGAGAACGTCGAGCGCACGCAGAAGTTCTTCGACAAGTACGGCAACCGCGCCATCGTGCTCGGGCGGTTCGTGCCGATCGTGCGCACGTTCATCACGGTCATGGCCGGCGTCGGGCGCATGGACGCGCGCCGCTACCTGACGTTCTCGCTGATCGGCGGCGTGGCCTGGGCGGCCGGCGTGACGCTGCTCGGTGCCGGGCTCGGCCAGTTCGAGTTCGTGAAGAACAACATCGAGATGATGCTGATCCTCGTGGTCGCGCTCTCGCTGGTGCCCATCGCCATCGAGGTGATCAAGGCGCGCCGCGAGAAGAAGCTCGGCGCCCAGGGGCTGGCCGAGGACGTGCTCGACGGCGCGACCGAGGAGCCCACCCAGGTGATCGACACCCGGCGCAACCCCGAGCGCTAGACGGCGGCGTGCGCGCGGATCCACGCGTGCATGGCGATCCCGGCGGCGACGCCGGCGTTGATCGAGCGCGTCGAGCCGAACTGGGCGATCGAGAGCACGGCGTCCGCGCCCGCCACCGCGTCCGGCGTGAGACCGACGCCCTCCTGGCCGAACAGCAGCACGCAGCGCCGGGGCAGGGCGGCGGTCTCCAGGGGCGCCGCCCCGGGAGCGTTGTCGACGGCGACCACGGCGAGGTCCTCCCCGCGCGCCCACGCGAGCAGCGCCGCGACGTCGGGGTGGTGGTGCACGTGCTGGTAGCGGTCGGTGACCATCGCACCCCGCCGGTTCCAGCGCCGCCGGCCCACGACGTGCACGGCGGCCGCGGCGAAGGCGTTGGCGGTGCGGACGATGGTGCCGATGTTGGCGTCGTGGTGGAGGTTCTCGATCGCGACGTGGAACGGGTGGCGCCGCGTGTCGAGGTCGGCGACGACCGCCTCGCGGCGCCAGTAGCGGTAGCGGTCGACGACGTTGCGGCGATCGCCCGCGGCGAGGAGCTCGGGGTCGTAGCGCGGGTCGTCGGGCCAGGCGTCGGGCCCGCCGGGCCAGGGTCCGACGCCGACCGGGTCCGGCCCGGTGCGCCACTCGGTGGGACCGGGCTCGTCGTCGTCCGCGCTGGTCACAGCCCCAGGTCGGCCAGGCCCAGCAGCGAGCGGCAGGGCAGGCCGCGGGCCTCGACGGCCTCGGTCGCCCCGGTGGCGCGGTCGACGACGGTGACGACGCCGACGACCTCCGCGCCGGCCTCGATCAGCGCGTCGACCGCCGTGAGCACGCTGCCGCCGGTGGTCGAGGTGTCCTCGACGGCGAGCACGCGGCGACCGGCGACGTCCGGGCCCTCGATGCGCCGCTGCATGCCGTGGGTCTTGGCCGCGGACCGCACCACACAGGCGTCGACGGGCCGGCCCGGGGCGTGCATGACGGCGAGCGCGACCGGGTCGGCGCCCATCGTCAGCCCGCCCGCGGCGTCGTAGTCCCAGTCGGCGGTGGCCTCGCGCACGAGCCGCCCGATGAGCGGGCCGGCCTCGTGGTGCAGGGTCGCGCGGCGCAGGTCGACGTAGTAGTCGGCCTCCTGCCCCGACGACAGCGTCACCTTGCCGTGCACGACGGCCAGCTCCGCCACCAGCTCGGCGAGCCGGGCGCGAGACTCGACGTCCACCGCAGGGATGTTCATCCGCGCCCCGACGCCGTCCGGGCCGCGAGGGCCCGCAGGATCGTGCGCGGCACGACGCGCGTGACGCCGACGATCGCCTTGTACACCGCTCCCGGCACGGACACCGCCTTCCCTGCTTCGAGGTCGTCCAGGCCCTCGGTGACCACCGCGTCCGCGTCGAGCCAGAGCCAGTCGGGCCCCTGGCGCTCCTGCCCGAGGCGGGCGTGGAACTCGGTGCGCGTGAACCCCGGGCAGAGTGCCATGACCCGCACACCGGTGCCGCCCAGCGACAGGGCGAGGTTCTGGGAGAGCGCGGTGACGTAGGTCTTGCCGGCGCTGTAGACCGAGCCGCGCCCGGGCAGGAAGCCGGCCACGCTCGACACGTTGACGACGTCCCCGCGCCCGCGCGCCACCATCGCGGGCAGGACCGCGGCGGTCAGCTCGAGCACGGCGGCCATGTTGACCTCGTAGTTCGCGCGCAGGGCACCGGGCTCGGTGTCGACGAACTCGCCCGGGGTCGCGTAGCCCGCGTTGTTGACCAGCAACGCGACGGGCGTCTCGCCGAGGGTCAGGCGCTCGACCACCCGGCGGCGCCCGGACGCGGCGGCGAGGTCGGCCACGAGCACCTCGACGCCGACGCCGTGGCGGGCGCGCAGGCGCTCGGCGAGGCTCTCGAGGCGGCCGGCGTCGCGGGCGACGAGCACGAGGTCGTGGCCGGCGACGGCGAGGTGCTCGGCGAACGACGCGCCGATCCCGGAGCTCGCGCCGGTGACGAGCGCGGTGCCCTCGCGCGCGCCGCGGGGTCCGCGCCGCAGGGCCAGCGCCCCGGCGAACGTCGTGCGGCGCATCCCGGACGACACGCGCAGCGCCGCGAACGGTACGAGGCGCGAGGTGCCGACCAGCGCCTTCATGCCCACCCCGGGTGTGGAGACGGCGCGCCCGGCGGCGTGGTCGGCGAGGGCGGCGCCCGCGACGGCGTCCGCGTCGGGCGGGGCCACCCGGAGCGGGACGGCCTGCTTCGACGCGCCGCCCACCCCGGGCGGCGTCGGGCACACGACGGTGAGCGCGATCCCCTCGGCCTGGTGCTTCTGGGCGAGCGACTCGGTGAGCATCGCGACGTAGGCCTGCGCGGCCCCGTCGAGCCCGGCCGCCCCGGCGAGCGGGAGGTAGGCACCGGGGCCGGCGGTGGTGATCACACCGGACGGACCGGGGTGCGCGCGGGCGATCATGCCGGGCAGCGCGGCCCGGATCAGGACCAGCGCCGCGGCGGCCGTGCGGTCGAGCGCCGCGCGGACGGGCACCGGGTCACCCTCGGGCAGCCCCTCGGGGCTCGGCGGCGTCGGACCGACGACGAGCAGGTCGACGGGGCGGGTCGGCGCCTCGAGACGGCGCGCGACGAGGTCGACGTCGTCGGCGTCCGCGAGGTCGCCGGGCAGCACCTCGGCCTTCGGCTCGCCGAGCTCGTCGGCCAACGCCTCGAGGGCGCCGCGCTCGCCACCGGCGAGGACGAGCTCGTCGCCCGCGGCGTGCAGGCGCCGGACGAAGGCACGGCCGAGGTCGGTGTCCGCCGACGTGACCAGGGTCCGGCGCGGAACGGGTCCGCTCACCGCCCGGAGGACGAGCTGCTGCGGGCGCCCGGCCCGAACTCGTCGTCCTCGACGTCGTAGGGGATGTCCGCGGGGCGGTCGCGGTGGGTCTGGCGCGGCTCGGCGGGCTGGTCGGCGTCCGCGTCGTCCTCGGGCTCGCCGGCGTCCGGCGTCGACTCGGGGCCGTACCCGTCGTCGCCGCCACCCGCGGCGTCCTCGAGGGCCACGGACACCTCGACCAGCGCCTGCAGCAGGCCCTGGACGCGGTCCGGGTCGGCGCCCGGGTCGATGCTGGCGAGCACCCAGGTGTCCTCGGCCCAGACCAGCGGCACGTCGTCGCCGACGAGGTCGGAGGCGCGCGCGACGTCGGAGGTGATCAGCGGGCGCGCCTGGGCCACCGAGGTGACGAAGGCGTAGCGCTCGCCGACCTGGCCGAGCGAGTCGAGCCCGGCGTCGTCGGGCAGCGGGGCCGAGGGCAGGCGCAGCTCGATCGCCACCGGCAGCGTGGCGACCCCGCGGACCGCGGCGACGATCCCGGTGATCTGCCCCGCCTGCTCGTGGTCGAAGACGTGCGCGAGGCGGCGGCCGCCGGGGCCGGGGACCGCGCCGGTCGCGAGGTCCAGCGCGCGGCCGTGGCCGCCCTGGTGCACGGCGCCGTAGCGCCAGCGGCTCGGCAGGACGGGGTCGACGTCGACGAACTCCCAGCTCTTCTGCTCGGCCCACCGGCGCCGGTCGCGACGGTGCCCGCTGGTGCGCGCGCGATCGGAGAGCAGCAGCAGCGCCCCGCCGCCCGCGGCGAGCACCGCGATGACGAACCAGACCCAGGCAGGCACGCACGCAGGGTACGACGAGCACGTCCCCCCATCGTGCAGGCCGTCACCGGCGCGCCGCGCCCACCCTCGCGTGCGTGATCTTCTGAGCGATAGCTCAGAAGATCACGCACGCAGCCCGGAATCCGCTCGCGCGCCCCGATTACGCTGGACGATCGTGAGCGCCACGCTGGTCGCGCGGGACCTCGCCGCCGCGCACGGCGCCCGGGTGCTGTTCTCCGGACTCGATCTCGTCGTCGCTCCCGGCGACGTCATCGGGCTCGTCGGGGTGAACGGCGCCGGGAAGTCGACCCTGCTGCGCCTGCTCGCCGGCCTCGCCGCGCCCGACCAGGGCTCGATCGCCCTGTCCCCCGCCTCGGCCACCATCGGCCACCTGCCGCAGGAGACCTCGCGGATCCCGGGCGAGACGGTGCACGGCTTCCTCGGCCGGCGCACCGGTGTCACGGCCGCCGCCGCGACCCTGGAGACGGCGACGACGGCGCTGTCGGACGGCGTGCCCGGCGCCGACGACGCCTACGCCGCGGCGCTGGAGCGCTGGCTCGACCTCGGCGGCGCCGACCTCGAGGAGCGCACCGCCGAGGTCGCCGCCGACCTCGGGCTCGACGCCGACCTGCTCGACGCCCCGATGACCTCGCTCTCGGGCGGGCAGGCCGCGCGCGCCAACCTCGCGTCGCTGCTCCTGGCCCGCTTCGACGTCTTCCTGCTCGACGAGCCGACCAACGACCTCGACCTCGCGGGCCTCGACCGCCTGGAGCGCTGGGTCCGCGAGCTGCGGGCGGGCACCGTGCTCGTCAGCCACGACCGCGAGTTCCTCGCCCGCACCGTCACCTCGGTGCTCGAGCTGGACCTCGCCCAGCAGCAGGTCACGCAGTACGGCGGCGGCTACGAGGCGTACCTCGCCGAGCGCGAGACCGCCCGCCGGCACGCCCGCGAGGCCTACGAGGAGTACGCCGAGAAGCGCTCCGAGCTGACCTCGCGGATGCAGACGCAGAAGCAGTGGGTGGACAAGGGCGTGCGCAACGCCCGCAAGAAGGCCACCGACAAGGACAAGTTCATCAAGCACCACAACGCCGCGACCGCGGAGAAGCAGGCCGCGAAGATCGCGCAGACCGAGCGGCGGCTCGAGCGTATGGAGGTCGTCGAGGAGCCCCGCAAGGAGTGGGAGCTGCGGATGACGATCGCCGCGGCCCCGCGGTCGGGCACCGTCGTCGCCACCCTGGACCGGGCAATCGTGCATCGCGGCGACTTCACCCTCGGCCCCGTCACCCTCCAGCTCGACTGGGCCGACCGCGTCGCGATCACCGGGGCCAACGGCGCCGGCAAGTCGACGCTGCTCGCCCTGCTGCTCGGCCGGCTCGCCCCCGACGAGGGCCGCGCGTCGCTCGGGTCGGGCGTCGTCGTCGGGGAGGTCGACCAGGCCCGGGGACTGCTCACCGGCCGCACGGCGCTGCTCGACGTCTTCTCCCGCGAGCCCGAGCTGGACCGCTGGCCGACCGCCGAGATCCGCACGTTGCTCGCGAAGTTCGGCCTCGGCGCCGAGCACGTGCACCGTGGCGCCGACACGCTGTCCCCCGGCGAGCGCACCCGCGCCGCGCTGGCGCTGCTCCAGGCCCGCGGGGTCAACCTGCTCGTGCTCGACGAGCCCACCAACCACCTCGACCTCGCCGCGATCGAGCAGCTCGAGTCCGCGCTCGCCTCGTTCGAGGGCACGCTGCTGCTCGTCTCCCACGACCGGCGCCTGCTCGCGGGCGTCTCGACCACCCGGCAGTGGCACGTCGACGCGGGAAAGGTGCGGGAACCGGACGCTCGATGAGAACGTTCTCATCCCGGCGTCACCGACGGCTCACCCGCGACGGCCAGGCTGGCCGCATGGCCCGACCGACGCTCGTTGCTGCGCTGCTGATCGCGGGGCTCGCGCTCGGCGCGACCGCGTGCGACACGTCCCCCGGGGTGCCGCTGCCCGCGCCGGTGTCGGTGCCGTCGGTCCCGGGCGGGGCTCCGGCCCCGGCGCCCGAGCAGGACGACGACGGCACCGTGGCCCCGCCGCCCGCCGGGAACCAGGAGGACGGGGATGACGGCGCCGACGACGGAGCGCCCGACGACGGCAACGACGGCGACGACGGCTGACCAGGTCGCCGCCACCCCCCGCCTCGTCCGCTTCCTGCGCGCCCGCGGCGCGCGCGTCCGGATCGTCGCCTGGGTGCTGCTGCTCGTGCTGGGCAGCCTCGCCGTGGTCACCGTCGTCACCTGGCAGCTCCTGATCCGCGCCACCGACGCCCGCATGGACACCGCCCTGCGCACCGAGATCGAGGAGTTCACCGCGCTCACCGCCTCCGGCCGCAACCCCACCGACGGGGCGCCGTTCGCGTCCGTCGACCAGGTGCTCGAGACCGCGATCACCTACAACCTGGCGCGGCCCAACGAGAAGTTCCTCGGTTACCTCGACGGCGTCTTCCGCTACCAGAGCCGCCAGCAGAGCCCGGTGCTGCTGGCCGGCGACCCGGAGTTCGCCCGCCTCGCGGGGTCGGTGTCCGCGCCGGTCGAGGCGCGCTACGAGAGCGCGGCGGGCGAGGTGCGCTACATCGCCGTGCCGGTGACGCTGGCCGGCGACCCGGCGCGCGGGGTCATCGTCGTCGCGTACTTCGCCGACCAGGAACGCTCCGCCGCCGACGACGCCGCGCTGCTCATGGTCGCGGCCGGGGCGGTGACCGCGCTGCTCGCCGCCGTCGCCGCCTGGCTGATCGCGGGCCGCATCCTGCGCCCGGTGCGCGACGTCGCCGACACCGCGCGCGCCATCACCGAGACCGACCTCTCCGCGCGCATCGACGCCTCGGCGGGCACCCGCGACGAGCTCGGCGCCCTGGTCCGCGCGGTCAACGCCATGCTCGACCGCGTCGAGGACGGCGCGCGGGCGCAGCGCCGCTTCGTCGACGACGCGGGCCACGAGCTGCGCACGCCGATCACGATCGTGCGCGGCCACCTCGAGGTCGTCGACGTCGGCGACCCCGCCGACGTGCGCGCGACCGTCGGGCTGGTCGACGACGAGCTCGAGCGGATGAACCGCATCGTGTCCGACCTGCTCGTGCTCGCGAAGGCCGAGCAGCCCGAGTTCGTGCGCCCGGCACCGACCGACGTGCCCGCGCTGCTCGAGGAGACGCTGCGCAAGGCGTCGGGGCTGGCGGACCGGGAGTGGGCGCTGGTCGGAGCTGCCGATCCCCTCGTCGCCGACCTCGACGCCCAGCGGGTGACGCAGGCGCTGCTCGTCCTCGCCGACAACGCCGCCCACCACACCGTGCCGGGCGACCGGATCGTGCTCGGCGCCGGCGCGGACGGCTCCTCGCTGCGGCTCCGGGTCGCGGACACCGGGACCGGCGTCCCCGTCGCCGACCGCGAGCGCATCTTCGCCCGCTTCGCCCGCGGCAGCGGTCCCGTCCGGCGCTCGGACGGCGCCGGCCTGGGCCTCGCGATCGCCGGCGCCATCGCGGGCGCGCACGGCGGGCACGTCGAGGTCTCCGACGGCGTCGGCACCGGCCTGCCCGGCCAGAGCGGCCCGGGCGCCACGTTCACCCTGGTCCTGCCCCTGCGGCAGTCCTCGGAGGCTCCCCGGTGAGCAGCATCCTCATCGCCGAGGACGAACCGCGGATCGCGGCGTTCGTGGAGAAGGGCCTGCGGTCGGCGGGGTTCGCGACGACCGTGGTCGACGACGGCCTCGCCGCCCGCGACCAGGCGCTCGGCGGCCACCACGACCTGCTCGTGCTCGACATCGGGCTGCCCGGCCTCGACGGGTTCGCGGTGCTCGCCGAGCTGCGCGCGTCGGGCTCGCGGATGCCGGTGGTCGTGCTGACCGCCCGCGACAGCGTCGCCGACACCGTCGCCGGGCTCGAGGGCGGCGCCGACGACTACATGGCCAAGCCCTTCCGGTTCGAGGAGCTGCTCGCCCGCGTGCGGCGCCGGCTGGCCGACGCCGGGCCGGGCGAGGTGACCGTGCTGCGCCACGGGACCCTGTCGCTGGACCTGCGCACCCGGCAGGCGACGGTCGACGGGGCGACGGTCGACCTGTCGGCGCGCGAGTTCGTCCTCGCCGAGACCTTCCTGCGCCACCCGGGCCAGGTCCTCTCCCGGGAGCAGCTGCTCTCGCGGGTCTGGGGCTACGACTTCGACCCCGGCTCCAACGTCGTCGACGTCTACGTGCGCTACCTGCGCCGCAAGCTCGGCGCGGCACGGATCACGACGGTCCGGGGCATGGGGTACCGGCTGGCGTGACAGGTGGGGCGGCGGCGCGCCGCCGCCCGTGGAGGCGGTTACCGGCTGGTATCGCTCGCTGGGCGAGCGATACCAGCCAGTGATCAGCACCCGGGGGCCGGATCAGTCGTCCCAGCCGTCGTCATCGTCGTCGTCACCGGGGCCGTCGTCGTCCCGGTCGTCGAGGTCGTCGTCGTCCCGGTCGTCGAGGTCGTCGTCATCCCGGTCGTCGAGGTCGTCGCGGTCGAGGACGCCGTCGTCGTCGTCGTCATCGTCGTCGCGGTCGAGGACGCCGTCGTCGTCATCGTCGTCGTCCACGGGCCCCGCCGGGGCGGGGATCGGCAGGGCCGGGCCCGACCCCGACGCCGGCACGGACGGCACCGACATGGCGACGGGCACCGGCGCGCTGTCGGTCGCCGAGCAGCCGGTGAGGGCCAGCGCACCGCCGAGGGTGGCGAGGACGAGCAGGGAACGGGAGCGGGTCAGCGGGCTCATCGCGGGCCTCCGGTGTCTCGCGCGGGCGTCTCTCGCCCGGCACGGACCAGCGTCGGCGGCGCCCGTGAGGCCCTCGGGAGACGCTCGTGAGGCCCTTCTCATGGAGCGCGCAGGGCCTCCCGGGCCAGGTCGACGAGCCCGTCGTCGTCGCGGACGGCGCCACGGCGTTCGGCGTGGGCGAGGACGTCGTCGCCGAGGCGCGCGGCCAGGGCGTCGCGCAGCGCGGCGAGCCGGGCCGCGTCGGGGCCGAACAGCGCGCCGCCCGACCGTCGCGACGCGAGCCCGCCCAGGAGCTCGGCGGCGAGCTCGTCGCGCCCGGCGTCGGCGAGGATCTCGGCGACGCCGCGCAGGCCGACCCACTGGTGCGTGCGGTTCCCGGTGCCCCGCCAGTGCTCGAGCGACGCCAGCGCCGAGCGGGCCGCGGCGGCCGTGTCCCCGGCGCGGGCGCGCAACGAGGTGACGGTGACGAGCGCGGCCCCGAGCGCGTACTGCTCGCCGGCCTCGCGGGCGAGGCGCACGGCCTCCTCGACCAGCGCCAGCGCGGTCACGGGGTCGGTGTCGGCGCGGACCTCACCGGCGACGTAGGCGCTCCAGGGCACGAGCAGCGGGTCGCCGGCGCGGCGCACCGCGGCGTCCAGCGCGTCCGCCTCCGCCGTGGCCCCGGCGGTGTCGCCGCCGTAGGCGACCGCCAGGAGGCGGGTGAACGCCGCCATGGCCCCGACCCGCAGCGCCGGGCTGCGCTCCGCCTCCGCCGCGGTGCGCGCCGACGCGGCGGCCCGCCCGGCGAAGAGGTCGAGCTCGGCCTGCAGGAACGCGAGCACGGGCGAGCCGGGATCGCCCGCGCGCCCGGCGGCGACGTGGCGCTCCGCGCGCTCGAGGTCCCCGGCGAACCGGGCGCCGCTCGCCGCGACGGCGTGGACGGCCGGGTGTGCCTCTCCGGAGGCCAGCAGGTCGTCCGCCCACGCGAAGATCTCGGGTGTCATGCGGACCTCGGCGACGTCGATCAGCCGCGCCACGATCGCGGCCGCGAGCGCCGGGTCGTGCTCGGTGCCCCACGCGACGGCCGCCCGGATCTCGTCCCACGCCACCGTGACGGCCGCGAGCCGGCGCGCCGACTCCGGACCGACGAGCGCGCCCTCGCGCTCGAGCAGCGCCAGCACGTGGTCGGCGTGGCGGCGCCGGGCCGCCGCGGTGCCGCCCGCCTCGTCGAGACGCTCGCGGGCGTAGGCGCGCACGGTCTCGAGCAGCGCGTAGCGCGACGGCCCGGTGCGCGTGTGGTCGACGGTCGCGGTGACCAGCGACTTGTCCACGAGGTCGGCGAGCACCGCGTCGAGGTCGGGATCGTCGGCGACGTCGCGGGCGGCCGCGAGGGTGAAGCCGCCGGCGAACACGGCGAGGCGGGCGAGCACGGCCTGCTCGCGGGGGTGGAGCAGGCGGTACGACCAGTCGACGACGGCGTGCAGGGTCCGGTGGCGGTCGTCGGCGCCGCGGTGCGGGCTGCGCAGGAAGCGCCGGTGCAGCGGGAGGTCGGCGGCGAGCTCGGCGGGGGAGAGCACGCGCATCCGGGCGGCGGCCAGCTCGAGGGCGAGCGGGAGGCGGTCGAGGCGCCGGCAAACCTCGGTGACCGCGTCCCGGTTGGCGTCGGACAGGACGAACGCCGGGTCGGCGGCGACCGCGCGCTCGGCGAACAGGGCGACCGCGGCGTCCTCGGCCAGCGGCGGGACGGGCCGGACGCGCTCCCCGGGCACGCCGAGGGGTTCGCGGCTGGTGGCGAGCACGGCGACCGTCGGGCAGGCGGCGCCCACGCCCGTGACCAGCGCGGCGACGGCGTCGACGACGTGCTCGGCGTTGTCGAGCACCAGCAGCAGGCGCCGGCCGCGCAGGACGGCGTGGACGCGGTCGCGGGGATCGGTGCCGGACGCGCCGGGCGCGCCGACCGCGGCCACGACCGCCGGCGCGACCTCGCTCCCGGTGGCGACGGCCGCGAGCTCGGCGACCACGACACCGTCCGGGAACGACCCGCCCGCCGCCGCCGCGACGTGCCGGGCGAGCGTCGTCTTCCCGACCCCGCCGGGCCCGACGAGCGTCACCGGCCCCTCCCCGATCACCCCGGTGATCCCCGCCAGCGCCGTGTCGCGACCCAGCAGCGCGGGCCCCGGGGTGGCAGCGAACGGGCCGTTCGCTGCTTCTGGCGCAACGAACGGCGCGTTCGCTGCGGAACCGGGGTGCGAGCCCGCCAGGACCGCCGCTTCCAGCCGGCGGATGCCCTCGCCGGGGTCGAGGCCCAGCTCGTCGGCGAGCACGCGGCGGTACGTCGCGACGGCCGCGAGCGCGTCCCCGGCTCGCCCGGCCCGGTGCAGCGCCTCCACGAGCAGCTCGCGCCGGCGCTCGCGGAACGGCGCCGCGGCCACCAGCTCCTCGAGGCGCGCGACGGCGTCACCGGGGCGTCCGAGGTCGAGGTCGGCCTGCGCCCGGGCGTCCTCGAGGTCGGCGCGCAGCTCGTCGAGGCGGACCGCGACCGGGCGGAACGGCTCCTCGTCGGCGAACTCGGCGAACGCCGGGCCGCGCCAGAGCGCGAGGGCCTCGTCGAGCAAGCCGGCGGCCCCCGAGGCCCGCGCGCGGTCCCGCAGCGCCACGGCGGCCGTCGCGTCGAGCGGCGTGTCCAGCACGTAGCCCGGCGGTTCGGTGCGCAGCGCGCCGTCCCCGAGCACGCGACGGGCCCGCGCGACCGCGCTGTGCAGAGCGGCCTCGCCGTGGTGGGGCGGGTCGTCGGGCCACACGTGGGCGACCAGCCGGTCGACGGCGACCACCCGGCCGGGTTCGAGGGCGAGGACCGCGAGCAGGCGGCGCACGCGGGCCGAGCGGACCGGGACGTCGTCGACCGCGATCGCGCCCAGGACCCGCACCATGGCCATCACGGCCCCCTCCACCCGCGGCCGGAGCGTAGCGCCGCTTGACAGCACACCGACCCGGTGCTTGCATCAATGCATACATTGCAGCGATGCAAGGATCGGCGATGGACGACGAACGCGAGCGCCTGGCGGCCAGCTTCGGCGACATGCGGCGCGCGATGATCCCCGCGTTCCTGCTCGACCTGCTCGGGGCCGTCGAGGGCGGTGACGAGCTGTCGCTCACCCAGCTCGCGACCCTCTACGTCCTCGACGCGGGCGAGCCCGTGTCGCTCGGGGCCCTCGCGGAGCGGGTCGGGCGGTCGCACTCGGCCACCAGCCGGCTCGTCGACGCCCTCGTGCGGCGCGGGCTCGTCGAGCGCCAGGAGCTCCCCACCGACCGGCGGGTCCGCCGGGTGGCGATCAGCAAGGACGGCGAGGGCCTGCTCCGCCGCCTCGAACGCACCCGGGCCGACGCCCAGCTCGAGATCATGAACCGCCTCGACCCCGCGGACCGGGCCCTGGTGGGACGCGCGATGGCCCTGCTCGGCGACGCCGCGGCACCGGGGAACGCGCAGGAGACGAGGCCGTGATGACCGATCTGGTGCTGTCCCTCGACGCGATCGACCCCGACGACCCGGCGACGCTCGGGCGGGTCGGCGGCAAGGCGTCCAACCTCGCCGCGCTCGTCCGCGCCGGCCTGCCCGTCCCCGGCGGCGTCTGCGTCACCACGGACGCCTACCGGCGCGCGGTGGGCACGGCGCTCGACGCCCTGCTCGCGGACGAGACCGACGTCCTCGCCGAGAAGGCCCGCGCCGCCGTGCTCGCCGTCCCGGTGCCCGACGACGTCGCCGACGCCGTGCGCGTCGCGTGCCCCGACGGCCCGGTGGCCGTGCGCTCGTCGGCGACGGCCGAGGACCTGCCCGACGCCAGCTTCGCGGGCCAGCAGGACACCGAGCTCAACATGGTCGGCGCCGACGCGGTGCTCGACGCCGTCCGCCGGTGCTGGGCGTCGCTGTGGACCGACCGGGCCGTCGCCTACCGCGGCGCGCAGGGCATCGACCACGCCGCCGTCACCCTCGCCGTCGTCATCCAGCGGATGGTCGACGCGCGGTGGGCCGGCGTCCTGTTCACCGCGAACCCGGTGACCGGGCGGCGGGGGCAGGCGGTGATCGACGCGGCACCGGGGCTGGGCGAGTCGGTGGTGTCCGGGTCGGTCGATCCCGAGCACCTCGTCGTCGACCCCGACGGCACGATCGCGGAGCGGCGCCCCGGGGCGGGCGGGTCGGTCGTGCGGGCCCGCGCGGGCGGGGGCACCGAGACCGTCGCCCACACCGACGCCGCGGCGCTGCCCGACGCCGACGTGCACGCGCTGACCGCCCTCGGCCGCCGCGCCGAGGCGCTGTTCGGCAGCCCGCAGGACACCGAGTGGGCGATCGACGGCGACGGCACGGCCTGGCTGACCCAGTCGCGGCCGATCACCACGCTCTACCCGCTGGTGCCCGGGCGCCCGGGGCTGCGCCTGTTCCTCTCGGCGAACGTCGCGCAGGGCGTGTTCCGCCCGTTCACCCCGGCCGGGCTCTCGGCGGCACGCCACCTCGCGACGGGCGTCGCGCGCCTGCTCGGCACGCCGGTCGACGACCCGGAGCAGGGCCCGCCGATGCTGTCGGAGGCCGGCGAGCGCGTGTTCGTCGACCTCACCGACCTGCTGCGCAGCCGGGTCGGGCGCGCCGGCGCCCGCGGGGTGCTCGGGGTGATGGAGCGGCGCTCGGCGGAGGTCATCGCGACGCAGCTCGACCGCCCGGAGCTGTCGGTCACCCGCCGCTCGCCGCTCCCGGCGATCCGCCGGGTGGGGCGCCTCGCGGCCCGCTACCGCATCCCCGTGCACGTCGTCGCCGCGTGGATCCGTCCGGCGACGGCCCGCGCGCGGGTCGACGCCCTGGTCGGCGAGGCGGAGCGGGCCCTGCCGGCCCCCGCGGGCGCGACGCGCGAGGAGCGCCTCGACCGGGTGCGCTGGATGCTGACCGACGCCTTCGCCCCCATGGCGCCGCGGATCGCGCCGGCCCCGGCGACCGGGTTCCTCGCGCTCGGGCTCGCCGCGAAGCTCCTCGGCGACCGCGCGCGGCCGGGCGAGCTCGGCACCGTCCTGCGCGGGCTGCCGCACAACGTCACCACCGAGATGGACCTCGCGCTGTGGGACCTCGCGGTCCGCGTGCGGGACGACCCCGCGGCCCTCGAGGCGCTGACCGCGGGTGATCGGCCGCCCGGCCTGGACGCCTTCCTCGCCGTCCACGGTCGCCGCGCGGTCGCCGAGATCGACCTGGGCCTGCCCCGCTGGTCCGACGACCCCGCGCACCTGCTCGGGGTGCTCGCCAACTACGTCCGTCTCGACGACCCGGAGCGCGCGCCGGACACGGTGTTCGCCCGCAGCGCCGCGGAGGCCGAGGCGACGATCGACGCCCTCGCCACGCGGGCCGGCAGCCTGCGCGGGCGCGTGGTGGCGTTCGCGCTGCGCCGTGCCCGTGAGCTCGTCGGCCTGCGTGAGCTGCCGAAGTACTGGCTGGTCACGGTGCTCGCGGCCGCCCGGGCGGAGCTCGCGGAGGTGGGCGAGGAGCTCGCATCGACAGGCCATCTCGAGCACCCCGACGACGTCTTCTTCCTCGGGATCACCGAGGCCGGCGAGGACGTCGATCGCCGGGACCTGGTGCGCACGCGGAAGGCCACCTACGACCGCGAGCTGCGCCGCCGCCACGTGCCCCGGCTCGTGTTCTCCGACGGCACCGAGCCCGAGGCGCTGGGCGACACCGGCGAGGCCCCGGACGGCGCGCTGACCGGGGTCCCGGCCTCGGCGGGCACGGTGACCGGCCGGGTGCGGGTGATCCTCGACCCGCAGGGCGCGCACCTGGACCCCGGCGACGTGCTGGTCTGTCCGTCGACCGACCCCGGCTGGACGCCGCTGTTCCTCACCGCCGGCGGGCTCGTCATGGAGATGGGCGGGTCGAACTCGCACGGCGCCGTCGTCGCCCGTGAGTACGGGCTGCCCGCCGTCGTGGGGGTCCGCGACGCCGTCGCCCGCCTCGCCGACGTCCCGTGGGTGCGGGTCGACGGGACCAACGGGCGGGTGGAACCTCAGGACAACCTGTAGAAGCGGAAGATCTCCGCGTCCAGCTCCTCGAGCACCTCGACCGTCGAGAACCCCGCCTCCCGGGCGTAGGCCTCGAGCGTGTCCCGGCGCATCACCGTGCCGGTGGCCGCCGAGCCGGGTGTCGACAGGCCGTCGGGCAGGCAGCACATCAGCGAGAAGCCGTAGAACAGCCGCTCGACCTCGTCGCCGTCGGGCGCGAAGGCGTCGGCCACCTTCTCGTCCATGATCAGCACGGTGCCACCCGGCGCCACTGCCCGGCGCATCGCGGCGAGCACACCGACCGGGTCGGGCATGTCGTGGACGCACTCGAACGCGCAGACGAGGTCGTAGGCGCCGGCCTCGGCGGTCTCGATGCCGGCGTGACGGACCGCGACCCGATCGGCCACGCCCTCGCACGACGCGTTCCGCCGCGCCGCCTCCACCGAGGCCGCGTCGACGTCGAACCCGTCGACCGTCGCCGCCGGGTAGGCCCGCGCGATGCCGATCGCCGACCAGCCCTCGCCGAGGCCCACGTCCGCCACCCGGCCGCCGGCGCGCAGGGCGCGGTCGACGTCGCCGAGCAGCGGCAGGTGGTCGCGGCACAGGGCGTCGCGCAGCAGCGGGCGGTTCTGGGCGGCCTGGCCCTCGCGGGCGTCGTCGCCGAACGTCTCCCAGCTGACGCCGCCGCCGGTGCGGTAGGCCTCGAGCAGGTCGTCGATCCGGCGCAGGCTCGCGACGAGGATGCGCGCGAACGGCGTCATGATCGCCTCGTCGTCGAGGTCGGCGAGCACCGGGACGTGCTCGGCCGGCAGCGTGAAGCGGCGGGCGTCGGGCGCGGCGGCGGGGTCGTCGACGGTGAGCATGCCGCTCACCGCCTGGTACTCCAGCCACTCCCGCGCGTACCGGGCCGCGGTCCCGGTGCGCGCGGCGAGCTCCGGCGCGGTGGCCGGGCCGTCCTGCGCCAGCGAGCGCCACCAACCGAGCCGGTCGCCCAGGTAGAGCGCGGTGGTGTGCTCCATGCCGAGGATCCAGCCGAAGACGGTCTCGCCGCAGGCTTCGGTCGTGTGTCGGTTCTCGAGAGTCGTCATGCCGGGAACCGTGGCGCCGGAGCCTGTCGCCCCGCTGCCGTTCCGCTGTCACCTACGGGCGCACCTCGTAGACGAGGTTGAACGGCGTCTCCGCGGCACGGCGGAAGCGCGTGAACCCGGCGGCGGTGACCACGTCGCGGATGGCCGACTCGCCGGCCTGCGCGCCCAGCGCGTAGCCGCCGGGCTGCGAGAGGCCGTTCGGCACGCAGAGCAGCGTCGACGCCGCGTAGTACACGCGGCCGACCGGCGTGAGGTTCTCCTCGAGGGTGTCGCCGGCGAAGGGCTCGACGAGCAGCCACGTGCCGTCCGGGGTCAGCGCGTCGTGCACCCGGCGGGCGGCGCCGACGGGGTCGCCCATGTCGTGCAGGCAGTCGAACATCGTCACGAGGTCGTAGCCGGTGCCCGTGAAGCCCTGGGCGCCGGTGACCTCGAACGTCACCCGGTCCCCGACGCCGGCGTCCGCGGCCTTCCTGCGGGCGAGCGCGATCGACGTGTCGTGATAGTCCGAGCCGGTCACGGTGCTGCGCGGGTAGGCCTCGGCCATCAGCACCGAGGTGGTGCCCAGGCCGCAGCCGACGTCGGCGATCCGCGCACCCGCCTGCAGCCGGCGCTCGACCCCGTCCAGCGCCGGGATCCAGTGGGGTACCAGCTCGGCGACGTAGCCGGGCCGGAAGAACGCGTCCACCCCGACGAACACGTCCTCGTCGTGCTCGTGCCACGGCATCCCCTCGCCGGTCCGGAACGCCTCGGCGACCCGCGGCTCGGCCCGCAGGTAGCCCAGCCCGACCCGGAAGAACGCCGGGACGTTCGGGCCGTCCGGGTCGGCCAGGCAGAACGCCTGCTCCTCGGTGAGGAAGAACGTGCCGCTCGCCGCGTCCCAGGAGACGTAGCCGCCGGCCGCCTGCCCCTTGAGCCACTCCGTCACGTACCGCGTCACGCACCCCGTGCGCTCGGCGAGCTCCTCCGGGGTCGCGGGCCCGCGGGCCAGCTCGCGGTACAGGCCGAGCCGGCCGCCGATCACCACCTGTCCCGCGGACCCCGTCGCGCCCATGTCGCTGACGACCCGCCCGAGGAACTCCGTCACCTTGTCCTGGTCCATCGCGGCCTCCTGACCGTCGTGCCGGCTCCTGCCGGTGCGGTCAGCGTCGGGCGGTGGGCTCACAACCCGCTGTCGGTGCGCTGGCAGCGGTCCTACCCTCGGTGTCGCCCGGGATGTGAGGGATGAGCGTGGACGTCGAGTTCGGCGTGCTCGGGCCCGTCGAGGTCCGGCACCGTGGACACGTCGTCCCGCTCGGCGGCACCCGGCCACGCACCGTGCTCGCGCTGTTGCTCTGCGCCGACGGCCACCCGGTCTCCGACGAGCGCCTGATCGACGCGCTGTGGGGCGACGACCCGCCGGACCGCGCCCGCGGCCGCCTCCACACCACCGTCTCCCGGCTCCGCGCATCCCTGGGCGACCTCGGCACCCGGCTGCGTCGCGAACCCGGCGGGTACCGCCTCGTCGTCGGGCCCGACGAGCTCGACCTGCACCGCGCCGAGCACCTCCTGCGCCGCGCCCGCTCCGCGCGCGGCACCCCGGAGGCCACCGGGCTCCTGCGCGACGCGATCGCGTGCTGGCGCGGGCCCGGGCTCGCGGACCTCGCCGACCTGCCCGGCACCGAGACCAGCGGGCTCGCCGCCGACCGGGTCCGTTTCGACGCCCTGCAGCACACCGCCCGCGCGGAGCTGCTCGACGCCGAGCTCGCCGCCGGCCGCCACCACGAGGTGCTCCCCGACGCCGAGCGCGCCGCCGCGGCCGAGCCCCTGCGCGAGCGCCCGCACCGCCAGCTCGCCACCGCCCTGTCCCGCGCGGGCCGCACCGTCGACGCCCTCGCCGTCCTGCGCGGCTACCGCGCCCGCCTCGCCGACGAGGCCGGCCTCGACCCGAGCCCGGAGCTGGGCGCCCTGGAGGCGGCGGTGCTCGCCCAGCAGGAGTCGCCGCCCGTCGCGGAGGCCCTGCCGGCGGCGCCGGAGGTCGCGCCCGGCCTGCTGCGCTGGTCGACGACGACCCTGCACGGCCGCGACGCCGACCTCGCCGAGGTCCGCCGGCTGCTCGCCGGCGTCCGTGTCGTCACGCTGGTCGGTGCCGGCGGGGTGGGCAAGACGCGGGTGGCGCGGGCCGCGGCGACCGCCGAGACGGGCCGCCCGGTGGCCCTCTGCGAGCTCGACGCGGTCACCGGGCCCGGCGCCGTCGGGTGCGCGATCGCCGACGCGCTGGGGTTCCCCTCGCTCGAGGCGGCGGGCCAGGCGCTCGGCAGCGCGGAGCGGCTGCTCCTGCTCGACGACTGCGAGCACCTCCTCGACGCCGTGGCCCCGGCCGTCCACCGGCTCCTGGCGCGCTGTCCCGGGATCACCGTGCTCGCCACCAGCCGCGAGCCGCTGGGGCTGCCCGAGGAGCACGTCCTCGCCCTCGGCACCCTCGACCTCCCCGGCGGCGACGACCCGGCGTCAGTACGCCGCAGCCCGGCCGCCCGGCTCCTCGCCGAGCGCGCGGCGGCTTGCGGGGCCCGCCTCGACCTCGACGCCGACGCCGTCGTGGTGGCCACCCTGTGCCGGCGCCTCGACGGGCTCCCGCTCGCCCTCGAGCTCGCCGCCGTCCGGCTGCGCAGCCTCACCCCCGAGGAGGTGCTCGAGCACCTCGACCGACGGCTGCGCCTGCTCCGGCGCACGGACACGTCCGGGCCCGCCCGGCACCGCAGCCTCGACGCCGCCGTGGCCTGGTCCCACGACCGGCTCCCGGAGCCGACCCGGCGCTTCTTCGCCCGCCTCGGCGTGTTCGCGGGACGCTTCACCGCCGACCACGCGCACGCGGTGGCCGGCGAGGACGGTGACTTCCTCGGCACCGTCGACCGGCTCGACCGGCTGGTCGCGGCGTCGATGCTCACCGTGCAGCAGCGGGCGGGCCGCACCTGGTACGCGCTGCTCGCGACCATGCGCCGCTTCGCCCGCGACCGCCTCGAGGAGCGCGGCGAGCAACAGGCCGTCCGCGACCGCTGGGTCGACTCGGTCCTCGCCGCCGCCGTCGACGCGCGCGACCGCATGGTGCACGCCTGGCCCGCCGACCTCATGGTCACGCTGCAGAACCTGCACACCGACGTCGCCGACGCGCTGCGCTGGTGCGTCGCCCACGACGAGGGGCCCGACCGGGCGCTGCCGCTGTTCGTCCCCATGTGCAGCGTGCTCAAGAACCGCAGCGCGATGCCCGTGGCCGAGCTGGGCGACGTCGTGCTGCGGCGCTGGCCGGAGTCCTCGGGGCGCTCGCGCAGCGAGGCCGCGGCCGCCGCCGCGGTCGCGCACGTGCTGCGGGGCTCGGTGGAGCGCGGGGCGGCACTCGCGGAGGAGGCGCTCGCGGGGTCCTCGCCCCTGGCCGGGGTGAACGCCCGGCGCGCGCTGTTCTTCCGGGCCCGGATGGCGGGGCGGGACGCCGAGGCGCTGCGGTGGGTCGAGGAGGCGCTCGCGGTCGCGGCGGCCCACGACATGGCGCCCTGGCACACGGAGCTGCTCACGTTCCGCGCCGTCGCGCTCGCCGCGACCGGGCGCCTCGACGCGGCGATCGCCCAGGCCGAGGACGCCCACCGCGGGGCGCCGGGGATCGGGAGCCCGGCGCTCGTCGCCTGGGCGGCCGCCGTGCGCGGGTGCCTGCTCGCGGGGCCGGACCCGCAGGCGGGGCGCACGGCGTCCGACGCCGCGGCGCGCGCCTGCGAGGAGCTCGACTACCCCATCGGGGCCGGGGTCAGCCGCCGCACGCTGGGCGCGCTGGCCCTGCGCGACGGGACGCCGGACGAGGCGCGCGAGCACCTGCGCCGCGCGCTCGACGCCTACGCCGGCCTCGGCTACGCCTCCGAGGTCGCCCACAGCCTGCGCTGGCTCGCCCGCCTCGCCGCGGCGTCCGACCGCCCGGACACGGCCGAGGTGCTGTTCCGCGCCGGCGGCCCGGGTCGCGGCGACGTGGTCGAGGACGTCCTGCGCCCCGCCGGACGGCCGCCGGCCCCGGAGACGGAGCCTGCGGAGCTCGACCATCGGCTCGGCCCGTCACCCCCGCTGACCGAGGCCCTCGCGCTGGCCCGCGCGCTCTGAGCTGCGCGCCGACAGGAACACCGCGCACCCCGTGACGCCGAGGGCGGCGGCCACGGCGATCCCCGCCGAGGGGCTCCCGGCGGCGTCGGCGGCGACCCCCGCCAGCGCCGGGCCGAGCAGGGCGCCGGTGCCGGCGGCGAGGTGCATCGTCCCGAGGCGCAGGCCGAACCCGGCGACCCCGAAGAGCTCGGCGACCGCGGCGCCGCTGACACCGACGAAGGCGCCGTGGCCGAGCCCGAACACCACGGCGAAGGCCGCCAGACGGACCGACGACCCGTCGGCGAGCAGCCAGCCCGTCACGCTCGCCACCAGCGCGGCCCCGCCCACCCGGCACACCGTCCAGGCGCCCCACCGGGCCACGGCCGGCACCGCCGCGAGGCGCGCGAGCAGGCTCGCCGTCCCCGCCACGGCGACCAGCACGGCGCCCGTGGCGAGGGCGGCGCCGCGCATCGTCGCGAACGAGGCCAGGTGCACGAACGGCACGAACATCGCCGCGCACACCCCGACGGCGCCGAGCACGAAGCGGCGGAAGGCCGGGTCCGCCAGGGCCGTGCGCAGACCGGCCGTGGTCGCCGTCGCGTCCCCCCTGCCGACCGGAGTCGCCGGCACACACACGCCGACGACCACCGCGGCGATCACCGCCAGCGCCACGGCCGTGCCGCGGACCCCGAGCGCGCCGACGAGCGCGACCGTCACCGGCGGGGCCACGACGGTCGCGAGCCCCGCCCCGGCGGAGGCGACGACCAGCGCCGCGGCCCGGTGCCGCGCGAAGGCGGCGCCGACCGCGGTCTGCAGCGGCACGAACAGGCACCCCGCCCCGCCGCCGACCCCGAGGGCGAACCCCGCCGCGGCCACCGGGAACGACCCGGTGCGGGCGAGGACGAGCAGGCCGGCGGGGATCGCGACGGCGCCGAGGACGACGAGCGGCCGGGGCCCGTGGCGCTGGCTCCACGGCCCGGTGACGACGCCGAGGCCGAGCGTCAGGGCCAGGGTGGCGGCCAGCATCCCCGCCACGGCGCTGCGCGGGACCCCGAACTCCGCGGCGACCGGCCCGACGAGCGGGCCGGTCCCGGTCGCGAGCCCCAGGCCCACGCTGGTCGCGGCGACGGTGGCGGCGAGCAGACGGGCCGGGGACGCGGTCACGACCCCACCGCCGGCCGGAAGTACTCCCCCGCGACCGACGTCTCGTACCGCGCGGACCCGACCGCCGCCTCGAGCGAGGCGGTCTGCGTGGCCTGGGCGCGCAGGGCGGCGACCTTGCGTGCCAGCAGCTCGCCCTCGAGCTCCAGCTCCACGGCCAGCCGGTCGGACGGGTACGGCGCGAACGCGTCGTCGCCGTCGTCCATCGGCTCCACGAACTCCCCGAAGCGCGAGACCCAGAGGTCGGTGACGCAGGCGTGGAGCACGCGCGGCGCCGTCGCGACCTGACCGACCGCGCGCCCGGTCCACGCCGACACGGCGCGGTGGTCGGGGTGGCCGGTGAGCCCGTCGGGCCCGAAGGTCAGCACGGTGTCCGGCCCGACCTCGGCGAGGACGGCCGCGAGCTCGTCGACGGTGTCCCCGCCGGGGTCGCCGACGAGGGCGCCGTCGAGGTGGCAGCGGCCGCGGGCCTCGCCGAGGAAGCGGTGCTCGATGGTGTCGCCGAGCGCCGCCATGCTGGCCACGATCTCCTCGGACCGCCGGGCGGCGAGGCGTGCGGGCGGCCAGCGGGCCGGGTCGTCGGTGCCGTGCTCGCCCCGGGTGGCCGTGACCACGACGACCCGCTGCCCGCGGGCCGCGGCGGCCGCCATGAGGCCGCCGGACAGGTACACCTCGTCGTCGGGGTGGGCCCAGACGCCGACGATCGTGCCGAGGCGATGCACGGCGTCGACGGAGCGGATCACGGGCGCGCGCGTGGTGGTGACGGACATGGCGGTCTCCTCCTGGTCTCGGATGCCTCCGAGCATCGGGAGGACGCCTGTCAGCGCGCGGGCACGCCGCTGTCAGGCGCTGTCAGGGACCTCCCCGAGGTGGCGGGCGATCGCGTCGCGCGCCAGCGCGAGGGCCCGGTGGCGGTCGGGGGCCTGCTCGCGGGGGAGGCGGCCCGGGTGGGCCGGGTCGTCGGGCGCGTCGGGTGCGCGGTCGGCGGCGGCGTCGAGCAGGTCGGCCGTCGCGGCGTCGCCGAGCTCGCGGAGCAGGTCACCGAGGTTGCGCAGGGTCACCCAGAGATGGCCCCAGTTGCCGCCGGCCGCCCAGTGGTCGACGACGTCCCGGTAGCCCGCGAGGGCGTCGGTGGACCGGCCGGCCCGGGACAGCAGGGACGCCAGGCCGACACCGGCGATCGCCTCGAGGAAGCTCGACCCGACCTCGCGCGCGCGGGCGATGGCGGTGCCGTAGCGCTCCTCGGCGACGTCGGTCTCCCCGACGACGTTCGCGATCTCGCCGTGGACGTAGGCCGCGAGCCCCACCAGCGTCGGGACGTCGTCGGCGGGGATGAGCGCGGCCAGCGCGCGGGCCCCGTCCGGGTCGCCGCCGTAGAGCGTGGCCAGCGCGGCGACGGTCGGCTCGGAGGCCGGGCCGTCGACGGCGTCGAGCGCCGCGCGGTCGTGGGCCGCGGCGTCGGCCCAGGCCCCGCGGGTGAGTTCGGCCTGCGCGAGCCCCGACAGGCACAGCTGGCGGCCGCGGTGCACGCCGTCGGGCGGGGCGTGCTCGAGTCCCGCGCGGGCCAGCCGCTCGGCGCGCGGCGCGTCCCCCCGGATGTAGGCGTCCAGCGACGCGGCGCCGTGCACCGCGGCCCGCCCCGGATGGCCCGCGAGCGCCGGGTCGTCGAGCAGCTCGGTGGCCCAGCCCCGGATCTCGTCGAGGTCGCGCCAGTAGGCGTGCTCGGCGAGGACCGTCGACACGGTGACGGCCGCGTCGAGGTCATCGCGGCGCCGGGCCAGGCGGAACGCGGCCCGCAACGTGCCCTGCTCCCGGCGCAGCACCGCGTCGGCGGTCACCTCGTCGGGGCTGTAGGCGGTGTCCGCGACCCACACCGCGAGCGCGACCGCCCACGCGACGAGCCGGGCCTCCGCGGCGTCGAGCTCGCCCGCGTCCACCAGCCGGTCGTGGCCGAACGCGCGCAGCGTCTCGAGCATCCGGTAGCGGGTGCGGCCGGCGCCGCGGTCGGCGTCGAGCATCGAGGCGTCGACGAGGCGGGCGAGCAGGTCACCGGAGTCGGCGGCATCGGCCCCGGGCCCGAGGTCCGCGGCGACCGCCTCGACCGCGGTGAGGTCGACCCCGTCGGCGAACACCGCGAGGTGCCGGAACAGGCGCTGCTCGGCGTCGGTCAACAGGTCGTAGGACCACGCGACGGTCGCGCGCAGCGTGCGGTGGCGGACGTGCAGCCCACGGCTCCCGAGCAGGTCCAGCGAGCGGTCGAGCCGCGCGGCCAGGGCCGCGGGCGCGAACGTCGACAGGCGCCCGGCGGCCAGCTCGATGGCGAGCGGCAGGCCGTCGAGACGCCGGACGATGTCGCCGACGTGGGCGAGGTCCTCGTCGTCGAGGGCGCGATCGGGGCGCACCCGCGACGCGCGGTCGACGAACACCGCGACCGCCGGGACGTCGGTGCCCGCGCGCTGCGCCGGGGCGGGCACGCGCAGCGGCGGCAGGCGCACCACCGACTCCTCGGGCAGGCCCAGCGGCTCGCGGCTGGTGAGCAGCACGGTCACCTCGGGGACCCGCGCGAGGACCGTCGCGACGAGGTCGCGCACGGCGTCGAGCAGGTGCTCGCCGTTGTCGAGCACCAGCAGCCGCGGCGCCCCGGCGAGGACGTCGAGGCACGCGGTGAGCACGTCGCCGGTGATCGCCCGCAGGCCCACGGCGTCGGCGAGCGCGTGCGGCAGGGCCCCGGCGTCGGTGAGCGGGGCGAGGAGCACCGTCGTCGCGTCCTCGTGGCGGCGGGCGAGCGCGCGGGCGAGGCTGGTCTTGCCGACCCCGCCGGGGCCGACGACGGTGACCAGGCGCTCGGCGCGCAGCAGCCGGTCGGTGCTCGCCAGCTCGTCGGCGCGGCCGTGCAGTCCGGTCACCGGCTCGGCGACGGGCACCGGCGCCCGGGTCGGTGACGGCCCGAGGGCCCCGGCCGCCACGGCGCGCTCCAGCTCGGCGAGGGCGGGTGACGGGTCGAGGCCCGCCTCGTCGGCGAGGCGCCGGCGGAAATCCCGCGCGGTGGCCAGCGCCCGCGGCGCCTGCCCGGTGGCGGCCTGCGCGCGGACGAGGCGGAGCACCGCCGGTTCCCGCCAGGGGTCGTCGGTCACCGCGTCGGCGGCCGGCGGCAGCGCTTCGTCGGCCGCGCCGTCGGCGAGGAGCGCGTCGACGAGGCGGTCGGTGACGTCGCGCCACAGCTCGCGCGCCCCGTCGGCGTCCGCGCGCAGGCCCGGGACGTCGGCGAGGTCGGCGAGCGCCGGCCCACGCCACAGCGCGCGGGCGGCCCGCAGCGTCGCGGCCGCCGCCCGGGGGTCGAGTGCGCGGGCGCGGTCGCGCAGCCCGCGCGCCGCGGCCAGGTCGAGACCGTCGTCGTCCAGCGCGAGCCGGTATCCGCCCTCGTCGGTGCGCAGGCGGGACGCCGCGGGGCCGAGGTCGGCGCGCAGCCGTGAGACGTGGCTGTGCACGGTGGCGCGCGCGGTCTCGGGCGGGTCGTCGGGCCAGAGGGTGTCGACGAGCCGGTCGACGGTCACCGTGCGGCCCCCGGCCAGCGCGAGGACCGCGAGCGCCACCCGCCGCTTCGGCCCGCGCACGGCCACCGGCCGGTCGTCGACGCTCAGCCGCAACGGCCCGAGCACGTCGACGCGGACCTTCTCCCCAGCACCCATCGCCACTCCTCGTGACGAGCATGGCGGGGCTGCCAGCGTCGTGCCAGGGCGCTGTCAGCCGGTCGGCGCAGCGTGGGTCGCACACCGACACCACCTGTTCCGGGAGGACCCCATGTACGCCCTGCACATCACCTTCACCTCCGCGGTCCCCGCCGAGGCCCTGTACGACGGCGCGGTCGACTTCGCCGAGGCCCTGCGCTCGGTCCCCGGGTTCGTCGCCAAGACCTGGCTCGTCGACCGGTCCCACCACGGCGGCTTCTACCTGTTCACCGACCGCGCCGCCGCCGAGGCCTACCGCGACGGCCCGCTCGTCGCCGGCCTGCGCGAGCACCCCGCCTTCGCGGACGTCGAGGTCCGCGGCTGGGACGTCGAGGAGTCCCTCGGCGCGCTGACCAACGCCGTCCCGGCCTGACACCCGAGGAGGAGCACCGATGACGACGACTCGCACGACCCGCACCACCGAGCGCGAGCACGCGCTCGCGACGACCCTGCGCGAGACGATCACGGGCGACGTGATCGACCGCGACGATCCCCGCCACGACGAGGCCCGCCGCGTCTGGAACGGCCTCGTGGACCGGCACCCCGCCGTCGTCGCCCGGTGCCGCGGCACCGACGACGTCGTCGCCGCGGTCGCCGCCGCGCGCCGGCACCGCCCGCCCGTGAGCATCCGCGGCGGCGGGCACCAGGTCGCGGGCAGCGCGATCTGCGACGACGGCCTGGTGATCGACGTGTCCGGCATGTCCACGGTGACCGTCGACCCGGTGTCCCGCACCGCGCGCGTCGGCGCCGGCGCCCGGTGGGCCGACGTCAACGCGGCCACGACGCCGCACGGTCTCGCGGTGCCCGGCGGCGAGGTCTCGGAGACCGGCGTCGCCGGCCTGACCCTCGGTGGCGGGCTCGGCCAGCTCCAGCGCGCCTTCGGGCTGAGCTGCGACGCCCTGCGCTCGCTCGAGATCGTCACCGCCGACGGGATGGTGCGCACCGCGAGCCCCACCGAGCACGCCGACCTCTTCTGGGCCGCCCGGGGCGGCGGGCGGGGCATCGGCGTCGTGACGGCGTTCGAGTTCGCCCTGTTCCCGCTCGGTCCCGACGTCGCGCACTCGCTCGTCCTCTACCCCTACGAGGACGCGGCGTCGGTGCTGCGCGCCTGGCGCGACCTGGCCGTCGGGGCGCCGGAGACCGTGTCGCCGGAGTTCGCGCTCTGGAGCATCCCGCCCGACCCGGGCTTCCCCGCCGAGATGCACGGCGCCCCGGTGGTCGTCGTCGCCGGGCTGCACGCCGGGCCGGCCGAGGACGGGATCGAGGCCCTGGCCCCGCTCGCGCAACTCGGCACGCCCCTGGTCGACGTGACCGGCGTCAGCGACTACGCGACGAGCCAGACCGGCTCCGACCCGCTGTTCCCGTCCGGGGCGCGGTACTTCTTCAAGTCGCACTTCCTCGACCGCCTCGACGACGACGCCGCGGCCGCGGTGCTCGCCGCCGACAGGGGCCGCCCGACCCCGCAGTCGCTCGTCATCGTCCGCACACTGGGCGGGGCGATCGACCGGGTCGGCGCCGACGCGAGCGCCTACGCCCACCGCGGCGCCCGGTTCAACGTCAGCATCGACGCGGGCTGGACCGACCCGGCGCTCGACGCGACCGCGATCGGGTGGGCGCGGCGGGGCTGGGAGTCGCTGCGCCCCTTCGCGACCGGCGGGATGTACGTGAACTTCGCCGGGCTGGACGACGACGCCGACCGGACCGCGACGTTCGGCGCGCACGCGGCCCGCCTCGATGCGATCGCCCGGACCTACGACCCGGACGGCATCCTCGCCGCCGCGGGCGCCCGGCACGAGGCGGGTCCTCGGCCATCGTGACGAACGAACGGCGCTCTCGCTGCTTGCGTGGCAACGAGAGCGCCGTTCGTTCACTCAGGCGCGCGGAGTCAGGCGCGCGACACCACGAGCCCGCCGGTGCCGCCGTCGGCGGACTCGTCGAGGTCGACCTGCACCGTGTCGCCCTCGCGGACGTCGCCGGCGAGCAGGGCCCGGGCGAGCTGGTCGCCGATGGCCGACTGCACGAGCCGGCGCAGCGGCCGCGCCCCGAAGATCGGGTCGAAGCCCTGCAGCGCGAGCCACTCGCGGGCCGCGTCGCTGACCGCCAGCGTGAGGCGGCGGGCCGCCAGCCGGGCGCCGAGGCGCTCGAGCTGGATGTCGACGATCGACGTCAGCTCCTCGGTGGACAGGGCGTGGAAGACCACGACGTCGTCGAGCCGGTTGAGGAACTCCGGCTTGAACGAGCGCCGCACGACCTCCATGACCTTGTCCCGGCGCCCCGCGTCGTCGAGCGAGGTGTCGACGAGCGCCTGGGAGCCCAGGTTCGAGGTCAGCACGAGGATCGTGTTGCGGAAGTCGACCGTGCGGCCCTGGCCGTCGGTGAGGCGCCCGTCGTCGAGGACCTGCAGGAGCACGTCGAACACGTCCGGGTGCGCCTTCTCGACCTCGTCGAGCAGCACCACCGAGTACGGGCGGCGCCGGACGGCCTCGGTGAGCTGGCCGCCCTGGTCGTAGCCGACGTACCCGGGCGGGGCGCCGACGAGGCGGGCGACGGAGTGCTTCTCGCCGTACTCGCTCATGTCGATGCGGATCATCGCCCGCTCGTCGTCGAACAGGAACGCGGCCAGCGCCTTGGCCAGCTCGGTCTTGCCGACGCCGGTGGGGCCGAGGAACAGGAACGACCCGGTCGGCCGGTCCTCCTCCGCGATCCCGGCGCGGGCGCGCCGGACGGCGTCGGACACCGCCCGGACGGCCTCGGCCTGGCCGACGACGCGGCGACCGAGCTCGTCCTCCATGCGCAGCAGCTTCGCGGTCTCGCCCTCGAGCAGGCGCCCGGCGGGGATGCCGGTCCACGCCGACACGACGTCCGCCACGTCGTCGGGGCCGACCTCCTCCTTGAGCATCACCGGCGCCGCCGACGTGGCGTCCGCGGCCTCCAGCTCCTTCTCCAGGGCCGGGATCTCGACGTAGCGCAGCTTGGCGACACGCTCGTAGTCGCCGTCGCGCTCGGCGCGCTCGGACTCGCCGCGCAGCCCCTCGAGGCGCTCCTTGAGCACTCGGGAGCCGTCGATGGCGTCCTTCTCCGCCTGCCAGCGGGCGGTCAGGGCGTCGAGCTCCTCGCGGCGCTCGGCGAGCTCGGCGCGCAGGGCGCCCAGGCGCTCGCGCGACGCGGGGTCGGACTCCTTGTCGAGCGCCATCTCCTCGATCTCGAGGCGACGCACGGCGCGCTCCACCTCGTCGATCTCGACCGGCCGCGAGTCGATCTCCATGCGCAGCCGCGAGCTGGCCTCGTCGACGAGGTCGATCGCCTTGTCGGGCAGGAAGCGCGCGGTGATGTAGCGGTCGGAGAGCGTGGCGGCGGCGACGAGCGCGGCGTCGGTGATCCGCACGCCGTGGTGCACCTCGTAGCGCTCCTTGAGCCCGCGCAGGATGCCGACGGTGTCGTCCACGGTCGGCTCGCCGACCAGCACCTGCTGGAAGCGGCGCTCCAGGGCGGGGTCGGACTCGATGTGCTGGCGGTACTCGTCGAGGGTCGTCGCGCCGACCATGCGCAGCTCGCCGCGGGCGAGCATCGGCTTGATCATGTTGCCGGCGTCCATCGCCGACTCGCCGGTCGCGCCGGCGCCGACGATGGTGTGCAGCTCGTCGATGAACGTGATGACCTGGCCCGCGGAGTCGGTGATCTCCTGCAGGACGGCCTTGAGCCGCTCCTCGAACTCGCCGCGGTACTTGGCGCCCGCGACCATCGAGCCGAGGTCCAGGGCGACCACGCGCTTGCCGCGCAGCGACTCGGGCACGTCGCCGGCGATGATGCGCTGGGCGAGGCCCTCGACGATCGCGGTCTTGCCGACGCCGGGCTCGCCGATGAGCACGGGGTTGTTCTTGGTGCGCCGCGAGAGCACCTGCACGACGCGACGGATCTCGGCGTCGCGGCCGACGACCGGGTCGAGGTCGCCGGAGCGGGCGCGCTCGGTGAGGTCCTGGCCGTACTTCTCGAGGGCCTGGAAGGTGCCCTCCGGGTCGGCGGACGTGACGCGCCCGGACCCGCGCACCTTGGTGAACGCCTCCTTCAGCGCCTCGGGCGTCGCGCCGTGGCGGGTCAGGACGTCGGCGGTGCGCCCGCCGGCGGCGGCGAGCCCGACGAGCAGGTGCTCGGTCGAGACGTACTCGTCGCCCATGTCGGCGGCCAGCTGCTGGGCGTGCTGCAGCACGCGCGCCATCTCGCGGTCGAACTGCGGCGCGGCGACGCTGGAGCCGCTGGCGCTCGGCAGGCTCGTGAGGACCTTGCCGATGTCGGAGCCGACGGCCGACGGGTCCGCCCCGACCGCGCGCAGCAGCGGCTCGGTGAGGCCGTCGGTCTGCTCGAGCAGCGCGGCCGCGAGGTGGGCCGGCGAGACCTGCGGGTGACCGTCGACGGTGGCCGCGCGGACCGCGGCCGACACCGCCTGCTGGGTGCGGGTGGTGGGGGTGAAGTCCATCGGTTTCCTCCTGGTGGGGGTGGGCGGGCGGCCCACCAGCCGCCCTCACAACTTGAGTCTACTCAGCTCAACTCTGCCGCGGCGCCGTTTCTTCCCTTCACCTCGTCACGGTGACCGGTGACCCACTGCGACGACGGTGAACCACGCCGAACCGGACCGTCGTCGCTGCTCAGCGTGCCTACGAGCACCGTCCGGCGCACATCGCGAGCCGGACGTCGAGCCCCGGATGGGGACCCTGCGTGACGAACCATGACGTGCTGTCATAGTGGTGCGGTCGCGCGGGGACACGTCCGCGCCGGGGGGTCGAGGAGGCACGTCGTCCATGTCCGCGGAGCCGCTGTCCGCAGGTCCGGACCCGACCTCCACGGCCGCGCCCGCACCGGCCCCGGCCCGCCGCGGACGCCGTCTCGCCACGGTCCGTGCCGTCCCGCCACCAGCCACGACACCGATGGTGCGGCCCGGGCGCCACGCGGCCCCGGACGACACCCCGGGCGAGCCCACGAACACCGCACGCGCCGTCGTTCCCACGGCGCCGCCGGCTCCGACGCCTCCGGCGCCTCCGAAGCCCCGGCCCGAGCCCGCGCGCACCGACGAGACCCCCGAGCAGCGCGCCGCCCGCCGGGTCCGCCAGACCTGGACCGAGGTCGAGCCGCAGGTCGACGAGCTCGCCGACTGGTTCGCCGCGCTGCTGTTCAGCCTGGCCCCGCAGACCCGCGCGCTGTTCCCGGCGCGGGTCACCGAGCCGGCGCGCCGGCTGCTCCGCTCGCTCGTGCTGCCGATGAGCGCCGTCGACCGCCCCGGCGAGCTCCGGGCGATGCTCGAGCCGCTGGTGCGCGAGCACCGTGCGCTGGGCCTGCGCGCCGAGCAGTACGAGGCGCTCGGGGTGGCGCTGATCGGGGCGATGCGCCGCTTCGGCGCCACCTGGGACGAGGCGACCGAGCACGCGTGGGTGCGCGCGTTCTCGCTGGCCGCGGGGCCCATGGAGCAGGCGGTCCGGGCCGCGGCCGACCCGGCGGTCGCCGAGGGCACCGTGGTGGGCCACCGGCGCCTGAGCTGGGACCTCGCCGTCGTGCACGTCGCGCCCGACACCCCGGTGCCCCACCGCGCGGGGCAGTACCTCACCGTCGAGATCCCGCAGCGGCCGCGGATGTGGCGCCCGCTGAGCCCGGCGACCGCGCCCCGTCCCGACGGCCTCCTCGAGTTCCACGTCCGCGCGGTCGAGGGCGGCTGGGTGAGCCGGGCGATGGTCGCGCACGCGACGCCGGGCGACCGGTGGCGCCTCGGCCCGCCCGCCGGGCGCCTCGGGCTCGACCCGCGCAGCACCCGCGAGGTGCTGATGGTCGCCGGCGGCACCGGCGGCGCCCCCGTGCTCGCGCTCTGCGAGGACATGGCCCGCTGGGCCCGGCCGCGGCCGTGCACGGTGTTCCTCGGCGGCCGCGTGCCCGAGGACCTCACGGTGCTCGACCGCCTGGACGCCCTCGCCGAGCGCCATCCCTGGCTCCAGGTCGCCGCCGTGTGCGAGGACGACCCGCTCGACCAGCAGACCCAGCCCGGGACGCTGCGCGACGCGGTGGTCCGCGGCGGGGACTGGTCGCAGCACGACGTGCTGCTCTCCGGCTCGCCGAACATGATCCGCGCGACGGCGTCGGCGCTGCTCGTCGACGGCGTCGGGCTCGACCGCATCACCTACGACCCGTTCACTGAATAGCCGCTGCCAGGAAGTGCGGTCGTCAGCCCTCGTACCTCGGGCTGCCCACCGACTTCCGGCGCGCTCCGGTGGTCAATCACGCCTTCTCGGGCCGGGCTGCCAGACGACGACCGACTGGGTCCGGCGGGCCGGCAGGCGGTCGTTCGCGCTGCCGTCGGCCGCGTTGCGGGCGGCCTGCTCGGCGGCGGCCCGCCACCCGGCGAGTTCCTCGGTGACCTCCGCGAGGCGGTCGGTCAGCGCCCCGACCTCGCGCTCGAGCTCGATGATGCGCTTGATGCCGGCGAGGTTGACGCCGTCCTCCTGCGAGAGCCGCTGGACCTCGCGGAGCACCGCGATGTCGCGCACCGAGTAGCGCCGGCCGCCGCCGCTGGCGCGTCCCGGCGTCACGAGCCCGATGCGGTCGTACGAGCGCAGCGTCTGCGCGTGCATGCCGGCGATCTGGGCGGCCACCGAGATCACGAACACCGGGGTGTCCTCGTCGGCCCAGGCGGGCAGCGGCGGCATGGCTGGACCGGACGAGGAGGCGCCGAGCGGGGACGGCCAGGGTCCCCGCTCGTCGCGCCCGCTCATGACGCCGTCTCCCTCCGTGCGGCGGCCTCGGCACGCCGGGTGAGGTCGGCGCGCGGGTCGTGGTCGGCGGTGGCCTTCACGTAGGCGTCGAGCGCCTCCCGGGCCTCGGAGCTCAGGCGCTGCGGGACCGAGAGCTCGACGGTGACCAGCAGGTCGCCCGTGCGCCCGTCCTTGCGGTGCACCCCGCGGCCGCGCACGCGCAGCGTGCGCCCGCTCTGGCTGCCCGCGGGCACCTTGAGCGAGACCTTCCCGTCCATGGTCGGCACGGTGATCGTCGTGCCGTCGACGAGCTCGGGGAACGTCACCGGCACGGTGAGCGTCAGGTCGTCGGCGTTGCGCTCCGAGCGCCCGAACAGGTCGTCGGGGTTGACGTGGACGACCACGAACAGGTCGCCCGCCGGCCCGCCGCGGCTGCCCGGCTGGCCCTGCCCGGCGAGCCGGATGCGCTGGCCGTCGTCGACACCGGCCGGGATGCGCACCGTGAGGGTGCGCGACCGGGTGCTGACGCCGTCGCCCCCGCACTCGGGGCACGGGTCATCGACGATCGAGCCGGTGCCCGAGCAGTCGCGGCACGGCTCGCTGAACGCGAACGCGCCCTGGCTGCGCGAGACGACGCCGGCGCCGCCGCAGGTCAGACAGGTGCGGGGGCTGGTGCCGGGCTTGGCGCCGTTGCCGCCGCAGGTGTTGCAGCGCGTCGGCGACGCGAGGCGCAGCGGCAGGGTCGTGCCGCCGACGGCCTCGGAGAAGTCGATGCGCACGTCGGTCTCGACGTCCGCGCCGCGCTGCTCACGGGGCCTGCTGGCGCCCGCCCCGGGCACCGGCCCGCCGGTCGGGGCGCCCGCCCCGCCGCCGAACAGCCCGCCGAGCAGGTCGCCGAGGCCGCCGGCCCCGGGCTGCTGCCCGCCGCGACCGCCGAAGAGGTCGCCGACGTCGAAGCCGCCGGAGAACCCGGTGCCGCCGGCACCGGCGCCCGCGCCGGCCCCCCGGCCGCCGCCGAAACCGCCGAAGCGGCCGCCGGAGAACATCGTCCGGGCCTCGTCGTACTGCTGGCGCTTCTCGGGGTCGGAGAGCACCCCGTACGCCTCGCCGGCCGCCTTGAACCGGGACTCGGCCTTGGCGTCGCCCGGCTTGGCGTCGGGGTGGTTCTCGCGGGCGATCTTGCGATACGCCTTCTTGATGTCGTCCGCGGAGGCGTCCTTGGCCACGCCCAGCTCGCGGTAGTAGTCCTTCTCGACCCAGTCACGGGCGCTCATGGCGGGACTGCTCCTTCCGCGGTGTGGGGGATGTGGTGGTCAGGATCGCTCTCAGGAGGTGGTGCCGGCGTCGGCCGGCTCGGTGGGGACGGTGGGAGCCGACCCGTCCGAGTCGGTGACGCCGACCATGGCCGCCCGCAGCACGCGGTCGCCGAAGCGGTAGCCGCGACGCATCACCGTGGTGACGGTCGGACCCGAGACCTCGGAGGAGGTCTCGTGGGCGACGGCCTCGTGCACCGAGGGGTCGAACGCGTCGCCCTCGGCCCCGAAGGGCTCGAGCCCGGCGCGCTGCAGCGTCTCGGTGAGCCGGTCGGCGACGACCTTGAACGGGCCGGTCAGGTCGCCGTGGTTCTGGGCGCGCTCGACGTCGTCGAGCACGGTGAGCAGCTCGCCCGCGACGGCCGCCTTGGCGCCCGCGACGGTCGACTCCCGCTCGCGCTCGGTGCGCCGCCGGAAGTTGGTGAACTCGGCGGACACCCGCTGCAGGTCGGCGGTGCGCTCCGCGAGCTCGGCGCGCACGCGCTCGAGCTCCGGGTCGCCCGCGCCGTCACCGTTCGCCTGAGGGGCGGCCGACGCCGAGGCGGCGGACTCGGCCGCGCGGGCCTCGCCGGCGATGGTCTGGGCGCCGTCGGGCGCGGCGGTCTCGCCGCCGTCGGTGGCCCCGTCCGGCTGGGCGGTGCCACCGGGCGCGGCCTGCCCGGAGGTGGGCACTCCGCCGACGCTGGAGTCGGTGGCGTCGGCAGCCTCGTGGCCGACGACCGGATCCTGCACTGTGACCTCCTCGAGAGGCTCGGCCCGGCATCTCGGTGCCGGGGCCGGGGACGTGTGGTCGGGAGCTGGGTGGACGGGGACGAACCGACCGGCGGGGCCGCGTACCGTGTCGCGGCCCCGCCGGATCGGGTCAGTCCTTCTTGTCCTTCTCGTCGTCGACGATCTCGGCGTCGACCACGTCGTCCGCCTGCGCGGAAGCCCCGGCCTCTCCGGCACCGGCCGCGCCACCGGCGGCCGCGCCGCCCTCGGACTGCTGCTGGGCGTAGAGCGCCTGGCCGAGCTCCTGCGACTCGGTGGCGACCTTCTCCGAGGCCGCCTTGATGGCCTCGGTGTCCTCACCCTTGAGGGCCTCCTTGAGCTCGCCGATCGAGCCCTGGACCTTCTCCTTGACGTCCGACGGGAGCTTCTCGTCGTTGTCGGTGATGAACTTCTCGGTCTGGTAGACCAGCGTCTCGGCCTGGTTGCGGGTCTCCGCGGCCTCGCGGCGCTTGCGGTCCTCGTCGGCGTGGGCCTCGGCGTCCTGGACCATGCGGTCGATCTCGTCCTTCGAGAGGGCCGAGCCGCCGGTGATGGTCATCTGCTGGGACTTGCCGGTGCCCTTGTCGACCGCCGAGACGTTGACGATGCCGTTGGCGTCGATGTCGAAGCTGACCTCGATCTGCGGCACGCCCTGCGGGGCGGGCGGCAGGTCGGTGAGCTCGAACATGCCGAGCTTCTTGTTGTAGGCCGCGATCTCGCGCTCACCCTGGAAGACCTGGATCTGGACCGACGGCTGGTTGTTCTCGGCCGTCGTGAAGACCTCGGACTTCTTGGTCGGGATCGTCGTGTTCTTCTCGATGAGCCGCGTCATCACGCCGCCCTTGGTCTCGATGCCGAGGGACAGCGGGGTGACGTCGAGCAGCAGGACGTCCTTGACGTCACCGCGCAGGACGCCGGCCTGCAGGGTGGCGCCGACGGCGACGACCTCGTCGGGGTTGACGCCCTTGTTCGGCTCCTTGCCGCCGGTGAGCTCCTTGACCAGGTCGTGCACCGCGGGCATGCGGGTCGAACCACCGACCAGCACGACGTGGTTGATCTGGCCCACGGAGATGCCCGCGTCCTTGATCACCTGGTTGAAGGGCTTGCGGCAGCGGTCGAGCAGGTCGGAGGTGATCCGCTGGAACTCGGCGCGCGAGAGCGTCTCGTCGAGGAACAGCGGGTTCTTCTCGGCGTCGACCGTGATGTAGGGCAGGTTAATGCCGGCGCTGGAGGAGCTGGAGAGCTCGATCTTGGCCTTCTCCGCCGCCTCGCGCAGGCGCTGCATCGCCATCTTGTCCTTGGACAGGTCGATGCCCTGCGAGCTCTTGAACTTGTCGACGAGCCAGCTGATGATCCGCTCGTCCCAGTCGTCGCCGCCGAGGTTGTTGTCGCCGTTGGTGGCCTTCACCTCGACCACGCCGTCGCCGATCTCGAGCAGGGACACGTCGAACGTGCCGCCACCGAGGTCGAAGACGAGGATCGTCTGGTCGTCGTCGCCCTTCTCGAGGCCGTACGCGAGCGCGGCGGCCGTGGGCTCGTTGACGATGCGCAGGACGTTGAGCCCCGCGATCTGGCCGGCCTCCTTGGTGGCCTGCCGCTGCGCGTCCTCGAAGTAGGCCGGGACGGTGATCACCGCGTCGGTGACCTCCTCGCCCAGGTAGGCCTCGGCGTCGCGCTTGAGCTTCTGCAGCGTGCGGGCGCTGATCTCCTGCGCGGTGTACTTCTTGTCGTCGATCTCGACCGACCAGTCGGTGCCCATGTGGCGCTTGACCGACCGGATGGTGCGGTCGACGTTGGTCACCGCCTGGTTCTTGGCCGACTGGCCGACCAGGACGTCGCCGTTGCGGGCGAACGCGACCACCGACGGGGTGGTGCGGCTGCCCTCCGAGTTCGCGATGACCGTCGGCTCGCCGCCCTCCAGGACGGCGACCACGGAGTTGGTCGTGCCGAGGTCGATGCCGACCGCTCGCGCCATGCTCGTGTCTCCTCTCGAGACCCGTGGATTCCGGGGTGTCGTTGAGTGCTCTGCGCTCAAGTATTTGCCTGCGAGTCCATCCTCGCAAACCTGACCTGAGTCCGTCGCGCTCAAGTGTGTCACTCGGCCCAACGGAGCATGTCACGGACTTGTTCCCGGCACGCTCAACTTCGCCGGAGAAAGTCGCTCAGGCCCGGTCGGAGCCGGTGCCCGGGCGGGTGGCGAGCGGCAGGAGCTCGCCCTCGTCCCACTTCACGGCCCGGGTGCCCAGCGGCACGCCCGTCTGCTGGGCCTCCATCATCTGCCCGTTCCCGAGGTACATCGCGACGTGGTGGATGGTGTCCGGGTCCGACTCGTCGTACGCCCAGAACAGCAGGTCACCGGGCTGCGCCTGCTCCACGGGCACGTGGGCGCCCGCGTTGTACTGGTCCCGCGAGACGCGCGGGATGACGATCCCCGCGCGCTGGTAGGCGCGCAGCATGAGCCCGGAGCAGTCGTAGCTGCTCGGTCCGGTGGCGCCCCAGACGTAGGGCTTGCCGGTCTCGGCGGTGGCGAACTCGATGGCCGTGCGCGCCACGCCCGGCGGGAGCGCGGCCGCGACGCCGCCCGACGCCTCGTCCGCGGGCACGCATTCCTGGATGGCGCCGGCGACGCCCGCGAGGTCGGTGACGAGGCTGTTGGCCAGCGACTCCCACTTCGCGTAGGCGTTCGGGAACGCCGAGCGCTGCACGATCTGCGCCGCCTGCGTGACGGGCATCGTGTCCCAGCCGGGCACGGTGAGCAGGCGCTCGAGGAACGTGCGCGTCGCGTAGACGGGGTCGCGGACCTGCGCGGGCGAGCCCCACCCCTGGCTCGGGCGCTGCTGGAACACGCCCAGCGAGTCGTGGTCGACGGCGACGTCCATGCCGACGGTCCCCATCTGGGACTCCTGCATGGCCGTGGCGAGGGCGACGATCCAGCCCCGCGGCGGCACGTTCATGCCCTTGGCGACGCCGATGATCGTCGCGGCGGTCCGGCGCTGCACCTCGTTGAGCTCGGCGGAGGTCTGCGGGGCGTCGGTCGACGGCCCCGTGCCCGTCCCGGCCTCGCAGCTCGTGCTCCCCGCGTCCTCCCCGAGCCCGGGCACGAACTGGTTGGCGACGAGCAGCCCGCCCGCGAGCACGACGACCATGAACGCGGCGAGCCCCGCCACCGGCAGCAGCAGGCGCAGGATGCGGAAGCCGGGCGGCAGCCGGGGCGGCGTGATCACGGGTCAGGACGCCCGGTCGTAGCCCGAGACGCGCCAGTCACCCGGCCCGACCTGCACGAGGAGGAGCTCGAGGCGCACCGCGTCGGTGGGCACCTGGACGCGCACGGCCTCCGGGCGCACGTCGACGGCCTGCGGCGGGCCGGTGACGCGCGTGCCCGGCACGTTCGCCGGGTCCACCGAGGCGAGCACCGCCAGGTACTCGTCGGTCGTGTACGGCGCGAGCCCCGCGCTCCACTGTGCGGGCGTCGTGCCCGGCGGGTGCGTGGCCCACGCCTGCGTCCAGCGCTCCGCGACCGCCAGCGCCACCGGCGGCGCGGCGCTGAGCGGCAGGCTCTGCGGGCGCAGCTCGGTGACCGTCGGCTGCCCGGGCGCCGCGGTGGCGGTGCCGGGCGACGCCGAGGGCGCCGGCCCGAGGGCGCGCCCCGTGTCGTGGCCCGGGCCGCCCAGCGAGCCGCTGAGGTACGACAGGCCCACGGCGAGCGCGATGACGACGACCACCACGAGGAACAACCGCGCCGGGGAGTGCAGCGGCCACTCCCACAGCGCCCGGTAGGCCGCCGCGCGTCCGCGCCTAGTCCGGATCGGCACCTGCGCCTCCCTCGCCGGCGGAGCGCGGGGCGGGGGCCGACCGCGACGAGCGGCGCGACGACCCGGCACCGATCGGGCGGCTGGGGCGGTAGATCCGGTAGACCGGGGCGCCGTCGACCAGCTCGGCCTGGACCGGGCGGCGCAGGCCGTCGGACCCCCCGGCCTCCCCGGTCCGCGCGGCGACGCTGCGGTAGAGGCTGCGGTCGGCGTCGCTGATCTGGGCGCGGGCGGGGGTCGCGTCACGGTCGCCGCGCGGGCTGCCCCCGGGCACGGCGCCGGCGCCGCGGGGCAGCGCGCGCTGCGCGGCGGTGCGCGAGGCCAGGGCGGCCGCCGGGTCCGCGTCGTGGCCGGGGGAGCCGCCCGCGCGCGTGCCCACCCGCTCGCTGTCGACGCGCACCGGCGCCGCGGGGTCGGCGACGGACGCCGCCACCGTGGGGTCGGTGCGCGAGGGCGTGCTGCCCTCCGGGCGCCAGCCGTCGCCCTCGCCCGCGGCGTCACGGCGCTCGGACCACCAGTCGTCCTGGCGCGCGGGCGAGCGCGGCAGGAACCGCGAGAACATGCCGCTGCCGGCGGGCGGCAGGACGCCGCTCATCTGGTCGCGGGTCAGCGAGACCATCGCCGCCAGTCGCCGGAACGGTCTCGCCAGCGCCCACAGCACGATCGTCACGACACCCGTGACCAGCAGCGCGAGCCACGTGTCCACCCCGGCCCCGGGGCGGAACAGCGCGATGACCATGAGCGAGTGCAGCCCGGCCATGGCGCCGACGAGCAGGGTGTTCACCAGCGCCGCCCCGCCGATCCGCAGCATCGCGGGCAGCACCTCGGGCTTGAGCAGGGCCACCACGGCGAGCGCCGGGGCGATCATCACGAGCAACCGGATGATCAGCATCGAGACGAGGATGAGCAGCTTGCTCATCAGCTGGAACAGCCCGATGCACACGGCCTGGATCAGCGCGAGCATCCCCGCGCCGGTGCGCGAGCCCTGCCGGCCCTGGAAGTAGCTGTACCGGTCGCCGGCGCGGTCGGCGACGGCGGTGAACGCCTGCTTCTTCGCGTCGGCGGTCGCCTGGTTGTCCTGCCCGTCCGCGATCTCCTGCTTGGTGAACGTCTGCGCCCGCAGCAGCTCCCGGCCCATGTCGCGGGCCTGGGGCACGTCCGCGGACCCGAACTCCCCGCGCAGCCAGTTGTTGTAGACGATCTGGTCGGTGAGCACGGTCGGCAGCGTGTTCGCGTCGCCGACCCCGACCTGCGAGAGGAACCCGCGCTGCATCGCGGTGACGCCGTCGAGCAGCACCCCGTCGAGCACGCTCGACCAGCGCACCGGCGCGGCGTACGCCGCCGCCGCGATCGCCAGGGCGATCACCGCGATCCCCGCGCGCTGGGCCTGGCGCGACAGGTCGCCGCGCATGGCGAGCACCAGCAGGATCGCCGCGAGCACGATGAGCGCGACGCCGATCCACGTCGTGAACACCGCGTTGTACATCGCCGCCGTGCCGGCCTGCACGATCCCGTCGAGCGGCGAGAGGAGCCCGGAGCCGCGCTCGATGAGGTAGTGCGCCCAGTTCACGCCGCCGACGACGAGCTTGGCGAGGTTGAAGAACTGGTTGCCCAGCCACGTGTCGGTGGCCGCCGCGGGGTCCCGGGCGGCGCCGGGGCCGCAGCCGAGGTCGTAGGTCCACCAGATCTGCCCGGCGTAGCCGACCTCGTGGTAGACGCTGCCCGGCGCGCCGACCCCGAGCGGGGCGGGGTCGAGCGAACCGACGAGCCCCGTGCCCGGACGGTCCGGGTCCGGCGGGGCCTTGCAGTCCAGCGGGGCCGCCGACGCCGGGAGCGCGAACAGCACGAGCCCGGTGATCAGCGACATCACGACGACCGTCGCCCGGCGGCGCCCGCGCGAGGGGGTGGAGCGAGGGACGCCCTGGCTGCGTCGGAGGCGGCCGAGGAGTCCCTCGCTCCTCCCCGGTGACCCCTGCGCGCGCCGGGACCGTCGCCACCCCACGACGAGGGCGGCGACGAGGATCGCGACGGCGAGCGTCACCCCGGTGTCCCCGGGCCGCGGCGGCCGGCGCTCGCCCACCGGCCCGGGTCCTGCACCTCGCTGCCCGCGCGCCAGCCCGGGTTCCGGTCGGCGGCGGTGGTGACGGTGGCCTGGTCGGCGAGGTCGGCGAGCTCGCCCACCGCGTCGCCCGTCGCGGCGTCCTCGCCGGTGGTCTCGTCCATGACCCACGCCTCGGCCCACTCGTCGTCGCCGACGGGGGGCGGGTCGGCGACGGCGGGGCCACCGAGGTCGTCGTCGAGGTCGGGCACCAGGTCGTCGAGGCGCGCGTCGAGGGCCGGCCCCTCGATCTCCTGCGCGTCCGACCGCTCGTCCAGCACGGTGCCCTCGACGACCGTGCGCTCGACCAGCGGGTCCCGCGACGGCGTCACGGGCGACACGCGGGCGGTGCCGGCGGGCGCGCGCGGGGGCGCCGGGCGGGCCGGGCCCTGGGGCGCGCCGGGTGTCGTGGGCAGCGGGCCGCTCGCGGGCACGATCGGCACCGGGCCGGTGCGCTCGGCGTCGGTCTCGGGGGGTGCGGAGGGGCCGGACGGCGCCGCCGGCAGCGGCCGGACCCGGCGCGCGTCGGGGTTGGTGTCCAGCGTCTCGCGCAGGTGCTCGAGGTGCGGTCCCTCGAGATCGATCCGGATCTTCTCGACGCCGCCGTGCCCGTCGGCGAAGACGAACTGGCGCGGGGTGTCGTCGGGCCGGTCGTCGTGGCGGGGCCGCGGCGAGAGGGTGCCGAGCATCTCCTCGTAGCCGACGTCGGTGGGCACGCGCAGCAGGCGCAGCGCCTCGGCCTGCGCCTCCTCGTCGTCGGTGCGGCCGACGAACACCGCGTTGACCAGCGACGCGAACCCCGGCACGCGCAGCAGGTCGCCCGCGAGCTGGGAGGCGAACAGCGCGCGGACGTTGAACTTGCGGGAGTCGCGGGCGAGGCGGTCGATGAGCACCTTGCCGGTCGGGATCTGCGAGAGGAAGTGCGTCTCGTCGAGCGCCACGCCCTTCCGCAGGTTCCGGTCGGCGGTGTAGATCGTGCGCTGCGTCAGCCAGGACGCGAGGTTGAGCAGCTCGACCGCCAGCGACTCGCCGTCGGTCCACTCCTCACGAGGGCTGCCGGGGCGCGGCAGGGACATCCCCTGCATGGTCAGCACGGTGAGGCGGTAGTTCTCCTCGCCCTGCCAGGGGTCGTCGCGCGGGTCCGTGTTGCGGTCGGGGAACAGCAGCGCGGCCTGGGGCAGCTCGCGGCGCTCCTCGAGGAAGTCGGCGACGACGTCGGCGTGCTCCTCGCCCTCGCGCGCGTGCCGGCGCAGCACGGCGATGACCTGCCCGGGGTCGCGGTCGGGGGCGCCCCCGACCTCGCGGACCGCGCGCAGCAGCACGATCCGGGTGTGGGGCAGGCGCGCCACGTCGAAGGGCAGCAGGCCGGTGAGGACGTCGAGCACGAGGCGGCGCCGGGTCGCGGCGGCCAGCGAGCGCTCGCGGCGCCAGGCCTTGTCCGGGTCGTCCTCGTCGAGGAAGTGGTCGCGCCGGGGTTCGGCCACCACCCGGTACGGGTTGAGGATGCCGGGGTCGGCGCCCAGCAGGTGGATGTGCCGCGAGAACGGGGCGAGCTCGGGGAGCTTGGTCAGCTCGGCCAGCGGGCCGGACGGGTCGAGCACCGTCCAGCGGGCGCCGGCGCGCAGCGTCTTGTAGACGAGCAGTCCGGTCAGGAACGACTTGCCGGAGCCGAGACCACCCACCACGGCGGTGAGCCCCGAGGCGCGCCGGACCTCCTGCGCCATCCACGGGTCCCACGCCACGGGGCGGCGGGTGGCCGTGCACGTCTCGCCGATCATGATGCCGCGCCGGTCGCCGACCGACGCCGACGCCGCGGGCACCCCGGCCGCCACCCAGGTCACCGAGCCGCGGCGGCGGTAGGCCGTGGACGCGAGCGGCTCGCCGGGGATGAACTCGCGCGCGTAGGCGTACTGGGCCTCGGGGTGCTCCATCGCGACCCGCGGGCGGTAGAGGTCGAGCACCTGCTGGGCGCGGGTCAGCGCCTCGCCCTCGTCGCGCCCCGACACCGCGACCCGCCACCACCCGTACACCCGGGTGTTGAGCTGCGTGAGCCCGCCGGAGAGCTCGTCCTCGATCTGCAGCACCCGGTCGGCCTGGCGCGCGAGCGACATCGGGGGGTCGAGGTCGTGGTCGTGCGTGTAGTGCCGGATCTGGCTGCGCACCTTGCCCATCTGGCGCTGCAGCTCGCCCGAGACCTCCTCGGGGCGGCGCACGTAGATCCGCGCCGACCACTCGACGGGGAAGGGCAGGCGGTCGCTGCGCTGCATCCACGGGTCGTCGGCCTCGGGGATGCGCAGCGCGTCCATGAGGCCCACCGACAGCACCGCGACGTGGCGCTGCACCGGCTGGGTGCCGAAGCGCCCGAGCACCTGCACGGTCGGGGCGTACGGCTCCTGCTGCAGGGCGACGCCGTCGGTGAACGCCGCGAGGTCCTCGGCCTCCCAGCGCTCGCCCGACGCCGGCGCCACCGTGCGCGGCGCGGGCAGGCCCAGCGAGCACGAGCGGTGCATCAGCCAGGCCATGTCCTCGGCGGTCGCGGGCACCGCGTCCAGCCCCGCCCGCGAGACGAGCGCCTCGACGTGCGCGATCTCGGACTCGAGCGCCGCCAGCTCCGCGGTCGCCGCCGACGGCACGAGACGGCCCAGCACCGGCGCGGCGCCCTCGAGCCAGCGGTCGACCACCGAGCGCCCGGAGACCTCGACCCCGAGGAACACCTCCTTGTCGGACATCGACAGCCCCATGAGGTGGCGCTGCTCGCCCTCGAGGAAGCTCTCCCAGCTCAGCGCGCCGGAGACGTCGGGCAGCCGGCCGGGCGCGTTGTGGTCGAACGTCTCGGCCCACAGCGCCACCGGGTAGGGCCGCGAGGTGACCCGCACGTGCAGCCACCGGCCCTGCAGCTCGCCGAGCTGGGTCGCGATCTGGCGGATGAGCGTCTCGCGCTGGGTGTCGCTGCGGAAGCTCCACGGCTGCGGGGCCAGGCGGTACCAGGCGGTGACGGCCGACGCCGTGCGCGCGAGGTTGCCGTCGATGGCGCGCAGCGAGATCGCGGGCCGGTAGCCCGCCGCCGGCGACTCGCCGACCAGCGAGCGACCGCGCCGCGCGCCGTGCCCGTTCTGGCCGTGGCCGTTCGCGCGGGCCGGGCGCAGGCCGCTCGAGCTGCTGCCGGCCTCGAGGGCCTCGGGTGGGGAGTCCGCGCCACCGCGGTCGAGTGCGCGCCGGGACCTACCGCGGCGCAGCACCGGGGTCTCCTCGTCGGTCACCGCGCGTGCCCGGTCCGAACGGCGCCGCCGGGGCGGCCGCGTCGGTCGGGGGCGCCGGTTCGTTCGACATCGGCCAGCCCGGGCGCCGCCGCGGGCGCACGGGACGGCGCTGGGTGCGGTCCGGGTCGGGGTCGGGCACGGCCTTGCGGATCACGGACCCCGCGCGGCGCGCCGGCACGGCCTCGCGCCGCCCGGTCCGCGCGCCGGTCCAGGCCGCCATCGCCGCGTCGCCCGCGCGCTGATCCGGGACGGGGGGCAGCTCGGCGGGCTTGTCGGTGCCGCCGGTGGCGGGCGGGGCCACGGCGTCGCCGACGTCCGCGCTCGACGGCGGGCCGAAGTCGGCGTCGGCCGTCCGGGCCTTCGCGGGACGGGCACGCCGGCGGACGCCCGACGAGCTCGCGCGCCGGGGGCCGTCCTCGCGGTCGTGCCGGCGCGCGGCGCGCGCGTGCGAGGGACCGGCCTTGCGCACGGTGGGCGTGAGATCCTCCGGGGCCTCCGCGACCGGCTCCGGCTCCGCAGCCTTCTCCGGCTCCGGCTCCGCAGCCTTCTCCGGGGTCTCCACGACCGGCGTGGCGGCGGGCACCTCGTCGTCGCGGGGCGGCGGGCCCCAGGCGGCGTCCTCGGCGGGGTCGACCGCGACCGGGCGCGCGGGTTCCGTCGCCGCCTTCTCCGTGCGGTCGCTGCCGCGCGGGAGGGCGACGGCGGTGGGCGCGCCGCTGAGCCTGGGGCGGTCGCGGTGCACCCGCACGTGTCCGGTGGTCAGGGCCCCTCCGGTGACGCGCCGGCTCACCCGGGGCCCGCGCAGCTCGTGGACGAACAGCGTCAGCCACTCCAGCAGCGGGCGCTCGTCGTTGATGCGCCGCGACACGAACCGGGTGATCCCGACGGTGATCAGCAGCGCCCACGCGACCGAGAAAAAGCCGAGGTCGATGCCGAGGCGGCGCTGCACGAACATCACCACGAGCATCACGATCAGCCCGACCCCGTAGGCGGAGTAGCGGGCGCGCCAGGGGAACGTCGCGCGCGGCGGCCCCAGCCAGACGGCGTCGACGCGGTACACCTCGTCGTCGGTGCGGATGTGCACCCGCGTCACCCCGTGATGAGCTGGGCGAAGAACGCACCGACACGCGCACCCGCACCAGGCGTGAGGGCGATGCCGAGGGCGACCAGCCCGATGATCAGACCGATGCTGCGGCGGGCGACGCCGGCGTTGTCGCCGCGCCCACCGATCCACAACATGATGATCGCGATGCCCAGGAGGATCAGCGGGACGATGTTGTCCTGGATCCAGCCCTGGAGCCCGCCGGTCCCCGGGGCCTGCGCGACCAGGTCGGCGCCGAGGAACGTGACGGTCATGGCGGTCCTCCCGCGAACGTGCTGGTCGATGTGCCGGACGCCGTTCTCGACCGGTCGAGTAAACACGGCGCCTGCAGGGAATCCAACAACCCTGGCGCCGGGGTCGTCACACCCCCCGACGGCCGTCGGGCACCCGCTTCCCACGCCCTCCCCCACAGGCGTGCTCGCATCGTCGACCCTCCGCGACCGGCGGGTCATGAGGACCCGCTCTCCTGGTCCGGAAGAGCCTATCGTGATCCACACGGCACGGGCGGTCATCACGCTCCGGCGTGGCGCGGTCGCGTTCACATTCGCAAAGCATCGCCCGATCGAGATCGACCCGACCCGGCCGTGTCCGGTTACCGATGAGTAGCTTCGGTCACCCTTCGCAGCGCCGAGGGCCCGACCGGCGGTTACAGTGCCGCCGACGCAGTCGTTGTCTCACCGGGTCCACCACCACGGACCCGGGTCACGGGGAGGTCCCGTCGTGGTCGTCCGTTTGGTCCTGGGGCTTGCCCTGACCCTGGTCGTGGCGGTCGTCGCCGCGCGCCGGGCATGGTGGCTCTACACCCTGATCGCCTCCGGCCAGCCCGACGCGAAGCGCGCCGACGGTCTCGGCGCCCGCGTGCGCGCCCAGTTCGTGGAGGTGTTCGGGCAGCGCAAACTGCTGCGCTGGTCCATCCCCGGCCTCGCCCACCTCTTCACGATGTGGGGCTTCATCATCCTGCTGACGGTCTACATCGAGGCCTACGGCGCCCTGTTCGTCGAGGACTTCCACATCCCGCTGATCGGGCGCTGGGCGGTCCTGGGCTTCCTGCAGGACTTCATCGCGATCATGGTGCTGATCTCGATCATCGCCTTCGCGATCATGCGCGTGCAGCAGGCGCCGGAGCGCCGCGCCCGCACGTCGCGCTTCTACGGCAGCCACACCGGCGGCGCCTGGCTGATCCTCTTCCTGATCTTCAACGTCGTCTGGACGCTGTTCGCCTTCCGCGGCGCGTCCTCGGCGCTGGGCTACTTCCCCTACGACTCCGGCGCCTGGGCCTCGATCGGGGTCGGCGCGCTGTTCTCCGGCATCCCGGTCGGCGTCCTCGAGGTCCTCGAGTCCGTCTTCCTGCTGCTGCACATCGGCGTCGCGCTGGGCTTCCTCATCGTGGTGCTCTACTCGAAGCACCTGCACATCTTCGTCGCGCCGATCAACGTCTCGGCGAAGCGTCTGCCGAAGGCGCTGGGCCCGGTGCCGCCGATCGAGCACGACGGCAAGCCGATCGACTTCGAGGATCCGCCCGAGGAGGCCTCATTCGGTCGCGGCAAGATCGAGGACTTCACGTGGAAGGGCATGCTCGACTTCGCGACCTGCACCGAGTGCGGTCGCTGCCAGAGCCAGTGCCCCGCGTGGAACACCGGCAAGCCGCTGTCGCCGAAGCTGCTGATCATGGACCTGCGCGACCACATGTTCGCGAAGGCGCCGTACATGATCGGCGGCAAGGAGACCCCCGAGTCGCCGCCCGCCGGCATCGGGCCGAACGAGAACGCGCACGTCCCGGAGTCGGGCTTCGAGCGCCACACCGCCAGTGACGACGCCCAGGCCTCGCGCCCGCTCGTCGGCACCGCCGAGGCGCTCGGCGTCATCGACCCCGAGGTCCTGTGGTCGTGCACGACCTGCGGCGCCTGCGTCGAGCAGTGCCCGGTCGACATCGAGCACGTCGACCACATCATCGACATGCGCCGCAACCAGGTCATGATCGAGTCGGAGTTCCCGGCCGAGCTGGGCGTCCTGTTCCGCAACCTGGAGAACAAGGGCAACCCCTGGGGCCAGAACAACTCGTCGCGCATGGACTGGGCGAAGGACCTGCCCTTCGACGTGCCCGAGTTCGACGGCGAGCTCTCCCCGGAGACCGAGTACCTCTTCTTCATCGGCTGCGCCGGCGCGTTCGACGACAACGCCAAGAAGACGGTGCGCGCCGTCGCCGAGCTGCTGCACATCGCCGACGTGAACTACGTCGTGCTGGGCAAGGAGGAGAGCTGCACCGGTGACCCGGCGCGGCGCTCGGGCAACGAGTTCCTCTTCCAGATGATGGCCATGCAGACCAAGGAGATGCTCGACGCCGTCTTCGAGGGCCGCGAGCCGGGGACGCGCAAGATCGTCACCACCTGCCCGCACTGCATGAACACCCTCGGGCGCGAGTACCCGCAGCTCGACGGGCACTACGAGGTCGTCCACCACACCCAGCTGCTCAACCAGCTCGTCCGCGAGAAGAAGCTGGTGCCGGTGGCGCCGGAGTCCTCGCCGGTGCCGAGCGCGCAGAAGATCGACATCAACCCGGTGACGGGCCTCCAGTACCACGGCCCGCACTCCGACGGCACCGAGCGCGGCCTGATCCCCGCCAACGGGCACGGCACGCCGGGCCACGACGGCGACCAGGCCGCCCCCGCCGCGGTCGCGCTCGCCGAGAAGGGGTCGACGAACGGGCACGCGGGGTCGAACGGGAACGGGCACGCGGGGTCGAACGGTGGCGCCCGCAAGACCGTCACCTACCACGACCCCTGCTACCTGGGCCGGCACAACGAGGTCTACAGCCCGCCGCGCGAGCTGGTCGAGGCCGCGGGCGCCGAGCTCAAGGAGATGCCCCGCCACGCCGACCGTGCCCTGTGCTGCGGCGCCGGGGGCGCGCGGATGTGGATGGAGGAGAACATCGGCAAGCGCATCAACATGGAGCGCGTCGACGAGGCCATCCAGACCGAGACCGACACGATCGCCACCGGCTGCCCGTTCTGCCGCGTGATGCTCACCGACGGGCTCACCGAGCGCCAGAGCGAGTCGAAGGCCGTCGGCACCGAGGTCATGGACGTCTCGCAGATGCTCCTCGCGGCCGTCAAGCGCGGGCGCCCGGACGCGACCGCCGAGACCGACCACGAGGGCGACTCCGACCCCGACACCGCGGCCACCTCGGCCAACGTGCAGAACCCGTCGGAGAACTGACGGGCGCCGGCGTGGTGCCGGCCTGACGAACGAACGGCGCTCTCGCTGCTACCGAAGCAGCGAGAGCGCCGTTCGTGTCTCCGGGGTCGGCGCACACGGCGCCCGGCGGCCCCGGGGTGATCGCGGCGAACGAGCTGCTCGCTGCTTCCGGGCGCGCGAACTCCCCGTTCGCGGCCTCGATAGGGTCCGCGCGTGCTGCTCTCCGATCGCGACATCCGCGCCGAGATCGCGGCCGGGCGCGTCGGGCTCGACCCGTTCGACGCGACGCTGCTGCAGCCCTCGAGCGTGGATCTGCGCCTCGACCGGCACTTCCGGACGTTCAACAACCACGCCTACACGCACATCGACCCGTCGCTGCAGCAGGACGACCTGACGCGGATGGTCGAGCCGGCGAGCGACGAGGCGTTCGTGCTGCACCCCGGCGAGTTCGTGCTCGGGTCCACCTACGAGGTCATCACGCTGCCGGATGACGTCGCAGGCCGGCTCGAAGGGAAGAGCTCTCTGGGCCGTCTGGGCCTGCTGACCCACTCGACGGCCGGGTTCATCGACCCCGGGTTCTCCGGCCACGTGACGCTCGAGCTGTCGAACGTGGCCAACCTGCCCATCCGGCTCTGGCCCGGGATGAAGGTCGGGCAGCTCTGCCTGTTCCGGCTCTCGTCGCCCGCCGAGCACCCGTACGGCTCGCCGGTCTACGGGTCGCGCTACCAGGACCAGCGGGGCCCGACGCCCTCGCGCTCCTACGTCAACTTCCGCCGCGGCCTGCCCGACGACACCCGCTAGTCCACCAGCCCGCCCGCGCGGTGCACGCGGTTGCGGCCGGCGTTCTTCGCCGAGTACAGCGCGCGGTCGGCCTCGCTGAGCAGGGCCTCGCCGTCACCGGCGTGCTCGGGCAGCCCCGCGACGCCGAACGAGGCGGTGACCAGCTGCTTGTCGCCGCGCCGGAAGTCCTCCTCGACGCGCACGCGCAGGCGCTCGGCCAGCTTGGCCGCGTCGTCCGGCCCGCCACGGGTGACGAGGATGGCGAACTCCTCGCCGCCGTAGCGGTAGGCGGTCTCGCCGTCGCGCATGGCCGTGCGCAGGGTGCTGGCGACCTCCTGGAGCACCACGTCGCCCTGCTGGTGGCCGTAGCGGTCGTTGAGCTCCTTGAAGTGGTCGAGGTCGAGCATGATCACCGACATCGGCGACGAGTGCCGCTTCGCGTTGGCGACCGCGGAATCCAGGTCCGCCCCCAGCCGGCGGCGGTTGGCGAGCTGGGTGAGCGGGTCGAACTGCGACAGACGCTCGGTGGCGGCGTGCAGGCGGCTCGCCTCGATCGCCGAGCCGGACAGCGTCGCCAGCATCTCGACCGCCGACAGGCGCTGCCCGTCGACCTCGCCGTCGGGCGAGTCGTAGCACTCGAGGATGCCGATCACGCGCGCACCGACGACCAGCGGGACCGCGACCGCCGCGTCCTCCCCGGTGTCGGGGTCGCCGCGCGAGATCTGCCCGTAGCGCGCCGAGCGCCCGACGACGCCGACCCCGAGGTTGCAGTGGGTCTCCATCGGCGACACCGCGCCGCGGTCGGAGTCGTAGGCGAGCTCGAGGCCGTTGCCGTCCTCCTCGAGCAGCCACAGCAGCACGCGTCCGTCGGTGACCGCGACCGCGGCCTGGACCGTGGAGTCGATGACGTAGCGGGTGTTGAGGGAGCCCGCGATCTCGCGGGTCATGATCAGGATGGTGCGCAGCCGGTCGGTCTGGGACTGCAGGCGCTCGGCCTGGGCCGCGGCCTCCTCCCGCTGCCGGCGCAGGGCGACGGTCATGTCCGCGAGGCCGTCGCGCAGCGCCACCAGCTCGGCGGACCCCGTCACGGGCTCCGGCGGCGACAGCCGGCCCTCGCCGATCCCGCGCACCGAGGCGAGCAGGCCGTCGACGGGGGTGACGACGTGGGTCTGCAGGCGCGAGCGGCCGCGCAGGGCCACGACGAGCGTGCCGACGCCGATCAGCGCGATGAGCACCCCGATGACCCACTGGGCCGCGACCGCGTTGGCGTCGGCGGTCTCGATGGCGTCGAGGACGTCGACCCGGGTCGCGTCCTTGCGGGCGCGGTAGTCGTCGAAGAGCGCGGTGCCCTGCTTGAGGAAGGTCTCCGCGCCGCCGGGCGGCGGCAGGCGACGCGCCTGGTCGGCCCACTCGGTGCGCCAGCGCTGCTGGGCGAGCAGGAGGGCCAGCACGTCCTGGCGGAGCTGCGGCTCCTCGAGGAGGTTGACCATCTGGCTGTCGGCCGCCGCGAGCGCCGGGGCGGCGTCGGTGGCGCTGTCGGCGAAGAACTGGTCACCGGTCGCCAGGTAGCCCCGCAGCGAAGCGTCCATGTCGAGCATCGCCTGGTGGGAGTCCTCGAGCGCGAGGAGCCCGTCCTGGAGGCGCTGGTCGGCCGGCGCCGTCACCGCCACGGACCAGACCAGCCGGAAAACGACGAGCAGCACGATGAGCAGGGCAGCAATCGACACCGTGAGGCCCAGACGCTGGACCTCGTGAATCAGTCTCGGTGCTCGCCTCACCGACCCCCGCCCTCCTGGTGCGCCGACTGTCCACCAGGACCATCAGGCTCGCGAGGCATGACGTTAGCCGGGAAGGGGTAATTGCCTCTACTTTTCGTGCCCTCCTCATCACTGAGTGATGATGTCGGGCACTCTGGTCGCTGAGGGTGACGCTTCGTCAGGCGGACAGCGTGCGATGCGTCGGGAGGCGCACGACGCGCGGACCGTTGCCCGGCTCGGGACGTTCCCGGACGAGGCGGTGCGCCGCCGCGGCCGCGCGCACGTGCTCCGGTTCGGTGTCGGGCGCGTCCTGGGTGGCGACGAGCGCCGCGATGGCCGCCTGGTTCGCGGTCTCCACGGTGGACCGGCCCTCGACCGGCACGGCGACCACCGGCACCCCGCGCCACACGGCGGCCTGGGTGGCGGCGAGGGCCGTGGACGAGCCGCCGCGGACGAGCACGACCGCCGGGGCGTCGTCGCCGACGAGCGCGTCGAGCCGCGGCAGCATCGCGGCGACCTCCGCGGCCGGCCCGGCGTCGGGCGTCTCGACGAGCAGGACGCGGCCCGCGAGTGCGCCGAGGTCGTCGAGCACCTCGTCGACCGCCATCGGGTCGGGCCCGGTGGCGACGAGGACGGGGCACACCTCGGGGTCGCGCTCGCCGAGCGCGGCGAGGGCGTTCGCGTCCTCCGCGGACGCGACGATGACGAACATCTCCGGGAGGGAGCGCTCGTGCTGCTCACGGGCAGTCATGGCGTCCTCCTCCCCCGGGCTCTCCACTGGCATGTCGCTGACCAGCCAACACGACGGGCAGCCCCAACAGGAGTGCCTGTTCCCGGATCTACCCTGTCGACCTAACGCGTCGTCACGCAGCGTGCGATCCACTCGCAGTCGACTCGTGATCGCACCGTGATCGAGCGGTGAACCACAAGCATGTGATTGCGCCCCGCGCCGGATCGAACGACCCCGGACCAGCCCCTCCGCCCGGACGCCGAAGCGCCGTGTAGGCTCCTGGGAGCAACGCGCGAGTGTAGTTCAATGGTAGAACATCAGCTTCCCAAGCTGAGAACGCGGGTTCGATTCCCGTCACTCGCTCCACGTTCGTCCTCGCAGGTCAGCGGCCCGTTCTCCGATTACTCGGGGGCGGGCCGTCGTCGTTCGCAACGTCGTTGCGCGCTCCCCGCACCCCCGCCACGCTGCCCCGCGTGATCGTGCGACGCGAGCGGCCCGAGGATCTCCCGGCGGTGCGGGCGGTGGTCGCCGGCGCGTTCGACGCGGGCGACGGCATGATCCCCGTCGAGGTCGGGCTGCTCGACCGCCTGCGGGAGGACGTGGGCTGGATCCCGCGCCTCTCGCTGGTCGCCGAGCAGGAGGGCGAGGTCGTCGGCCACGTCGTCGCCACCCGCGGACGGGCCGGCGAGCGGCCCGCGCTCGGGATCGGACCGGTCGCCGTGCGCCCCGACCGGCAGGGCCGCGGCATCGGCACCGCGCTCATGTACACCCTGCTCGGGGCGGCCGAGGCGTGCGACGAGGAGCTCGCCGTCCTGCTCGGCGAGCCGGCGTTCTACGGGCGCTTCGGGTTCGGGCCCGGCGCCGACCACGGCGTGACGGCGCCCGAGCCGGCGTGGGGTCCGCACTTCCAGGTCCGCGCGTTCACCCGGGACGCGCCGCGGGGGACGTTCCGCTACGCCGCGCCGTTCGAGGAGCTCTGATCAGCCGACCATCAGCGCGGCGATGCGGGGCCCCTCGGAGCCGTCGGCGATGAGGTAGCTGCCGCGGAAGTCGGCGATCACCGACGCGTCGGCGGCCAGGCGCAGGAAACGCCCCTCGTACCGCGCGCAGCTGTCGTTGATCAGCACCGTCTCGGCGTCCTGGACGACCGTGCTGTCGAACCCGACGTGGCGCAGGCCCTCGACCTGTCCCCGGATCACGCCGATCACCTGCTCCGGCTCGTGCAGCCAGCCGGTGGCACCCGGGGCGCTGAGCAGCATCGGGACGCCGTAGTAGTCGAGGATCGACTCGACGTCGTCGCGGTCGCCGCGGCCGAGGGCGACGAAGCAGTCGAGGTAGGCCGCGAACCACGTCGTGACGTCGTTGGTGTCCACGCGTGCGCATCCTGCCCCGTCGCCCCGGCGGCGATCGGGCGACTACCCGGCCAGCAGCTCGTCGAGCTTCTCGTAGCCCTCGTTCACGCCGATCTCCATGCCGCTCGCGATCATCGCGTCCCGGGCGTCGGTCGACTCGAACAGCGAGAGGCCCTCGAGGCGGGTGCGGCCGTCGCCGAGGTCGACGAACGTCATCGTCTCCAGGGTCACGGAGTCGGGGAAGCCCTCGAAGGTGAAGGTCTGGACGATGCGCTCATCGGTCCGGACCTCGTGGAACGAGCCGTAGAACGTGTAGGCGCCGTCGTCGTCGCGGTGGGTGTAGCGGTACGAGCCGCCGGTCACGACGTCGAAGCGGTCGATCTCCATCGTCAGGCCGCGCGGCCCGAGCCATCGCTTGACCAGGTCGGGCTCGACGTGGGCGCGGAAGACGTTCGCGACCGGCGCGTCGAACTCGCGGGTGATGCGGACGGTCGGCGCCGCGGGGTCGGCGGTGATCGTCGTCTCGCGGGTCGTGGTGCTCATCAGGATGCTCCTCGTTGTCGGTCGGGGGCTGCGGTGTCGGTGTCCATCTCGGCGAGGACGTCGTCGAGACGGCGATAGCGCTCCTCCGCCTGGCGCCGGTAGCGCTCGATCCACTTGGTCATCAGGTCGAAGACCTCCGCCTCGAGGTGGACCGGCCGGCGTTGCGCGTCGCGCGTGCGGGTGACGAGCCCGGCCTCCTCCAGCACCTTGAGGTGCTTGGAGACGGCCTGAACGCTGACGTCGTACGGCTCGGCGAGCTCGTTGACGCCGGCGTCGGCATCGGCCAGGCGCGCCACCATGTCGCGCCGGATGGGATCGGCGAGGGCCGAGAACACCCGGGAGAGCTGGTCGTCCACGCTCACTCACTCCTTGCTCAACCTTGCGGTTGACGAAGACGATAGCGCCGAGCGGACACTTGTTCAACCCCTGAGTTGAATGCGGTCCGAGCGAGCGGGCCGACGGGCGAGAACCCAGGATGCCGACCATGACCGACGGTGCGTCCACGATCGACCCCGAGCTCGCCGCCGCCATCACCCGCCTCGAGGCCGACGGCTGGTTGCCGCTCTGGCGCGACGACGTCGCCGAGGCGCGGCGGAGCTACCGCGAGCTGGCGCTGATCCGGCGCGGCGAGGCGCCGGCGGTCGGGTCCGTGCACGACGACGTCGTGACCGGCCAGGACGCCGACGTCGCCGTGCGGATCTACGAGCCGCCGGGCGAGCAGCGGGCGATCACCGTGGTCTGGCTGCACGGCGGCGGCTGGGTGCTCGGCGACCTCGACACGGCCGACGGCGCGGCGCGGCGCGTGTGCACCCACCTCGGGGCGACGGTGGTCTCGGTCGACTACAGGCTCGCCCCGGAGCACCCGCACCCCGCGCCGGTCACCGACGCGCACACCGCGCTGCGCTGGGCGGCGACGCTGCGGCCGTCGGACCGCCTCGTCGTCGGCGGGGACAGCGCCGGCGCCGGGCTCGCCGCCGGCGCGGCCCTGCTGGCGCGCGACTGGGGCCCGCGGGTCGACGCCCAGCTGCTGCTCTACCCCGGGCTCGACCCGGCGATGAGCTCGCCGTCGATCACCGGGAACGCGCGGGGCCCGTTCCTCACCCACGACGACCTCGCGTGGTTCTGGGGCCACTACGTGCCCGAGCCCGGTCTGGGCGTCGACCCCGCGCTCGCGCCCCTGAGCGACCCCGACGGCCTCGACGGCGTGGCCCCGGCGGTCGTCGCCACCGCGGAGCTCGACCCGCTGCGCGACGAGGGCCGCGCCTACGCCGACGCGCTCGAGGCCGCGGGCGTCGCCGTCCGGCGCCTCGAGGGCGCGCACCTCGTGCACGGGTACTTCGGCCTGGCGGCGGCCTCGAGCGCGGCCCGCGCGGAGGGCGATCGCGCCCTCGACGCGCTGGCCGAGCTGCTGGCCGCCTGAGCGCCGACACGCGCGACCCGACGGACGACCGCACCGTGCGCCGAAGGGTTCCCGACCCCGCACGGCCGCGGGCCGGCCCGGACGACCCGACCGCCCGTCGCCGGCACGACCGCTCGACGCGCCCGGACGTCCGCCCGCGGGCATGCACGGGGACGCATCGGCGGCCTCGGGCCGCCCGCCGGACCTCTCGGCGCCACGGACACGCGACATCGCCCTGATCGAGGGACTCCAGGACGAGGAGGGGCTCGCGACGCCCCTCGACGGTGCCGCTATGTTTCGACCCGTCCGATCACGGAATGGTCACGGCGACGGCTCCCCCTCGTACCGCCGGGTCATCTGTTCCCGACGACGAGGAGGTGTCGGTTGAGCCGACACGGAGTAGGTGACCCCGACACCGTTCCGTTCTCCCTCAGCGGTACCCGGACCGAGCCCCGGAAAACCCGGTCCTCCCGTTCTTCCTCCACGACCGGCTCGATCCTGGTCGCGGCCGTCGCCGCCGGTGCCGTCCTCCCGGCGATCCAGACGCTCGACACGCACACGGCCGACGCCGAGGCGCCCGCGACGCCCGACGCCGCGACCGCCTCGTTGGCCCTCGCCGCGCAGCACCAGCCCGCGCCCGCGCGCCACGCCGTCGGCGGCGTCTCCTCGGTGAGCCCGATCGCGATGCCGGCGTCCACGATCTCCTCGGCCTCCTCGTCGTCGGACTCCGACGAGCCCAGCGCGGGGGACGAGAACGACGTGTCCTCGCTGATCAAGTCGATGAGCGTGACCCGCGAGAACGGCCCGCTGGAGTTCGGGACGCCCTACTCGGCCGGCAACGAGCGCACGCTCGACGGCCAGATCGCCAAGGCGCTCGGGCTCATGGGCCTGCCGCAGCGCCTGGCGCCGGGCGTCAAGAAGATCATCATGCGCGAGTCCACGGGACGCGCGAACGCCGTCAACGACTGGGACTCCAACGCCTCGGCCGGCACGCCGTCGAAGGGGCTCATGCAGCTCATCGACACGACGTTCCGCAACGCGGTGCTCCCCGAGCTTGCCGACCGCGGCATCTTCGACCCGGTCGCCAACATCACCGCCGGCGTCCGCACGATGATCGCGAACCACAGCATCGACGACGTCGAGGCCGGCGGCCTGCGCAACTCGGCGGGCAACTACATCGGCTACGGCGGCGCGGCCATCCCCGACGACGGGCTCGGCCGGGCGGACTGAGCCTCCGGCGGGTAAGCCGGAGACATGAGCGAACGAACCTGGCTGATCACGGGCGCGTCCCGGGGACTCGGCCGCGCCCTCGTCGAGACGGTGCTGGAGTCCGGCGACCGCGTCGTCGCCACCGCGCGCGACGCCGGCACCCTCGACGACCTGGTCGCGAAGCACGGCGACCGGCTGCTCGCGCGCGACCTCGACGTCACCGACCGCCACGCGGTGTACGCGGTGACCAACGAGATCGCCGGCGAGACCGGCCGCATCGACGTCCTCGTCGCCAACGCCGGCTACGGCCTCGCGGGCGGCGTCGAGGAGGTCAGCGAGGACGAGGCGCGGCAGCAGGTCGAGGTGAACCTGTTCGGCGCGCTGTGGTCGATGCAGGCCGTGCTCCCGACGATGCGGGCCCAGCGGCGCGGCCACATCCTGCCGATCTCGAGCATCGGCGGTGTCGGCGCGTTCCCGAACACCGGGCTGTACCACGCCACCAAGTGGGGCCTGGAGGGCATGGCGGAGTCCCTGGCCCAGGAGGTCGCGCCGTACAGCATCGAGGTGACAATCGTCGAGCCGGGCCCGTTCCGCACCGACTGGAACGGCGGCAGCATGGTCCGCGCGACGCCGATGCACGCCTACGACGACGTCCTGGGGCCGCGGCGCGCGGCGATGGACGGGTCGCAGGCGTTCACACAGCCCGGCGACCCGCGCCGCGCCGGCGAGGCGATGATCCGCGTCGTCACCTCGGGGAACCCGCCCCGCCGCCTCCTGCTCGGCGAGATGGCCGCCGACCTGGCCCCGAAGCTCTGGCAGCAGCGGATCGACGAGGCCGCGAGCTGGCGCGACGTGTCGGTCGGCGCGGACTTCCCGCCCGGCGAGCGCTGAGGTCCCCTGTCGCAGCGAACGTGGCGTTCGCTGCCTCGACGCACTCGACGTCCCCGTTGATCACCCGGCGAGGGCGTCGGCGAGCTTGCGCATCGCCGACGCCGCGCTCGGGGTGACGGTCGGCCCGAGGACGGCGAGGCTGGAGAGCAGCGCCGCCGCCTCGGGCAGGTCGAAGCGGATCGGGGCGGGGGCGGCGACATGGGCGAGGCTGACGCCGCCGCCGCGGCCCGGGTGCGCGGTGATCGGGACGCCGCTGTCGCGCAGGCGCTCGACGTCGCGGGCCAGCGTGCGGGCCGAGACGCCGAGGTCGCGGGCGAGCTCGGGGATCGGCAGCCGCGTGCCGCGGGCGGCGTGCAGCCGCTCGACGACCAGCTGCTGGCGCTCGACCCGGCGCAGCGCGAGGTGGCCGTCGCGCGAGGCCGCGGCGAGATCCACGAGACCGGAGACTACGTCAGAACACGACACCGGCGTGTCCTGGTTGCGCTCTAGCGTCGCGACCATGACCGACACCGTCGAGAGCTTCTTCGCCCGCTACGCCGAGGCCCTGCTGGCCCGCGACGAGCAGGCCGTCGCCGATCTCTACGCCGTGCCCGCGCTCGTCCTGTTCCCCGGGCAGGCGATCGCCGTGTCCGACCGCGCGCAGACCGCGGCGTTCTTCGCGTCGTCCTGGTCGCAGTACGAGGGCATCGACGCCGCCGACCCCACGATCACGGTCATGGGCGAGGGGCCGGTCGGCGTCTGGGCCGACGTCACCTGGGACCACGGCCACGGCCCGGCCGAGCGGTTCTGCTACCAGCTCGTCGCGGGTGAGGACGGCTACCGGATCGCCGTCCTCACCCTCCTCGACCTGCGAACCTAGGCGTCCGGGCCCTTCTGCAGCACCGGACGCAGGGTGTCGAGCACGCTGGCGTCGTCGATCGTCGACGGCACGGCCTCGTCCTTGCCGTCGGCGATGCCGCGCATGGTCTTGCGCAGCACCTTGCCCGAGCGGGTCTTGGGCAGCGCCGGCACGACGGCGACGTTCTTGAACGATGCGACGGCGCCGACCTCGTCGCGCACCATCGTCACGAGCTCGGCGGCGAGCTCGGCCTCGTCGCGCTCGACCCCGGCCTTGAGGACGACGAACCCGCGAGGGACCTGGCCCTTCATCGCGTCGTGCACGCCGATCACGGCGCACTCGGCGACGTCCTTGTGTCCGGAGAGCACCTCCTCCATCGAGCCGGTCGACAGGCGGTGGCCGGCGACGTTGATGACGTCGTCGGTGCGGCCCATGACGTAGAGGTAGCCGTCCTCGTCGAGGTAGCCGCCGTCGCCGGTGAGGTAGTAGCCCTCGTAGCGCGACATGTACGACTCGCGGAAGCGCTCGTCGTCCTGCCACAGCGTCTGCAGGCAGCCCGGCGGCAGCGGGAGCTTGATCGTGATCGCGCCCTCCTCGCCGTGCGGCAGCACGGTGCCGTCGACGTCGAGGATCTCCACCTGGTAGCCGGGCACGACCACCGACGGCGAGCCGGCCTTGAGCTCCAGGGGCTCGAGCCCGCGCAGGTTCGCGGCGATCGGCCAACCCGTCTCGGTCTGCCACCAGTGGTCGACCACCGGCACGCCGAGCTTCTCCGACGCCCACGTCCACGTCTCGGGGTCGAGGCGCTCGCCGGCGAGGAACAGGGTCTCGAGGCTGGAGATGTCGTAGTCGCGCAGCAGGACCGCGTCCGGGTCCTCCTTCTTGATGCCGCGGAACGCGGTCGGCGCGGTGAACAGCGCCTTGACGCCGTGCTCCTGGATCACGCGCCAGAACTGGCCGGCGTCGGGCGTGCCGATCGGCTTGCCCTCGTAGAGCACGGTCGTCGCCCCGGTGAGCAGCGGCGCGTAGACGATGTAGGAGTGCCCGACGACCCAGCCGACGTCGGAGGCGGTGAACATGACCTCGCCGGGCCCGACGTCGTAGATGTTCTCCATCGACCAGCGCAGGGCCACCGCGTGGCCGCCGTTGTCGCGCTGGACGCCCTTGGGCTTGCCGGTGGTGCCCGAGGTGTAGAGGACGTAGAGCGGGTCGGTGGCCGCGACGGGCACGCACTCGGTGGGCTCGGCGTCCTTGACCGCCTCGGCCCAGTCGACGTCGCGTTCCCCCATCTCGGCGGCGTACTGCGGGCGCTGGAAGACGATCGAGCGGCCCGGGTCGTGCTCGGCGAGCTCGATGGCCTTGTCGAGCAGCGGCTTGTACTCGACGACCCGCTTGCCCTCGATGCCGCAGGAGGCGCTGACGATCGCCGACGGCTTCGCGTCGTCGATGCGCACCGCGAGCTCGCGGGCGGCGAACCCGCCGAAGACCACCGAGTGGATCGCGCCGAGCCGCGCGCAGGCGAGCATCGCGACGGCGGCCTCGGGGATCATCGGCATGTAGATGATCACGCGGTCGCCCTTGCCGACGCCGTGCGTGCGCAGGACCCCGGCGAAGGCGGCGACGCGGTCGCGCAGCTCGCGGTAGGTGAAGCGCTGGCGGTCGTCGGTGACGGGCGAGTCGTGGATCAGCGCGACCTGGTCGCCGCGACCGCTGTCGACGTGGCGGTCGAGCGCGTTGTGGCAGGTGTTCAGCTCGCCGCCGGCGAACCACGTCGAGAACGGCAACTGCGACGCGTCGACGATCGTCTCGGGCTCGCGGTACCAGTCGATCAGGCCCGCGGCCTCGCGCCAGAAGCCGTCGGGGTCGTTCATGCTGCGGTCGTAGGCCTGCCGGTACTCGCCACTCATGGTCCGGACACTAGCCACGCCCCCGGACCCCGCGCACTGCCCGAACGGCCACGCCGATCGTCCCGTTGCGGAAAGTTCCGTAGCCTGACGACATGGCGCGCGTGACCCCCGACCTGAGCTTCCTCCTCGACAAGACGAGCGAGACGCTCGCGGCCCGGATGACCGTCGCGCTCGCCGACCTCGGCCTCACCGCGCGGCAGTACTGCGTGCTCGACAAGGCGTCGTCCGGCGGCCGGACCCAGGGCCAGCTCGCCGAGGAGGCCCTGCTCGACAAGACCACGATGGTCACGACGCTCGACGGCCTCGAGCGCGCGGGGCTCGCGCGCCGCGTCGCGTCGCCGACCGACCGGCGCGCCCGCCTGGTGGAGACCACGGCCGAGGGCGAGGCGCTGGTGGAGAAGGCGGCGACGGTGATCCAGGGCCTCTACGACGAGGTGCTCGGCGTTCTCGGGGCGGACCGCGACGCGGTGGTGGACGGCCTGATCCGGCTCGTCGAGGGGCCGCTGGCCGGCGACGCCGACGCCCGCCCGCCGCGACGGTCGTCCCGCGCAGGATGAGTTCAATCAGGATAGTTCCGAAGTAGACGTTCTGCTACGGTCGGGACATGCTGCTCGCCGACCGCCGCACCGCGTCCCCCTGGCTCGCGCTCGCGGTACTCAGCACGTCCATGCTCATGATCATCTTGGACGGGACGATCGTCAGCGTCGCCCTGCCCGCGCTCCGCGACGACCTGGGCTTCTCCGCCGCCGGGCTGTCCTGGACCGTGAACGCCTACCTCGTCCCGTTGGGCGGGCTGTTGCTGCTCGCGGGGCGTCTCGGCGACCTCGTCGGACGACGCCGGATGCTCGTCGCGGGGCTCGTCCTGTTCACGCTCGCGTCGCTGGCGTGCGGGCTGGCGACCGGGCCGGCGATGCTCGTCGCCGCCCGCGCCGTGCAGGGCGTGGCGGCCGCGCTGGCGTCGTCGGTGGTGCTCGGGATGGTGGTGTCGCTGTTCGACGACGCGGGAGACGGAGCGGAGCGGAGCTCGACCCGACGAGACCGCGATCGCGCGCGGGCCCTCGGGGCGTACGCCTTCGTCGGCGCGGCCGGGGCGTCACTCGGCCTGCTGCTGGGCGGGGTGCTCACCGAGGCGATCGGCTGGCGGTCGATCTTCCTGGTCAACGTGCCGATCGGGGTGGTGGCGGCCCTGCTGGCGGTGCTGGTCCTGGCGCCCGACCCGGCGCGACGGTCCGGAGCGCGGCCCGACCTCCTCGGCGCCGCCCTCGTCACGCTCGGGCTGGCGACGCTGGCGTTCGCGATCGTCGAGACGCGGTGGGTCGCCGGGGTGGTCGCGGTCGTGCTGCTGGCGGGCTTCGCGTGGCGCCAGGCCCGGGCCGCGGCGCCGCTCGTACCGCCCGCGGTCCTGCGCTCGCGGTCGGTGTCGTTCGGCAACCTCGCGCAGGTGCTGACGGTGGCCGCGATGATGGGCTTCCAGTTCGCCACGGCGCTGTTCCTGCAGCAGGTGCTCGCCTACTCGCCGGGCGAGACGGGGCTGGCGATGCTCCCGGTGGCGGCGATCATCGGGGTGGTCGCGCTGCGGTGGGCGGGGCCGCTGGTCGCCCGGTTCACGGCGCGCCGGGTGCTGCTCGCCGGGCTGGGGCTGCTGCTGGCGGGGTTCGCGGTCCTCGTCCTGGCCCCGGGGACGGCCTACCTCACCGACCTCCTCCCGGCGCTCGTGCTGCTGGGCCTCGGCGCCGGGCTGGTCATGCCCTCGGTGACCTCGGTGGTCATGAGCGACGCGGACGCCGACACGGCGGGCCTGACCTCGGGGCTGGCGAACACCGGCCAGCAGGTCGGCGGGGCGATCGGCATCGCGGTGCTGGCCGCGGTCGCGGCGGCCGACGGCTTCCGCGCCGCCTACCTCGTCGCCGGCGGCCTCGTCCTCGCCGCCGCCCTCGTCGTGGCCCTCGCCCTCCCACGTGAGCGGTTGTCGACCGTATAGGGGCGGAAACCACTCACATACGGACCTTGGCGGCCACGCGGCGGGCCCCGGCGAGCACGTCGCCGGGGTCGACGCGCGCCGGGACCCCGTCGGTGAGCACCGGCTCGCCGGCCACCCACACGTCGCGCACACCCCGCGAGCCGCTGGCCCACACGAGGTTCGAGATGAGCTGGTCGTCGTCGTCCGGGTCGACGAAGGCGGCGTCGTCGACGCGCACGTGCGCCAGGTCCGCCCAGGCGCCGGGCGCGAGGACGCCGAGGTCGTCGCGACCCAGCGCCCGGGCGCCCTCGCGGGTGGCCATGGCGAGTGCTCCGGCCGCGGTCAGCGCCGTGGCGTCGGCCCCGCGCTGGCGGGCGAACAGCGAGGCGAGGCGCTGCTCCTCCCACAGGTCGAGGTCGTCGTTCGACGCCGGCGAGTCGGTGCCCAGCCCCGTGCGGACGCCCGCCGCGCGCAGGTCGGACAGGCGCGCGACGCCGGCCGCGAGCTTCGCGTTCGATCCCGGGCAGTGGGCGACCGCGACGTCGTGGCGGGCGAGGATCGCGACGTCGTCGTCGGAGAGCTGGATGGCGTGCGCGGCGAGCACCCGCCCGCCCAGCGAGCCCGTCGCCTCGAGCATCGCGGGCACCGACCCGTACTCCGCGCGCACCGCGTCGTCCTCGCCGGGCGCCTCGGCGACGTGCAGGTGCATCAGCGCGCCGCGCTCCTTCGCCAGCGCGGCCGTGCTGACGATCGCCTCGGTGGGCAGCGTGTACGCCGAGTGCGGGCCGTAGCCCAGCTCGATCCGCTCGCCGGGCCCGAACCGCAGCCCGTCCGCGTCGATCCACCGGGTGATCGCGTCGCGCATCTGCTGCCAGGTGCCCAGACGCTCCATGCCCGGCGCGGTGATGATCCCCGGCGTCAGCACCACCCGGGACCCGATCTCGAGCACCGCGTCGACCACGTTCTCGCTCTGGAAGTACATCTCCGCCGACGTCGTGACCCCGCCGCGCAGCATCTCCGCGGTGCCCGCGAGCATCCCGTCGCGCACGTCCGCGGGCCCCAGCTTCGCCTCGGCGGGCCAGACGACCTCGGTGAGCCAGCGCATGAGGGGCAGGTCGCCGCCCTTGCCGCGCAGCACCGTCAGCGGGGTGTGCGCGTGGGTGTTGACCAGGCCCGGCATGAGCAGCCCGGTGACGGTCGTGGTCGGCGCGTCCGTCGCCGGCGCCGAGGTCGCCGGACCCACGTGGGCGATCCGCCCGCCGTCGTCGACGTCGACGACCGCGTCGCGCAGGACGCTCATGGCCTCGTCGCAGGGCAGGACGATCGGGGCGTGCAGGCGGCGCGCGGTGGTCACGGCGCCATGATGGCCTACGGCCTCGTGAGTGCTCCGGATCGTCAGAGCGACCCGGAGCACTCACGAGCGGAGCATCAGCGCTCCAACAGCGAGCGCAGGGAGCGCAGCGGCGGCAGCCAGGCGCCCGCGTCGGGCAGCGTGTCGAGGCTGACGCGCGGGAGCGGCTCGCGGAAGACGCCCTCGATGTCCTCGAGGTCGAGGAACTCCACGATGTCCGACGCGACGGCGAAGGCGGCGTACTCGCGGAAGCCGATGACGGTGACCGTGACGCCCGCCGCGACGAGCTCCTCGAGCGGCTCGCGGAACGCGCGGCCGTCGCCCGACGCCACGACGACGTGGGCGAGCCCGCCCTCGACGCGGCGCGCCTCGATGTGGGCGAGCATGTCCTCGTCGACGTCCGAGTCGTCGGCGACCTTCGGCTTGGCGAACACCGCGAACCCGACGTTGCGCAGCGCCTCGACCCAGGGCCGCACGATCTCGGTGGAGCCGGGGACGACGTTGGTGAACACCGTCGCCTCGGCGAGCCCCTCCGGGCCGGCCTCGGAGAGCAGCCAGCGCCCGACCGCGTCGAACCGCGGCCGGAACGCCGACGTCGGGCGCGTGCCGAGCAGCGAGCCGAGGCTCATGTCGATGTTGGGGGCGTCCCAGACGAGCAGGGTGCGGCTCGGCTTGGGCTCCTGCCCGGCCTCCGGCGTCTCCTGCTCGGTGCCCGTCGCGTCGACGTCACCGACCCCGCCGCCGGTCAGCGCGGTGGGCGGGGTGGCCAGGTCGGCGGGCGAGGGGGACACGGGGCCGACTCTAACCGCCCGCCGCCGGACGCGACGGGTGCTCAGGACGTGCCTCCCCCGGGAGCGCGACGCACCAGCAGGAGATCGCGGCTGGGGCGTCCCTCCTGCTCGGCGCGGGACTCGAACTTGGTGCGCGGCCGCCACTCCGGCCGGGGCGCGAAACCGCCGTGCGGGTTGTCGAGGAGCGGCTCGGCGTCGGTGACCTCGAGCATCCAGTCGGCGTAGTCGGCGATGTCGGTCGCGAGGTGCAGCGTCGCCCCCGGCGCGAGCCGCGACGCCATGAGCGCGACGGTGGCGGGCTGGACGATGCGGCGCTTGTGGTGACGGCGCTTGGGCCACGGGTCGGGGTAGTAGACGCGCAGGCCGGCGAGCGAGTCGGGAGCGACGAGGTCCTCGAGGACGACCACGGCGTCGCCGCGCAGGAGGCGGAGGTTCTCCAGCCCCTGCTCCTCGACGCGCAGGAGCAGCTGCCCGAGGCCGGGCGGGTAGACCTCGACGGCGACGTGATCCGTCTCGGGCTCGGCGGCGGCGAGCGCGGCGGTCGTCTCGCCCATCCCGGAGCCGATCTCGAGACGCAGCGGCGCCTCCCGGCCGAACCAGGCCGGCGCGTCGAGCCGTCCGTCGCGCACCGGCGGGGGCGGGCCGGCACCGTCCCGGTCGAAGCCGGGGGCGATCGCGCCGTAGTGGGGCCAGAGCCGGTCCCAGGCGCGCTGCTGGCCGGCGGTCATCCGTCCGCCGCGGTCGGTGAAGCTCAGCACCGATCGCCGGCGGACGTCGTCACCGGACGTCGGCAGCGTGTCGTGCTCGGGCCCCACCACCCCCCGATCTTCACACGGGATCCGACGAGGGGAGGGGTCCGGGCTCAGGAGCGCCGCAGCGGCGCGAGGGTCTCGCGGTCCGGGGTGATCCGGATGCGGACGGCAGCGGCGGGGATGCCGAGCGCCGAGCCCACGAGGCGGCGGGCGGCGGCGTGGGCGTCGGCGAGCCGGTCGACGACGACCTGCTGGCCGTGCGGCCCGAACCGCAGCGTCCACCCCCGCGAGCCGAACGTCGCGGTCACCGCGTGCACGACGTCGGCGAGCCGCGGCATCGGCATCGTCAGCGGCTCGGCCGCTGCACGCGCCGGACGACGGGTCAAGGGGACGAGGGTCACACCCGCACATCGCTGCGATCTCGGAGCGGGTTAGCGGCGGCGCCGAGGATCCCCCGGTCGGGCGATCGAACGCGCTCGGACGGCCCGCGGCGGCCCGCTGATCAGTTCTGCGATCCGCCGGACGGGGGGCCGCCCTCGATCACCTGCTGGCGCGGGCTCTGCCGCGCGCGGCGCTGCTGCTCGTACTGCGCGGTCATCTCCGACTCGAGCGTCTCGCTGCGGCGACGGCTGCGGACGCGCGCCAGGAGGAGCAGCGTCAGGCCGTGGAGGATGCCGAGCACCAGCATCACGCCGCCGAGCTGGGTGACGATGATCTGCACGTCGCCCTGGACGTCGAACGGGCGGTAGGTGGAGATGAGGGCGAGGAAGCCCAGCGCCACGAGGTGGAACAGCACACCGAGCAGGCGGTTGGTGGACCGGGCGACCTCCTCGGAGTCGAAGACGTCCCGCAGGAAGCCGATCCCCGAGCGCATGAGGATCTGTCCCACCACCAGGGTGATGATCGCCCCGACGACGACGATGAAGATGTACGTGCCGGTGTCGATCACGGACGTTTCCCTCCCGGGTGACGGTTCGTGAGCAGTCTCCCCTGACGGGCGATCACGCGAAACCCTGCCGACCTGCCCGACCGGGCCCTGTGTAGCCGTCCGGGCGCCTACTCTGCGACGACTGTGGGCCCTCTGCGCAGCGCTGTCGTCGCGACATGCCGCGCGCTGGCGCCGAGGGTGTCGCTGCCCACGGCCGACGAGGTCGAGGCGATCGCGGCACGGATGCTCGCGACGCCCTCGCTCGTGGTGGCCGGACCGGTCTCGTCGGGGAAGTCGACGCTGGTCAACGCGCTGGTCGGGCGGCGGGTCGCGCCGACCGGAGCCGGCGAGTGCACGGGTCTGACCGCCCACTACGTCCGCGGGTCCACCGACCGCCTCGACGTCGTCCTCGTCGACGGCACGCACCGGCCGCTGCCGCTGGCCGCCGGGGGCCGCGTCCCGGCCGCGGTCGGCGACCGGCTGGGCGTGCGGCCCGAGGACGTCGACCACCTGGTGGTCACGCTCACGAGCGCCGCGCTCGACGGGCTGACCGTGATCGACACCCCGGGCACCGGGTCGGCGCGGCGCCCGGCCGGGCCCACCGGCGGCGCGCACGCGGACGCCGCCCTGGTCGTGCTGCCCGCGACGGCGCACCCCGGCGACCTCGACGTCCTGCCCGGACCGGCCACGCACGGGCCGGCCGGGGTCGTGGCGGTGCTCGGGCGCGCGGACACGGTCGGTCCCGACGACGGGCGCGAGCTGGCCGTCGACCTCGGGCGGCGCCTCGGCGACCGGGTGGGCCCGGTGACGCCGGTGATCGGCCTGCTCGCCGAGACCGCCGTCACGGGCGCGCTGCGCACCGAGGACGTGGGCGCGCTGCGGCTGCTCGCCGGCGCCGACCCGGCGGTCCTCGAGGTCGCGCTGCTCGACGCGGAGCTGTTCACCTCCGCGGAGCTGCCGCTCCCGGTCGACGCCCGCTTCCGGCTGCTCGAGCTGCTCGACCTGCGGGGCCTCACGCTCGCGCTCGCCCTGCTGCGGGCCGACGCCGCGGCCGGGGTCGGCGAGCTCTGCGACACCCTGCTCGCCGCGTCCGGCCTCGCGACGCTGGTCGGGCGGCTGCACGACGAGGTGCGCGCCCGCACCGACCTGCACGCCGCGTCGGCGGGGCTGCGCGACCTCGAGGCACTCGGCGACGGGCGGGCGCGCGCGGAGGCGGCCGAGGGCGCCCCGCCGGCGGAGGGCACGCGGATCGCGGACGCCGCCGGTTCGCTGGCCCGCCGGGAGGCCTTCGCCGACCGGGCCCTGGTCGCCGCGCGCGCCCGGCTGCGGGCCGGCGCGCTCGGGCTGCCCGCCGAGCTGCAGGACGAGGTCGACCGGCTCGCCGTGCCCGGCCCGCCCGACGCCCGCCTGGGGCGGCCGGGCGCGCACGCCGTGGAGCTCGCCGGCCACGCGTCGCGGCGCGCGGCCTGGTGGCAGGCGTACGGGTCGTGGGGCTCGCCGCGGCGCATCGCCGACCTCGCGCACGTCGTGCACCGCACCTACGTGCGGCTGTGGCGGGAGCTGACGGCGTGACCCCCGGGAGACGCAGCGAAAGCGGAGCTCGACCCATGACCCCCGGGAGACGCAGCGACGCGGAGCTCGACCCATGACGAGTGACATCCCCGCCGAGGTCGCGCGGACCCGCGAGGCCCTGACCACGCTGCTCGCCCGCCTCGACCCCGACGCCGCCGACCGGGCCGCCGCGCCGCCGCCTCCGGCGCGCCCGACCGTGGTGCTCGTCGGCGCCCCTGGACGTGGCCGCGGCGAGCTGCTCGCGGCGCTGCTCGGCCTCGACACCGTGCCCACCCACGACCCCGACGGCGCCGTCCGCTCCACCTACGAGCGTCTCCCGGTGCCCCTGCTCGAGGAGCTCGACCTCGTGGTGCCGCCCCGCCCGGCCGACCCGGGGACGTGGCCGGTCGACGGGGCGACGGCGGCGCTGGTGCTCGCCGACGCCGCCGCGCCGCTCGGGATCGAGGAGCTCGACGCCCTGGCCCGCGCCGCCGACCGCGTCGACACCGTCGTCTTCGCACTCACGCGCACCGAGGCGCACCGGGGCTGGCGCACCGTGCTCGAGGCCGACCGGGCGCTCGTCGCCGGGCACGTGCCGCGCCTGGCGGACGCCCCGTGGTTCCCGGTCGCGGCGGCGCTGGCGCAGCGGGCCGCCCGCGCCGACGCCGCGGCCGCCGAGGCCCTGCGCCGTCGCTCCGGGCTCGCCGCCCTGCAGCGCGAGCTGCACCGGCTGGTGGCGCGCCGGCGCCGGATGCTCGCCGAGGCCAACGCGCTGCGCCTGCTCGCGGGCGCGCTGGACGGGGTCGCGGCCCGCGCCGAGGCGACACGCGCGGCCCTGCGCGCACCGGCCGGCGGGGACCTCGCCCGCCGCCGCGACGAGCTGCTCGCCGCGCGCTCCGCCCTGCGCCGCGACCACCACACCCGCTGGCGCGCCGACCTCGCGGCCGCGCGGGTCGCCACCACCGACGACCTCGCCGCCCGCGTGCGGGCGCTCGGCGTGGCGGTGCGCGCCCGCATCGACGACGCCGACCGCGCCGGGCTCGCGGCGATCCCGCGGGAGCTGGCGGGCGAGGTCGAGACGCTGGCGGCCGAGGTCGTCGCCGGGCTCGGGGCGCGGCTGCAGGCGCTGGTCGCGGCGACGCTGGCCGACCTCGTGCCCGCCGGGGAGCTGCCGGCGCTGCGCGTCGCGGACCTCGGCGAGCCCGCGCTCGTGCCGGCCCCGCGGACCCGCCCGGCCGAGGACCGGCTGCTCGTCGTCGCCGGCGCGTCGGGCGGGCTGGGCCTGTCCCGGCTCGCGCTGCTGCCGCTGCTGGCGGTGCCGATCGCGCCGGCCGCGCTCGGCGTCGCGCTCGTCCCCGTGTCGGTGGGCCTCGGGCTGGGCGCGGCGGGCTGGGTGGCGCGCGCCCGGCGCCTGGCCGCCGACCGGGCGCACCTGCGGCAGTGGTCGGTGGAGGCGCTGGCCGAGGTGCGCGGCGACCTGGAGCGCGTGCTCGCCGACGCGCTGATCGCCACCGAGCGGGAGGTGACCCTCGCCCTCGACGCCGCGCTCGAGGACCGGGCGCGCGACCTCGACGACGCGCTGGCCGCGGTGCGCCACGCCGGCGCCGACCGCGCCGAGGCCGACCGGGCCGCGGCGCGCACGGCCGGCGAGGCGCGCGAGGGCCGCGACCGGGCGGAGACGCTCCTGCGCCGGCTCGCCGAGCTGCGGGACCGGGTCGATGTCCCCGCGGATGTGCCCGAACCGCACCCACGCCCGGCGCCCGCGACCTAATCTCCGGGGCATGGTCGACGTGCCCGACGTCCACATCGATCCGCTGCCCGGCGAGCTGCTGGTCGGCGACGCCGGCGTGCTCGGCCCGGCCACCGTCGACACCGACGCCGACGGCCGCCCCGACACCGCCGTGGCGTCCGAGCCCGACGCGCTGGTGCTGGGCACCGACCTCGACGGCGACGCGCGGGTCGACGTGCTGACCCGGGTGCACGACGACGGGTCCACAACCACCGAGGAGCTCGACACCTGGGACGAGGGCCCCGTCCCGCCGGCGCCGACCATCGACCCCGCCACCGGACGGTGGGTCCGCGGCGGCTGAATGCGCCGGTCGGAGCGCGTGCGCGGGTAGGTTCGGCGCTCGTGGTCAGCCCCGTGACGCACGCCGTGGACGCGGACTTCCTCGCCCTGCCCCGTGCCGCGCTCGCCGACGCCGCCCTCGACGCCGCCCGCCGCGGCGGCGCCCAGCACGCCGACCTGCGCGTGCACCGGCTGCGCAGCCAGCACCTCGAGCTGCGCGACGGCCGGGTCGTGGTCGCCGCCGACCAGGAGACCGTCGGCCTCGCGGTGCGCGTGCTGCGCGACGGCGTGTGGGGGTTCGCGGCGCACGTGGACCTCACGCCCGAGACGGCCGCGGCCACCGCCCGCCGGGCCCTCGAGGTCTCCGGCACCCTCGCCGCGCTGGCCACGGAGCGGGTGACCCTCGCCGACGAGCCGGTGCACGGCGGCGTCACCTGGGTCTCGCCGTACGACGTCGACCCGTGGGCGGTGGACGTCGCCGAGAAGATCGGCCTGCTCACCGAGCGCTCCGCGACGCTGCTGGCCGCGCCCGGTGTCGACCACGTCGCCGCGAGCTGCGTGCAGGTCAAGGAGCAGACCTTCTACGCCGACCTCGCCGGCACGACCACCACGCAGCAGCGCGTCCGCGTCGACCCCGACGTCACGATCACCACCGTCGACCGGGCGGGCGGCGGCTTCGAGACCCTGCGGACCCTCGCCCCACCGGCCGGGCGCGGCTGGGAGTACCTCGTCGGCACCGGCTGGGACTGGGACGCCGAGCTCGCCGAGCTGCCGGGCCTGCTCGCGGAGAAGGTGGCGGCGCCGACCGTCGCGGCGGGCCCCACCGACCTCGTCATCGACCCGACCAACCTCTGGCTCGTCATCCACGAGTCCATCGGGCACGCCACCGAGTACGACCGGGCGATCGGCTACGAAGCCGCCTACGCCGGCACGAGCTTCGCGACCCCCGACAAGCTCGGCACCCTGCGCTACGGCAGCGACGTCCTCACCGTCACCGGCGACCGGACCGTGCCGCACGGGCTCGCGAGCATCGGCTACGACGACGACGGCGTCGCCACGCAGGAGTTCGACCTCGTCCGCGACGGCGTGCTCGTCGGCTACCAGGTGGACCGTTCCTTCGCGCCGCGCCTGGGCCTGGACCGCTCCAACGGCTGCGCGTACGCCGACTCCGCCGAGCACGTGCCGCTGCAGCGGATGGCGAACGTGTCGCTGCGCGCCGACCCGCACACCGACCGGTCCACCGCGGCGCTCATCGAGGGCGTGGAGGACGGCATCTACGTCGTGGGCGACCGCTCCTGGTCGATCGACATGCAGCGCTACAACTTCCAGTTCACCGGGCAGCGGTTCCACCGCATCCGGGGCGGCAAGCTGGTCGGGCAGGTCCGCGACGTCGGCTACCAGGCGACGACCACCGACTTCTGGGGCTCCCTCGAGGCCGTCGGTGGCCCCTCGACGTGGCGGCTCGGCGGGGCGTTCAACTGCGGCAAGGCCCAGCCCGGCCAGGTCGCGCCCGTCAGCCATGGGTGCCCGTCGGCGCTGTTCCGGCAGGTCAACGTCCTCAACACGGGGAGCTCGTCGTGAACGCGCCCGGATCGGCGCTCGTGGAGCGCACGCTGGCGATCGCCGCCCGGCAGGCCCCCGACGCGGGCGCGGTGGCGACGGTCCGCGAGGTGTCCGAGGCCGTCGTGCGCTGGGCGAACTCCACGCTCACCACCAACGGGCAGACGGTCGAGCGCCGGCTCTCGGTGATCATGCTCGTGTCGCTGGACGGCGGGACGGGCGCCGGCGTCGCCACGGTCCCCGCGCCGACGGCGCTCGCGGCGGGCCCCGAGGGCGACGCGGTGATCGCCGAGGCGGTGGCGGGCGCGGTCCAGGCCGCCCGCCGGGCGGGGCCGGCGCGCGACGCCGCCCCGCTGCCGACCTCGACCGACGGCGGCCCGGGCGACTGGGACGACGACGCCGGCGCCACCTCGATGGCCGTGTTCGGCCGGCTCGCCGAGGAGCTCGGGGCGTCGTTCCGGCCCGGGCAGGAGGCGTCGTTCGGGTTCGCGGACCACCGGGTGACGACGACGTGGCTGGGCACCTCGGCCGGGGTGCGGCGGCGCTGGGTCGAGCCCGGCGGCGCGGTCGAGCTGAACCTCAAGGACCCCGCGACCGGCACGTCGGTGTGGGGCGGCGAGGGCGCCACCGACGTCGCCGACGTCGACGTCACCGCGCTGGTCGGGCGGCTGCGCGACCGGCTGCCCTGGGGCCGGCGCCGGATCGACCTGCCCGCGGGCCGCTACGAGACGATCCTGCCGCCGTCGGCGGTGTCCGACCTGATGATCTACATGGCCTGGTCGATGGGCGGGCGCCCCGCGCAGGAGGGCCGCTCGGCGTTCTCGCGCGCCGGGGGCACCCGCGTCGGCGAGCGCCTCGGCCCGCTGCCGCTGACCCTCGCCGGCGACCCGGCCGCCCCCGGCTTCCCGGACCTCGCCTACACCCCGGTGCTCGCGACCACGTACTCCGGCGACGAGGTCTCGGTGTTCGACAACGGGGCCACCACCGGGCGGGTCGAGTGGGTGCGCGACGGGACGGTGGCGACGCTCGCCTACCCGCGCGCGGCCGCCACCGAGTACGACGCGGAGTTCGCCGCGCCCACCGACAACCTGGTGCTCACCGGCGGCGAGGACGCGACGCTCGAGGAGATGGTGGCCTCGACCGAGCGCGGCCTGCTGCTGACGTGCCTCTGGTACATCCGCGAGGTCGACCCGTCGACGCTGCTGCTCACGGGCCTGACCCGCGACGGCGTGTACCTCGTGGAGCGCGGCGAGATCGTCGGGGAGGTCAACAACTTCCGCTTCAACGAGTCCCCGCTCGACCTCCTGCGCCGCGCCACCGAGGCCGGCACCACCGAGCGCACGCTCCCGCGCGAGTGGAAGGACTGGTTCACCCGCGCCGCCATGCCCCCGCTGCGCGTCCCGGACTACCACATGACCTCGGTGTCCCCGGGCCGCTGATGGCCTCCGGCCTCCTGAGTGAAATGGGTCGCCATAACGACCCGGATCACTCACGTGCGCCGGAGGCGCATCATGGAGGCGTGGTCCGGTCGCTGATGCGCTACACCGCGCCGCAGGAGGCGTGGGAGGCCGACGTCCCGGTCCGGGGCGACGTCCCCGAGCTCGCCACCCTGCTCGGCGAGGGCGGCGCCCTGGTGCTCACCGGCGCCGGGATCTCCACCGACTCCGGCATCCCCGACTACCGCGGCCCGACGAGCGCAGCGCGCCGCCACGCCCCCATGACCTTCGAGGCGTTCGCCGGCGACCCCGTCGCGCGCCACCGGTACTGGGCGCGCAGCCACGTCGGCTGGCCGCAGATGGCCGCCGCCCGCCCCAACGCCGGGCACCGGGCCGTCACGGCCCTGCAGCGCGCCGGCCTCGTCGGCGGCGTGATCACCCAGAACGTCGACGGGCTGCACCAGGCCGCGGGGGCCCGGGACGTCGTCGAGCTGCACGGCGCGCTCGACCGCGTCGTCTGCCTGGGCTGCCGCGCGACGCCGACCCGGACCGAGATCCAGGACCGTCTCGCCGCCCTCAACCCCGGCTTCGACGCCCGGGCCGTCGAGATCAACCCCGACGGCGACGCCGAGCTCGCCGACGACGAGCTCGACCGCTTCACGATGACCGCGTGCCCGGCGTGCGGTGACGGTCCGTTGAAGCCCGATGTGGTCTTCTTCGGTGAGTCGGTGCCCCGACCGCGTGTCGATCACTGCTTCTCGCTGGTCGACCGGGCACGGTCACTCGTGGTCCTCGGATCGTCGCTGACGGTCATGTCCGGGCTGCGCTTCGTCCACGCCGCCGCGCGCCGGGGACTGCCCGTCGCGGTCGTGACCAGCGGTCCGAGCCGCGCGGACGGTGTGGCGAGCGTGAGGCTGACGGGTGCGCTGGGCGAGGTGCTGCCCGCGACGCTCGACACCCTCCGTTTGCCCGATCGGGCCTGAATCGTTCAGCTTGATCGTGGAAGTGAGGCCCCCGACAGCGCCCGGCGGTGTCGTTCTCAGGAAGTCTCGTTAACGTCGAGCACCACCGACGGAGTACATCACCGGGCACGACGCCGTGTCCGGTGATCACTCTTTCCCCGAGGCGACCGGGGCCGCCCCGCGGTCCGTGGCGTTCCGGCGAGCGAGCCAGCGACCGAGGAGACGCATGACTGCTGTTCCGACCATCCAAGGACTCGAGAACCCGCCGATCGGACGCCGCGAGGTGCTCGACTGGGTGGCCGAGGTCGCCGACCTCACCACGCCGGACCGTGTGGTGTGGTGCGACGGGTCCCAGGAGGAGTGGGACCGGCTCACGAAGGAGCTCGTCGACGCCGGCACGTTCGTGCAGCTCGACCCGGACAAGAAGCCGAACTCGTTCTACGCCGCGTCCGACCCCGACGACGTCGCCCGCGTCGAGGAGCGCACCTACATCTGCTCGGTCGATCCGGCCGACGCCGGGGTCACCAACAACTGGATGGACCCGGCCGAGATGAAGGCCACGATGACCGAGCTCTACCGCGGCTGTATGCGCGGCCGGACGCTCTACGTCATCCCCTTCTGCATGGGCCCGACGTCGGCGGAGCGCCCCATGCTGGGCGTCGAGCTCAGCGACTCGGCGTACGTGGTCGTCTCGATGCACATCATGACCCGCATGGGCGCCGAGGTGCAGCGACTCCTCGACGGCGACACCGACTGGGTGCCGGCGCTGCACTCGCTGGGCGCCCCGCTGGAGCCCGGCCAGGAGGACGTCCGCTGGCCCTGCAACCAGACGAAGTACATCACCCACTTCCCCGAGGAGCGGATGATCTGGAGCTACGGCTCCGGGTACGGCGGCAACGCGCTGCTCGGCAAGAAGTGCTACTCGCTGCGCATCGCGTCGGCGATGGCCCGTGACGAGGGCTGGCTCGCCGAGCACATGCTGATCCTCAAGCTGATCAGCCCCGAGGAGAAGGTCTACTACGTCGCCGCGGCGTTCCCGTCGGCGTGCGGCAAGACCAACCTCGCGATGCTCGAGCCGACCATCCCGGGCTGGAAGGTCGAGACGCTCGGCGACGACATCGCCTGGATGCACTTCGGTGCCGACGGCCGCCTCTACGCCGTGAACCCCGAGGCCGGGTTCTTCGGCGTCGCGCCGGGCACCAACTGGAAGACCAACCCGAACGCGATGCGCACCATCGAGCGCGGCAACTCGCTGTTCACCAACGTCGCCCTCACCGACGACAAGGACATCTGGTGGGAGGGCATGGAGGGCGAGCCCGAGCACGTCCTCTCCTGGAAGGGCCAGGACTGGTCGCCCGCCAACGGCGAGGCCGGCCAGCCGGCGGCGCACCCGAACTCGCGCTACTGCACGCCGATGAGCCAGTGCCCGATCCTCGCCCCCGAGTGGGACGACCCGAACGGCGTGCCGATCTCGGCGATCCTGTTCGGCGGCCGCCGCAAGACGACGATCCCGCTGGTCAACGAGTCGTTCGACTGGCAGCACGGCACCTTCATGGGCGCCACGCTGTCCTCGGAGAAGACCGCGGCCGCGGCCGGCGCCGTCGGCCAGGTCCGCCGCGACCCGATGGCCATGATCCCGTTCATCGGCTACAACGTCGGCGACTACTTCCAGCACTGGATCGACGTGGGCAAGGGCGCGGACGCCGACAAGCTGCCGCGGATCTTCTACGTCAACTGGTTCCGCCGCGGCGACGACGGCCGGTTCCTGTGGCCCGGGTTCGGCGAGAACGGCCGCGTCCTCAAGTGGATCATCCAGCGGCTCGAGGGCAAGGCCGCGGCCACCGAGACCGCGATCGGCCACGTCCCCACCGCCGACCAGATCGACCTCGACGGCGTCAGCGAGCCGCTCGAGGACATCGAGGCGTCGCTGAAGGTCGACATCGAGGAGTGGCGGGCCGAGATCCCGCTGATCGAGGAGTGGTTCGACTCGATCGGCGAGAAGCTGCCGACCTCGATGCGCGACGAGCTCGAGGCGCTCAAGCAGCGCCTCGGCGTCAGCTAGCGGCTTCAGAACGAACGAACGGCGCTTTCGCTGCTTCCGAAGCAGCGAGAGCGCCGTTCGTGTTCCCGGGACCGGGTCCGCGCGCGTCAGCCGGGGACGACGGGCGTCGCGTCCGGGCAGGTGAACGTGACGCGGGAGCTGAAGACGCCGGAGACCAGGTCACGCATCGGGCCCGCGAGGACGGCGTCCGGGCATCCGAACCAGTGCTGCACCGCCCAGGCGAACCCGCACCGCGGGTTCGGGTCGTCGGGGTTGGCCTGCCGCGAGGCCCCCGACAGCTGGTAGCGGTTGAGGACGACGTGGGCGAGCTCGTGGACCACCTGGTCGAACGTCCGCGCCTCACCGTCGGACCCCGTGGCGCACATCAGCTTCTCGTCCACCCAGCAGAACTGGGTGCACGCACCTCCGCGGAGCGTCTCCCCCTCCCCGACGAACTTCCCCTTCTCGCTCTCCTCCCCGTCCAGGCCCTTGCCGTTGATCGGGCTGAGCGCACCCAGCTCGACCCACGGTTCGCCGTTCACGACATAGACCGCAGCGCCCTGCATCGCGCTGCGATCACGGGTGGTGATCCGCGTGACCATCTCGCGGCAGATCCGGACGACGGCGTCGATCCGTGCCGGGGTGACGTCCCGGGAGGCCATCACCGTGATCCCGGTCCCGTCGACCGTCCGGACCGTGCACCATCCGTTGGCGGCCCACACGGTCGTCCCGTCACCGGCGGCGAGCGCGAGGCGGCCACGCCCGTCCATGGACAGCCGAGCCCCTCCGGGCGGCGTCGTCCACACCACGGCGCCGGCGTCGTCGCGCACGGTCAGGGCGCCCGCGGACCCGAACTCGGCGCTGCGCCCCCGGACGCACCGCGCGTCCGAGCGGCCGTCGAACCCGCGGAAGACCTGGTGCAGTCCCCAGATGTCCGCGCCGGCGGCGTCGCTGACGACCAGGTTGCCGTCCTTCTGGAAGAGCAGGTGATGGCGGCCGTCATCGGTCCGGTAGCGCACCTCCGACGTGATCGGGGTGCCGGGCGTCAGCGACGACAGGGAGGCGGTCAGCGGTGCGGTCGTGGTCATGGCGTCCTCTGCGTCGGGGTGATCGCCGGGAAGGCTAGGGGCGCTCGATCACGGACAGCCAGCATCGGGGACACCCGGACGGTGTTCTTCACCTGTTCGGCCGCTGAACGCGCACCGGATGCGCACAGATCGTGCCACGACACGCGCCACCGTTCCGGACCGCCGCCCCGGAAGAACGTTTGCCTCCGGAGCACACGTGCGGTCCACCGAGCTGGCCTGTCCGTCGCAAGCGCTTCACCGGGACGTCACGCGGGGCTTACCATCGCTCGGCTCTGCGTGAGCGCCACCCATCCAGGAGGTCAGCGATGACGACGTCCGCCCCACCGCCGGGGGAGTCTCCGAGCCCCACCGAGGAGGCGCCGCCGCCGCGCGGCTGGACCGACGTCCGGTTCCGCTGGGTCAACCTCCTGCTGCTGATCCCGCTGGTCTCGATCCTGCCGTTCCTGTTCAACACCGAGGAGCCGACGCTCGCCGGGCTGCCGTTCTTCTACTGGTTCCAGCTGCTCGTCATCCCGGTGGGCATCCTCTGCACGATCGCGGTCCACCGCCTGACCCGGCACGTCGACGAGGAGGGCGACCGGTGAGCGGGACGCAGACGACCGAGCTGGTCATCTTCACGCTGCTGTTCCTCGGCGTCGCCGTCATGGGCTTCATGGCGAGCCGCTGGCGCCGCGCGGACGACCTCGAGCACCTCGACGAGTGGGGCCTGGGCGGGCGCAAGTTCGGCTCGTGGGTGACGTGGTTCCTGCTGGGCGGCGACCTCTACACCGCGTACACGTTCGTCGCGATCCCGGCGCTGCTGTTCTCCTCGGGCGCGCTGGGCTTCTACGCGGTGCCCTACACGATCATCGCGTTCCCGCTGGTCATGCTGCCGCTGCTGCGCCTGTGGTCGGTCTCGCGGGTGCACGGCTACGTGACGCCCGCCGACTTCGTGCGCGGCCGCTACGACTCGCCGCTGCTGGCGCTGCTCATCGCGCTCACCGGCATCGTCGCGACGATGCCCTACATCGCCCTGCAGCTCGCCGGGCTCGAGGCCGTGCTGCGCACCATCGGCCTCAACGGCAGCGGGTTCTGGGGCCACGCGCCGCTGTTCGTCGCCTTCGTCGTGCTCGCCGCGTACACCTACCAGTCGGGGCTGCGCGCGCCGGCGCTGATCGCGGTGGTCAAGGACCTGCTGATCTACATCGTCATCCTCGTCGCGATCATCTACCTGCCGCTGAAGCTCGGCGGCTGGGCGGCGATCTTCGACGCGGGCCAGGCGAAGCTCTCGCAGCCCTCGCCGGCCACCGGGCAGCCGGCCGGCTCGACGCTGCTGACCGCGAACAACCAGCTGCAGTACGCCACGCTGGCGCTGGGCAGCGCGCTCGCGCTGTTCCTCTACCCGCACTCGGTGACCGGCGTGCTCTCCAGCCAGAGCCGCGGGACGATCCGGCGGAACATGGCCGCGCTGCCGGCGTACTCGTTCCTGCTCGCCCTGCTGGCGCTGCTCGGCTACGTGGCGATCGCGGCCGGCGTGAAGCCGATCGTCAACGGCTCCACCGGGCGCCCGGACTCGAACACCATCGTCCCGGTGCTGTTCGACGGCCAGTTCCCGGCGTGGTTCGCGGGCGTCGCCTTCGCCGCCATCGGCATCGGCGCGCTGGTGCCCGCCGCGATCATGTCGATCGCCGCCGCGAACCTCTGGACCCGCAACATCTACAAGGAGTACCTGCACAAGAACGCCACCCCGCGCGAGGAGGCCCGCCAGGCCAAGCTCGCGTCGCTGGTGGTGAAGGTCGGCGCCGTGCTGTTCATCGTCGGCATCGACCCGCAGTTCTCCGTCGACCTCCAGCTGATCGGCGGCGTGATCATCCTGATGACGCTGCCGGCGGTGGCCATCGCGCTCTACACGCGTTGGTTCCACCGCTGGGCGCTGGTCGCCGGCTGGGTCGCCGGGATGGCGTGGGGGATGTACCTGCTCTACCAGATCCCCAACCCCAGCAACGGCAAGCAGCACTTCGGCGGCTCCGCGCTCGCCCTGGACAGGCTGTCGTTCTTCGGGTGGGCGCCCTGGGACGGCTCGCGGGTGCAGATCTACGTCGGGTTCGTGGCGCTGATCCTCAACCTCGTCGTCGCCGTGGTGGCCACGTTCCTGCTGCGGGCCGCGGGGGTTCCCGAGGGCCGCGACCACACCGCCACCTCGGACTACCACGCGACACGCGTGCCGGAGGAGACGAAGCCGGAGGCGGTGGCGAGCACCTAGCGCGCGGGAGGCCGGGCCATACTCCCGCGCATGACAGGGACGCTCGCCGACGTCACGCCCTCGCTGGCCGCCGCCCTGGGCGTCGCCGGGTTCGACGACGCCCTCGGGGTCGGCGAGGCGCGCGGCGTCGCGCTGCTGCTCGTCGACGGGCTCGGCGCCGAGCTGCTCGACGCCCACGCCGACCGCGCGCCGGCGCTGGCCGAGCTCGCGGTGCGCGGCCGCACGCTGACCGCCGGGTTCCCGGCGACCACGGCGGTCAGCATCGCGAGCCTCGGCACCGGGCTGCCCTCGGGCGAGCACGGGATCGTCGGCTACAGCATGGGCGTGCCGCCGCTCGACGACCCCGAGGCGCCCGCCGACGTCGTGCTCAACACCTTGCGCTGGTGCGCGCACGGCGCCGTCGACCCCGTCGACCTGCGTCGCGACCTCCCGCCCGAGCAGGTCCAGGCCGCGCCGACGGTGCTGGAGCGCGCGGCGCGGGCCGGCGTCGCCGTCACCACCGTCGCCCCCGAGATCCAGCGGCGCTCGGGGCTGACGCGGGCGGCGCTGCGGGGCGGGCGGTTCCACGGGGTGTCCGCGCTCGGCGACCTCGGCGCGGAGGTGCTCGACGCCCTGGCCACGGACTTCGCCGAGGAACGCACGTTCTGCTACGCCTACCACGGCGACCTCGACATGATCGGCCACCAGCACGGCCCGGGGAGCCGGCCCTGGCTCCTGCAGCTCGCGGTGATCGACCGGCTGGTCGCCGCGATCGCCGAGGACCTGCCGTCGGACACCGTCCTCGCCGTCGTCGCCGACCACGGCATGATCGGCACCGACGCCGGCTGGCGCATCGACATCGACACCACCCCGGCCCTGCTCGGCGGCGTGCGGCGGCTGGCCGGGGAGGCCCGCGTGCGGCACGTCTTCGCCGCCGACGGCGCGCTCGAGGACGTGACCGCGGCGTGGCGGGAGGAGCTGGGCGACGCCGCGTGGGTGCGGACCCGCGACGAGGCGATCGCCGACGGCTGGTTCGGCCCCGAGGTCACCGACGCCGCCCGCGGGCGCATCGGCGACGTCGTCGCGGCGGCGCAGGGCAGCTGGACGCTCGTGCGCTCGCGGATCGAGCCGATGGAGACCGGGCTCGTCGGCCACCACGGCTCGCTCACCGACGCCGAGCAGCGGGTGCCGTTCCTGCTCGCCCGCGGTACGTGAGCACATAGGGACGCCCTCGCGGCGCGTCCCTAGACTCGGCGGGCGATGAGCGACGAGCCGGATGACGCCGTACGGGAGCTCGCGACGCGGGTGTTCGACCTCGCCCGCGCCGGCGATGCGGCATCGCTGGCGCAGTACGTCGACGCCGGCGTCCCCGTGAACCTGACCAACGAGAAGGGCGACACGCTCCTCATGCTCGCCGCGTACCACGGGCACGCCGACGCGGTCGAAGCGCTCGTCGCGCGCGGCGCCGACGTCGACCGGCTCAACGACCGCGGTCAGGCGCCGATCGCCGGGGCGGTGTTCAAGGGCGAGGACGCCGTGGTCCGCGCGCTGGTCGCCGGCGGCGCCGACCCCGAGGCCGGCCACCCGACCGCCGTCGAGACGGCGCGGATGTTCGGCCGCGAGGACCTGCTGGCGATCCTCACAACGCCTTGATGATGTCCTCGACGCGGACGCGGGCGTCTCCGAAGATCATCGAGGTGTTCTCGCGGAAGAACAGCGGGTTCTGCACGCCCGCGTAGCCCACGGCCATCGAGCGCTTGAAGACGACGACGTCCTTCGACTCCCACACGCGCAGCACCGGCATGCCCGCGATCGGGCTGGCCGGGTCCTCCATGGCCGCCGGGTTGACGGTGTCGTTGGCGCCGATGACGAGGACGACGCTGGTGGACGCCAGGTCGTCGTTGATCTCGTCCATCTCGAGCACGATGTCGTAGGGCACCTTGGCCTCGGCGAGCAGCACGTTCATGTGCCCGGGCAGGCGCCCCGCAACCGGGTGGATGCCGAAGCGCACCTCGACGCCGCGCTCGACGAGTCGGCGGGTGAGGTCCGCGACCGGGTACTGCGCCTGCGCGACCGCCATGCCGTAGCCGGGGACGATCACGACCGACGACGCGTCGGTGAGCATCGCGGCGACCTCGTCGGCGGTGACCTCGCGGTGCTCGCCCTCCACGGCCGCCGACGTCCCCGACTCGACGCCGAACCCGCCGGCGATCACCGAGAGGAACGAGCGGTTCATCGCCTGGCACATGACGTAGGAGAGGTAGGCACCGGACGACCCGACGAGCGCGCCGGTGACGATGAGCAGGGTGTTGTCGAGCAGGAAGCCCGACGCCGCGGCCGCCCAGCCCGAGTAGCTGTTGAGCATCGACACGACGACCGGCATGTCACCGCCGCCGATCGAGGCGACCAGGTGCCAGCCCAGCGCCAGCGCGACCGCGGTGATCGCGATCATCAGGCCGAGCGAGGGGGCCACGGTGAACCCGACGGTCAGCGCGGCGAACGCGACCAGCGCGCCGAGGTTGAGGGCGTTCTTGCCCGGCAGGGTCAGCGGGCGGGACTTCATCCGCCCCGAGAGCTTCCCGTAGGCGACGAGCGAGCCGGTGAACGTCACCGCGCCGATGAACACCCCGATGCCGACCTCGACGGAGTGGATGCCGAGCAGCTCCGGCGCCACCGTGGTCTGGGCCGGGCCGAGGGCCTCGACCTCGAGGTAGCCGTTCCACCCCACGAGCACCGCGGCGAGGCCGACGAAGCTGTGCAGCAGCGCGATGAGCTCGGGCATGCCGGTCATCTCGACGACCCGCGCGCGCCAGAGCCCGATGCCGCCGCCGACGACCATCGCCACCGCGAGCAGCGCGACCGCGCCCGCCGACACCGACTCGGCCACCATCACCACGGTCGCGACCAGGGCGACGGCCATGCCGGCGATGCCGTAGGCGACGCCCGAGCGCGCGGTCTCGTGCCTGGAGAGGCCGGCGAGGCTCATCACGGTGAGCAGCGCGGCGACGACGTACGCGGCCGTCGCCGCAGCCTCGGGACTCACTGCGCGGAACCCTTCGTGAACATGGCGAGCATCCGGCGCGTCACCGCGAAGCCGCCGACGATGTTGATGCTGGCCAGCAGCACCGCGACGAACGCGAGCACCGAGACGGCGGTGCCGTGCTGGCCGAACTGCAGGAGCGCCCCGACCACGACCACGCCGGAGATCGCGTTGGTGACCGACATCAGCGGGGTGTGCAGGGCGTGGTGGACCTTGCCGATGACGTAGTAGCCGATGACGACGGCCAGCACGAACACGGTGAGGTTGGTGGCGAGCTCCGCCGGCGCGAACGCGACCGCGACGAAGAGCAGCGCGAACGCGGCCGCGACCAGGCCGTAGCGCCGCGCCGGCGACACCGGGCGCTTCGGGGCGACGACCGGCGTGGACGCCACCGGCTCGACCGGCACGGCCGGCGCCGCCGACACGGGGATCGGCGGGGGCGGCCAGAGCACGTCGCCGTGGTGGGTCACGGTCATCGAGCGGATGACGACGTCCTCGAGGTCGAGGACCAGCTCGCCGTCCTTGCCGGGCACCAGCAGCTTCATCAGGTTGAGCAGGTTGGTGCCGTAGAGCTGCGAGGCCTGCGCGGGCAGGCGGGCGGCGAGGTCGGTGTCGCCGACGATGGTGACGCCGCCCGCGGTGACGACGACCTCGTCGGCCACCGAGCCCTCGACGTTGCCGCCCTGGCCCGCGGCCATGTCCACGATCACGCTGCCGGGCTTCATGCTCGCGACGTCGGCGGCGGTGAGCAGGCGCGGGGCCGCCCGCCCCGGGATGAGCGCGGTGGTGACGACGACGTCGACCTCGGCGGCCTGCTCGCTGTAGATCTCGGCGGCGCGCGCGTCGTAGGCCTCGGAGGTCGCGCGGGCGTACCCGTCGCTGCTGGTCTCCTGCTCGACCTCGACCGCGAGGAACTCGCCGCCCAGGGAGCGGACCTGCTCGGCGACCTCGGGGCGCGGGTCGGTGGCCCGTACCTGGGCGCCGAGGCTGCTGGCCGCGCCGATCGCCGCGAGCCCGGCGACGCCCGCCCCCGCGACCAGCACCGTGGCCGGGGGCACCTTGCCCGCGGCGGTGACCTGGCCGGTGAAGAAGCGCCCGAAGCGGTGCGCGGCCTCGACGACCGCGCGGTAGCCCGCGATGTTGGCCATCGAGCTGAGCACGTCGAGCGACTGGGCCCGGGAGATGCGCGGCACCGCGTCGGTGGCCAGCACGGTGAGCCCGCGGCGGGCGAGGTCCTCGAGCACCGCGGGGTTGCGGGCGGGACCGACCATCGCGACGAGCGTCGTCCCCGCCGCCATGCGGTCGAGCCCCGCGGCATCGGGGGTGCGCAGCGCGAACACCACGTCCGCCGACCACGGATCGCCGAGCTCGGCGCCCGCCGCGACGTAGTCGGCGTCGGGGAAGCTGGCGAGCTCCCCCGCGCCCGGTTCGACGACGACGGCCGCCCCGAGGTTGATCAGACCCACCACGGTGGCCGGGGTCGCGGCCACCCGGGTCTCGTGCTCCCCGGTCTCCCGGGGCACACCGATGCGCACGGTCGTGCTCCCTACTTTCCCCGCCGCCGGCGTCGTCGCCGGATGTTCACCGGATCATCGCGCCCACGATCCCCCGATGGGCGTGACCTTAGTCTCCGCAACCGACATCGCCCGGCGACGGGCTCGTGTCACACCGGGCCCACCCCGGGACGCGGAACACGGGCGCGGCGCCGGGACGTTGCACCGGGCATGCGCGATCTCGAGCTCTCGGTCCTGGATCTCTCGCCGGTCCCCTCCGGTTCGTCGACGTCGGCGGCCCTGCACGAGACCGTCGACCTGGGCCGTGTCGTCGAGCGGGCCGGCTACCGCCGCATGTGGCTGGCCGAGCACCACGGCATCCCGAGCGTCGCGAGCTCCAGCCCGGAGATCCTGATCCAGGCCGTCGCCGCCGCCACGACCACGCTGCGCGTCGGGTCCGGCGGGATCATGCTGCCCAACCACTCGCCCCTGAAGGTGGCCGAGACGTTCCGCGCGCTCGCGGGGCTGCACCCGGACCGCATCGACCTCGGGATCGGGCGCGCCCCGGGCACCGACCCGCGCACCGCGATCGCGCTGCGCCGCAGCCGCGAGGCGCTGACCGCCGACGACTTCCCCGAGCAGTTCACCGAGCTGCGCGGCTACGTCGACGGCCTGCCCGCCGACCACCCCTTCGCCGGCATCGAGGCGATGCCCAACGACGTGCCGCTGCCCCCGGTCTGGATCCTCGCGTCCAGCTACTACGGCGGGCAGGCCGCGGCCGCCTTCGGCACCGGCTTCGCCTACGCCGGGCACTTCGGCGGCGCCGACCCCGGCGAGGCCACGCGCATCTACCGCCAGCAGTTCCGGCCCAGCGACGCCGCCGGCGCGCAGGACCCGCACGTCATCCTCGCCGCCGCCGTCATGTGCAGCGAGGACCCGGAGCGCGCCCGCGCCATGGGTCGCGCGCACGCCCTGTCGATGGCGCGCCTGCGCACCGGCAACCCCGGGCCGCTGCCCAGCCCCGAGGAGGCCGTCGCCCACGACTGGAGCCCGATCGAGCTGCAGGTCGAGCAGGGCATGGCCTCGAAGATGACCGCCGGCACCCCCGACGAGGTCCGCGCCGACCTCGAGCGCCGGGCGCAGGAGGCGGACGCCGACGAGATCATGATCGTGAGCCCGATCCACGACTCCGCCGAGCGCCGCCGCTCCTACGAGCTGATCGCCGAAGCGTTCGGCGTGACGTCCGCGACGGCGGATCGGGCAGCCGTAGCCTCCGTGTAACCGCCCGGCAACGCCCCGCCCGCAGCGTGGGGGGATGGCCGGGCCCCACCTGCCGATCTCCGGATCGGCGCCCGAGCAGGGCGTCAGCACCCACTGCCCGTACTGCTCGCTGCAGTGCGCGATGACGCTCACCCCGCGCGAGCACGGCGCGGGCCCGGTGCTCGAGGTGACGGGCGCGCCGTTCCCCACCAACCGCGGCGGCCTGTGCGAGAAAGGCCTCTCGGCGGCGGAGCTGCTCGCCCACCCCGACCGTCTGACGACCCCGCTGGTCCGGGACGCCCGCAACGAGCCGTTCCGCGCCGCGACGTGGGACGAGGCCCTGCAGCGGATCGTGGACGGCCTGACCGTGGCCCAGGAGCGGTACGGGCCGGACGCCGCGGGCCTGTTCGGCGGCGGCGGGATGACCAACGAGAAGGCCTACCAGGCCGGCAAGTTCGTGCGTGTCGCGCTGCGCAGCGCCTCGATCGACTACAACGGCCGCTTCTGCATGTCGTCGGCGGCCGCCGCGGCGACCAGGGCCTTCGGGGTCGACCGCGGGATGCCGTTCCCGCTCTCCGACATCGCCCGCGCCGACACCGTGCTGCTCGTCGGCTCGAACCCCGCCGACGTGATGCCGCCGGCGATGCGGTGGTTCGCCGCCGGCCGCGAGCGCGGCGCGCAGCACCTCGTCGTCGACCCCCGCTACACCGCGACCGCCGCCGCGTCCGACGTCCACCTCCAGCCCGTCCCCGGCACCGACCTCGCCCTGGCCAACGGCCTGCTGCACCTCGCGGTGAAGCACCGACTGGTCGACACCGCCTACATCGCCGAGCGCACCAGCGGCTGGCCCGCGCTGAAGCGCGCCCTGCGCCAGTACTGGCCCGACCGCGTCGAGCGCATCACCGGCGTCCCGGTGCGCGTGATGGAGCGCGCGGTCCGGGTGCTCGCGGAGTCCCGCGCGACCATGATCCTGTCCGGCCGCGGCGCCGAGCAGCACGCCAAGGGCTCCGACACCGCGCTGGCGTGGATCAACCTCGCGCTCGCCCTCGGCCTGCCCGGCCGCCCCTACTCGGGCTGGGCGACCATGACCGGCCAGGGCAACGGACAGGGCGGGCGCGAGCACGGGCAGAAGGCCGACCAGCTCCCCGGCTACCGGATGCTCGCCGACCCCGCCGCGCGCGTGCACGTCGCCGGCGTCTGGGGCGTCGACCCCGACGAGCTGCCGCAGCCCGGCGTCTCGGCCTACGAGATGCTCGACCGCCTCGGCACCGACGGCGGCGTCCGCGCGCTGATGGTCATGGCGTCGAACGTCGCCGTGTCCGCCCCGCGCGCCGCGCACGTGCGCGAGCGGCTGCAGAGCCTCGACTTCCTCGCCGTCTCCGACATCTTCCTGTCCGAGACCGCCGAGCTCGCCGACGTCGTCCTGCCCACCACCCAGTGGGCCGAGGAGGACGGCACGATGACGAACCTCGAGGGCCGCGTCCTGCGCCGGCGCCGCGCCGTCGACGCCCCCGGCGGCGCCCGCAGCGACCTCGCCGTGCTCGCCGACCTCGCCGCCCGCCTCGGCCGCGGCGAGCTCTTCGACGACGCCCCGCGCGCCGTCTTCGAGGAGCTGCGCAGGGCCAGCGCCGGCGGGAAGGCCGACTACGCCGGGATCACCTGGGAGCGCATCGAGGCCGAGCGCGGCGTGTTCTGGCCGTGCCCGTCCGAGGAGCACGAGGGCACGCCGCGCCTGTTCCAGCAGGGCTTCCCGACTCCCGACGGCCGCGCCCGCTTCCACGTCGTGCACCACCGCGAGGCGTCCGAGACCCCCGACGCCGAGTTCCCCTACCGCCTGACCACCGGCCGCAGCCGCGCGCACTACCAGTCGGGCACGCAGACCCGGCGCACCAAGGCGCTGCTCGACGCCGAACCTGAGCCCGCCGTGGAGGTCCACCCCGACCTCGCCGCACGGCTCGGTCTGGCCGACGGCGGCGACCTCCTGCTGCGCACCCGTCGCGGGAGCGCGCGGATGCGCGCGCGCCTGACCAGCACGATCCGGCCCGACACCGTCTTCGCCCCGTTCCACTGGGCCGGCGACCAGACGATCAACGACCTCACCAACCCGGCCCTCGACCCCGCGTCGCGGATGCCGGAGTTCAAGGTCTGCGCGGTCGAGCTCACGGCCGTCCCCACCACCCCCACCGGAGAGGACGAGGACGCATGATGACCACCCCGCGGTTCCTGCAGGGCGCGTTCGCGTTCGAGGGGCAGGGCCTGGACAAGCCGGCCCCGCTGCACCCGACGCTGACCTACACCGTCCCCGAGGGCGTCACCGGCCAGGTGCTCTACGTCCGCGCGGGCAACTCGTCCGACGAGCTCGCCTCGGTCGTCCTCGTGTTCGACGGCGCCCCGGCCCGCTGGCTGCCGGTGGGCGCGAAGGCGGACATGCACGTGTCGCTGCGCGTCGTCGAGGACCTCCTCGCGGGCACCACCGTCGAGGTGCACTACACCGCGCCCGCCGGCACCACCGGCACGCTCGTGATCGACTGCGGCCTGGTGGAGGTCTAGCCCGTGACGCAGACCGCCCAGCGCCCCGACACCGAGCAGACCACCCCGACCCGCTCCCGCCTCGTCGTCGTCGGCAACGGCATGTCCGGCGCCCGCGCCCTCGAGGAGATCCTCGCGCGCGGCGGCGGCGAGCAGTTCGCCATCACCGTCTTCGGCGACGAGCCGTACGGCAACTACAACCGCATCCTGCTCTCCGAGGTCCTGGCGAACGCCGCCGGCGCGGTCGTGGACAACGAGGACGCGGACGACGAGATCTACCTCAACCCGCTGGACTGGTACGCCGACAACGGGATCACGCTCCACGCGGGCGTGCGGATCGTGCGCATCGACCGGCACGCGAAGGTCGTCCTCGGCGACGACGGGTCGGTGACGCCGTACGACACGCTCGTCCTGGCCACCGGCAGCCGCTCGTTCTTCCCGCCGATGGAGGGCATGTGGGCGTCGCGGACGGCGCTGACGCGCGGTGTCTTCGGTTTCCGCTCGCTGGACGACGCGACGGCGATGCTCGAGCACGTCAAGGACCACCGGACCGCGGTGGTGATCGGCGGCGGGCTGCTCGGCCTCGAGGCCGCGGCGGGGCTGCAGGCGCACGGCGTCGCGGTGCACGTTGTTCACCCCACCGAGGTGCTGATGAACCAGCAGCTCGAGGCCGAGGCGTCCAAGGTCCTGCGCTCGAAGCTGCAGGATATGGGCATGCACATGCACCTCGGGGTGAAGACCTCGGAGATCCTGGTGACCGACGGCGCGGTCTCCGGGGTGCGGTTCACCGACGACTCGACGCTGGACTGCGACATGGTCGTCGTCACCGCTGGCATCCGCCCCAACATCGGGCTCGCGATGGTGTCGGGGCTGGAGACGCAGCGCGCGATCGTCGTGGACGACAAGATGCGCTCGGTCGACGACGACGACATCTACGTGGTCGGCGAGTGCGCGCAGCACCGGGGCGAGGTCTACGGGGTGGTCGGTCCCCTGTGGGAGCAGGCCGCCGTCCTCGCCGACGTCGTGACGGGCGCGGACCCGGACGCCGAGTACCACGGGTCGCGGCTCGCCACGAAGCTCAAGGTCGCGGGCGTCGACGTCGCGCAGATGGGCGTCAAGACCCCCGAACGCTCCTCGGACGAGTTCGTGCAGTTCTCCGAGACCGGCCGCGGCGTGTACCAGACCGTCGTCATCCGCGACGGCACGCTGATCGGCGCGACGCTCGTCGGCGACGTCAGCAAGGTGGCGGCGCTGACCCAGGCGTTCGACAGCCGCTCGGCCCTGCCCGAGGAGCGCGTGAAGCTGCTCTTCGACCTCGGCAGCGCCGACGACGCCGCCGCGGCGGCCGACCTCCCCGACGACACCCAGATCTGCAACTGCAACGGCGTCTCCAAGGGCGACCTCGTCGCGTGCGTCGAGCACGGCGCCGAGTCGGTGTCGGCGTGCATGGCGCAGACCCGGGCCGGCAAGGGCTGCGGGTCGTGCAAGGGGCTCGTCAAGGACGTCGTCGAGGCGGCACTGGGCGGGGCGGGTGCCGAGGATCCGGCGGAGGCGTACTACGTGCCCGGCATCCCGATGGACAAGCCGTCGCTGATGGCCGCCATCCGCGAGCAGGAGCTGAAGAGCGTCTCCGCCGTGTTCGCCGCGCTGGCCCCGGAGGGCCGCGAGCACGTCGGCTCCAAGATGGGTCTGACCGCGCTGCTGCGGATGATGTGGCCCGACGAGTTCGTCGACGAGCGCGACGGCCGGTTCATCAACGACCGGGTGCACGCCAACATCCAGCGCGACGGGACGTTCTCGGTGGTGCCGCGGATGTCGGGCGGGGTGACGTCCCCCGAGCAGCTGCGGCGCATCGCCGACGTCGCCGAGAAGCACGAGATCCCGATGGTCAAGCTGACCGGCGGGCAGCGCATCGACCTGCTCGGCGTGCCCAAGGAGAAGCTCCAGGAGGTCTGGGCCGACCTCGACATGCCCTCGGGCTGGGCCTACGGCAAGAGCTTCCGCACCGTGAAGACCTGCGTCGGCACCGACTTCTGCCGCTTCGGGCTGGGCGACTCCACCCAGCTCGGGATCGACCTCGAGGAGCGCTACAAGGGCATCGAGGGCCCCGCGAAGATGAAGCTCGCGGTGTCGGGCTGCCCCCGCAACTGCGCGGAGTCGATGGTCAAGGACGTGGGGCTCGTCGCGGTCGGAGGCCAAGAAGGAGACCAGCACTGCCGCTGGCAGATCTACGTCGGCGGTGCGGCCGGGGCGACGATCCGGAAGGGCGACATCCTGGCCACCGTCGACAGCCACGAGGAGGCCATGCGGATCACCGGCCGGTTCCTCCAGTACTACCGCGAGAACGCCAACTGGCTGGAGCGCACGTACGACTTCGTGCCGCGGATGGGGCTCGACCACCTCGTCGCGGTGGTCGTCGACGACGTCGAGGGCATCGCGGCCGGCCTCGACGCGCGGATGCAGGAGTCGGTCGACCGCTACGCCGATCCGTGGGCGACCGACCAGCAGGACCGGACGCCCGGCCAGTTCCACGACGCGCTGCCGCTCGTGCCGCTGCCCCAGGTGCCGGTCAGAGAAGACTCGAGCCGATGAGCGACGTGGAGGCCCGCCTGGGCCCGGTCGACCAGATCCCGCTGGGCGAGGGGCGCGCGTTCCTGGTCGGCGACGAGCCGGTCGCGGTGTTCCGGCCGCGGTCGGGCGGGCTGCACGCGCTGCGGGCCATCTGCCCGCATCGCGGGGGCCCGCTCGCGGACGGGCTCACCGACGGCGAGGTGGTGATGTGCCCGCTGCACAACCACCAGTTCTCGCTCGCCGACGGGTCCTGCGCCACCGGTGCGGACGCCGTCGCGGCCTACAGCGCGGCCGAGGAGGACGGCGAGCTGGTGGTGCGCCTGCGGCACGCAGCGCAGCGGAGCTGACGCGCCGGAGGCCGGACACAGCCTGACCGGCCACAATGCCCCCATGCCACCCGTGCCGCAGTACCTCGACGAGATCACCCGGCACACCAAGGGCTTCTCGGACGCCGTCCGGGTCGCGGGTCATGACGCCCCGGTGCCCTCGTGCCCGGACTGGACGGTGCGCGACCTCGCCGACCACCTCGGCGGCGTGCACCGCTGGTGCACGGTGACCGTCGGCAACCCCGGCACGAAGCTGAAGCGCCGGGGGGCCACGACGCCGCCGATGCCCGAGGACGAGGCCGAGGTGTCGCTGTGGCTCCTCGAGGGCGCCGCCGCGCTCGTCCAGGCGATCCGCGACGCCGGCGAGGACACGCAGGTCGGCGGGTTCGGCGGCATGGTGCCGGTGTCGTTCTGGGCGCGGCGGCAGTGCCACGAGACGCTCGTGCACCGCGCCGACGCCGAGCTCGCCGCCGGCATCCCGCTGCTCGCCGACCTGGACCCGGTGATCGCCGCGGACGCCGTCGACGAGCACCTGGCGATGGTGGTGCTCAGCGCGTCGCGGCGCGAGGGACTGCGGGGCGACGGCGCCACGCTGCACCTGCACGCCACCGACGACGGGCTGGGCGACGCCGGCGAGTGGGTCGTGACGCTCGGCGCCGACGGCCCGACGGTCGAGCGCGCGCACCGCAAGAGCGACACGGCCCTGCGCGGTCCCGCGGCGGCGCTGCTCGCCGTCATCACCGACCGCGAGAGCCCCGAGGTCGCCGGTGTCGACGTCCTCGGGGCCCCGGACCTGCTCACCCTCTGGCGGGAGCACGGCGCGATGTGATCAGAGGGTGCCGGTGAAGACCGCGTGCTCGTGGTCGAAGGACGGCACCACGTCGACCTGGGCCTCGCCGGAGTCGGCGGTGGTGGAGAAGGCGACGTCGTAGGTCATGCTGCGGCCGGGCTGGAGCTGGTTCTGCGGGGCCATGCCCATCTCGGTGTCGAAGATCTGGGACGCGGGCGCGCCGCCGGTGGTCATGGAGACGGTCAGCAGTGTCGGGTCGAAGGCGGCGCCGGTGTTGTTGGTGACGCGCACCGTCATCTTCAGCGCGTGCGGGTTGGTGTTGCCGGCGGCGTAGCTCGAGGGGTCGTAGGACGTCGGCTCGCTGACGGTGACGGCGAGGCCGTCGGCGTAGGTGAAGGTCTGACCGAACCCGACGGCAGAGGTCGCGGGGGCCGCGACGGCCGCGGGCGGGGTGCCGGCGCCGACGGCGGAGAGCTCGTCGTTCAGCTGGCTCACGGCGCCGACCATGACGACGATGCCGTAGATCCCGAGGGCGATCGCGAGAGCGCAGGCGACGACGCCGGAGACGGCGGTCTTGATGTTGTTCGCGACGCGACGGCGGGCGCGGGTGACGCCGACCAGGCCGAGCACGAGGCCGATGACACCGAGCAGGATCGCGCCCAACCCGAAGAGCGGGATCAGGCCGACGACGAGACCGCAGAGGCCGAGAACCAGCCCGGCGATGCCGAGCCCGTTGCGCGGGGCCGCAGTCGGGGCCGCCGGGGCCGCCGGGGCCATCGGGGCCGCCGGGAGCGGGCGCCCCATCGGCATCGCGGCGGCGGCGCGGGCGGCGTCGAGCGCGGCGCGCGGGATGGGCATGGTCGGCGCGTCGACAGTCGCGTCGACAGGGGCGTCGGCCGCCTGCGACCGGGAGCGCCGCGGAGCGACCCTCACCGGCCCCGACGGGTGCGGCTCGCGGCCGAAGCCCTGGGCTCCCGAGGGAGCACGGTGGCGGGGCGGCTGGACGACGGTCATGGTTGGCGATCCCCCGACGAGATGTGTGGTGGCCGCCGTTCGGCGGTCCTGCCGCACATGTCGTCGGGGGTCGCCCACCGTTAGCACCCGTCACCGGAATGAGTGAGGGGCGCCTTCCGGAGCACTGTCGGGCGTGCAGGGCGTCGCGAGCGGACGGCTCCGGATCCGGCGCGCGGTGGACCGGGCGGACTCGATCTCGTCCAGCACTACCACGCGCAGCCAGCGGCCGGCGATCGACTCGATCCGCACGTCCCGGCCGCCCAGCGCCTCGGCCACCCGGCGGGCCGGGGCGATCAGGTCCGACGGCACGAGGCCCGGCATGAGCTCGACGGTGAACGTCACCGGCGGGCCCATCTCCACGCCCCCGATGCGCGGGGTCGTGATCGTGACGCCGGCCGCCACGTGGGTCTTCGTGCGCACGCCGAGGAACTCGGCCGCGGCGCGGAACTCCCGGCGCACGTCGGCCTCGAAGGCCCGCGCGATCGCCTCGCGTCGCCGCGACTCGGCTCCGCCGCGGAAGGACGGCATCAGCGGAAAGGACGCGGTACGGAAGATCCAGCTCATGGTCGCCCCCTTTCGGGCGCAGAGGAATCCACGCACCAGGAAATGGCGTCGAAAGGACGGCAGAGAATTGCCGACAGAATGGCGCGGATGCGCGTCCGCCCGAGGGGCGTGACCAGATGAGCAGCAGCGACGACCTGGTGACCAGGCGTCATGCGCGGAGCGGGCGAGGCCTCAGCAGACCGCGGACACGGGGCCGGTCCCGACGACGCCCGTCGTGAACACACCGTGGGTGAGCTGATAGATCATCGGAACCTCCTCTCGTGTACAGGCAGAACAGTAGAGGGCGTGGACAGGATTTGTCCACGCCCTCTCTCACGAATTGTCGCGGGATCTCAGAGCGTGAGCACGAGCTTGCCGAACGTCGATCCCTTCTCCAGTTCCCGGTGGGCCGACGCCGCGTCCTCGAGCGGGAACGTGCCGGCGACGCGCACGGTCATCGCGCCCTCCTCGACGAGCCGGGCGATGCCGGTGAGCGCCACGCCGTCGGGCTCGACGAGGAAGTCGGTGACCCGCTTGCCCTCCGCGCGCGCCTGCTCGGTGAGGCCCTCCGGCACCCCCGAGGGGACGCAGACGAGCAGGCCGCCCGGGCGCAGGACGGCCAGCGAGGACGGCCCGTTGACCTCGGTGAGGTCGACGGCGACGTCGATGTCGCGGGTCGCCTCGGCGATCTCCTGGGTGTGGTGGTCGATCGCCTCGTCCAGACCGAGCGCGGCGAGGTCGGCGTGCTTGGCCGCCGAGGCCGTGCCGACGACGTGCGCCCCGCGCGTCTTCGCGATCTGCACGGCGAGGTGCCCGACGCCTCCGCCCGCGGCGTGGATCAGCACCCGCTGGTCGCGCTGCACGTCGGCGGTGTCGACGACGATCTGCCAGGCGGTCAGCGCGGCGAGCGGCAGCGCCGCGGCGGTGACGTCGTCGACGGCGTCGGGGATGTGCGCGAACTGGCGGGACGGCGCGGTGACGTACTCGGCGTAGCCGCCGGCCTCGCGCGGGAACCAGGGCATCCCGAACACGCGGTCCCCGACGGCGAACCGGTTCACGCCCATCCCGACGGCGTCCACCACGCCCGCGACGTCCCAGCCGACGGTGAACGGCGGCCCGGTCATGTCGTCACCGAGCCCGGCGCCGCCGGCCCGGACCTTGGTGTCGACCGGGTTCACCCCGGCCGCCGTCACGCGCACCCGGATCTCGGTCGGGATCGGCTCCGGGACCGGGGCCTCGGAGAGGTGCAGGACCTCGGGTCCGCCTGCGGTGTCCTGGGTGATGCGGCGCATGGTCGAGGGCATGGTCACCGCGTGCCCGAGGAGCCCGGCACGCACACCCTGAGCAGGCGGAAAGTGCCTCGGACCCCGTCGGTAAACTCGACGTCATGGTGCAGTCCGACCCCGGCACGCGCGTGCCCGAGAAGCCGACGCTCGAGGGACTCGAGGACCGGTGGGCGCGCGTATGGGAGGACGAGGGCACCTACGCGTTCGACCGCTCCGCCACGCGCGAGCAGGTGTTCTCCGTCGACACCCCGCCGCCGACGGTGTCCGGGTCGCTGCACGTCGGGCACGTGTTCAGCTACACCCACACCGACATCGTCGCCCGCTTCCAGCGCATGCGCGGCAAGCACGTCTTCTACCCCATGGGCTGGGACGACAACGGCCTGCCCACCGAGCGGCGCGTCCAGAACTACTACGGGGTGCGCTGCGAGCCGAGCCTGCCCTACGACCCGGACTTCACCCCGCCCGAGAAGCCCGGCAAGCAGCAGATCCCGGTCTCGCGCAAGAACTTCGTCGAGCTCTGCGAGACGCTCACCGCCGACGACGAGAAGGCGTTCGAGGAGCTCTGGCGTCGCAACGGCCTCTCGGTCGACTGGTCGCACGGCTACCAGACCATCGACGCCCGGGCCCGCGCGATCAGCCAGCGCGCGTTCCTGCGCAACGTCGAGCGCGGCCAGGCCTACGTGTCCATGGCGCCGACGCTGTGGGACGTCACCTTCCGCACCGCCGTTGCCCAGGCCGAGCTCGAGGACCGCGAGCACACCGGCGCCTGGCACCGCATCGCGTACCACGGCGCCGACGACGACATCGCCATCGAGACGACGCGCCCCGAGCTGATCCCCGCCTGCGTCGCGCTGGTCGCGCACCCCGACGACGAGCGCTACCAGGCGCTCTTCGGCACCACGGTGCGCTCGCCGCTGTTCGACGTCGAGGTCCCGGTGCTCGCACACCCGGCCGCCGAGATGGAGCGCGGCGCCGGCATCGCGATGTGCTGCACGTTCGGCGACCTCACCGACGTGCAGTGGTGGCGCGAGCTCGACCTGCCCAACCGCACGGTGATCAACCGCGACGGCCGCCTCCTGCGCGAGACGCCGGACTGGATCACCTCGGAGACCGGGCGGGCGCGCTACGAGGAGATCGCCGGCGCGACGGTGTTCTCCGCCAAGGAGCGCATCGTCGCCATGCTCACCGAGACCGGCGAGCTCATCGGCGACGTCCGCCCCGTCACGCGGCCGGTGAAGTTCTACGAGAAGGGCGACAAGCCGCTCGAGATCGTCTCCAGCCGCCAGTGGTACATCCGCAACGGCGGGCGCGAGGCCTCGGTCCGCGAGGAGATGCTCGAGCGGGGTCGCGAGCTGGCGTGGCACCCGGAGTACATGCGCCACCGCTACGAGGACTGGGTGCGCGGCCTGAACGGCGACTGGCTGGTCAGCCGCCAGCGCTTCTTCGGCGTGCCGGTGCCGGTCTGGTACCCGCTCGACGGCGAGGGCGAGGTCGTCCCCGACAAGCCGCTCGTGCCGGCCGACGAGGCCCTGCCGATCGACCCGACCACCGACGTCCCGCCCGGCTACACCGCCGACCAGCGCGACGTCCCCGGCGGGTTCACCGGCGACCCGGACGTCCTCGACACCTGGGCGACGTCGTCGCTGACCCCGCAGATCGCGGGCCTGTGGAGCGTCGACGACGACCTGTTCGCGCGCGTCTTCCCCATGGACCTGCGTCCCCAGGGCCACGACATCATCCGCACCTGGCTGTTCTCGACGGTCCTGCGCAGCCACCTCGAGCACGACAGCCTGCCGTGGGCGCACGCCGCGCTGTCGGGCTGGATCCTCGACCCGGACCGCAAGAAGATGTCGAAGTCCAAGGGCAACGTCGTGACGCCCCTGGACCTGCTCAAGGAGTTCGGCTCGGACGCGGTGCGCTACTGGGCCGCCGGGGGGCGCCCGGGCGTGGACACGGCGTTCGACCGCGGGCAGATGAAGGTCGGCCGGCGGCTGGCGATGAAGCTGCTCAACGCGTCGAAGTTCATCCTCGGCGTCGGGGTGCCGGCCGGGGAGCCCGACGTGTCGGCGGTGTCGACGCCGCTGGACCGCGCCCTGCTGGCCCGGCTCACCGAGGTCGTCGAGAAGGCCACGGCGGCGCTCGAGAACTACGACTACGCGGTCGCCCTCGAGGTCACCGAGCAGTTCTTCTGGTTCTTCTGCGACGACTACCTCGAGCTGGTCAAGTCGCGCGCCTACGGCGAGTTCGACGAGGCGGGCCGCGACTCGGCCCGGGCGACCCTCGCGGCCGCGCTGCGGGTGCTGCAGCGGCTCTTCGCCCCGGTGCTGCCGTTCGTGGCCGAGGAGGTCTGGTCGTGGTGGCAGGAGGGCTCGGTCCACCGCGCCCCGTGGCCGGACATCCACGAGCTGGCCACGTCCGCGGAGGTCGACCCGCAGGTCCTGTCGATCGCCTCGGACGTCATCGGCGGCATCCGGCGGGCGAAGTCCGAGCAGAAGCTCTCGATCCGCACCGAGGTCGAGACCTTGTCGGTGCAGGCCGCACCGGCCGCGCTCGAGGCGCTGCGCGAGGCCCTGTCGGACGTGCGCGCCGCGGGCCGGGTGCGTGACGTGGAGCTGGTGGTCTCCCCGGACGGCGAGCTCGTCACCACCGTCGGCGGCCCGACGGGCTGAGCGTGCACGATCTCCTCGCCTGGGTCGACGACCCCGACGCGGGCTGGAGCGTCGGGACCTTCGGCGCGCTCGCCGAGTTCCTCCGCGACGCCGACGAGCCCGCCGACGTCACCCGTGCGCCCGGCCGGGCCGCGGTCGTCACGCCCCGGGGCGGCCTGGAGGTGCGGCTGACCGGCGACGTCGTGCCGCTCGCGTGGGAGCGCCGCGCCGGCGACACCTGGAGCCAGGCCCTCGCGCTGTGCGTGCCCGCCGACGGCGGCGGACGCTCAGTGATCACCGAGCTCGGCCCGGACGACGACGCCCTGCGCGCAGAAGATCGCGACGCCGTGCTCGTCGACCTCGGCGTCGGCGCGCCGCACCTCGCGGCCTGCGTGCGGACCAGCGATGCCGCGTTGCTGGCGGCGTTGCGGGAGGTCGAGGGCCGGCCGCTCGCCGAGGCGGGCGCCGTCGCGGGGGCGCTGGTCGAGGCCGGGCCGCACCGGGTGTTCCGGACCGCGGTCGCGCGGCTCGAGGTGTTCACGCCGATCCCGCCGCCCGACGGCACCAGCCCGGACGGCCCGCACACACACCTGCTCCCGCGCCTGCTCGCCCACGGGCGGACCCACGCGGCGACCGACCCGATCCCGGCGGGACGGGCGCCCGGCGCGACGATGCACCTGCCGCACCCGACCCGGACCGTCGAGGGCCGGCGCATCCCGCCGCGGCCGGAGCGGCACCGCCGCGCGCAGGAGACGCTCACCCGGTTCGGGCAGCCCGAGGCGGTCGCCGCGAAGGCGGCGGTGGCCGACGCGCTGGCGACGTCGGCCGAGCCTCCGCCCTGGGCGCTGACGCGCGAGTACCGGGCGACGGTGGAGCTGGCGCTACGACAGAGCGAGGAGCTGGAGCCCACGCATCCGCACCTGGGCGGATGGCGAGCCCAGGTGCCACGGGAGAGCGGCTCCGACGGTGCCGGTCAGCCGCTCACCCACGACCCGGCGCAGGGATGACGGACGCCGGGCCGCGCGTCGTGTCAGTCCTGGAGCTCGGACTGCGGCGTGATCGCGAAGCGGAACTCGTCGCCGTCGCCACGCTCGGCGTCCGGCACGCGCTCCACGTCGAGCACCTTGTCGTCGAGCGCCGAGGCGGCCTGGGGCTCGAGGAAGATGACGGCGCCGCCGCCCTCGAGCACCGTGTCCTCCGCGGCGGGCGTCGGGGCCACCGAGAGCTCGAGTCCTTCCTCAGCCATGTTGGGGGTCGCTGCGATGCGCAGACCCGACCCCTCGGGCATCTCGTTGGACTCGAGGATGGACGAGATGGCCTCGGCCGCCGTCTCCGTCAATGCCAGCATGCCTCGTTACCATACGGGTCACGGATTGGTCACGCACGCGGATGCGCGAGCCGTCACGCGACGGAAATCCCCAGCTCAAACCGAACTGGGCTGCCCGAACACGGAGGGGAACGACAGGATGGCCCTCCCGGTGAGCCATGACCCCACCGATCGGCGCGCTGCGGTGCTCCGAATGCTCACCGCGTCACCGGATGGGCTGAGCGACGCCGCCCTCGCCGGGCAACTCGGTGAAGGTGTCCGCCCGCAGACCGTCAACCAGCTCTGCCGGCGCCTGGTCGCCGAGGGCGAGCTCGAACGCGTCGGCACCCGGCCGATCCTCAACCGCCTCCCGGCGCCGAAGGCACGCGCCAAGCCCCGCCGGAGCCGGAAGAAGGCGGAGCCGGTGGTCGAGCCGGTGGTCGAGCCGGTGGTCGAGCCGGTGGTCGAGCCGGTGGTCGAGCCGGTGGTCGAGCCGGTGGTCGAGCCCCCGACCTCGGCCGAACCAGTCGACTTCGAGCAGAACGCTTCGGAAATCGAAGCAATCCCCGCACCCGAATCGGCTCCCGCCGCCAAGACCCGCCGGAGCCGCAAGAAGGCCGAGTCCGCCACCGAGCCCGCGAAGACCACGCGGAAGCCGCGGACGACGAAGGCCGAGGTCGAGGCCACAGCCGACGGGGCGCAGACCAACGGCGCGGCGACCGGCGTCGTCGTCACCCACGGCGCGACACCCGACGTCGAGACCGAGACCGAGCAGGCGGACCCGACCTGCGGTCCCCCGCCGTACGACGCGCTGCAGGCGTGGTCGCGCGCCGTCAACGTGCAGTCGCTCGTGGCCGGGTGGCTGGTGCAACGGGGCGCGACGCTGCGGTGGGCGTCGGTGGACGGCAACGGCCCCGCGCGGGACCTCGTCGCGTCGCTGGACGGCGACGACGTGCACGTCGAGATCACCGGCTGGCCCGCCGACGGGGCGCGGACGCACCCGACGACGATCGCCGGCGACTGGTTCAGCGCCGCCGAGCACGCCGCGACCGAGCGTCGTCGTGCCCACCCGCGGGCGCGGATCGTCATCGCCCTGCCCGACACCCGCCGCTACCGCAGCCTCACCGAGCAGCGGGCGGCGTCACTGGACGGCGCGCGCGCCGAGGTGTGGTTCGTCGACGCCGCGGGGGCCGTGCACGCGAGGTGAGGCTGACCTTCCGGTTCTGCGCGACGCGCTCGGGGTAGCTCCGAGAGGCCACCACGCGAACGGAAAGGTCAGCATGTCCGCCGACATCACCGAGATGATCCTCGACGACCACGACTGGTTCCGCCGCCAGTTCCTGCACCTGGCCGACCTGCGGGAGCAGCCCGAGGAGGCCGAGAAGGTCTGGGACTCGCTCGCCGTCCAGCTCGAGATCCACGCGTCGGCCGAGGAGCAGCACTTCTACCCCTCGATGGCCCGCCGCATCGACGACGAGGACGCGTCGGCGACCGAGGACGCGATCGGCGACCACGACGAGATCCGCCAGGGCGCCGAGAAGGCGCGCCAGGCGACCGTCGGCAGCCAGGAGTGGTGGGACGCCATCGACGAGACCGACAAGGCGAACAACCACCACATGGCGGAGGAGGAGCAGGACGACCTCGCCCCCTTCCGCAAGGAGACCACGCTGGCCTTCCGCCAGGAGCTCGGCGCGAAGTTCGAGCAGTTCAAGGTCGAGCACGCCGAGGGCCGCGGGCTGTCGTTCGAGGAGAAGGACCCCGAGCAGTACGTGGAGGCCGTGACCTCCTGAGCGGGCGGCTCAGCGACCGCCGTCGCCGCCGAGGCGGTCGAATCCGACCGGGACCACGGGCGAGAGCACGCCGGCGTCCGCGGCCGGGGCGACATCGGGCTCCGGGGCGGTGACCAGCACGGTCGCCGCCCCGGCTAGGCTCAGCACGAGCAGGCCCGCGAGGGCTGGTACGGCCCAGATCGGCGGGCGGTCGCGTCCCGAGGTCTCGCGGGGAAGCGGCACCATCGCCGTCTCCCGGGGCGAGCGGCCGGGCAGCCGGATGCCGTCGGTCGGGGTCGGGTCGTCGACGAAGTGCGGGCGCGGCAGGACCAGGGCCGCCGCTCCTGCGAGCGACGTCGTCCCGACGGGAGCCGTGAGCACGGCCCCGCCCGGGCCGGCGGCGAGCTGCGCGACCACCGGGCTCGGCTCGGGGGCGACGACGAGCGTGTGCGCGGCGGCCTCGGCAAGGGTGCCCTCGACGGTGTCGCGCAGGGCGTGGTCGACGAGGCCGGTGAACTCCTCGCGGGTCACGTAGACCTCGGCGTCGCCGGCGGTGACCACGAGCTCCTCGCCATCGGTCGCGCACATCAGGCGACGGGCTTGGTGCAGTTCGTGGGCGAGGTGGGCGGCGTCGCGGCGACCGATGTCGTCGGTGCGCAGGCGCAGGGCCTCGGCGATGCCGGGCGCCACGACGGCGAGCTTCGCGTGCACCACCCCGGTGAGCAGGGCGTCGAGCCGACCGCCGAGGTCGTGGGGCGCGCCCTCGCCGATCTCGACCCCGTCGTCCGAGGTGCGGATCGGCCACGCGACCAGGTCGTCGCCGCGGGCGTCCACGACGGTCACGGGCGTGCCCGAGCCCCACCCCGCGAGGTGTCCGCCGGCCCACGACACGGCGTCGGGCAGCCAGGACGGCTCGGGGTAGCGGGCGAGGCGCACGGCGTCGGACAGGGCGGCGAACCGGTCCTCGTCGAGGTCACCGGGCACGACCAGCACGAGGTGGTCCGGACGCCCGTCCTCGGCGTCGACCAGCGCGAGGAGCGAGGCGCTGAGGGTCTCGGCGTCGCCGTCGACCAGCTCCACGTCGATCGGACGGTGGGCGTCGTCGTCGACGCGGACCGCGCGCAAGGAACCCGGAACCGCCTCCAGCACCATGGTCCACCGGTCCACGTCATCCCCCTCTGGTGCGCGGCCGCAACACGTGCGGGTGCCCGAACACTCGTCTGTTCGGCGCAGCGTCGCGCCACGTTAGCCCTTCCCGGGATCTTGATCCACGATCGATACCTTGCGGTAGTCCGTTCGCCGATCAGTGGTGACGGGAAAGTGCCGACGCGGTGACGTCTCACCAAGCCGCGCGGGGTCGTCGACTCGTCGGTCAGCCCGGGGCCCAGGGGCCGGCGAAGGCGACGGTGAGCTCCGGACCCGCCATCGTCGCGACGTCATCCGGTAGGAGCTCGGTCGTCAGGAGCACGTTCGCGGCCAGGTGGGCGTCGCGTTGCCAGAGCACATCCATGCCGTCGACGACGAGCAGCCCCGGGTCGTGCGCGATGCCGCCCCTCCGTTCCGGGGAGACCCGTGGTCCGAGCGGCAACGGCACCTCGACCTCGATGCGATGGAGGAGGACGTCGAGATCGAGGAGGTCTCCGACATCCAGGCGTATCACCGTCGCTCCGACCGCGCGGTAGAACTGGATCACTGTGTCGATCGACCCGTCCTCGACGAACCACGGACGACCGTCACGGACGGCGTACTCGGCCGGGAAGCCGATGGACAGCGGCGGCTCCACCCCCGCCGACGGCTCGAGCGGCTCGCCGCGCGAGTCGACGTGGACCTGGGGCGAGTCCTCGGGGTAGAACGCCGACCGGTCGAGCACCCGACCGGTGCCCTGGAGATCCTCGCTCTCCAGACCGACGGTCTCTCCGCCCTTGTCGACGCTGTAGAACCAGCGCCCGTTCTCCTCCGCCCGACCGATGACGGCGCTGACGTGACGCGCCACGCCGAGACGTCGGGTCCTGGGGTTGTCCCTGATCAGGACGACCTCGTAGAACTGCAGCGGATCCATCTCGTGCATGATCCTTCCTCGACGCCGACCGTGTCCCGACGTTCACCACGACTCAGAAGGTCGAGGAGCCGCTTCCCAGCAGCCGTTCTGCTTGCGCAGCCATGGCGTCGAAGGACCGCAGCTCCATCTCGTACCGAACGGGCACACGAATCTCCGACGGTTCGCCCACGTTGCTTAGCCACATGGCGGCCAGCACGTCTCCGGTGTCCTCGTCGAGGAAGTCGAGACCCGGACGCCGCGCAGGATCCGTCGTCTCGCGGGAGAGCGTCTCCTGCTCAGCGACCCCCGGATCCAGCGCCGACGTGTCCACGGCACCCGGGTCGAGCCCGGCGCGGCGGATCTCCTCCCGGAGCTCGCTACGTGAGAACGCGAGCACTTCCCGAGCCACCCCGAGAGAGGTGTCGTCGTCGAACGTCCTGATGGTCGCTCGACGTGCCACGGGCTCGCCCCAGCCGGTCACCATGAGGATCGGCTTGTAGTCGGGAGGCCGTGCCCGGAGCTCGAGAACCAGGGCGTAGTCGTCATATCCATAGGTCAGGTGCATCGTGAAGGCCGAGAACCTCACGAGTCCTGGCTCGTTGTCGCCCATGGAGTCAGTGCTCCCGCACTCCAGGCTCTCCCCTCGATCCAGGCCACGACCTCTCTACGATCTCGTCGTGAGGCAAGTCCGCGCCTCCTCGACCATCTTCTCGACGGCACGAGGCGGCGCTTCCTGCCAAACTCGAATCCACAGTTCCGGATCGCCCTGCCCGAACGGTTGCCACACCGTCACAAGCGCGTTCCCGCTCTCGCCTCGCCACTCAAGACCGGGCCTACGAGTCGGGTCGCTGCTGTCGTGCAGGTAGAACGACATCTCGTCGTCCGAATCGATTCCACCCACGGACTCGACCACGTTCTGAGAACTCGCGTGGGCGAGTAGCTCTCGAAACCGCGTGACCGTCATGTCGCCGAAGGTCATGACCAACCGGGGGCGCGTCGGGTCTTCAGGAACGACCAGGACGAACAGCGGCTTCACGTCAGCTCGCCGCGATCGGTACTCGAGAACGATCGCCTCGTCTTCGAGGTCATCCGCAACCAGCAGACTCATGGTCTGGGACCCGACCTCGGCGCTCACTCCCACACCATAATGCCCAGGAACAGGCCGTCCAAGGTGGCCCTGAAGGCGGGTCCGCCCGGGATGCCGACCAGCACGAGGTGCTGGTAGACCCCCGCGTTCCTCCCGTAGCTCGCCGTTACTTGCGTCTCGGGGTTGAGCAGAATCTCGCGAATGAGCCGCTCGCCGGCCGCGTTGAAGGGCTTTGGGCCACCCGAATCCGGCTTCCATGGGCCGAATACCTCGTGATCGAGGGACGGCCGGTTCGGGCCGGTGTGCTTCTGCAACGCCCGCCCGACCTCCCTCCATTCTGTGTCGCGATAGAAGCGCCGAGCACTCTCCATCCATTCCGCGTCCCGTTGAGTCAAAGGGCCTTGGTGCGGCTGCGACGGGCATGCCTGGAGCCCCAGCGGGTCGATCTCGGCCGTGGGGTTGGCGACGTAGTTGTAGGGGTGCGGTGAGGGTTCCAGACCGAGTGGATCGGGCGAGGCGTACTGCGCCGTCTCCGGGTCGTAGTAGCGGTGCAGGTTGTAGGCGAGGCCGGTCTCGTCGTCGTGGAACTGCCCGGGGAAGCGCAGGGGCGTGGACGCGCCCGTCCAGACCGTCCGCCCCCACAAAGAGGCCCGCGCCGACCCCGCGATCTCGCCGTCGGGGCCGACCAGTTCCGTCGGCGTGCCGACGAGGTCGGTGACGATCGCGTGGAAGCGCTCGTCGACCTCGTCGTCGGTGAGGGTCCGCGTGAGCTGGGCCAGCGGGCGGTGGGTGCCGGGCTCCCACTCCCACACCGTCGTCGTCGACGAGCCGGCGACGGTGCGCGTCTCCTCGGCGACCACGGCGCCGTCCCACGCGACGTGGACCTGCTCGAGCACCTCCCCGCCCGCGCCGAGCCGCTCCTTCGCCACGCGGCGGCCGAGCACGTCGTAGCGGTAGCGCCAGCGGGCACCGTCCGGTGTCGTCACCCCGACGAGCCGGTCCAGCGCGTCCCACGCGAAGTGCCAGGTCAGCGGCCGGGCGCCCAGGCGCCGCCGCTGGCGCAGGACCACGCGGCCGTCGGCGTCCCGGCGGACGACGAGCGCGCCGACGCGGCGGACCCGGGTGCCGTCGAGGACGTGCGGCTCGCCGACCCCCGAGGCGACGAGGGTGCCCGCGGCGTCGTACCGGTAGGTCTCGTCGCCGTCCGGGCCGCGCACCGCAGTGACGCGGCCGGTCGCGTCGAGGTCGTAGTGCCGTGACCCGGCGGGGTCGGCGACGCCGACGAGGTGGTCGTCGGCGCGGTAGGTCCATGTCCGCCGGGACGTCACGCCGACCGGGGAGGAGAGGCGCCGGCCGACGAGACGGTCGTGGTCGTCCCAGCTCGAGGCGATCGACGCGGCGCCCCACGACCGCTCGGTCTCGCGGCCGGCCGCATCGACGCCGAAGGTCATGCGCTGCCCACCGAGGTCGAGCGCGGCGGGGCGACCGACGGCGTCGAGGGACCACCGGCTCGTCGCCCCGGACGGCGCCCGGCGCCCGACCACCCGGCCCGCCGCGTCCCGCTCGACGGCCACGGTGCGCCCGTCGACGTCCTCGGCGACGACGCGGCCGGCGGCGTCGCGCTCGAGGCGCAGCGAGCACGCGTCCGACGTCGCCCCGACCAGCCGCCCGGCGGCGTCGTGGACGAACCGCTCAGCCGCGCCGTCGACCCACCGCGTCGTGACCCGCCCGACCGCGTCGTACTCCCAGCGGACCTCCTGCCCGGACGCGTTGCGCCGCCGAACGACGCGGCCGAGCACGTCGCGCTCGAGGGTGACCGTGCGGCCCTCGTAGTCGGTCTCGGCGACGACCCGCCCGGCCGGGTCGTGGACCGTGCTCCACGTGCGACCGCCCGCGTCCCGGACCCGGACGACGCGGCGCAGCGGATCCCGCACGATCTCGGTGCGCGCCCCGTCGGCGGCGACCACGGCCGTGACCACGTCGAACGCCCCGTACTCGCGCCGCGCCACCGCCCCCACCGGATCGCGCGCGGCGACCTCGTTGCCCTCGCCGTCGTACTCCCGGGCCCAGGTCGCGCCGTCCGGAGCGGTCCGGCCCGAGAGCAGCCCCTCGACGGTCCACGCGTACGTGGTGCGCGCCCCGAGGGGGTCGGTGCGGGCGACGACCCGCCCGAACGCGTCGCGCTCGACCCGGGTGAGCGCACCGGTCGGGTCGGTGACCGCGAGCGGGCGGCCCGCGGCGTCGTTCTCGACCAGCGTCCGCGCCCCCAGCGGGTCGACGACGGCGACGACGTGCCCGGCCGCGTCCCGCTCCCAGCGCGTGGTCGCGCCGGCCGGGTCGGTGGCGGCGACGAGACGCCCGGCGTCGTCCCGCTCCCAGCGCACCGTCGCGCCGGCGGCGTCCGTGGCGGCGACGAGGTTGCCGACCGCATCGCGCTCGACCCGCTCCGCCGAGCCGTCGGCGTGCTCGACGCCCACCACCCGGCCCGCGTCGTCGTGCACCCACCGGGTGGTGCCGCCGGCCGGGTCCGTGCGGGCGAGGAGGCGGTCGCCGTCGCCCCACACCGACCGGGTCGCCGCACCCAGCTGGTCGACGGCCAGCACGATCCGGCCGCGGGCGTCGTACTCGAAGCGCTCGGTGTGCCCGAGCGCGTCGGTCGACTCGGTGACGCCCCGGCCGTAGCGGAACGACCAGGCCATCTCGCCGCCGTCGGCCGACCCCGACACGCACCGCCCGCGCTCGTCGTACGCGCAGCGGTAGGTGATCCCGTTGCGGTCGGTCCACGACGTCATCCGCCCGGCGGCGTCGTAGCCGAAGCGCAGCGGTCGGCCCGAGGAGTTCACGACCTCGGCGAGCTGCCCGTCCTCGTGGGCGAAGGTGACGACGGGCGCGTCCAGCCGGAAGCCCGTGATCAGGCCCATCGGATCGGTGACGACCTCGACGTGGTGTCCGCCGGAGTGCCGCACGGCGACCGGCCGGCCGGTGTCGTCGCGGTCGACGGCGACGTGGTCGCCGCCGGGCACCGACCACCCGGTGAGCGCCCCGCTCGCCGCGAAGGTGTGCCGCAGCCCGGACGCCGGGTCGGCGAGCACCCAGCCCTCGCCGTCGCGGCGCAGCGGGTGCCGGGGCGCGTGGTCGGGCGCGACCGGGAGCACCGCCTCCTCACCGGTCGGCGCCGGGTAGACGACGACCACCGCGTCCTCGCGGACGAACCACACCGCCCCGCCGACGAACTCCAGGCGCTGGTCCAGCGTCGACGCCCAGCGCGGGCCGAAGCGGCGCCCGAGGTCCCAGCTCGACACGTGGGTGCGGGTCAGCACGAGGGGCAACGGCGCGTCGATCGCGAGGTCGACCTGGGCCAGGAGCTGCGCGCCGCTGACCACGTCGACGGGGTCCGCGCGAGTCGCGAGCCGTTCGAGCGGGCGGTTCTCGCTGCGCCCGGCCGCGCGGGCCAGCCGCCCGAGCCGTCCCGCCGCCCCGCCCCCGCCCGTCGCGGCGGTCAGCGCGGCGTTCGGCACCAGCTCGCCGAGCGCGCCCGCCGGGTCGCTGCCCCACCCCGTGCCGACCGCTCCCTTGACCAGCTCGGTCGGGTGCGCAACGGCGCGGACCAGTCCAGCCCCGGTCGACGACAGGTTCGCGCCCGCCCGGGCGGGGTGGGTGAGGTTGTAGGGGTCGGCCGGGTTGATCGTGCGGCCGAACTGGACGAGCCCCTCGACGCCGCGGCCGAACCCGGCGGTGAAGCGGTCCTCGACGGTGCCCGCGACCCCGAGCGTGTCGGCGACGTTCGCCCCGAGCTGTGCGATCGTCGACGGCGGCGCCGCGGTGAGCTCGCCCGCTCCCCGCACCTCGCCGGCGGCACGGGCCGCGGCGTCGTCGCGTCCGCGGCGCGCGTCGGCGAGGATCTGTTCCGCCCGCGCCAGGTCGCCGGCGGCCGGGTCGGTGAACGGCTCCATCGCGGGCGGCACCTGCCCGCCGGCGATCGCGGCGTTGTGCGCGTCGACGCGGCGGTTGTAGTCGGCGCGCGCCGCCTCGGACGCGGCCACGGCCCGGGCGTGGACGTCGATCGCCTCGCCCGCCCGCTGCTGGGCCAGCGTGACGGCGCCGCCGAAGTCGCCGAGGGCGCGCGAGGCGCGGTCGAAGGCGGTGGCCGCGTCCCGCCAGCCCCGCGGGGTCTCCCCGAAGCGCGCCCGGAACGCGTCGGCCGCCTGCCCCGTCCACTGCCGCAGGTCGATGCGCTCGAGGCCGTCCGCCGCCGCGCCGAGATGGTCGGCGAACTGCCGCAGCCGCCCGGCGCGCTCGGTGAGCGCCGCGGGGTCGCCCCCGACGAGCTCGCGCGGATCGGTCGTCGCGCCGAGCGCGGCCTCCATCAGGCCCGCCTCACTCGACGATCTCCCCGAGGCCCTCGAGATCGGCGAGGTCGCCGGCGAAGGGGTTCTCCCCGTCGAGCGCACGCCCGATGCGGCCCGGCGCCGACTGCTCCCAGAGGTCCCGGCCCACGTCGCCCCACTGCTCGCCCGAGGTCTCGGCGGCCGCCTGCGCGGACCCGGGCGAGAAGTCCGGCGCGAGGTCCGCGCCGACCTCGCCCCACGTGCCGTTCTGCGCCTCGTCGAGGTCGGCCGCCGGGTCGCCGACCGCCAGGGCGACGAGGCGCCGGAGCTGCCCTGAGGCCGAGGTGTCGACGCCGTCGTACTCGATGCCGGCCGCGTCGAGCGCCTGCGCGACGGCCTGCCCGTCCCGCACGAGCGTGCGCAGTCCCCAGCCCCAGCGCTCGAGGAAGCCGTCGAAGGACTCGCCGACCATCGGGTGCCCGGACTCCTCGCCGCCGAGGGCGAGGAACGACAGCCCGCGCCCGGACTCGGCGAGGTAGCCGTGGCCCACCTCCCCGAGGGTGTCGACGACGCCGCGGATGCCCTGCGCCGTGCGCGCGAGCATCGCCGGGTCGACGCCGAATCCGTCGGTCACGCCGGCCGATGCTGCCCGGTCGGCGATCGCCGTGGGTGCCGTTCCGAGTAGTTCCCCGCATCCGCCCGCGAGCGGTTCACACCAGGGTGTCGGTCGTGCCCGATACGCTCGCGCCCCAGGCCGGGGGAGGTGCCGTGACGACCGCCGAGGTCTCCCTGCGCGTCCGGGCCCACCCCCATCTCGTCCCGCTCTGGCGCGGGCTGGTGGTCTACCGGGTGGTCGCGCTGATCGCCGCGGCCGTGAACCTGGTGCGCTTCAGCGGCGAGTGGGCGCGCCCGACGCTCGGGGTCGCGGTCGTCGCCGCGATGGCCGTCTGGACCGCGATCTCGTGCACGCGCTACCTGCGCACCGGCGACCCGGTCACCGCGTGCCTCGACCTCGTGCTGACCGCCCTGGCCACCGCCTCGACGCTGCTCGTCGCCACCCCGGAGACCGTCGCGGCGGGCGGGTCGGTGATCACCACGGTCTGGTCAGCCGGCCCGGTGCTCGCCCTGGCGATCGCGCTGGGCTGGCGCGGTGGCCTCGCGGGCGCCCTCGTCACCGTCGCGGTCCTGTTCGGCGTGCGCCGGATCGTCGACACCGACCTGCTGTTCGACGCGCAGCTCCTCCTGGTCGCCGGGCTCGCCGTCGGCCTGGCCGCGGACACCATGCGCCGCTCGGTCGAGAAGCTGCGCGCCGCCACGGCCCTCGAGGCGGCCACCGCCGAGCGCGAGCGCCTGGCCCGCGACATCCACGACGGCGTGCTGCAGGTCCTCGCCCTGGTGCGCCGTCGCGGTGCCGAGCTGGCGCGGGTCGACCAGGAGGCCCCCGCCGTCGAGCTCGCCCGCCTCGCCGGCGAGCAGGAGGTCGCGCTCCGGCGCCTCATCACGTCGGCCCCGGTCGCGGGCCCCGACGGCACCGTCGACCTCTCCTCGCGGCTCGCCGGCGTCGTGCCCGCGCACGCCTCGCTCGCCGTCCCCGCGGAGCCGGTGATGATGCCCGCCGCGGTCGCCGACGAGCTCGCCGCCGTGGTGCGGGAGGCGTCGAGCAACGCCGCCGCCCACGCCGGGCCCGGCACCGGGCTCTGGGTGCTCGTGGAGGACGACCCGGCGCAGGTCACGGTCAGCCTGCGCGACGACGGCGTCGGTATCGCCGAGGGCCGCCTGGAGCAGGCCGCGGCCGAGGGCCACCTCGGCGTCGCCGGGTCGATGCGCGGCCGCGTGGCGGGCCTCGGCGGCACCATCGACCTGCACACCGCGCCTGGCGAGGGCACCGAGTGGGAGATCGTCGTACCCCGGACGAGGAGGAGATCGTGGTCCGCGTGATGGTCGTCGACGACCACCCGATCTGGCGCGAGGGCGTCGCCCGCGACCTCGAGGAGCGGGGCGTGGAGGTCGTCGCGACCGCTCCCGACGGCGCCGCGGCCGTCCGGATCGCGCGCGCGGTGCGCCCCGACGTCGTCCTCATGGACCTGCAGCTCCCGGAGCTCTCGGGCGCGGAGGCGACCGCCCAGGTGCGCGAGGCGCTCCCGGACACGCAGGTGCTCGTGCTGTCGGCGAGCGCCGAGCAGGGCGACGTGCTCGGCGCCGTGCGGGCCGGGGCGACGGGCTATCTCACCAAGTCGGCGGGGATGGAGGAGCTGGTCGACGCGATCGGGCGCACCGCCGAGGGGCAGGCGGTGTTCTCGCCGGGCCTGGCCGGGCTGGTGCTCGGGGAGTACCGGCGCCGCGAGACCGAGGCCCCCGGCGAGCCGCAGCTGACGCCGCGGGAGACCGAGGTGCTGCGGCTGGTCGCCAAGGGGCTCACCGCGCGGGCGATCGCCGCGCGCCTGACGTTGTCGCACCGCACGGTGGAGAACCACGTCCAGAACTCCCTGCGCAAGCTCCAGCTCACCAACCGCGTGGAGCTGACGCGATACGCCATCGAGCGCGGTCTGGACGCCGACGAGTGACATGTCCTGATTGACATGTCGTAGCGGACAGGTGGATGCTGCTCGACATGGAGCGAGAGACCGCGGCCGACACCGGTGCCGACGCGACCGAGCAGGAGGAGGGTCGCGGGGGTGTCCTGCGCCACTTCTCCGGGCTGCTGTGGGACGTCGGCCTGCCGCTCGTCGGCTACTACGCGCTGCACTTCCTGGGCGCGTCGGACTGGGTGGCCCTGCTGGTGGCGACGCTCGCCGCCGGCCTGCGGCTGGTGTGGGTCGCGGTGCGCAACCGGGAGATCACGTGGTTCGCCGCGGTGATGCTCGCCGTGTTCGGGCTCGGCCTCGCGCTGGCGTTCGTCGGCGGCGACGCCCGGTTCCTGCTGATCAAGGACTCGTTCGGTACGGCGCTGGTCGGGATCGTGTTCCTCGCGAGCCTGTTCGCCGGCAAGCCGCTGACGCTCTCGGCGTTCCAGACGTGGCAGCCGCGCGAGGCCGCCGAGATGGAGGAGTACTACCGCACGCTCCCGCCGATCCGGACGATGTTCCGCCGCAGCGCGGTGGTCTGGGGCATCGGGCTGCTGCTCGAGGCGACCCTGCGCATCCCGCTGATCTACCTGCTGCCGATCGACGTCATGGTCGGGCTGTCGACCGCGATGATGGTCGCGACGATCGTCGGGCTCTCGGCGTGGAACGCCTGGTACGGCAGGCGCGGTGGCGCGAAGGCCCGCGCGTGGGCGGCGGAGAACCTCGTCGAGGACGAGGACGCCGACGAGAAGCCCGCCGTCGCCTAGGAAGTGCCCGCCGGCTCGGCGGCCCCGAGTCGTTCCAGGCTCCAGAGCGCCCAGCCGTGCACCGCCTCGTACTGCCGCAGCCCGTACTCGCCGGCCAGCCGGCCGAAGGGGAGCGGGTCGCCGGGGCGGTGCTCGGCGTCGTCGGCCTCCATCACCGGGCGCAGGTTCTCGATCTCGGCGAGGCAGTGGGCGGCGATGCCCTCGAGCAGGCGGCGGGCGTCCTCGGGCTCGAGCGACTGCACGAGGAACATCCGCAGGACCGTCTCGTCGCGGACGTTCGCCTGCTCGGGCCAGTGCAGCATCCAGCGCCGCAGCTCGGTGTGGCCGTCGTCGGTGAGCGCGTAGGTCTTGCGCCCGCGCGGGCCCGTCTCGTCGACGACGACCTGGCCGGCCTCGGCCATCTTCGCCAGCTCGGGGTAGATGCGACTGTGGCCGGCCTGCCAGGCGTAGCGGCCGATGCTGCCGTCGAAGGCGCGGGTGAGGTCGTAGCCGCTGGCCGGACCGTCGGCGAGCAGACCCAGCAGGGCGTGGCGCAGCGACATGGAACGAACGCTACCAGTCCGTCTTGACATGTCTACGCGGACAGGTCGAGGCTGTGGGGGTGACCACCACGCCGATCGGCCGGTCCGCGGAGCTGCAGGGCCGCTACACGCCCTTGCCCGACGAGATCGACGCCGTCGGCCTGCCCGTCGAGGGCGCCCTGCCGCCGGAGCTGACCGGACGGTACGTGCGCAACGGGCCGAACCCGTTGCCGGGCGAGCAGACACCGCACCTGTTCACCGGCCACGGGATGCTGCACGGCGTGCGGCTGCGCGACGGGCGCGCGGAGTGGTACCGCAACCGCTGGGTGCGCACCGGCGCGCTCGAGGGCAGGCCGTTCCTGTCCGAGTCGGGGGTGGACCTGACCGCCGTCCCGGCGAACACCCACGTCATCGAGCACGGCGGGCGGCTGTTCGCGCTGGTCGAGAACGGTCTTCCGTACGAGGTCGACGGCGAGCTTGCGACGGTCGGGCCCTGCGACTTCGGCGGGCGGCTGACGACGGCCATGACCGCGCACCCCAAGACCGACCCGGCCACCGGTGACCTGCACTTCTTCGGCTACTCGCCGTTCCCGCCGTTCCTGACCCATCACCGGCTCTCCGCCGACGGGCGGGACCTCGTCAGCCGCGAGGTCGCCGTCGCCGGGCCGACGATGATGCACGACTTCGCGATCACCGCCGAGCACGTCGTGTGGCTCGACCTGCCGCTGACGTTCCAGTGGGAGCGGATGGCGACGGGCATGCCGTTCGGGTGGGACGAGGGCTACGGCGCGCGGCTCGGTGTGATGCGTCAGGACGACCCGGCGTGCACGGTGACGTGGTTCGACGTCGACCCCTGCTACGTGTTCCACGTCGGCGGGGCCTGGACCGACGACGCCGGTCGGGTCGTCGTGGACGGCGCGCGCTACGCCCCGGCCGACGTCGCGGTCATGTGGGGCACGCCGGTGCCCGGCGACCCGGCGGCGCTCGCCGCGGCCACGGGCGCGGCGCGGATGCACCGCTGGGTGCTCGACCCGCGCGACGGGTCGGTCGCCGAGACGGCGCTGGAGGACCGGGGCGTCGAGTTCCCGACGATCGACGAGTCGCTGGTCGGCCGGCCCTCGCGCTGGCGCTACGCGATCGCCGACCGGGGCGTGCGCGGCGAGCGGGCCGGGGCGGTGGTGAAGGTCGACGCCGACGGCACGCTCACGGCGCACGAGCTCGGCCCGGACGTCGTGGCCGGCGAGGCGGTGTTCGTGCCCTCCGCGGCGCCCGGGCGCGCCGAGGACGACGGCTGGCTGCTCACGATCACGACGACGCGCGACGGGGCCGCCTCGCAGCTGCTGGTGCTCGACGCGACCGACGTCGCCGGCGCCCCGGTCGCCGCGGTCACCCTGCCGCGCGGCGTCCCCTCGGGCTTCCACGGCTCGTGGTTCCCCGATGGCCTGCGGCCACGTGAGTGAAATGGGTCGTCCTGGCGACCCGTTTCACTCACGTGGCCGCAGGCCATCAGTTGAGGTGGGCGCGCCACTGGCGGGCGTGGCGGCGCAGGGCCTCGGCGTCGTCGGGGAGCACCTCGGCCCACTCCTCGAGCAGGTCGGCGGCCTCGCGGAACGCGGCGCGCCGGCCCCGGACCTCCGCCAGCTCGGCGACCTCGATCGCGCTGACCCCGGGCAGGCCCAGGCGCATGCGCAGCACCCAGCCGAGCTCGCCGAGGTCGCCGCGCGAGCGGTGGATGCCGCGCAGGTTGGTCAGCATGCGCACGAGGACGGCCTCGGCGCCGATGGGGGCGAGCAGGGCGTCGTCGAACGGCACGTCGGGCCCGAGCCCGGTCGACTCGCGGAAGCGCCGGATGCACTGCTCGCGGTCGAGCATCTCGCCGGTGAACGGGTCGAGGTGCTGCAGCGCGCCGTGCGGGTGCACGAGGAAGTGGCCGGGCATGCCGACCGGGTCGAGCCCGAGACCGGCGCGCCGCCCCACCTCGATGCACACCACCGCGAGGGTGATCGGGATGCCGGCGCGGCGGTCGAGGACCTGGGTCAGCGAGGAGTTGCGCGGGTCGTAGTAGTCCTCGCGGTCGCCGTGGAAGCCCTCCTCGACGTACAGGCGGCGCACGAGGTCGTCGAGGTCGTCCAGGCCGGTCGCGAGCCGGTCGAGCTCGGCCCGGGCGCCCTCGACGTCGGCGTCCGGGTCGGCCGCGCGGGCGATCTCCAGCGCGCCCTCGAGCAGGTCCGGCGGGCCGCTCCCGACCAGCGCGAGGAACCGGTTCACGGCGCCGTCGACGGCCGCGCGCCGGGCCCCGTCGTCGTCCACCCCGCGCATCCTGCCGTGCGTGGCGGCTCGGCGCTCAGGGGGAACGCGCTGCTCAGACCCCGCCGCGCACCGCGCCGGTCGCCCGGTCCCAGGTCAGCGCGCCGTGCTCGAAGGCCTGCTGCCGTCCGCCCGGCACGTCGCGTTCGGCCCCGATCGGGTAGCCCAGCGGCGAGCCCTCGGCGCCGGCCTCGCGCCAGTGCTCGGCGATCGCCCCGGTGACCGGCCACGCGCCCGTGCGCGGCGACCAGATCACGGTGCCGTGCTCGAAGGTCGTGATCCGCCCGGTGCCGTCGACGGTCGGCGACTCCACCCGGGTCGGCTCGCCGAGCGACGCGCGCTGCGCCGACCACGCCGTCCGGACGTCGCTCGCCGACTCGCTGATCAGCTGCTGCACCTTGTCGCGCAGCGGGTCCATCTGGGCGTAGCCCGCGTCCCCGGGGCACGACGTGTTGCCGACGTCGCGGTGGGCGAACAGCGCGGGCACCGTGGTCGTCTGGCCCTTCGGGAACCGGGACGTCCCCCCGCCCGCCGAGGTGAGCCGGACCTGCTCGCGCGGGTCGCGGTAGAGCCCGCCGAGCTTCCACGCCGCGAGCGCCGCGACGGAGTTCAGCGCGGCCGGCGTCGGGGCCTCGCCCATGTAGTTGCCCATCATCGCGATGCCCCACGTCTCGCGGTTGAACCCGCCCGCGTGCGCCGCCACGACGGCCTTGTCCATCCCGCCGGCCCGGCCCTCGAAGATCGTTCCGTACCGGTCGACGAGGGCGTTGTAGCCGATGTCGCCCCAGCCCTGCTTCTGCGTGTGGTACGCGAAGATCGCGCGGACGATCGCCGGCGACTCGGCCGGGCTGTAGTCGTTCGACTCGCTGGTGTGGTGGATCGTCACCGCGCGCACGGTCGGCGTGGTCTCCGCCGCCCAGGTCGCCTTGGACTCGTCGGCGCCCCACTGAGCCCGGGTGACGTACTTCGGCGCGGCGGGCCCGCGCGCGGAGCCGAGCGCCCCGATCGCCTGGTCGTTGCTGCCGACGCCCGGGTCGATGCGCACCACCTGCACCTCGTCGGTCACCGGCGCGCCGGCGCGCAGCGCGCGCACCTGGACGGCGTTGCGGTCACCCACCCAGATCGGGTCGGTGCCGCCGCCGGCCGCCGGTGCGGCGTCGGGCGCCGCGTCCTTCTCGCTGCCGGCCGGGTCCAGGCCCGTCCAGCGGCCCCACTGCCCGGCGGCGTCGGTGGAGCGCACCTCCACCGTGTCGGGGGCGGGGCCCGCCCAGGTGACGGCGACGAGGTGCAGCGGCCGCGCCTGACGGATCTCGCGCGCGCCCGTCGCGTCACGGGCGCCCGGCGTGAACGCGACCGACTCCACGCCCGACGGCACCGGCGCGGCGGGCGGCAGCCCGGCCGGCGGCATCACGGCGTGAGCGGGGTCGAGCTGGCGTGCGCCCATCGGCGCCGACATGTCCAGCGCGGGCACCGCGGGCACCCCGGGGTCGATCGGCGCGGGTTGCGCCACGGCGGGGGCGGGCAGCAGGAGCACCGCGGCCGTCGTCAGCGCGACGGTGCCCATCCGTGCCCGCGCCGCGCGACGCACACGCCCCCTCGGAGCCCCGGACCCGGCCATCACGCACACACCTCCCGCTCACTCGGCGGTATCCCCGTGATCCGCCGGGGCCCACCATGACCCCCACACGAGCACCATCCACCACACCACGCGCCAAAGACGCCCAGTCAGGTGACTTTGCGTGACATTTCGAGTGCGGTGAGTCAGACAGGTCAGAGGTGCGCCTGCGCGAACGTCGCCACGGTCCGCATCGCCATCGCGTCCGCACCCGCGCCGATCGGCCCGGCGACCACGGGGATGAGCTTGGTGACGTTGAGGGCGCCGCGGCGCGTGAAGCGCGAGGTGAGCCGGTAGCCGATCCGCGTGTCGAGCTGCTCGCGCACCTCGGGCGGCAGCCGGCGCAGGCCGTGGAGCAACGAGGCGTTGACGAGGTCGAGCCCGGTGCGCTCGGCGAGCTCGACGCCGTCGCCACCCAGCACGCAGACCAGCGACGCGGTGCGGATCACCGGGTCGGCGAGGTCGCGTCCGCGCAGGTGCGCCACGGCCGCCGACAGCCGCGTGCCGAGCAGGTACAGCCCGGTGGTGCCGGCCGGCGCGGTGACGACGAGCGTCGCGGCGCCCCCGAGGCTGGTCAGCAGGCCCGAGCTGGCCGCGAGCCGCACGTGGCTGCCGACGACGCGGCGCACGGCCGCCTCGACCTCGTCGTCCATCGCGGCCAGAGCGTCGCTTGCCACCGACGCCGCCCCCGCGAACGGCCCGATCCCGCCGACCGCGCGGCGCCACAGCTCGTCGACCAGGGTGTCGGGGAGGCCTGCCACGCCCCTCAGTGTCGCGCCTGCCTGATCACCCGGCGAGGTCGCACGCCGCGGTCAGCGTGCCGACCCAGGACTCGCCGCGATCGCGGTCGCGGGCCCGCTCGAGGCGGGCGCGCTGGACGTCCTCGCGCGCCCACGCGAGGACATGCGGGTCGATGCGCGCGCCGTAGAAGGCGTCGACGACGAGCTCGGCGAGGTGGTGGTCGGCGCTCGCGATCTCCTTGTACTCCCAGATCGCGATCAGCCGGTCCGGCGGCTCGCCCAGCGCGCCGATGCTGTCGAGCATCGCGACCGCCGTGGCGCCGCCCGGGTCGTCGGGGTGGGTGTCGAGCAGCGCGGTCCACACGGCGTCGACGACGTCGCGGACGGCGTCGCACTCGAGGTCGCTCCAGTCGGCCCAGTTCTCGGCGATGCGGGTCAGCACGGTGCGCAGGTCGACGCGGTCGTCGGTGAGTGCCCGGCGCAGCAGCCACGGTGTGAGCGCGCGCAGGTCGTCGGCGGTGCCGAGCGTGTTGCCGAGGGCGAGCGCGAGCGTGAGCGGGTCGGCGTCCGCCACCCGCACCTCGCCGTGACAGTGGGGGCAGCCGGCCAGCGTCTCCGGGGGCGGCGACGCCACGAAGGCGGCCTCCAGTCCCCACAGCGCGGCATCGACCCCCGCGTCGGTCTGCACGTCCATCGTGTAGATCGTCGGCATTCGCAACGCGACACGCTGGGCCGATAGGGCGAATATCCATCAGTTGTGTGACCGAGCGTCGCACTTCGTACCGCCGAGCGTGTCGGCACGACCACTCGTCCTGTCGTCGAGGGGCCGCACGCGAGGGCGCGACACGCCCTGGACGGGTGAGGACGCGGCTCCTCGATCACATCGGCGAGCGGAGGCAGGGGCCGTCCCACAGACTCGGGGTATGCGTTCGCGGCAGCAGGTCCCCGCTCCGGGTCCGGAGGTCAAGACCACGGGCGGCGTCGTCCGCGGGATCACCACCCACGGCGTGCACACCTGGCGCGGCATCCCCTACGCCGCGCCGCCGGTCGACGAGCTCCGGCTCCGCGCGCCGCACCCTGTCGTGCCGTGGGAGGGCGTCCGCGACGGGTCGCGGTACGGCCCGGTGCCGATCCAGGAGCGGGTCGGCGAGTTCCTCGGTGCCGGCAAGGACACGCCGATGGGCGAGGACTGCCTGACGCTCAACGTCACCGCGCCGACCACCGCGACCGACGAGCCCCGCCCGGTCATGGTGTGGTTCTACGGCGGCGCGTTCGTCGTCGGCGCGGGGTCGGCGCCGACCTACCGCGGCTACGAGCTCGCCCGCCGCGGCGACGTCGTCTACGTCAACGTCAACTACCGGCTCGGCGCGCTCGGCTATCTCGACTTCTCCGCGTACGCCACGCCGGAACGGCCGATCGAGAACAACCTCGGCCTGCGCGACCAGATCGCCGCCCTCGAGTGGGTGCGCGACAACATCGCGGCCTTCGGCGGCGACCCCGACCAGGTCACGATCTTCGGCGAGTCGGCCGGGGCGATCTCGGTGACGACGCTCATGGCGACGCCGGCCGCCCATGGGCTCTTCCACCGCGCGATCGCCGAGAGCTCGGCGCCCGGGATGGTGTTCGGACAGCGCCGGGCCCAGGCCTGGGCCGCCGGGTTCGTCACGGCGCTCGGGGCCGACGACGACCCGCTCACCGGTCTCGTGGAGGCGACACCCCAGCAACTGCTGGGCGCCGCGCAGGTGCTGCGGTCCCACCTCGGCGACCAGCCCGGCACCATCCCGACCGCGCCCGTCGTCGACGGCGACCTGCTGCCCGAGTCGCCGCTCGACGCCTTCGAGGGCGGCCGCGCCGCCGCCGTCCCGTTGATCATCGGCACCAACGACACCGAGGGCCGCCTGTTCGAGCTGCCGCGCCTGCGCCTCGACGTGCTCGTCAGCGAGGAACGGGCGCACAAGATGTTCGCGCTGACCCAGCCGGAGCTGCGCGACCAGGTGCTCGCCGCCTACGAGGGTCAGCCGTTCCGCAAGGATCTCGGCGGCGACTACATGTTCTGGTACCCCTCGGTGCGCGTCATGCAGGCCCACCGGGGACCGGTGTGGGCCTACCGCTACGACCTGACGACGCCGGTGCTGAACCTCATGGGCGTGCGCGCCACGCACGGGATGGAGCTCTACGCGGTCTTCGGGCTCGCGGGCTCGAACGCCGGTAAGTGGCTCACCGCGCTCGGCGGGCGCCGCGCGCTGTGGGCGATGCAGGAGCGGGTGCAGGCCGACTGGCTCGCCTTCGCCCGCGGGGGCGCCCCGGCGTCGTACTGGCCGGAGTACGACGCGACGACGCGGCTGACGAAGATCCTCGACCGCACCGACCGCATCGAGTCCGACCCCCGCCGCGAGCGCCGCCTCGCGTGGGAAGGGTTCCGCGGGTACGACTAGGCCGCCGACGAGGGCGCCTCCCCTTTGACGAGAACGTTGCGGATACCGAAGCATCTCCGTGAGAGCTCGCGGCCTCCCTCGAACCGCACCTGTCGTCCGGGGCGGGCTGGCACGCTCGCGGCGTGGCGGATCTCGTGGTGGCGGCCGGGGCGCTCCCGTCGTCCGCTGCCGACCTCCGCCGCCAGGTCGACGACCTCGGGCGGGCCGTCGACGAGGCCGACCGCGTCGTCACGACGGCGCGCGAGGCGTGGAGCGGCGGGGCGTCCGACACCTTCGCCACGGCGTGGGCGCGGTGGCGCGACGCGTCGGTGTCCGTCCGGGCGCGGCTCGCCTCCCTGCGCGAGCTGCTCGACACCACCGACACGAGCCACCGGATCGCGCAGACCGCGGCGGTCCGCGCATGGTCTCTTCCCGCCGGCACGACCGGGCCCGGTATCGCGCCGGACGCGCCGCCGTGGGTGACGCTCTCGACGCCCGAGATCGTGCGCGCGGCGCAGGTGTCCGCCGAGGTCCAGGACGCGGTCGCGCGGGCAGCCGGTCGCGGCACGCTGGAGGCGTCGGCGGGGTTCGCGGGTGACGACGCCGCCCTCGGGTCGTGGCGCGGCCGCTACGACGCACTCGCCGGGCACACCTGGTCGGTGCGCTGCGCGCGGTGCACGCTGCGAACGCCGGCCCCGTCTTCGACGCCGTCGACCGCTACTGGCGCGGCGTCCAGGGCCCCGGCTCCGGGACGGTGCTGGACCTCGCCACCCGCGTCCCGGGCGTCCTCGCGACGAGCACCGGAGGGCTCGCCGACATCGTGCGCGAGACGCAGCGCGAGATCGTCGACGCGATCAGCCACCACCCCATCGGCGACGACGAGGAGGAGACGTACTACCTGCTGCAGGGCGCGAAGATCGGCGCGAGCTTCCTCGGCGGCGTGGGCCGCATCGGCACCCGCTTGATCGACGCGGCCGAGACGGGTCTGCGCATCCACCTGGCGCGCGGACGGTACGAGGACCGCGTGGCGGAGCTGGCCGCCCAGCTCGACCAGCGGCTCATCGGCGGGCTCGTCGACGCGACGCGCGAGACCCGCACCGTCGAGTCGGTGGCGCCGCATTTCGCACCGCCGCCGACACTCGTCGGCGACCTCCCGATCCCGCCCTTGGTCTTCGACCGCCGCCAGCTCGAGGAGAAGTTTCGTGAGCACTACCGCGATTTCGGGCTGCCCGACACCAGCGCACCGAGCCGTCGCACCTTCCAGGAGGCCGTGACGGACATGGCGACCTCCGCGGACAATCTGCATCTCCGCGGCACCTATCGCGGCGTCTACCGAGTGATCTTCCACGTGGATCCGCAGACCGGCCTCATGGTGATGCAGCGCGAGGACGGCGCCTTCCTCAGCGCCTATCGTCTGAACGCTGCGCAACTACACAACGTCTTGGAGCGACAGCGGCTGTGAGCGACTACCTCCGGGCATCTCGAGGGGCGACCTCGGCCGACCTGCTCGCCATGAACGACGTGGTCCGCTACGGAGCCCGAGCCGACAGCGACATCCCGACGTTGAAGGACCGCTACGCCCGAGTCCGTCTCGCGAACGACGTGGACTGGCCTGCCCCCGTCTGGTACTTCCTCGACGAGCTCTTCTACGTGATGGAGGAGCACTCGATGGACACCCGACTCCGCGCCGAGCAGGGCGGGTTGGACGACGAAGGCCTGCGCGAAGCAATGGCGTCCCTGGGGCCGACGCTCGACGAGGCCCACGAGCGGATGCGAGCCGAGGAGGAGGGCCGTGATCCGGCCCCGGCCTCGGTGACCGCGAGCGCAAGGACTGCTGCGTCGGAGCTGTTGGAGACGGTGCACGCCTTCATCTCCGGCGCAATGGATACCCGCGAGTTCGCGAGCAAGTTCAGTCTCGGCCGAGCGGCAGCTCTGGATGAATTCCCGCCCCGTGTCCTCGCTTCGGTCGGGATCATCCATCGTGCTCTCGGCGTGTTGGTGCCCCCGGGGCAGCGCCCGCGCTTCTACGACCTTGACGAGGACGGGCTGCGAACCCGTGTTGCCGATGTCGAGCCGCGCTTCGCCGAGGCCGTCGCGGAGATGCAGCGCACGTCGTAGGAACTGGACGAACGGCGTCCGCATCCGGTTTGTGTCGACCGAGCCTGCTCGCGGAGCCACTCGGGCAGCTCGGCCTCACCGCGGCCGTTGAACGCTGACGAGAACGCTTCGATTTCCGAAGTGTTCTCGTCGAAGAGCGACGACCCTCAGCTCGACCGGGCCTTCCGCTTGCGCTGCGCCGCGTACAGCGTGATCGCCCCCGCGACCACCGCCACGACGACGAAGACGATCCCCAGCACGACGCTGTGCTCGACCAGGAAGAAGATCAGGGCGACGCCGATCGAGAGGATCGTCCCGATCGTGCCGATCCCGACGTTGAGCTTGAGCTCGCTCTGCTTCTCCGGGGTGTGGTCCGGCTCGGCGGCGGGGTTGCGGGCCCGGCGGGCGGCGGAGTCGTTGTCCTGGCTCATGAGCAGGGGCTACCCGACGACCGCCGCCGATCGAACCCCTACAACCAGCCGGGCAGCACGAGCAGCGCCCAGGCCAGCAACGGGCCCGCGACCACGACGATCCCGCTGTACACCAGCATCCGCCGATAGAACGCCTCGCGGTCGATGTCCTCCGGCGCGGACGCCAGCACCAGCGCGCCGTTGGTGGAGAACGGGCTGACGTCGACGACCGTGCTCGCCACGGCCAGCGCCGCGACCATCCCGATCGCGCTCACCGACCCCTGCTGCAGGAACGGCAGCGCCAGCGGGATCGCGACGCCGAGGATGCCCGCCGACGACGCGAACGCCGAGAGCACCCCGCCGAGGTAACAGAGCAGCAGCGCCGCGATCAGGGGCACGCCCAGCGCCACGATGCCGTTGCCGACGACGTCCACGGTGCCGGCCTCCTGCAGCACACCGACGTAGGTGATCACACCGCAGACCAGCAGCACCGTCGACCACGCGATGCCCTTCGCCGCCTCGCGGTGCCCGGCCGGGCAGAGGATCCCGAGCGTCACGGCGATCGCCAGGGACAGCACGCCGACGTCGAGGCCGAACGCGACCGTGCCGACCGCGAGCACGCCGATGCCGATCAGCGTCAGCACCTGCGGGCGGCCGACGACGACGGGCTCCTCGGCGTCCTCCTCGGAGTCGGTCTCGGACTCCTCCACCGGCGCCGCGTCGCCCCCCGCCGACGGCCGCCCCGCGCCCGTCGGCGCCGCGTGCGCGACCTTCACCCCCGCCAGCGACCGGCCCCCGAGCACCACGAAGATGACGGCGGCGATCACGACGTTGATCAGGAGCGGGGCGAGGAAGAGCGTCGTCGAGCTGAACGGGATGCCGGTCGGCACGACGACGCCGGCCACGAAGGTCCCGTAGACGCTGATCGGCGAGAACGCGCCCGCCAGCGACCCGTGGATCACCATCATGCCCATGAGCAGCATGTCCACGCCGTAGCGGCGGGCGAACGGCATCGCCAGCGGCGCCACGATCGCCACCGCGAACAGCGCGCCGATCGCCGAGAACACCGCGGACAGCGTGAAGAAGATCCAGGGCGCGGCGACGAGATGTCCGCGCACCAGCCGCATCGACCAGCGCACGAGCAGGTCGACGGTGCCGTTCTGGTGCGCGACGGCGAAGAGGTAGGTCAGCCCGACGAGGATGAGGAACAGGTCGCCCGGGAACTCGGCGAGGACGTCGTCGAGGCTCATGCCGACGAGCAGCACCCCGACACCTGCCGCCGCGACGAAGCCGAGCGCGCCGAGGTTCACCGGCAGCACCGTGGCGATGACGAACATCGCCACCAGCACCACGATCGAGACGATCACGGGCGTCATGCGCGCACCTCCCGACGGGCGGGCGGCCCTGCCCGCGCGGGGGACGATTCGCCCATACGGGTGGCGCTACGTCAAACCGGCGTGAACCTCACAGACGGCGCCGCAGCCCCGACGCGCGGCCGATCGGCCGGGCGATCGCGGCCCGGACCGCGTCCTCGCTGCCCACGAGCCGCACGCGGACCCGTGCGCGCGTCACCGCCGTGTAGAGCAGCTCGCGGGTCAACAGCGGCGAGTCCGCGGGCGGGAGAACCACCGAGACCCGCGCGAACTGGCTGCCCTGCGCCCGGTGAACGGTCATCGCGTACACGGTGGCGATCCCGTCCAGCAGGCTCGGCGCGATCTCGACCGGCGCGCCGCCCCGCGCGAAGGCCGCCCGCGGGCCGCGCGACGTCCCGATGACCACGCCGGTGTCGCCGTTGTAGATGCCGCGGTCGTGGTCGTTGGCGGTGACCAGCAGCGGGCGCCCCGGGTACCACTCCTCGTCGCGGTCGGCGACCGGCCCGGACTCGAGCAGCCAGCGCTCGACGTCCGCGGCCCAGCGGCTCACGCCGTACGGCCCGCGGCGGTGCGCGCACAGCAGGCGGTGCTCGTCGAGCCGCTCGAGCGCGAGCGCCGCGTCGCCGTCGAGCGCGGCGAGCTCGGTCTCGCCCGCGGTGCCGACGACGTCGGCGCGCAGCTCCTGCAGGCCGCCGGGATCGCGGGTGGTCAGGTCGCTGTCCTCGACGAACACGACGTCGTGCTCGCCCGCGCGCAGGGCCGCGACGGCCTCGTCGGCGTCGCCCGCGCGGATCGCCGCGGCGAGCCGGGCGATCGTGCCGTGGAACCGCCAGGTCCGGTCGAGCACGGTGACCCCGCCCCGCACGGGCGGCCCCGGTGCGCCGACGGCGTCGAGGGCCCGGTCGAGCTCCGGTTCGGGGCCGGCGGGGGCGGCGACGAGGTCGCCGAGCACCGCGCCGGCCTCGACCGACGCGAGCTGGTCCGGGTCGCCGACGAGCACGAGGCGCGCGTCGGGCCGGACCGCCTCGAGCAGCCGGGCCATGAGTGTCAGGGAGACCATCGAGGTCTCGTCGACCACGACGACGTCGAAGGGCAGGTGCCGGTGGCGGTCGTGGCGGAACCGCGACGAACCGTAGATCGGGCCGAGGAGCCGGTGGATCGTCGACGCCGAGAGCCCGGCGATGCGCGCCCGGTCGGCGTCGGGGAGGTCGACCTCGGCGAGCGCCTCCTGCATCCGGGCCGCCGCCTTGCCGGTGGGCGCGGCGAGCGCGATGCGCAGGGTCGGGTCCTGGTCGCGCAGGACCGCGAGCAGCGTGGCGACGGTGGTCGTCTTGCCGGTGCCCGGGCCGCCGGCGAGCACGCTCGTCCAGCGCAGGGTGCACACCGCGACCGCCCGGCGCTGGGCGTCGTCGGGGGCATCGGGCCTGGCCGGGAACAGCCGGTCGAGGGCGCCCCGGAGACGGTCGGCGTCGACGCCCGGCGGCGCGGCGACGGCCCGCTGCGCCAACGTGTCGCGGACCTGCTGCTCCTGGCGCCAGTAGCGGTCGAGGTAGAGCAGCCCGTCGACCAGGCGCAGCGGGCGCCCAGTGGCCCCCTGGTCGTCGCCGGCGGTCAGCGGGGAGGCCGCGCACGCCGCGGTCCACGGCTCCGGGTCGGGCCACGGCAGGTCGGAGGTGTCGACGACCTCGTCGCCCTCGGCCAGCACCGTCCGGTCGACCGCGGCGAGGTCGAGGCACACCGATCCCGCGCGCAGCGCCCGGACCACCAGCGCGGCGGCCAGCAGGACCTGCTCGTCGCCCTCGCCGCCGAGCCGCCCGAGGCGGCGCGCGACGTGGACGTCGGTGGCGGCCAGGACGCCGCGGGCGTTGAACGCCGCGAGCAGCCCGGTGGCGCGCGTCGCGAACCGGATGCCGTCCTCGGCGACCAGCTCGACCGTCATCGCGTCCCCCCGTCGAGCAGCGCCGACAGCTCCACGACCAGCGCCGGCGGCGGATTCCACGCGAACACCCCGCACGTCGTGCCGTCGACGACCGGGGTGTCGGCGCCGCACATGCCGCGCAGGAACAGGTACAGCACACCGCCGAGGTGGGCGTGCGGGTCGTAGCCGCGCAGCCGCCAGCGCAGGAAGCGGTGCAGCGCGACCGCGTAGAGGATCGCCTGCAGGGGGTAGTGCGCGGCGATCATCGCCGTGGCCATCGAGGTCGGCCCGTAGTGCGCGGCGGTCAGCGGGGCGCGGCCCGTCGGCCCGACCGGACCGAGCCAGTTGGTCTTGTAGTCGACGACCACGAAGCGGCCGTCGGGCCCGCGGAGCACGCCGTCGATGCTGCCGGTGAGGTAACCGCGCAGGACCTGCTCACCGAGCCCGTGGGCGCCGGGGTGGTCGAGGGCGTCGGGGTAGCCGGCGAGCGGGTCGTCGGCGGGCAGGTGCCGGCGCAGCAGCGCGGCCACCGCGGACAGCGTCACCGCGGCCGCGCCCGGGCGGGTCCGGTCGCCCCCGGCCAGGGGCAGCTCGAAGTCGAGCTCGGCGAGCCGGTCGCGCGGGGCCACGTCGGCGAGCGTCGCCGGACCGCCGGGCGGCAGCGGCGTGCGCATCACCGGGAGCAGCGCGTCGGCGAGGGTCGCGGCGTCAACCTCGGCGTGCGGGCGGTGGCCGAGCTCGGCGCCGGCGGCCTCGAGCAGCGCGCCGTGGAGGTCGCCGGACCCGGTGTCGACGGTCTCGAGCACCGAGTGCACGAGCGTGCCGAAGGCCGCGCCGACGGGGAGGTCCGCCATCGGCGAGGGCATCGCCTCGACGTCGTCGGCCGGGGGCGGCGGGGCAGGGGTGACGGGGTCCTCGGGGTCGGCCTCGTCGGCCAACTGGCGTTCTTCGGGCTCGCTGCCGACCGGGCCCGGGCCGTGCGCGCCCGCGGTGAGCGAGGAGTACGACGAGCGGCGCCAGGCCAGGTCGAGGGGGCGGTCGAACGGGGCGACGGCGAGCGCGTGGGCGCTGCCGGCCGCCGGGACGTACGGCACGGCCCGGCGGGACTCGACGCGCTCGACGGCGATGTCGTCGCCGGCCAGCGCCTCGAGGTGGGCGAGGACCCGCTCGTCCTCCCACACCGGGTAGGCGCGGTCCGGGCTGGTGCCGGGCGCGGGCCGGCCGACGAACAGGCGGTGGACCGCGGAGGGCTTGGTGTTCGTCGACGGCGCCCACCAGCACACGACCTGCCCCTGGGCGCGGGTCAGCGCGACGTAGAGCAGCCGCAGGTCCTCGCCGTCGTCCTCGTCGCGCGCGGCGGCGACGTGGTCGCGCCACGCGGGGTCGGTGTCGCCGCCGACGGCGCGGACCCGCTTGCCGGCCTCGTCGTGGTGGGTGACGACCGTCGGCTCGTCGGAGACCCACCGGTCCCACCCGAACGGCACGTACACCACGGGGTACTCGAGGCCCTTGCACTTGTGGATCGTGAGCACCTGGACCGCACTGGCGTCGGACTCGAGACGCCGGCTGCGCTCGGGCCGCAGCTCGCCCGTGCCCGCGGCCGCCTCGGCCATGCGCGCCCGCAGCCACTCGACGAGCGCGACGACGCCGAGCCGCGACTCCACGGCCGCGGCGTGCAGGACCTGGCCGATGTGGCGGACGTCGGTGATGCGCCGCTCGCCGTCGACGCGGGCGAGCACCCGCGCGGCGAGCCCCGTCTCGGCCGCCACCGCCTCGAGGAACGCCGCGACCCCGCGGTCGTGCAGCACCGCGCCCCAGCGCCGCAGCGAGGCGCCGACCTCGGGCAGCACCGCGTCGGCGTGCGCGTCGAGGTCGGCGGCCGCGTGGCCGAGGAACACCGTCAGTGCGGCCGCCCGTACCAGCGCCGGGCGCCCGGGCTGCTCGACGGCCTCGAGGAGCGTCAGCCACTCCTCGGCGCTCTCGGTGGTGAACACGCTGGTGGCGCCGGCGAGGACGGACGGGACGCCCGCCGCGGTGAGGGCCTCGCGCACGAGGTTCGCGTTGGCGTTGGTGCGCACCAGGACGGCGATGTCGCCAGGCCCGAGCGTCGGGTCGGCGCGCCCGGACTCCTCCCAGCGGGAGTCGGCGGCGACCAGTTCCGCGATGTCGGCGGCGAGGTCGGCGGCGACCTTCTCGCGCACGCCCCCGACGATCGGCAGGCTGCTCTTCCACGTGCTGCGCAGGCCCTCGCGGGGCAGCACGCGCAGCCGGAACGGCGCCGGTCGCGGGGCCCCGACGAGCCGCCGGCCGGGGTGCGCGGACGCCACCGGCGGCACGACGATCTTCTCGTCACCCAGCGCGGCGCGGTTGAAGATCGTGTCGAGCGCGCGGACCAGCGCCGCGTCGCTGCGCCAGTTCGTCGCGAGCCCCGACTTGGTGCCCGCCGACTCGACGGCCTGCAGGTAGCTGACGACGTCGGCGCCGCGGAAGGCGTAGATCGCCTGCTTGGGGTCGCCGATGAAGGTCAGCGCGCTGTGCCCGTGGAACGCGACGCGCAGGATCTCCCACTGGATCGGGTCGGTGTCCTGGAACTCGTCGACCAGCACCACCGAGAACCGGTCGCGCAGCCGCTGACACGCCGCCGGCCCGAGCCGGGGGTCGACGAGCGCGTTGCGCAGCCGGGTGAGCATGTCGTCGAACGTGAACAGCCGCCGCCGGCGCTTGCGCTTCTCGACCTCCGCGCGCACGGCGCGGGCGAACGACGCGCGCGCCCCGGCGGCACCCGGGATGTCGTGGTCGGGCGCGATCCCCGCCGACGGGTCGCCCACGACGGCCTGGCCGATCAGCAGCGCCGTCTTGCGGTCGAAGTCGGGCGCGGGCGCGCCGGGGATCGCGTACTTGCGCAGGTAGAAGTCGTCGACGACCTCCGTGACCACGTCGTCGATGCGCTCGACGAACGTGCCGTCGGGATCGGTGTCGCCGACGATGCCCAGGCCGGTGAGCATGTCCTGGCAGAACTGGTGGGTGGTCGCGATCGTCGCGGCGTCGAAGCCGGCGAGGGCGCTGGTGAGCCGGGCGCGGCGTGCGGCGACGACGTCGTCGTCCGCGTCGGCGAGCAGCCTCGTCACGGGGTCGTCGCCGGCCCGCGCCGCCTCCGGGTCGGCGAGGCCCCGCTCGGTGCGCACGAACCGCTCGCGGACGCGTTCGCGCAGCTCGCGCGTGGCCTCGCGCCCGAAGGTCACGAGCATGACCTGCGGCAGCGTCGCGTGGCCCTCGGCGACGTAGCGGGCCGCGAGCGCGGCGATCGTGTACGTCTTGCCGGTGCCGGCGCTGGCCTCGAGCACCGTGGTGCCGGTGGGCAGCGGCCCGCAGACGTCGAACGAGGTCGGCGCCTCGAGGGTCGCGGTCACCGCAGGTCCTCGGCGTCGCGCACCGGGGTCCACAGCCGCGTCGCGAGCCCCGCGAACCGGCTCGGGGCGTCGCCGTCGGCGGGGCCGACGAGGTCGTCGAGGGTGCGCCGGCGTCCCCACACCTGCACGTGTGCGGGGTCGTCCTGCTCGGCGCCGAAGCGGTCGGTCCACTTGTCGCGGGCGCGGTTCATGGCGGCGACGTCACCCTTCGTGGCGCGCGCCTGCGCGTAGGCCTCGGACGTCCTGCACATCAGCGGCAGCGGCTCGACCATCCCGTCGGCGTGCAGGGCGAGCAGGTCGGCGAGGACCTTCTGCGCGACCTCGGGCTCGAGCGGGCCGAGCGTGGAGATCGCCACCGGGTCCTTGCCGGCGCGCCCGACCGTGACCGCGCGCCAGGGTCGGTCGGGGTGCGCGGCGGTGAGCGCGAGCAGGCCGACCCACGCGCGCAGGCGCTGCTTCGGGCCCAGTCGCGAGAACGTCACCGTCACCAGCGTCGTGTCGTGCACCCCGCCGACCGACCCCACCAGCGCGTCGGTGGTGACGTCGACGTCGACCGCGGCGGTGTGCCGGAGCTCGGCGACGGCCCGGGCCAGCGGCTCCGCCTGGCTCCCGATGTCGCGGACGAGCTTGTCGCCGAGCGGTCCCGGCGGGAGCTCCCCGCGTCGCCGCTCGCCGGCCATGCACGCGGCGACGTCGCGCCCGGCGAGGCGGTCGCGCAGCAGGCGCTCGCCGATCGCCCAGCGCGCGAGGCCGTCGGGCTCGACCGGCACCGCCTCGACGACCTGCTCCTCCTCGCCGCGCGCGAACACCCCGAGGCGCTGGCGCAGGAACGCGCGCACCGGGTGCTCGACGAACCGGGCCAGGTCCTCGAGGTCGAGGGTCTCGCGCGGCCGTGCGGGCAGCGGGCCGGGCAGGAACGGGTCGGGGGCGGTGCGCTCTCTCCTCAGGGCCCGCGTGCCCGCCAGCGCCGCGCCGTCGAACGAGAACGGCGCGCGCGCGTCGAAGTCGTCGGCGTCGAACGGCTGGAGCGGGTTGCGCCGGGTGAGGTGGTCGCGGGCGCGGCGGTCGTCGTCGAAGTGGAAGCTCGCGTCGAGGGTGTCGAGCAGTTCGCCGATCGGCACCGCCGGCGGCCGGTCGGCGCCGGTGCGCTCGTCGGCGCCGGAGTGGACGACGACGAGGTGGTCGGTGGCGGCGACGATCGCGTCGAGCAGCAGCTGGCGGTCCTCGGCGGCGGGGTCGCGCTCGCCGACGCGGGGGTCGCGGGCGAGGACGTCGTCGCCGTCCGCGCGGGTCTCGCGGGGGAAGACCTGGTCGTCCATGCCGAGCAGGCACACGACGCGGTGAGGTACCGAGCGCATCGGCATCAGCGTCGCGACCGTGAGCGTGCCCGTGCGGAAGTTGGCGCGCGTGGGGCGGCCGGCGAGGCGGTCCGCGAGGACCGCGCGGACGTCGTGCAGCGTCATGTCGGGGTCGTGGGGAGCGCTCTCGAGCACGGCGGTGAGCTCGCCGCGGGCCTGCGCCAGCTGCCAGGCGTCGGCCGGGACCGTCGCGGTGAGCCCGTCGAGCCCGAGGCGCAGCGCGTCGACCCATGCCGTGAGGGGCTTCTCGCCGCGCAGGCCCTCGATCACCGCGCCGACCCGGTCGGCCAGCTCGCCGAGGCGCCCGACCCGCTCGACGTCGCCCGAGTCGACCTCGTCCAGCGGCAGCGCGTCGCCCAGCCAGTCGCCACCGTCGGCGGACATCGCCACGCCGACGAGCAACCGGTCGAGGCCCTGTGACCAGGTGTTGTCGGGGAAGCGGTCGAGGGAGAACGCCTTGCGATGGGGCGCGTCGAGTCCCCAGCGGACCCCGGAGCGCTCGGCGAGCTCACGCAGGCGAGGCAGGTCCTCGTCGTCGAAGCGGAAGCGGCGCCGCACCGGGTCGGACTCGGCGAGGTCGAGCAGCTGGGACGCCGTGACGCGCGCGTCGGCGAGGTCCAGCAGCGTCGCGAGCGTCCCGAAGAGCGGGTTGACCTCGCGCAGCGAGCGGTCGGCGAGCCGGACCCGCAGCCGGTGGCCGGGGTGCGCGGCCTCTTCGCCGTCGCTGGAGCCGAAGCAGGCGGTGACGAGCGGCGCGAACGTCTCGATGTCGGGGCACAGGACGATGACGTCGCGCGGTTCGAGCGTCGGGTCGGCGCGCAGCAGGCCGAGGATCGTCTCGCGCAGCACCTCGACCTGGCGGTCCGGCCCGTGGCAGCGGTGGATGCGGATGCTGCCGTCGTCGGTGGCGGGCTGGGCGGACGGGGCGCGGTCGTGGCGCAGGTCGTCCTGGAGGCGGGCGAGGAGCGTCGTCCCTGCGTCGGCGACCTCGTGGTGGTGGTCCGTGCTGTGGCTGCGGGAGAGACGGAGCTGCAGCTCGCGGACGTCGCGGCCGAGGCTCGCGAGCAGGGGGTGGGCGACGCTCTCCGCGCTCGTGTCGTCGGCGCGCCGGTCGCCGGTCCGTCCCTCGAGGTGCCCCCAGAGCGCCGGCGAGGGGTGCGGCAGCCAGAGGTGGACGTCGTGGTCGGCGGCGAGGGCGTCGAGGACGCTGAGCTCGGTGTCGGAGAGCCGGGTGGCGCCGAAGAGGGAGAGGCGTTCCGGGAAGCCCTGCGGTGGCGCGATGTGCGCGACGGTCTCCGCGGGGCTCGTCGCGTCGAGGCGGGCGCGCAGCCGGCGCCACAGCTCGGGCTGCCAGCGCAGGTCGTCCGGTGTGCCCGCGTCGTCGCCCGCCGCCCAGGCCCGGACCAGGGCGGGGCGGTGGTCGGCGTAGCGGGTGAACAGGCGCGCGAGGTGGCGCGCCGCCGCGAACCGTCGCCCACGCCGCGTGCCGGTGGTGTCGCCGACGACGCCCAGGAACGTGCCGAGCGGCGCGCACCAGGGTTCCTCGGCGCAGTCGTCAATGGTCTCGAGCAGCGGCCAGACGAGGCGTTCGGGGCGCCAGGGGTCGTCGTCGGGGATCGCGAGCACCCGCGCCACGACCTCGGCCGGCGAGGGGAAGACGACGTTGGCGCACACCCCGTCGTCGCCGCCCGTGACCCCCAGCCGGTGGGCCAGGCGCTGGGCGAGCCAGCGCTCGATCCCGCGGGTGGGTACGGCGACGAGCTCGGGCTCGAAGGGGTCGTCCAGCGGGTCGGCGAGCACGTCGGCCAGGGCCTCGACGAGCCGGTCGGCCCGCTCGGCCCGGTGCACGTGGAGCACGCCCGCACCTCCCCCTCTCCCGGTGTCGCCGACGCTAGACGAGGAGTCCGACGGCGCTGCCCGCCGGGGACCCGTGTCGCTCGCTTGACCTCGACCGCTCTTCAGCGTCGAGCCTCGGCGCCATGGATGTGGTGCGGGTGGAGAGATTCGGTGGACCCTCGGTCCTGGAGGCGGCGACCCTTCCGGACCTGGTGGCCGGTCCCGGCGAGGCGGTCGTCTCGGTGACCGCGCGGACGTGATGTTCCTGGACACGCTGCTGCGGTCGGGCTGGGGCGAGGGCTTCTTCCCCGTCCGCCCGCCGTACGTGCCGGGCAGCGGGGTGGTCGGTCGTTCCGGTGGTCGGCGGGTCGTCGCGGACACGAAGCAGGTCGTGGACGGCGCCGAGGTCCCGGTCGGCGGTTATGCCTCGCAGGCGGTGGTCCCGTCCTCGGAGCTGATCGAGGTGCCTCCCGAGCTGACCGACCAGCAGGCGGTGGCTCTGCTGCACGACGGGCCGACGCTGCAGTCGCTGCTGTCGTACGTGTCCGGACGGCGCGTGCTCGTCGCCGCGGCGGCCGGCGGTGCCGGGGTGCTGCTGGTGCAGTCGCTCGCGGCGCGTGGCCTGGAGGTCGTGGCGGCGGCCCGGGGGTCGGCGAAGACCGTGCTGCTGGGTTCGCTCGGGGCTTCCCAGGTCGTGGACTACGGGTCGCCGTCGTGGACCTCGGAGGTGGCGCCGGTCGACGTGGTGTTCGACGGCGCGGGCGGCGCGCTGGGGCGGGCGGCGTTCTCACTGGTCGCCGACGGCGGGCGGTTCGTGTCGTACGGGACGGCGGGCGGGGAGTTCGCTGCTCCCGACCCCGCGGTCGCCGCCCGTCGCGGCATCTCCGTGGTCGGCCTGACCGACATGCCGCGCCCCGACCGCGCGCAACGACGCGCGTGGGTGGAGCAGACGCTCGCCGAGGCAGCCGCCGGGCGGTACGCGCCGGTGATCGGTCAGACGTTCCCTCTCTCCCGAGCGGCGGACGCGCACGCCGCGATCGCGGCACGGGAAACGGTCGGGAAGACGCTGCTGGTGCCGTGAGCGGGGGATCGTTGCTCGGCTCGCCCCCTCAGCCTCGTGGCGGAGCAAGATCTGGGTTCGTGGAGCGAATGTCTCGCGTGGCGGAGCGTTCGCTCCACGAATCCGGATCTTGTCACCGGAACCGTGCTGTCGGGGGATCGGTACCGATGGTCGCGACCCGTGTCCTGGGGACACGGGTCGGGGGAGCTACTTGCCGGGGAGCGGGGGAAGCGCGGCGACGATCCGCTCGGCGACCTGCTGCGCGCGCCCGCAGGGGTCGTCGGGCTGCCCTTGCCCGTACTCGTTCTGATCGACGACGAACCCCTGGTCCTGCGCCGTGCCCACCGTGATCGTGCAGGAGATCGAGTCCTCGGAGCTCTGCTCGACCGTTGCCGGGAGACCGCCGACGGTCGTTGGTCGGAAGAGCGCGAACTGCCGAGTCCGGTAGGTGTCGACGAGGACGTCGCGAGCCGGGATGACGATGAAAGAAACGTCGCGCTCGCGATTCGGTCCCCCGCGGTCGCAGAGTCGCTCGCCGGTCATCAGCGTCTTGACGCTCCCCGACCGGGTCAGGCCCAGAGACTCCCAGTCCGAGGCCGTCAGCGGACCTGCACACGGGTCTGCTCCGTAGCTCCTCACGTCCCGAGGAGCCACGGCGACCGGAGCCCCGAACCTGACATCAGGAGGCGGCTCGGCTGGCGGCTGCGAGGTGGCGCACGCGCCGAGACAGAACAGGATCGCGAGGTAGACGGCCGGACGGATCACGAGCGTGGCCGATACCGCGCCACCACGTCAGCGTCGCTCCGGCTGTAGGCGTCGAAACCGAACCGCAGCTGCTCGATCAGGCGGGATACCTCGGCAATCCCCTCGTCGAGGGCATTCATCAGCGATCCCGGGCCGTCGGTCGCCTTCCGACCAAGAACCGCCACGGCGTCGAGAGTGACCAGGTCACTCGTGGGTGGTGTGGCCTGCGCCAAGGACCGGGCTTCTGCCTTGATGTCCCGGAGCTCGGCGAGGGCCTGCTCCAACTCCCGGATCGCATCGGGCGCGCGGGAGATGTCGACCTCGAAGTACCCGCCGCCGACCGGGACCGGTTGGGTCACGACGTCACCACCTCCCCCACTCCTCGGCTCACGCTAGCGACGAGCCACGCCTGGCGGGTGCGGATCGGCGAAGATCGCGTACGGCACCGCGGGAGCGCGTCCCGGAGACGACCGGCCCTCACCTCTCCGCGTCGTGCACCAGCAGCGCGATCTGCGTGCGGTTCTCCAGGTCCAGCTTCGCGAGCACGTGCGACACGTGCGCTTTCACCGTCGACAGGCTCATGTACGCCTCGGACGCGATCTCGGCGTTCGAGCGCCCGCGGGCGATGGCGACCGCGACGTCGTACTCGCGCTCGCTCAGCGTCCGCAGCGCCGCCCGAGCCTCCTCGCGCGAGCCCGCCTCGGCGCCGGCCTGGTCCATGAGCCGCCGGGTCACGGACGGAGACAACATCGGGTCGCCCGCCGCCACCCGGTGCACGGCCTCGACGATCTGCGCGGGCGGGGTGTCCTTGAGCAGGAAGCCGCTGGCCCCGGCACGCAGGGCGTGCAGGACGTTCTCGTCGCTGTCGAAGGTCGTCAGCACCACGACCTCGGGCGGGTCGGGGCGCTCGCGCACCCGCTTCGTCGCCGCGAGCCCGCCGACACGGGCCATCCGCAGGTCCATCAGCACCACGTGCGGGGCGTGGGCGTCGACGAGGGCCGGCACCTCGTCGCCGTCGGTGGCCTCGCCGGCGACCCGGATGCCGTCGGCGCCGTCGAGCATCATCGTCAGCGCGCCGCGGACCAGGGCGTCGTCGTCCACGACGAGGACGCGGATCTCGCGGTCCACCGGGCTCACGCCGGCCACGGTAGTTCCGCAGACAGACGGAACTGACCGTCGCCCGTCACGCCGTGCTCGAGGCGGCCGCCGACGGACGCGGCGCGCTCGGCAAGGCCCACGAGCCCGGTGCCACTCGCATCCGACGCCACGGGGCCGATGGGCATCGGGTTGCACACCTCGACCCGCAGCCCCTCGCCCGCCGCCCCCGCCACGACCACCCGCACCGGCGTCCCGTCGGCGTGCCGGCGCGCGTTGGTCAGCCCCTCCTGGACGACCCGGTAGGCGGTGCGCCCGAGCGTCTCGGGCACCTCGCCGTCCACGGCCGACGACAGGGTCACCGTCACCCCCGCCTGGCGCGACTCCTCGACCAGCGCCGGGAGGTCGGCGGCCGTCGGCTGCGGTGGCCCGTCGCCGGAGACGAGGTCGTCCGCCCGCAGCACCCCGATCACCTCCCGCAGCTCCTCCAGCGCCTGGTGCGCCCCGGCCCGCACGACGCCGGCCGCTCGCGCGATCTGCTCGGCGGGCGCATCGGGCCGGTACTCCAGGGCGCCGGCCGACGCCGCGACCAGCGAGAGCCGGTGACCGAGCACGTCGTGCATCTCGCGGGCGATCGCCGCGCGCTCCTGCCGGCGAGCCGCCGCGATCCGCTCGGCCTGCTCCTCCTCCGCGCGCCGCCGCTCCTCGACCCGGGCCGCCTCCCGCAGCCGCACCAGGGCACCCCAGGCGATCAGGGCGGCATGGGTGACGACGTCGATCACCAGCAGCCAGCCGTAGGGCAGCCCGGGGATCGGGCGGACGACGCCCTGGATCGCGTGGGCGATCACCCCGACCGCGCCGACCCACATCGCTGTCGCCAGCGGCCGGACCGTCGCCACCCGCAGCACACCGATCGTCGCGGCCGGGGTGGCCGCCGGCGAGAACGCGGCGAGCACCGCCATCGCGAGCGCCCCCGTCACGGGGCGTCGCAGCAGGAGCGGCACCAGGGCGGCGGCGGCGAGCGTGGCACCGACGTCGACGACCGTGGCGAGGGTCGACGCACGCGTGTCCGTCCGGCTGACCAGGGTCAGGGCGCCGAGGACCAGCACGGCCGCACCGGTGATCCACCCGGCGCGCCGCAGCTCACGCCGGTCGGAGGGACAGGTCGCTTCCACGGAGCAGGACACTAGGTCGGCGGTAGGACCGGCACATCCGACGGAAGTCCGCGCCGGCCCCGACCTCCGGCCATCAGCTCCGTCCCCGCGCACGACGCGATGGCACGCCACCGGAGGCGACGCTCCCGACCATGAGGCCCGCCGTCACCACCGTCCTGCTCGACATCGCCGGCCCGCTGATCGTCTACTACGTCCTGCACGCCCTCGGCGTCGACGACCTCGTCGCGCTGACCGCGAGCGCCCTCCCGCCGCTGGTGCACCTCGTCGTGACCGGCGTCCGCGACCGGCGCCTGCCCCCGATCGCCGTCCTCGCCCTCATCGCGCTGGTGGCCGGGCTCGCGTCGGCCCTGGTCGCGGGCAGCCCACGGGAGCTGCTCGCCCGCGACGCGTGGATCAGCGCGCCGCTCGGGCTCTGGATGCTGATCACGCTCAGAGGACGCCCGTTCTGCTTCACCGTCACGCAGACGCTGCTCCCGCACCGGGCGGAGCTCATGGAGAACCTGTGGATCACGGACGCCCCGTTCCGCCGCGTCTGGCGGACGATCACCGCGGCATGGGGCGCGGTCGGGCTCGCCGACAGCGCCCTGCGCGTGGTGATGGCCTCCACGCTCCCGGTGCCCGTGGTCCCGGCGCTCGGCACGGCGCTGGGCGTCGTGAGCATCGTCCTGCTGCAGATACCGACCCACGTCCTGCTGCGCCGCGCCGGCTACTGGTCGGTCATGTTCCCGCCGACCGCGACGCGTTGGCGTGGACCGCGTCGTGCACGTACTGCGCCAGCCCCGTCGCCTGGTCCTCGTAGGTCTTCGTGAACCTCTCGTCGGCGACGTAGTTGACGGAGATGCAGGCGTGCAGCTCGGGCGAGCAGTCGTAGAACCACTGCGTGATGTGCTGACGGTGGGCCTCCGCGACGTCCATGGCGCGCTCGCCGTCGGCCGGCTCGCCGGCCTGGAGCGCGGCGGCGAACCGGGCGTTGACGTCGTCCATCTCCGCCTTGATCGCCTGCCAGTCCGCCTTGGTGTACTGCGCCGTGCGCTGCTGGGACTGGCGCCACGCCTCGGTGTCGCCCCAGCGCTCCTGGGCCTCCTGCTGGTACTCCTCCTTGAAGCCCTCACCGAACAGCTCCCGCTGCTCGTCGGGCGTGAGCTGGATTCCGGACACTTCTGCCTCCAGGGCTCGGTCGATGGCCGTGACGAGCTCGGCGAGCTCGTCCAGCCGGGACATGACCTCGGCCCGCTGCCGGCGCAGGTGGGCGGCGACGTCGGCGTCGGGGGCGTCGAGGAGGACGGCGACCTCCTCGAGCGAGAACCCGAGCCGCCGGTAGACGACCACGTGCTGCAGGCGCACCAGATCGTCCCGGGTGTACAGCCGGTACCCCGCCGCACTGCGACGGCTCGGGCGCAGCAGCCCGATCTCGTCGTAGTGGTGCAGGGTCCGGACCGTCAGCCCGGAACGCTCGGCCGCCTGGCCCACCGTCCACTGGGTCGTCCCCGCCGCCGTCTCGGTCATGGGAACCACCCTCGGCCCTTCCGTCGCGTGAGGGTCAAGGCTAGGGGAGCAGGAGTGTCGAGTCGCCGAACTCGTGCCACAGGTACCGCCCGCCGACGGCGGCCGCGTACGTCTCCCCGACCAGCGCCGGACCGGCCACGGCCTCGAGCAGCGCGAGGTGGCTGGCCTCGGGCTCGTGGAGCCCCGAGATCAGGCCGGTGACGGTGCGGGCGGGGCGGTGGGCGCCGAGGACGAGGTCGGTCCACCCGTGTCCCGAGGACACGGTTCCGCCGGGAGCGGCCACGGTCTCCAGCGCGCGCACGACGGTCGTGCCCACGGCGACGACCCGCGACCCGGCCTCTCGCGCCGAGTTCACCAGCCGCGCCGTCGCCGCCGGGACCGCGTAGGGCTCGGGCGTCGGCGGCTCGTGCTTCTCGGGGCTCGACACCCCGGCGTGCAGCACCAGTGGCGCGACCGTGATCCCGCGCGCCATCAGCCGCACGAGCAGCCGCTCCGAGAGCGGGCGGCCCGCGCTCGGCATCTCGGCGCTGCCCGGCACGGTGGCGTAGACGGTCTGGTGGTCCGCGAGCGGGAACCGGCCCGCGAGGTGCCCGTAGGCGATCGGGCGCCCGTAGGTCGCGAGGTAGCCCGCGAGCCCGACCGGCGGCCACGGGCGCGCCCGCCACAGCCGCCGCGGGGCGATCTCGTCTGGATACGGCGCAACGAGCGTGAGGACGAGCCCGGGCGGCCCGAGCCGATCGCCGGCGACGACGTCGGTCTCGGGCCCGTCGGGACGGCGCGGCTCGACCACCCAGTCGCCGTCGTCGAGCGCGTGCGCGACGTGCAGCGTCATCGACCGCCCGTCGTGGTGCCGGACGTCGAGGGCGGCCGGGAGTGTCGCGGAGGTGTTGACGACGAGCAGGTCACCGGGGTCGAGGACGTCGGCGAGCTCGTCGAACCGCCGGTGCTCGACGTCTCCGGGACGCGCCACCAGCAGGCGCACCCCGTCGCGCGCGAGTCCGCGGTGCTCCGGCGGTTCGTGGGCCTCGGCGCCGGGTGGGAGGACGAAGCGGGTCATCGGGAGAACGGTCATGACGTCACCGCCGGGGTCAGGTCGGCGGCGCGGTGGCGGCCGCTCGGGTGGTCGCCGTCGATCAGCACGCGCAGCGCGGGGACGACGGTCTCGGGCTCCGGGCGGTCGCTGATGTCCTCGCCCGGGAAGGCCTCCTGGTGCATGACGGTGCGCATGTCTCCGGGGTCGACGACGTGCACGCGCCACTGCGGGTTCTCGACGGCGAGCACGGCGCCGAGGTGCTCGAGCGCGGCCTTCGAGCTGCCGTACCCGCCCCAGCCGGCCATCGCCTCGGCACCGGCGTCGGAGGTGATCGCGAGGACCCGGGCGCCCGGTCGCAGCAGCGCGCGCGTGGCCTGGACCAGGCCGAGCGGGGCGAGGACGTTGACGCGGTAGACCAGCTCGAGCACGTCGAGCGGGTAGTCGGCGAGCTCCGGCTGCGGGCTCGGGCCGAGCAGGCTCGCGTTGAGGACGAGGAGGTCGAGGCCGCCGAGGTCGTCGGCGGCCTCCGCGAGCGCGGTGCGGTGCGCGGGGTCGGTCACGTCGCCCGGGACGTCGACGACACCGGGCAGGCCGGCGACGGCGTCGGCGAGCTGGTCGCCGTGACGGGCGTCGACGATCACCCGCCAGCCGTCGTTCGCGAGGTCGGCCGCGAGCGCGCGCCCGAGTCCGCGCGACGCACCGGTGATGAGGGCGGTGGGCTGCTGTTCGGTCATGTGCTCGACGGTGCGACCTGAAGAAAAGTCGAGGTCAAGCGTCGATCCGGCGAATCCGCACCCGCGGCCGATCCGCGCGTGCGACCGTCCGAGCATGGTGGGTGGCTACGCGGTGGATCTCGACGCCCTGCACCGGGCCGCAGCGGGCGTGCGCGCCACGGTCGACCAGGTCGAGGTGGGCGCGCTCGACGGCGTCGGCACCGCCGCAGGCCACGACCGGCTCGGGGCCGCCCTCGCCGAGTTCGCGACGCGTTGGCCGCGCGGCGTCGAGGCGCTCGCCGAGGACGGCCGCGCGGTTGCCGACCGGCTGGACGCCGCGGAGGCCGGCTATCGCCGCACCGACACCGGCGCGGCGCGTGGCCTCGATGGACTGGTGCGTGGCTCCGGGCCCGATCCGGGTGGCGGCTGATGGCCGAGCTCGGTGCCACCGAGGACCCGGCCGCGCTCGTCCCGGGCAACCCCATCGTGCTGCGCACCGCCGGGGAGACCTACCGCCGCTACGCGCAGATGCTCGGCGACGCGGCGGCCGGGCTGGGTCGATTGGGCACGCCGGAGGGCTGGTCGGGGCCTGCGGCGGACAGGTTCCGCGCGGCGTTCGCGCCGCAGCCACAGCGATGGCAGGACGCGGCGACGGCCTTCGGCGAGGCCGTCCGGGTCGTCGACGCGCACGCCGAGGCGGTGGAGTGGGCGCGAGGACGCGCGGGCGAGGCGGTCGCGCGTTGGCAGGAGGCCCAGGCGGCGTCGACGACCGCCCGCGCGCAGTACGACCAGGCGGTGGCCGCGGGCGCCACCGCGATCCCGTTCGTCGACCCCGGAGACGGGGCGCGCGCCGACGCGCAGGCGATTCTCGCGCAAGCCCGCCAGCACGTCCGCGACTCCGGTGACGCTGCGGCCGGTGTGGTCACGGCCGCGTGCGCCGCGGCCCCGGCGGCTCCCGGCTTCTGGGGCGAGCTGGCCGACGGAGCAGGCGCGGTCGCCGCGGGGCTCGGCAACGCCGGCGCATCCCTAGGCAACGCCCTGCTCAACCACCCCGGGAACGTCGCGGCGATGTTCGGCGGCGGGGCGCTCGCCAGCGTCAGTGCGGTCGGTGTGGCGGGGTCGGTCGGCGTCACGGCCACCGGGGTCGGCGCTCCCGTGGGCGTCCCGTTCGGTGCGCTCTCCGCGGCCGGTGTCGCCACCGGCGCGGCCATCGCGGGCCTCGGCGCCGCCGACACCGTCCAGCACGCGCTCACCGACGACCGCGTGGCGCCGTTCAGCGTGGCGGCCGACGCCGACGCGGGCGAGGACGCTCCCCTCGCGCCGGCCGACCGCCTGACAAGCGTCGGCGTTCCGGGTGCGCAGAAGCGGGTGCGTGAGCTGCCGGACGAAGAAGCTGTGGTCGAGCTCTACGAGGAACTCGCCGAGACCGGCAAACCGGTGGAGTGGACCGGTTACGCCGGGCAGGCACCCGTACGGCTCGAGGACGGCACGATCATCGGGCTACGTCAGAGCAACCATCACGCGAGCACCATCGACGTCAAACTCCCGAACGGAGAGCAATGGAAGGTTCACATCCCCCGATGATCGATGACATGGGGGTGGCGGAGATCCTTCTGCGTGGCCTCTACGACGCCGTGAGCCTCGCCGAGGTCCGCTCCCTGATCGGCTTCGCCGACCCAAGCGACGTCCTACACCTCGAACGCGAACCCGTCGCCCTCCGGGATGCCAGCCTGGCTGCGATCGCCTTTCTCCTCGAGCACCGATTGATGGAAGTGGGCGACCTCGTGGTGGTCGAGCCTGCCACGCCCGCGCCCGGAGCGCCGAAGCGCCCGCCCCCCGTCCGTTTCGAGCCATGGCCGGTCGACGGCGAGACAGCGTTGACGAGAATCGCTCGAGAGTGGTGGGACCCGGAGAGGGACCTGGACCCGGGCAACATCTGCTGGTTGCAGAACACCCCGGCCGGCGACGAGGCCGCTCGGCAGATCGAGGCCGCCCGCGGTTCCTGACCCGTTCCTCCTCGCCCCCCGGCGCAGTAGCGTCGCTGGTCACGGAGGCGGACATGGACATACGAGAACTCCGCTATGTGGTCACGCTCGCGGAGGAGCGGCACTTCCGGAAGGCGGCGGAGCGTCACTACATCGCTCCCCAGGCCTTCGGCCGGCATGTCCGCGCCCTGGAGAAGGAGGTCGGCGCGCGGCTGTTCGACCGCACGAGCCGGCGGGTCGACCTCACGCCCGCGGGGGCACGGCTGGTCGAGCGGGCCCGCGAGGTGCTCGCCCGCGTCGACGACCTCGCCGCCGCCGTCCGTGACGCCGCGCCCGCGCCCGACGACGCCGTCATCCGCGTCGGGGTCCTCGGGTTCGGGGCCGCCGACCGCTGGCCGCACCTGCGCGAGCTCGTCCGCGCCCAGCTTCCCGGGCACGAGCTCGTGCACATCGAGCTGGACTGGGACACCCAGTACGAGGCCGTGCGCGACGGGCACGTCGACGTCGGTGTGATCCACGACGTCGGCCCGGTGGAGGGCGTGCGCCTCGACCGGCTGTTCACCACCCCGCGGGTCGCCGTCGTCCCCGCCGCCTCGCCGCTCGCCGACGCCGAGCACCTCACCGAGGACGACGTCGAGGGCCATGCGTGGGTCGCGCCCGCGGGCCGGCACCCGGGTCTCGGCGCATGGGCGGGGTTCACCGGGCAGTCGTCGCGGCGCAGCCCGGTCGTGCGTACCCCGGCCGCGATCCCCGCGGCCGTCGCCACCTCGGGGATGCTCGGCGTCCACGGCGAGCTCGCCCGGCGCTCCTTCCCCCGCCCCGACGTGCGTTTCGTGCCGCTCGCGGGCGAGGCGGCCCAGGTCTCGGTGGCGACGCGGGCCGACGACCACTCGCGCACGGCGACCGCGTTCCGCCAGGCCGCCGGCCTGCTCGCAACCTGAGCCTGTCAAGGCGGGATCGCAACCGAACCGGCACGTGATCCGGGCCTCACGACGCGCCACGGTGGTACCGACGATCCCGACGGACCCCTGACAGAGACGTGGGAGGCCTGCCATGGCCCGCCGACTGAGCGACCACTTCGGCCACCTGTTCCCGACGACCGCGGTGGGCTCCTACCCGCGGCCGAAGTGGAACACCTTCGACCTCGGCGGCGAGGACATCCGTGTGGCGATGCGCCGCGGTGACTTCGCCGAGGCCTACAGCGACGGCGTGCGCGCCATGATCGGCGACCAGATCGACGCCGGCCTCGACCTGCCCACCGACGGCCACCTCTGGTACGACCGCCACGAGGGCTTCATCTCCTCGTTCCTGCTCTACCCCGCCTACCACCTCGACGGCATCACGGTGGAGCCCGAGCAGAACCACCTCACCTCGATGCTCGGCCGCGAGGGCACCGCCGCGTTCGCCGGCACGTGGAACGAGGTCGCCGTGGACGGCCCGGTCGGCCGCGGCACGATGCACCTTGCCGACCTGTGGAACGCCGCGCGACGGGTCAGCCCCCGCACCGTCAAGTTCTGCAGCGGCATGGGCCCGACGAACCTCGGCGGCTGGCTCACCGACCGCCACTACGGCGACAAGAAGGCCCTCTACAACGACCTCGCCGACGCCTACAACGCCGAGTTCAAGGACGCGGTCGCCGCCGGGGTCGAGGTGCTGCAGGTCGACGACGTCGGCTTCACCCTGCACGCGCCCGAGGACTACCAGCTGGTCGTCGACACCCTGAACCGCGCCCTCGACGGCGTCGACGCCCTGCGGGTGTTCCACATCTGCCACCTCGGCAGCGGCGCGCAGATCGGCATCACGCCCTACGCCGGCTTCCACGAGCTGGTCGCGAACGAGCTGCAGGTCGACGCCGTCGAGTACGCCTTCGCCGAGACCCTCTTCCCCGACGACGACTTCGCGCTCTGGTCGCGCTACCCGAGCGACAAGGGCATCGGGATCGGCGTCATCGACATCAAGCGCCTCGTCGTCGAGACCCCGGAGCACATCATCTCCGGCGTCCGGAAGGCTCTCGAGCACGTTCCGGCCGAACGCGTGCACCTGACGACGGACTGCGGCATGTTCTCCCTGCCGCGTCCGCTGGCGCGCGCCAAGCTCGAGTCGATGACCATCGCCGCCGAGCAGCTGCGCGCCGAGTTCGCCTGAGCCTTTTCACCGACGAGGAGGAGCACCGTTGCGCTGGAGCACGTACCGGACGGCGGACGGGGACGAGCAGGTCGGCCTCTGGCAGGGCGACCGGCTCCACCCCGTCCCGGGAACGTTGTCGCTGCTCGAATTGATCGCCCGCGAGCGGCTGACGACGGCGGCGCAGGAGGTCGGCGAGGGGATCGACCCGAGCACGGTGACCCTCCTGCCACCGATCCCCCGCCCGCCGTCGATCCGCGACTTCATGGCGTTCGAGGAGCACGTCGTCACGGCGAGCGCCGCGATCGGGCTGACGGTGGATCCGCTCTGGTACGAGCAACCGTGCTTCTACTTCACGAACCCGTCGTCGCTGCGCGGCCCGCACGACGAGATCCCGGTGCCCCCGGGCAGCCGGGCGCTGGACTACGAGCTCGAGGTCGCGGCGGTGATCGGCCGGGAGGGGCGTGACGTCTCCCCGGCCGACGCCGCCGGCCACATCGCGGGCTACGTGCTGTTCTGCGACTGGAGCGCCCGCGACCTGCAGGGCACCGAGATGAAGCTCAACCTCGGCCCGGCCAAGGGCAAGGACTTCGCCTCGAGCTGCGGGCCGTGGATGGTCACCCCGGACGAGCTCGTGCCGACCGCGGCGATGGCGGCCTCGGTGAACGGCCGCCCGTGCAGCGCGGGGCGCCTCGACGCCCTGTACTGGAGCTTCGCCCAGATGATCGCCTACGCCTCGCGCGGCACCCGCGTCGTGCCGGGCGATCTCATCGGGTCGGGCACGGTCGGCACCGGCTGCCTGCTCGAGCTCTCCCGCGTCCACGGCAGCGACGCCTACCCGTGGCTGCAGCCCGGCGACCGCGTCCGCCTCGAGACCGAGGGCCTCGGCGCCATCGACGCCCCGATCGTCCCGGGCCCGGATCCGATCCCGCTGAAGGAGGCGTGATGAGCTCGCGTACCGACGACATCACCGTGCCCGGTCCCCCGCGCTGCGAGGAGGTCTCCGACGGCATCCACGCCTACGTGCAGCCCGACGGGACGTGGTGGATCAACAACACGGGCTTCGTGGTCGGCCCGCAGGGCGTGATCGCGGTCGACGCGTGCTCCACCGAGCGGCGCACACGGGCGTTCCTCGACACCATCGCGTCGGTCACCGACCGGCCCGTGCGCACGCTGGTGAACACCCACCACCACGGCGACCACACCTTCGGCAACGCGCTCTTCGGCGGGGCCGCGATCATCGCGCACGAGCGGACGCGCTCCGAGGCGATCGCGTTCGGGCCCGCCCGCGAGCTGCCGTACTGGCACAACCCGGAGTGGGGCGACCTGCCCCTCGACCCGCCGTTCGTCACCTACACCGACCGCGTCGCCGTGCACGCCGGCGACCTGCGCGGCGACGTCCTGTACGTCGGCACCCCGGCGCACACCACCAACGACTCGATCGTCTGGTTCCCGGAGCGCTCGACGCTGTTCTGCGGCGACCTGATCTTCAACGGCGGCACGCCGTTCCTGCTCATGGGCTCGGTCGCGGGCGCGATCGACGTGCTCGAGAACGTCATCGCCCCGCTCGGCGCACAGACGACCGTGCCGGGCCACGGCCCGGTGTTCCACGACCGCGCCCCGCTCGACGCGACGCTGGACTACCTGCGCTTCGTCCTCGACGTCGCCGAACGCGGCCGCGCCGCGGGCGTCACCCCGCTCCAGGCGGCCCGCGACACCGACCTCGGCCGGTTCACCGACTGGCCCGACGCCGAACGCATCGTCGGCAACCTCCACCGCGCCTACGCGGAGCTCGACGGGCTGGAGCGGGGCGGGCAGATCGACGTGTTCGGGGCGCTGGACGACATGGTGACGTACCACGGCGGCCCGCTGACCTGCTTCGCCTGAGCAGAACGCTTCGAAATCCGAAGCAGTTCCTGAAAGCCTCGGCGTTGTGGAGCCGAACGACGTCGAAACCCTCGCGCGGCTGGTCCGGGAGCACTTCTCGCCCGCGGCCCTCGATCCCGGGGTCGGCGAGGCGACGATCGTCGAGGACGCCGATGGCTTTCGGCGCCTCGTCGTTCCCCGGAGTGAACAACACGAGCCGTGACGCAGTCTCGCCCTGGTCGACGCCCGTGCCGTCGGCCCCGTGCTGACGGTGGTGTTCCGGTGGGAGGACGGCGATGACACGGTCCACGTCATGCCCGTCGACACGCGCACCGTCGAGATGGACATCACCGACGAGCCTGCTGTCACGACGTTCCTGAGCCACGTCCTGGAGTTCGCCCTCGGCGGCGAACGCCAGGCATGGGAGTCGGCGCGCTCGACTCCGCTCGAGCCGCGGCTCACCGTGGTGCGGCCCTGGGTCGGCTGACCCGCTTCGCCCGAGCAGGACGCTTCGGAATCCGAAGCAATTTCCTGAGAGCTTCGGCGTCCTGGAGCCGGCCGACGAGGACCTCGGTCCGGTGGAAAACGAGTGGGTGCGCTCCCCGACAGGTCGCCCTGCCGCCCGAGTACCGCGCCGTGACCGCCGTTGCCGTCGTGCGGGTGCCCGATGTGGTGGTGATGCGTCAGGAGGCGCCGACGACCGACCCGACCTCGACCCGGGCGACGTCATCGCCGTCGCCGAGGTGGTCTCCCCCGGCTCCCGGCGCCTCGACCGCGTGGTCGAGCTCGCCGAGTACGCCGAGGCCGGCGTCCCGCGGTACGTGATCGTCGACCTCGGCACGCCGGTCACCCTCACGACGTTCGTCCTCGACGGCGACCGGTATCGGCAGGAGGCCGAGCACACCGGGCGCGCGGTCGTCGACCTCGGCGCGCCCGTGACGCTCGACCTCGACGCCCGGACCCGCTGACCCGATCGACGGCGCCCGCGACACACCCCGCCGTCCGGTGCGACCCTGGACGATGTCCGCAGGGAGGCACGGCATGACGACCATCTCCGGCGCGCGGGTGTTCGACGGGACCGACGTGCTCGGCACGGCGAGCGTGACGCTCGAGGACGGGGTCGTCACCGAGGTCCGGCCCGGCTCCGAGCACGGCGGCGACGTCGATGGCCGCGGGATGACGCTGCTCCCGGGTCTCATCGACGCGCACGTGCACCTGCGCGGCGCCGGCAACCTCGACCAGGACCTGCGCTACGGGGTCACGACGGTGCTCGACATGTTCTCGGCGCCCCCGCAGTTCACCGCGATGCTGCGGCGGCGGGCGGCCACGCACACCGACGAGGCCGACCTGCGCAGCTCCGGGCTCATGGCGGGCGCCGTGGACGGCTGGCCTGCGGTGATCCTCCCGCCCGACCCCTCGGGGTGGCGCATGCCCGGCCTCTCGGGGCCGGAGGACGCCGAGCAGTTCGTCGCCGACCGTGTCCGCGAGGGCTCCGACTACCTCAAGGTCTTCGTCGAGAACCCCGCCGACGTCGACCGCCCCGTGCTCAGCCCGGACACGGTGGCGGCGGTGTGCGCGGCGGCGCGGTCCCACGGGCTGCAGACGGTCGCCCACGCCCCGACGCGTTGGGCGTTCCGCACCGCGATCGAGTCAGGCGTCGACATCCTCACCCACCTGCCGCTCGACGGACCCCTCGACGACGACCTCGACCTCGCCGGCCTCGTCGTCTGCCCGACCCTCGCGATGATGCGGGCGCGGTCCGACGCGCGGAGCACCGACGAGCTGCTCGCCGACCCGCGCCTGCTCGCCGGCCTCGATCGCGAGGTGGCGGACGCGCTGCGCGCCGGCGACCGGGGGCACCTCCCGGTCAGCAGCCGTCCCGGCACCGACTACGCGCACGCCGCCGAGAACCTCGCGCGCCTGGTCGAGGGTGGCGCGACGGTGCTCGGCGGCACCGACGCCAACGACGTGCCGGGGCACGCGGCGGCGGTGGTGCACGGGGCGTCGATGCACCTGGAGCTGGAGCTCCTCGCCCGCGCCGGGATGTCGCCGCGGGCGGTCCTGCAGGCGGCGACGTCGGTGCCCGCCGACGTCTTCGGGCTCGCCGACCGCGGCCGGATCGCCCCCGGCCGGCGCGCCGACCTGCTGCTCGTCGCCGGTGACCCGCTCGCCGACGTCACCGCCACCCGCGACGTCCGGGGCGTCTGGCGCTCCGGTGTCAGGCTTTCTCCGGTCCTCTAGGGAAATCGCGAGACGCGCCGAGAAAATCCGAGCATCACGGTGTCTCGCGCTGTCTCGCGACGACGCTAGACAGCCCGAGAGAGCCCACGACGACTCTCCTCACCACGCGTCACGTCGACCGCGAACGGGGTGATCCGATCCCCACGTCGGGTGATGAGCGGGACCTGGTGGCTCGGGGTACACGAGAAGTGGCCACACTTGGACGGACGGCAGCGGTCGGGAGGGCCGCATCTGCCGGGGGGAGGAATCGTGACGTCCACCCAGGACCTGCGCGTCGCGGCGGGGCTGACACCGCCGCGGGCCTTCGACGCGGCCTGCCGGATGGTGGTCGACTACCTCGCGCGCGAGGTCCCGCTCGACGCCTGGGCGGTCACCCGGGTCGCCGATGGCCACCAGACGATGCTCGTCACCACCGACTCCGCGTACGGCCTCACGGCGGGCCAGAGCGCGGCGTGGTCGAGCTCGATGTGCCAGTACATGGTGGCCGGTTCGGCGCCCCGGATCGTCCCCGACACCCGGCGCGTCCCCGATCTCGCGCGGATCGCCTCGGACGCCGCGGCGCAGGGGATGGAGGTCGGCACCTACGTCGGCACCCCGATCGTCACCGGCGACGGCGGCCTGTGGGGCACGGTCGTCGGGATGAACCGCAGCCCGGTCGACCCCGAGGTCGTCGACCGCGAGCCGCTGCTCGACCTGCTGTCCAGCCTCCTGTCGTCGGTCCTCGAGGCCGACACGGCCGCCGTCGACTCCGCCCGCGCGCTGGAGCGGGCGGTCAGCGACGCCGAGACCGACGCGCTGACCGGGCTGCTCAACCGCCGCGGCTGGGAGCGCTGGCTCCACCGCGAGGACGACCGGTTCCGCCGCTTCGGCGACCCCGCGTCGGTGGTGATGCTCGACCTCGACAACCTCAAGGTCGTCAACGACACCGAGGGCCACGACGCCGGCGACCGCCACCTGCGCCACTGCGCCGCGGTCCTGCGCTCGACGATCCGCAGCACCGACCCGCTCGCGCGCCTCGGCGGCGACGAGTTCGCGCTGGTCGCCCAGGTCGGCGTCGAGGACGCGCAGAAGCTGGTCGAGCGCCTGCGCGACGCCCTGGACTCCGCCGGCGTCCCCTGCTCGATCGGCTCCGCGCCGTTCACGGTCGCGGGCGGCTTCCCCGGTGCGTGCGCCGACGCCGACTCGATCATGTACGCCGACAAGCGCGCCCGTCGCGGTGGTGCCCGCGGGGTCCCGAACCCCCGCCAGCAGCCCCCGGACCTGTCGACCGCCTAACCCGTGAGCTGCGCCGTCGCGGTCTTGGCGGCGTGGCGGATGTGGGTCACGCACGCCTCGGCGGCCGCGTCCGCGTCGCGGGCCTCGATGGCGTCGACGACGGCGCGCAGCTCCTCCGCGGCGCGCGCCGGACGGCCCGGTGCGGACAGCGAGGTCGCGCGCAGCAGCCGCACCCGGGCCTGCAGGCCGGCGAGGGTCTGCTGGAGCGGCCCGCTCGCCGAGCCCTCCATGAGCACCTCGTAGAACCGGTCCTTGGCGCCGAGGTGGTCGCCGTCGCCCTCTGCGCTGCGCGCGATCCCGTCGACGGCCTCGCGCAGCGCGCGCACCTGCTCGTCGTCAGCGCGCTGGACGAACCGGCGCACGGCGAGGGCCTCGAGCGAGGCGCGCATCTCGTAGATGTCGGCGGCGTCGGACGCCGACAGCGACGTGACCTCGGCCCCGCGCTGGGGCACGACGGTGACCAGGCCCTCGGCGGCGAGCTGGCGGATGACCTCGCGCACCGTCGCCCGCGAGACCCCGAGGTTCTCGGTGAGCTCGCGCTCGATCAACCGCTCGCCCGGGCGCAGCCGCAGGTCGAGGATCGCCGCGCGCACGCGGTCGGTCGCCTGCTCCCGCAGCGGCGCGGCGACCCGCGGCAGCGGCTCGGAGCCCCACACCGACGTCACCACGCGATGGTCCCACGGTCCTGCGGGCCGCTCAGCCCAGCAGGACGGCGCGGGAGGGCGCGTTCTCTCTCACGAAAGTGCTTCGATTTCCGAAGCGTTCTCCCGGAAAAGAAGCCGCCCTGCCCGCCACCGTCACGACCGCTCCCCCGCCAGCTCGGCCAGGATCGGTGTGGCCGTGGTCGCCGCGTGGATGCCGACGACGCTGGCGATCTCGAACATCTCGAGGATCTCCGCGACGGTCGCGCCGTGGCCGAGCGCGTTGCGCAGGTGCAGCTTCAGCCCCGGCACGTAGAGGTGGGTCGCCGAGGCGTCGAACGCGCAGTAGACGAGCTCCTTGACCTTCGGCTCCAGCGTGCCGGTGTGCCAGGGCACCGAGGAGAACGCGACGTAGGCCTCGAACAGGTCCGGGTCGAGCTCGAGGATCTCGTCCCAGAACGCGTGCCAGTAGCCGCGGGTCGCCGTGAACTCGGCCTTGAGCTGCTCCTGGCGCTCGTCGAGCGGCGCCGGCCCGTCGCGCAGGCCCTCCTCGGTGAGCACCTCGACCAGCAGCGGCACTCCGATGTTCGCGGCGTGGATGCCCAGCGTGCTCGTGAGCTCGAGGACCTCCATGATCTCCGCCGGCGTCGCCCCGGCGTCGAGCGCGGCCGCGACGTGCTGGCGCACGCCGGGCGTGTAGAGGTGGGTCGCGGCGGCGTCGACGGCGATGTGGAGCAGCTCGCGGACCTTGGGCGAGAGGGCCCCCGGCGAGCGGCGCCACGGCACCGCCGCGAAGTCGACGTAGGCGCGCACGAACGCCGGGTCGAGCTCGAGCATCCGCTCCCAGGGCTCGCCCCAGGTGCCGCGCACCCGGACGAACTCGTCCTTGATCGCCTGCTGCTCGTCGGTGAGCGTCATGACGGCCCCTTCTCTGTTCTGCCGGGTCGAGCTCCGCTCCGCTTCGTCTCCCGCAGCCAGCGGGCGATCTCGGTGTGGTCGGCGGTCGGTCCCAGCGCGGCGAGGGCCTCGTCCCAGACCGTGACGGTGGCCGCCGCGTGCCGTGTGGGGACGCTGGTGCTCCCGGCGAGGTCGAGGGCGATGTGGATGTCCTTGACCATGAGGCCGATCCCGAACCCGGCGCCGTAGGTGCCGGGCAGGATGTGGTTCGGCCACTTGTTCTCGGTGGAGCCGCTGCGCCCCGACGAGCCGTTGACCACCTCGAGCATCACCGCGGGGTCGAGCCCGAACTCCTCGCCCACGAGCACCGCCTCGGAGCTGGCGAGCAGGTGCGCGGCGGACATGAGGTTGTTCAGCGCCTTGAGCGCGTGCCCGGCGCCGACCGGGCCGACGTGGCGCGGGCGGCCCATCGCCGCGAGCACCGGCTGCAGGTCGGCGACGACGTCGTCCGGCCCGCCGACCATGATCGCGAGGGTGCCGGCGCGTGCCCCGGAGACGCCGCCCGACACCGGGGCGTCGATCAGCACGCGCCCGCTCTCGGCCAGCGATGCCGCGAGCGCCCGCGTCCGCAGCGGCTCGGAGGAGCTCATGTCGACGATCACCCGCGCGGCATCGAGCTCGCCCACGACCGCCTCGACGACGTCCGAGTCCGGCAGGCACAGCAGCACGGCGTCGGCGCCCGTGGCGGTCTCGCCCGCCGAGCCGACCACCGTCGCGCCGGGCACCGCGTCGGCGAACGCCCCCCGCGCGTCCGCCGACGCGTCGTGGGCCCGGACGGTGACGCCCGCGTCCACGAGCCGCGACACCATCGGCATCCCCATGTGCCCGAGACCGACGAAGCCCACGGTGATGATCGGGGTGGTCACAGCCGCCCCTCCTCGGCCAGCACCTTCTCGGCCACCCGGAACGCCTCCAGCCCCGCCGGCGCGCCGCAGTACACGGCCGCCTGCAGCAGGGACTCCTGGATCTCCTCGGTGGTGCACCCGTTCGTCAGCGCGCCGCGCACGTGCACCGCGAGCTCGTGGGAGCGCCCGAGCGCGGTGAGCATCACGAGGTTGAGCAGGCTGCGCGTGCGCCGGTCGAGCCCCGGCCGGTCCCAGACCTCGCCCCAGCAGGCGCGGGTGACCCACTCCTGCATCGGGCGGGAGAACTCCGTGACCTGCGCCATCGACCGCTCGACGTGGGCCTCGCCGACGACCTCCTTGCGGACCGCCAGGCCCCGCTCGAAGCGGGGGTCGTCGCCGTTGGAGCCGCTCACCGCCCGGCCTGCCCGTATTCGTCCTCGGAGACCTCGTCGAGCCAGGTCGTCGTGCCGAGCGAGGTCGCGAGGTGCGTCATGATCGAGCCGGGGCCGGCGCCGTGCCAGTGCCGTTCGCCCGGCGGCACCCACACGACGTCGCCGACCGTCAGCGGCTGGGGCGCCTCGCCGTGCGTGCACACCCACCCCGTGCCGGCGGTGACGACGAGGATCTGGCCGCGCTCATGGTGGTGCCAGAACGTGCGCGCGCCCGGCGTGAAGGTCACCGAGTTGATCGTCGTGCCGTCGGTGGTCGGCAGCACGGGGTCGCCCCACACCGTGCCGGTGAAGGTGGCGCTGCGCGCCTCGGTGACGGCGCCGTCGGCGCGTCCGTGGACGATCTTCACGAGGCCTCCTGGGTGGCGGGCTGCTGGATGCGGACGCCGCCGGCGAGATCACCGAGGGCGTCCACGACACGGTTGGAGATGACGTCGCCGTAGCCGAGGTGCGCGGCCATCCCGAAGGAGGCGACGGGCCCGGCGGCGTTGAGCGACGGGACGCCGAGGCGGGCGAGCAGCTCGGTGTAGAGGGTGACGTCCTTGGTCATCAGGCGGCTGGTCAGCCCGCCCTCGAGGTAGTCGCCCTCGACGATGCGCGGGAAGCGGTTGCTCGACGCGAACGACTGCCCGCTGCCGCCGTTGATCGCCGCGAGCAGGGTGCGCAGGTCCAGCCCGGCGCGCTGCCCGGCCACCATGACCTCGGCGGTCGCGGCGAGCGTGACCGCGTTGAGGAAGTTGTTGAGCAGCTTCGCCGTGTGCCCGGCGCCGACCGGCCCGAGGTGGTGCACGGTCGCGGCCAGCGGCGCGAGCACGGGCCGGATCGCGTCGAGCACCGCGGCGTCGCCGCCCGCCATGATCGTCAACGTGCCCTTCTCGGCGGCCGCCGCACCGCCGGAGATGCCGGCGTCGAGGTAGGTGACCCCCTGCGCGGCGGCCTCGCGCGCCAGCGCGACGGTCGACTCCGGGGAGGCGGTCGAGAGGTCGACGACGGTGGTGCCCGGTGCGGCCGCGGGGAGCAGGTCGCGCACCACCGGCTCGACCACCGTGGAGTCGGGCAGCGAGAGCAGCACGGTGGAGCACCGCTGTGCGACCTCGGCCGGGCTCGCCGCCTTCGTCACGCCCTCCGCGCCGGCGACCGGGTCGTACCCGACGACCTCCCACCCGGCGTCGACGAGCCGGCGCGCCATGCGCCCGCCCATGTTGCCCAGGCCGATCATGCCGACCGGTGTCATCGCTGCTCCTCCACGTCGAGGCGGATCACGAGGTCGTCGATGCCGGTGCCCTCGAGGCGTCCGGGGAAGCGGCGCCCGACGTCGATGTCGTGCCCGGCGACCAGCACGCGGCCGGGCACGTCGGTGAGGTCGCGCAGCGTGTCGAAGCCCGCGTACATGGCCTCGAGGTCGGCGACGACGAAGAACGGCCGGTCCTCGGTGAGCTCGGCGTAGAAGTGCAGCGCGTCGGCCGCGAGCACGACCTCGCCGCCCGGGACGTCGACGCGGCCGATGAGCTGGCCCGGCGTGTGCCCGCCGACTTCGAGCAGCGAGAACCCCTCGCCCACCTCGCACACCCCGGAGAACGTCGTCACCCGGCCCTCGGCGTCCGCGCGGGCGAGGTCGGCGATCTCGTTCTTCTCGGTCGAGTGCGCGAACTGCACCCGCTCGGCGTGCGGACCCGTCCAGAACGCCAGCTCCCGGGCCGTCATGACGATCTCGGCGGACGGGAAGTGCGACAGGTTCCCGATGTGGTCGTAGTGCGCGTGGCTGACCACGAGCCGGTCGACACCCGCGGGGTCGACGCCGAGCGCGCGCAGCGCCTCGACCGGGTCGACGAGCACCTCGCGGCCCCGCCGCCGCCCGACCTCCGGGTCGAAGCCGCAGTCGACGACCGTCGTGCGCCCGTGGCCGCGGACGATCCAGAAGAAGTAGTCCATGCGGAAGGCCTCGTCGGGCTCGCCGTAGACGTGCCAGTTGAGGTAGCTCTCGGCGCGGCTGGTCGTGCGGGTGCCGTAGCGGACGGCGAGCACCTCGTTGGTCATCGCAACTCCTCCAGCACGGGGAGCAGGTACTCGAGGAGCCCCTCGGGGTCCTCGGACATCGGGAAGTGCCCGCGGCCGGTCATGACGACGAGCTCACCGCCGAGCTGCTCGGCGGCACGACGGCTCATCTCGGTCGTCGCGGAGTAGTCGTACTCGCCGCTGAAGACGTGCAGCGGGCACGTCGCGCGGCCGAGGTCGGCGGCGATCGGCGGGAAGTCGATCGAGTAGAACGCGGTGTCGCCCTGGTAGACGCCGGGCCCGTTGCTGGCGTAGCCCCAGAGCGTCCGCGCGCGGGGGCCCTCGGGGCTGGACGGCGCGATGAGCCCGCCGACCCAGCTGGCGAGGAAGCCGGAGTGGTCGACGTCGGCGCGGTGGGTCCACTCGACGAAGCGCCCGGGGCTGCCGAGCCCGCCCTCGAGCGCGCAGACCCCGCGGAACCGCGTTCCGTGCTCGGCGGCGAGGTAGAGCGCGATCGCCCCGCCCATCGAGCAGCCGAGCAGGATCGGGCGGTCGAGTGCCAGGGCGTCGGCGACCGCGAGCACCGTGGACGCGTAGGTCGCCGTGTCGAGGGTGTAGCGGCGGTGCTGCCAGTCGTCGGGCGGGTCGGAGCGTCCGTGCCAGGGCATGTCGAAGGCGATGACCCGGTGGTGGTCGGTGACGCGGGGGTCCTCGAGCAGGCCCCGGAACTGGCGGGAGTCGGCGCCGGCGGTGTGCAGGCACAGCAGCGGCGGTCCCTCGCCCGCGGTCTCGACGAAGATCCGCCGACCGACCCCGTCGACGGAGAGGTGCAGGTAGCGGCCCACGCTCGGCCCGAACCCGGGCGCTGGAGGCGTCGGGTCGGGGCGCGGCTTGCGCTCGGTGGTGCGCAGGGCGTCGAGGAACCGGTCGATCGCGGGGGCCGCGCGGGCCCAGACCTCGCGGCGGCCGGTGATCCGCTCGCTGCCCCGGGTGGCGACGAGCGCCTGCGCCGACGTCGCCCCGCGCGGCGGCGGGTCGGCGCAGAAGTCGGCCCACTCCGCGTCGGACACCGCGAAGCCCACGTCCCAGGTGGCGTTGATCCCGGGCGCGCCCTCGAGACGCAGGGAGCCGTCGACGACGCGGATCAGGTGGCGTTCGGGGCCGATCTCCAGCAGCAGGCTCCAGTCGGGGCCGGGCGGGAGTCCGGCGAGCAGATCGTCGGTCAGCGAGTCCGTGTCGAGCACCGTGCGCGCCTCCTCGTCGAGACCCCGTGTGGTTGACGTGTCGCTGTGGGCGACCCTACGTTCTCGATTGTCTGACAGCCAGACATAAGGAGTGGTCTCGATGACGAGTCACGAGCCGACCGGGTCGGTGACCACCGCCGCCGTGCCGGAGAGCCCCGAGCGCGCGGCCAAGCGGAAGTCGGCGACCCGTGGCGCGTTCTTCGCCGAGTTCGTCGACATGTTCGACATCTACCTGCCGACCGTCGTGCTCACGCCGGCGCTGCTCTACTTCCAGCCCGCACAGCTCGACCCGGGCACGGCGGCGATCTTCACGTCGCTGGTGTTCGTGACGACGCTCGTCGGGCGCCCGATCGGTGCGGCCGTGTTCGGTGCGCTCGCCGACCGGGTCGGGCGCCGCCGCAGCACGATCATCTCGGTGACGGGCTTCGGCGTGATCACGCTGCTCATCGCCCTGGTCCCCGGCTACACGACGCTCGGCATCGCGTCGTACTGGCTGCTCATCGTGCTGCGGTTCCTCGACGGGATCTGCCTCGGCGGCGGCTACACCGGCGCGCTGCCACTGGCGATGGAGTACTCGACGAAGAGCCGCCGCGGACTGCTCGGCGGCATCATCCTGTCGGCGTTCCCGCTGGCGTACATCGCGATCAACCTGGTCGCGCTCGCGTGCTTCGCGCTGTTCCCGCTGGCCGGCCCGGACTCGCCGTACGCGGTGTGGGGCTGGCGCGTCCCGTTCGTGCTCGGCGCGCTGCTGGCCTTCGTCCTCGCGGTCTACTACGTCCGCAGCGTCTCCGAGTCGGAGATCTGGGAGGCCGCCGAGGCCGCGAAGTCCGAGGGCACCTCGCAGGGCGGCGCCGGCCGGCCGCTGCTCGCGGTGCTGCGCAGCCCGACGTTCCTGCAGGTCTTCGCGATGATGACCGGGTTCTGGCTGACCCAGAACCTCGTCACGCTCTTCCTCCCGACGACCGTTCTGCGCAACCTCGTCGGCCTCACCAACACCGAGCTGACCGTGACGCTCCTGCTCGCCTACGTCTGCCTGGTCGGGAGCTACATCGGCGCCGGGGTGCTGGGGCAGCGGTTCGGACGACGGCGGTTCTTCGTGGTCGGCGGGCTGGCGATCGCCACCGTCGGCGTCGCGCTCATGGCCGTGCTGGTCAACGGTCGCGACCTCCCGCTGGGCCTGGTGATCCTCGTCGTCTGCGTGTTCTCGGTGGTCGTGACCGCGCCGTGGGGCGTGGTGCTGCCCTACATCACCGAGCGGTTCCGCACCGACGTGCGCGCGTCCGGCTTCGGGCTCGGGTTCAGCGTGTCGGTCGTGACCCCGTCGTTCTACGCGTTCTACCTCGAGGGCCTCGGCGCGTTCATGCCCTACGCGGTGGCGGTGCTCGTGCTGCTCGCGTTCGGCGGCCTGCTCGGGGCCGCCGGCGCGGCCGCCGGCCCCGAGACGAAGGACGTCGACTTCGAGTGATGGGCTCCGCCCAGGTGAGTGGAATGGGTCGCCCCGGCGACCCATTCCACTCACATGCCGTCAGGCATACGCCCCGGCCTTGATGTCGGCGAGCAGGCCGGGGCCCGTCGGCGTCCAGTCGAAGACCCGCTGGGTGTGCGCGCTCGACGCGGCCATGTCCATCGCGAAGAACATCCCGATGAACCCGAAGTGCTCGACCGCGTCCTCCCGCGCCACCGACGTCACCGGCACGCCGAGCACGTCGCCGATCGCCTGCGCGATCTCCCGGGTCGGGATCGCCTCCTCGCCGACGGCGTGCAGCCGCGTCCCGGCCGGCGCCTGCTCGAGCCCGAGTCGGACGAGGCGCGCAGCGTCGGCGACGTGCACCGCCGACCAGCGCGCCGAGCCGTCGCCGACGTAGGCGGCGACCCCGTGCCGGCGCGCGGCCGCGGTGACCAGCGCGATGAATCCGTGGTCGCCGTGCCCGTGGGTGGTCGGCGCGAACCGGGCGCTGACGACACGCACGCCACGGTCGACGTAGGCGAGCGCGAGGTTCTCCGCCCCGCCGCGCGGCGACTCCGGGCCGATCGCCGGCGACGGGTCCGCCTCGGTGCCCGGGCGTCCCGTGGCGAGCCCGGCGACGCCGGACGCCAGGACGAGCGGGCGCCCGCTGCCGGCGAGCTCCTCGGCGAGCGCCTCGACCGACGCGCGCTCGGCGCGGTTCGACTCGGCCGGGTTGCTCCAGTCGTGCTTGTTCGCGAGGTGGACGACCCCGTCGGCGTCCGCCGCTCCCCGGCGCAGCGCGTCGAGGTCGTCGAGGTCGCCGCGCAGGACCGTCGCGCCCTTCGCCTCGAGCGTCCGGGCGGAGCCGTCGGAACGGGCGAGCCCGACGACCTCGTGTCCGGCGGCGAGCAGCTCGTCGACGGTGGCGGAGCCGATCCAGCCGCTGGCTCCGGTGACGAAAACACGCATCTCGCGTGGCCTCCTCTAGCGTCATGTCAGGTACTGACATGACCGTACGCCTCGATGTCAGCCGCTGTCATCAGTAGTCTGCAAGCATGGTCCGCTGGAAGCCCGGAGCGCGCGAGCGGTTGCAAGCCGCCGCCCTCGAGCGGTTCGCCGCGCAGGGCTTCGACGGCACGACCGTCGCCGAGATCGCCGCCACCGCGGGTCTCACGGAGCGGACGTTCTTCCGGCACTTCGCCGACAAGCGCGAGGTGCTCTTCGCCGGTCAGGACGAGTTCGAGCGTCTGTTCGTCGCCGGGATCGAGGAGGCCGGCGGCGACGACCCGATGGCCGTCGTCGCGGCCGCCCTCGACGGCGCGACCGCGTTCTTCCCCGACGACCGGCGCGCGTGGTCCCGGGCGCGGCAGGAGGTCATCGACGCCGACCCGGGCCTGCAGGAGCGCGAGCTGCTCAAGCTCTCGAAGCTGGCGACCGCGATGACCCAGGCCCTGGCGCAGCGCGGCATCGACCCCACCGCCGCCGCCCTGGCCGCGGAGAGCGGCGTCGCGGTGTTCCGGGTGGGGTTCGCGACGTGGATCGCCGAGGGCGAGGAGCGCCCACTCGCGGGGATCCTGCGCGCGGTGCTGGGCGAGCTGCGGTCCCTCCTCGCCTGACCGTCCGCCAGGGAGCCGCCCGGAGATCAGGGCAGCTCGAGGGGGCTCGAGCACGCCCCTTCGACGACGACATCGGCTCTTTCAGGAGAACGCTTCGGATTTCGAAGCATCATCTGAAGAGAGAACCGGCTCCGTCACACCGCGCGGGTCAGGCCAGTCACTGCAACCAGGTGCCGTGCCCGTCGACCCAGGCCAGCGGCTCGCGCCCGTCGCGGGCCAGCAGGAACGGGACCGGGCCGGGCGGAGGCGCCGGGAGCTCCGAGGGCGGCGGGGCGGGCAGGGTGGCGAGCACGTTCGCCGACTCGTTCGCGAGCCACACCGCGTCGAGCGCGCGGACCGCGTCCGCGAACGCGGCCCGCCGGTCCACGGGCAGGTAGGTCAGCACCGCGGAGTGGAACACCACGAGCGTCGCCCCGGGTGGCGCGCCGGCGGCGACGGCGTGGAGCTCGTCGACGAGGTCCCCGCGCACGATCCGGGGCGGGTCGGCCCGCGCGACCCCGGCCGCGGCGGCCAGGCGCTCGACGCGTTCGGGCTGGCCCGGCCAGACGAGGCACTCCAGCCAGCGCCGGTCGTCGGGGTCGGCGACGTCGAGCGGGTCGAGGTCGATCCCAGCGCGCCAGACCACCGTCGGCACCTGCCGCGGGATCGGTGCCGGGGCGCGGACGTCGCAGGTCAGCAGGGGCGAGCCGTCGATCCGGACCTCGGCGCCCCGGGGCAGCCGGTAGCAATAGCCGTAGCGGTCCGGGAGCAGGCACAGGCCCGCGCTCGCGCCCACCTCGAGCAGCGCGAGCGGACCGTCGAGCGCCGCCAGCGCCGCCAGCGCCGGAAGGAGCGTGGCGCAGCGGGCCGGCTCGTTGGTTTGCGTGCGCCGGGCGAGCATCGTCGCCGCGACCTCGTCGCGACGCCCGAGGACGACCGCGCGGAAGGCGGGGTAGTCGGGCTGGAGGCCGGCGAGGTACCGGACCGTCGCGAGCAGCAGGTTGGGCTGGCGTTTCCCGGGCGGGAGCCCGTCGAGGAACGCGAGGAGCTCGGGGTCGTCGGCGACGCCGGCGGTCTTCCTCGTAAAACGGGCTGCGGCCGCGGGCCTGGGACGCGCCGAACCGGCGGTAGTTCTCCGCGGTCCCGAGCTCGGGCTCGTTGCCGATCACCAGGCGAGCGGCAGCCGGTGCAGGCCGTAGATCAGGGTGCGGTGGCGGAACTCGGGCTCCCCCGCCAACCGGAGGCCCGGGAACCGCTGCAGCAGGGCCGGGAACGCCACGCGCATCTCGATGCGGGCCAGCGGTGCACCCAGGCAGTGGTGGATGCCGTGGCCGAAGGCCAGGTGCGGCGACGGCGGGCGGGTGATGTCGAGCGTCTCGCCGTGCTCGAGCAGCGCTGGATCGCCGTTGGCGGCGGTGAGCGAGGCGATCACGAGGTCGCCGGCCGCGACCGGGTGCCCGCCGAGCGTCGTGTCCTCGGTCGCGGCGCGCGGGAAGCCGCCGTGCACGACCGTCAGGAACCGCAGCAGCTCCTCGACCGCCCCGTCGACAGCGTCCGGGTCGTCGCGGACGCGGGCGAGCTGGTCGGGGTGCTCGAGCAGCGCGAGCGTGCCCAGCGACAGCATGTTCGACGTCGTCTCGTGGCCCGCGACGAGCAGCAGGTTGCCGATCCCGATCAGCTCGTCGTCGGTGATGTCGTCGGAGTGCTCGCGGATGAGCATGCCGAGCAGGTCGTCGCCGGGGGCCTCGCGGTGGCGGGCGACGAGGCTCGACATGTAGGCGCGGGACGCGTCGGCGAGGCGCATCCGCTCGGGCGCGGTGATCGTGCTGTCGAGCGACTTCGCGCTGCGCTCGGTGAACTCGGCGCGGTCGTCGTACGGGACGCCGAGCAGCTCGCAGATCACCATCGACGGCACCGGCAGCGCGAAGTCGTCGACCAACTCGGCCGGCGCCCCGGCCTTCTCCATCGCGTCGAGATGCTCAATGACGATCTCCTCGACTCGTGGGACCAGCCGCTTCATCCGCTTGACCGTGAACTCGCCGGTCAGCATCCGGCGCAGCCGCGTGTGGTCCGGCGGGTCCTGGCCGAGCAGGTTGCCGGCCTGCCGGCGCCGCCACTCGACCTTGTCCCGCCCCGCAGCGACCATCGCCGGCGGCGGCGGCACCGCGTCGAGCCGGAAGCGCTGCGGGTCGCCGTGCAGCTCGCGGGCGTCGGCGTAGCGGCTGACCATCGTCGCCTGGTGCCCGAACGGCGTCGTCACCTGCGCCGTCTCCCCCGACGCGCGCAGGGCCTCGATCTCCGCCAGCAGCGAGAAGCCCTCCCGCTGCGTGGCCACCTCGCCCGTCCAGTGCTCGGCCATGTCCCGATGGTGCTCCGCCTGGTCAGCCCGCGCCCGTCCCCTGACCGAATCCTCCGGATTGCACCCGCACGGCGATCCCGTCGAGGCACGCGGTGTCTCAGCGTGGCGGCCACGCTGACGCTCAACGTCAGGAACTCCGCCCGCTCGGTCAGCGCAGAGGGCGAGCGTGGTCTCGGAGCCCCGCCCACGGGTCGGCCTTCCGAGCCAGCCGGCGCGGGATGGACCGCACGTCGTGCTGGTCGGGGGCGACGCGGGAAAGCTCGTCCCACGCCAGCGGCGTCGCGGTCGGTCCGCCCGGCCGGGCACGTGGCGAGTACGGCATCACCGCCGTCTGCCCGTAGGCGTTGCGGCCGACGTCGAGGAACGTCCGGCCGTGGCGGGCGTCCTTGCGGACCTCGGTGGTCAGGTCGTCGGGATGGTCGGCCGCGACCGCCTCGGCGATCTCGACGGCCGCGGCCCGGACGTCGTCGTGGCCGGCGCCGCCGTCGAGCGGCGCGACGACGTGGTACCCGCGACTGCCCGTGGACTGCAGGAACGCGACCAGCCCCCACCCCTCGACCGCCGCCCGCACCGCGCGGGCGACGTCGCGGATGCCGGCGAGGTCGATGTCGTCGGCGGGGTCGATGTCGACGATCAGACGGTCGGGGTGCTCGAGCGACCCGGCGACCGCGTTCCACCCGTGCAGCGCCACGGTCCCGAACTGCACGAGCCGGACGAGGTCGGCGGCCTCGGCGACCTCCGGGTGGTGGACGACGTCGTCGCCGCCCTTCTTGTGCTCGCGCCGCGGGGTGTCGACGGTGTGCAGGCCCTTCGGCGCCCGCTGCCCGGCGTCCTGCTGCACGAACCCGCCGGCGTCGAGCCCGTCGGGGAAGCGCTGCAGCGTGAGCGGACGACCCTCGAGGTGCGGGAGCACGGTCGCGGCGATCGCCTCCCAGTAGTGCGCGAGGTCGGCCTTGGTGACGTCCTCGCCGCCCTCGCGCGCGGGCAGGAGCACCTTGTCGGGGTGCGTGACCTCGACGCCCTCGACCGTCTCGCCGCTCATGCCCTCGCGTTTGCCTCTCCCGGCCGCGCGACAAACCCTGCCCGCGTGGATCGCACGCGGCTCTCGAAGCGGATGTCCCGCGCCCTGCGCCACGACCCGGCACGCGTGGGGCTGGTCCTCGACGGGGCGGGGTGGACGCCGGTGGAGGCGCTGTGCGCGGCGCTCGAGGTGTCGGTGGCCGACGTCGAGGACGTCGTGCGCCACGGGTCGAAGCAACGTTTCGAGCTCGCCGACGGACGGATCCGTGCGCGGTACGGGCACTCCCTGCCCGGACACATCACGATGCCGGCCGGCGACCCGCCGCCGGTGCTGTTCCACGGGACGGCCGCGGGCACGGTCGAGGCGATCCTGCGCGACGGGCTGCACCCGGGCGGGCGGCAGTACGTGCACCTCTCGCCGTCGGAGGCGACGGCCCGCGCGGTCGGCGCGCGGCACGGGCGCCCGGTGGTGCTGGTCGTGGACGCGCGGGCGGCGGCCGCCGACGGCGCCGTGTTCCGCGTGGGCAACGACGACACCTGGCTCACCGACGACCTCGACCCGCGCTACCTCCGCCGCGCGTGAGGACGTACCAGCGATGCGGCATCGCTGGCGTCCGACGCCAGGCGCGCCACATCCTCGCGGAAGCGACACGCCGCACTCAGCGCAACGACACCACGAGGTCGGCGAGCGCCCGCGGCCGGACGTCGACCGCGCCCAGGTCCTCGACTCGATGCCACCCGGCGGCCAGGTGCGGTTCCTGACTGACCGGGTCCTCGACGTCGAGGATGACCGCGAAGACGTGGTTGATCTCGTGGTGCTGCTCCCAGGTGTTCGACAGCTCCCCCAGCCGCTCCCCGACCGTCGCGCCGGCGGCGAGCTCCTCGCGCAGCTCCCGCACCAGCGCGACCTCCGGCGTCTCGCCCGCCTCGACGTGCCCGCCGGGGAAGAACCAGTAGCCGGCGGCGAGCTCCTGCATCAGCAGCACGGCACCCTCGCGGACCACGATCGCCCGAGCGATGACCTCCACGCCCCGATCATCGCCGACCGAGGGTCACGAAAAGGTCACGCCGTCACCGAACGACACCACGGCGTCGCAGCGCGTCCCTAGCGTCCGCGGACATGACCGAGCGCGGACGGGCGTGGGCCATGGGGCTGGGGATGCTCCTGCTGATGCCGCTCGTGGCCCTCCTGCTGTCGGTCGCGTCGCCGCGCCTCGGCGACACCGTCACCTGGGCGAGCGCGTTCGGGCTGGTCGGCGCGGTGCTGATGGCGCTGATCGTCGTGCTCGTCTCGCGGGTGCGGGGGCTGACGCGGCTGCTGGGCGTCGAGCTCGGCAACCGTCTGCACCGTCGCCTCGGTGTCGCGGCGGCCGGCTTCACGATCGCCCACGTCATCGCAGCCGTCGCCCACTCCCCGCGCGGCCTCGCGCTGCTCGACCCCTTCGCCGTCGGCTGGCCGCTCAGGACCGGGATCGCGGCGACCGCGCTCCTGCTGGTCGGGGCCGTGGTGCTGCCGCTGAAGCGCGTCCGCCGGTACGGGCAGGTCGCCCGCGTCCACGCGGTGCTCGGCGTCGGCGTGCTCCTGCTGACCGGCGCGCACGTGTGGCTGTTCGGCAGCCTGGCTGTGAACCCGCTGATCGGTGTCCCGGCGGCCGCGCTCGGCGTCGTGACGCTCGTGATCCTGCTGCGGCGCTGGGTCGTTCGTCCCGCGCTCGGGCGCGGCGCGTACCTGGTCTCGGCGATCCGTCCCGAGACCGGCGACACCTCGACGGTCGTGCTCGCCCCCGCCGGGCCGCCGCTCGACCCGGCGCCCGAGCCCGGCCAGTTCGTGTGGGTGCGGCTGCGCCGCGTGCCGGTCGCCGAGGAGCACCCCTTCACCATCGCCGCCTCGACGCGCTCGGGCGTCCTCGAGCTGACGGTCCGCGACCAGGGCCCGTTCAGCGGCGGCCTGCTCGACCTCGAACCGGGACGCGGGGTGTGGGTCGACGGCCCGCACGGCGCGTTCGTGCCCGCGGACGCCTCGGGGGGCCTGGTGCTCATCGCCGGCGGGGTCGGCGTCACCCCGATCATGAGCATCCTGCGCGCCCACGCCGCGGCCGCCGACCCCCGCGCGCACGCCCTGCTGCTCGCCGAACGGGAGGGCGAGGCGCTGTTCGCCGCGGAGATCCTCGCGCTGTCCCGGCGCCTCGACCTCTCCGTCCTGCGCACCGGCGGGCGGCGGCTCGACGCGCGGATGCTCCAGGCGGTGCTCCCGGACGGCAGCCCGCCCAGCCATCAGTACTTCGTCTGCGGGCCCCCGCCGCTGGTCGGCGCGGCGATCCACGGGCTCGGCAGCCTCGGCGTCCCCTCGGGCGCCATCATCACCGAACGTTTCGGCTGATCAGCCCGGCAGGTGTCCGAGCTGCCCGAGGATCACCATGTTGTCCCACGTGACCCACAGCTCGGCGAGCTTGCCGTCCTCCACGCGGAAGATGCCGCCGAAGTCGAACGACACCTTCTTCCCGGACGCCGGGAACGGCCCGAGCGGTCCCTCCTGGGTGCCCTCGTAGGTGGTCCAGATGCCGGCGCGATCGCCCTCGACCACCACCTGCACGAAGGTCTGGACGTTGTCGGGGAACGACGCCGTGTTCTGGCGCAGGAACTCCTTGAAGTCCTCGCGGCTCCGGACGTCGAAGTCGGGCGTCGCCTGGCAGTGCCGGACGAAGTCGTCGGCGACGATGTCGTCGAGCAGTGCGAGCTCGCGTGAGTTCATCGCGTCCTCGAGGCGCTTGATGAGGTCACGGATCTGAGCGGCATCGGCCATGGCTGTGGTCCCCCCTCGGACGGTCCGACATATCGGACGCGCTGGTCAGCCCGTCACAGGGTGGGGCCGCGCTCGCGCCCGGTCGATCGGCCATCAGGTCGCAGGGCTTGCACCGGCGAACTGCAGCCGGTGGGCACTGCGCCGGCGAGCCGGCCGGTGGACGACGATGAGGGCGTGCGGCACTGGCGGCGGATGCTCGGCGGCCTCGCCGCGCTCCTCGTCCTCACCGCCGCCTGCACCAAGCCCACGCCGCCGGCTCCCCCGACCGGCGACCTCCGCCTCATGACCTGGAACGTCCAGACCGGCGGCCACGACCCCGACGAGTGGGCGCCGGTCGTCGCGGGCCTGCGCCCCGACGTCCTCGCGCTCCAGGAGGTCTGCACCCGCGACGCCGACGAGCTCGTCGACCTCCTGCGCCGTGACCACGGGCTCGAGTACCGGGTGGTGCAGGGCCCGATCCGCCCGCCGTCGTCCGCCGAGGCGAACGCCCCGGTGAACTCCGCGCTCGGCCCCGCCTGCGACACCGGCCCGGACGACGTCCTCTACGGCGTCGCGATCCTCTCGCGGCTGCCGGTGGGCCCGCCGCGGATCGTCACCTTCCCGCCCGACGCGCGCGACGAGCAGCGCGGCTACCTGTCGGTCGACGTCACGACACCGTCCGGGCCGGTGGCGGTCTACAACGCGCACATCGGCCTTGCCGGCGTGCAGTCCGAGCAGCTCCGACGTCTCGCCGAGGGCGCCGCCCGCCCCGGCACGGCGGTCCTGCTCGGCGACCTCAACGTCGGCCCCGCCGAGCCCGAGCTGGCGCCGCTGCGACAGGGGTTCGCCGAGGTGGACCCGGCCGGGCGGTACGCGACCACGGACCGCGGGAAGATCGACTACATCTTCCTGCGCGGGCTCGCCCCGGTCGGCCCGCTACAGGTCCCGGAAGTCACGGCGTCCGACCACCGCCCGCTCGTCGCCGACGTCCGCGCTCCGTGAGGGTCAGGACGGCAGCGCGCCGATCGACCGCAGGAAGCCGAGGGTGTCCCAGTTGACCCACTCCTCGACGAAACGGCCGTCCTCGATCCGGCTGAGCAGCTGCCCCTCGAACATCACGGTGCGACCGGTCGGCGCCGTGTTCTCGATCTCGCCGGCGTGGGTGCCGCGCAGCGACCAGAACGTCTCGACCAGGTCGCCCTCGGCGAGCTGCCTCTCCACGCGGAGGTCGAAGTCCGCGAGCACCCCGCGGTAGGCCTGCACGCGGGTCTTGAAGCTCCCGGGGCCGGAGCCCTGGTCGCCGTTGTAGGGGTCGTGGTTGACGTAGTCCGGGGCGAACATCTCCTCGAGCGCGTCCCACTTGTCGCCGTTCCACATCTCGTCGAACTGCCGCTGCACGAGCTCCTTGTTCTGCTGGGTCGACACCTCGCCGCTCCTCGCTTCGGGGGCGCATCCGTCCGCGCCCGGAGAGCCAGGCTGGACCCCTCGCCACGCAGCGTCAGTTCGTAGTTCCCGCACCATGGACCCCATGCCGGATCGGTTCGTCGTCCAGCGTCACCACGCCTCGACGCTGCACTTCGACGTCCGGCTGGAGATCGACGGCGTGCTCGTGTCGTGGGCGGTGCCCAAGGGCCCGTCCACCGACCCGGCGCAGCGCCGCCTCGCCAAGCGCGTCGACGACCATGCCCTCGACCACATCGACGTCGAGGGCCGCCTCGGCTCCGGCACCGTGATCGTCTGGGACACCGGGACCTACGACCTGCGCACCGAGGGCACCGCGGCCGATGCGCTGGCGAACGGCCACCTCACCGTCGTCCTCCACGGCGAGAAGCTCAGCGGCGGCTACGCCTTCATCCGCACGCGCGGCGACGACTGGCTCCTGATCAAGACCCGGAACGAGGACACCGGCCCCTCCACACCGGACGACCGCTCCGTGCTCACCGGGCGCACGAACGACGACTACGCCTGAGCCGGCACCGCCGCGGCCAGCACCTCCGACAACGGCGTCGCCGGACGGCCGAGCACCCGAGCCAGCGTCGGGTCGACGGGAGCGAAGGAGCCGCGACGGCTCGCCGCGAACATCGTCACCAGCATGCGGGCGGCCACCTCCGGGACGCCGTGGCCCGCGAGGTCGGCCACGTACTCGTCGTCGGAGACGACGACGCGGCGGATCGTCCGCCCGGCCGCCTCGGACGCGAGGGCGGCCACGTCCTCCATGGTCAGCGCCTCCGGCCCGGTGAGCGGCGGGGTGGTCCCGTCGAACCGGTCGGTCGTGAGGGCGAGGGCCGCGACGTCGGCGAGGTCGCCGTGGGTGGTCCACGCGACCGGCCCGTCGTCGGGGACGCGCAGCTCCCCGGTGTGCCACGCCGCGCCGAGCAGCATCGGCACCGTCGAGGCGTAGAAGCCGTTGCGCAGCGACGTCCAGGCCGCGCCGGAGCTGCGCAGCATGTCCTCGGTGGCGGCGTGGTCGGGCATCGGGGCCATCGGCGAGGTCGGGTCGGCGCCCATGTGGCTCGTGTAGAGCACGCGTCGGGCGCCGGCGGCGACGGCGGCCTCGATGGCCGTGCGGTGCTGGCGCAGCGCCTCCTCCCCCAGCACGTTCGCTGACACGACCAGCACCTGCGACGCGCCCTCGAACGCCTCGGCGAGGCTCGCGGGGTCGGTGTAGTCGCCGCGACGGACCCGCACGCCGCGCTCGGCGAGGTCCCGGACCTTCTCCGGGTCGCGCACGCTCGCGCCGATCTCCGCGGCGGGCACGCGCTCGAGGAGCCGCTCGAGGACGGCGCGGCCGAGCTGTCCGCTCGCTCCGGTGACAACGATCATGACTTCTCCGTTTCCAGTGATAACAGCTGTGCGCTAGCACTGTTGTTATCACTGGAAGCAGACGAGCGCTACCGTTGTGAGCATGGAGACGGAGGACGGCCCCCGCGGTCGCATCGTCGCCGCCGCCCTGCGCCTGCTCGAGCAGGACGGTCCCGACGCGGTGTCGACGCGCGCGGTGAGCGCCGCGGCCGGCGTCCAGGCCCCGACGATCTACCGGCTCTTCGGCGACAAGCAGGGCCTGCTCGACGCCGTCGCTGCGCAGGGCTTCGCCTCGTACCTCGCGAGCAAGACGGCGACGCAGCCGAGCGACGACCCGGTGCAGGACCTTCGGGATGGCTGGGACCTGCACGTCGGCCTCGGGCTCGCCCACCCCGCGCTCTACCGGCTGATGTACGCGAGCTCGGCGCCCGGGTCACCGGCGGCGACCGCCGCCGTCGAGGTCCTCGGCAAGCACATCCGGCGGATCGCCGAGTCCGGGCGCCTGCGCGTGCCCGAGGAGCGCGCCGTCGGACTCGTGCGCGCGGTCGGCGAGGGCACGACGCTGACGCTGATCAGCACCCCCGAGGACCAGCGCGACCCCCACCTCGCCGAGTCGGCGCGCGAGGCCGTCATCGCGGCGATCACGACGGACGCGCCGGCCCTACCGGACCCGGGCCCCGTGCCCGCGGCCGCGGCACTCCGGGCGGCGCTCCCCGACGTCGACGCCCTCAGCCCGGCCGAGCTCGGCGTCCTGCGCGAGTGGCTCGACCGCATCACCGCCGCCGGTCGTTGACGCTCACGGGAGCACGAGGTCCGCGAAGTAGTAGCTCCCCGTGTCCACGTCCGCGGGGTTCGGCAGTCGCTCGATCGGCATCGCGGGCTTCCGCCCTCCAACACCGCCCCGCGGGAGGAGCTCGCGGTGCAGTGCGACGACCTTCCACGGGCGTCGCATCGGCCACGCTCGGGGGTTGTCGAACCCGAACATCGGCATCCTCATGGGTTCCACGGAGACGTAGCCCTCGATGTAGACCGGACTGCCCGCCGGCGGGTAGCTCCTCGCCGAGCCGCCCAGCAGGAAGCCTTGCCCACAGGTATCGACGCGCAGCTGCCCGTCCTCGGGGCCGGGACCCGATTCCTTTCGGAGGAGTCCACGGGTCACTGAGAAGCTGTTGTCATCGGTGATCAGGTACTCCATGCCGTCGTCGGGGACCTCCACCACGTTCCAGTCCTCGATCGACACTGCGAGCTCGCACACGTCCCCGGTCGCCATCGCCGGGACCAACCCCTTCTCGATCAGCTGGAGAGCGAACACCTGCGCCCGCACCCTGCCGAGCAGAGCGGTCTCCTCCAACTCCTCCGCCGTCGACATCTCCATCGCCTCCTTCTGCCACGAGTCGTCACACGGCTTTGACTCGCTCGGGAGACGAGCGGTTCCATCGAGTTCCGGTGCGGTTTGCCGGGGACGCTGGTGCCATGACCGTCGACTACGGCCCCCACGGTTCGAGCCTGCGCGATCTCCCGCGCCTGCGGCGCACCCGCCGCCGGCGGTCGTCGAGCTGGGACCGCACGGGCGGCAACGACGACCGCGAGACCCTGCGCCCCGGCGAGACGGCGACGCTGCTCGACGTCACCGGCGCCGGCGTCGTCACCCACCTCTGGGTCACCGTGGCCGCCCCGCCGTCGCTGCGCCGACCGCTGGCGAAGGCCGACGACCTGCTCCGCCGCCTGACGTTGAAGGCCTGGTGGGACGGCGAGGAGCACCCGAGCGTCGCGGTCCCGCTCGGCGACTTCTTCGGCGTCGGACACGGGAAGACGACCAACTTCGTCTCGCTGCCCCTGCAGATGAGCCCGGAGGACGGCAAGGCGTTCAACTGCTGGTTCGCGATGCCGTTCGGGTCCGGGGCGCGGATGGAGATCACGAGCGAGGTCGACGACGCCGACGTGCTCGTCTACTTCTACGTCGACTACGAGGAGCTCGACGAGGTCGGCGACGACGTCGGCCGCTTCCACGCCCAGTGGCGCCGGCAGCTCACCCAGGGCGTCCGACCCGGCCCCTCGAACGCCGCCTACCAGTTCCACGGCACGAACCTGACAGGAACTGACAACTACACGATCCTCGAGGCCGAGGGCCACGGGCACTACGTCGGCTGCGTGCTGAACATCCAGAACCGGCGCCGCACCCGCCGCTGGAACTGGTACGGCGAGGGCGACGACATGATCTTCATCGACGGCGACGTGTGGCCGCCGACCCTGCACGGCACGGGCACCGAGGACTACGTCAACACCGCCTGGTGCCCGACGCAGACCTACTCGGCGCCGTACCACGGGGTCACGCTCGCCGGGGGGAAGAACTGGCGCGGCCCGGTGAGCCTGTACCGGTTCCACATCGAGGACCCGGTCGTCTTCCAGCGCTCGATCCGCGTGAGCATCGAGCACGGGCACGCGAACCGCCGCAGCGACGACTGGTCGTCCGTCGCCTACTGGTACCAGGCCGAGCCGCACAGGACCTTCGACCTGGCGCCGGTGGAGGAACGCCTCCCCCATCCGTAGGTGAGGGGACGCACCCGGCGACCGACGTCACCCGCCATAGGTCGAGGGTCACACCCCTCCGAGCTGGCAGGGTCGGGCATCCTCCTCGCACCATCGAGAGCCCGACCCACGGAGGTATGCGATGGATGACCAGGAACGCTACGACCGCTTCCTCTCCGCCCTCGGCTTCCGCGCCAACCTGGACGGTGTCGCGTCCGAGGCGCGCGGATCCGTCGACCTGATCGACCTCGACGGCGAGCCCGTCGACCCCGCCGTCCGCCTGCACGTCTGCCCGCAGCGCCTCGCGAAGCACGTCTGCGACGACGAGGGCCTCGCCCCCGGCGACCGCCCGTCGCTCGACGACGACCCGGACGCCCTCGACGACGCCGAGGCCGCCTCGCTGCAGTCGCTGCTCGCGCAGATCGAGGAGGCGATCCTCGTCCGCGAGCCCGGCCACGACCACCTCGTGCTCGTCGACGGCGGCGTGCGCGCGGTGTCGGCCGACCAGGTGCCGGCCTGACGCCTCACGCGGCCGACCACTCGAGATAGCGCCGCGCTGCCCGGCGGATGGCCTCGTCGAGCTCATCTCGCTCGCCCGCGGCCTTCTCGTACCGCTCCCGGAGCGCCACCATCTCGTCGATGACGCCGTAGCGGTCCGGGGCGCTGAAGTAGGCGAGAGCCGAGATCCGCGAGGCGCACCGGTAAGGCGTGCTCACATCGTCGGTCAGGCCCACCGCTTCGCTCCGGCACACGAGGTCCGGTGACGCCTCCTCGTCGCGACGTCCGAGGAGAACCTCCGGCGGGACCGAGACGACGATGCGCCGGAGCGCGTCGTGGGCGTCGAGGTCGCCGGTGTCCGCGCGCCCCGGCGCGGTCTCGCGCTCGAGCCGGTCCACACACGCGACGGCGTCGGTCCAGAACGGCAAGTCGGAGCGCGGCGGACCCTGCGTCCGGAGGAGCTCGGCGGCGCGGTTCAGGAACTCCAGATCGTCGGTGACGTCGTGCTCGGCGTAGTACTGGAACCCGCACGAGGTGATGAGGTCGAGGATCGCGCCGGGCAGCGCGAGCTCAGGGCGCTCGTCCCGTCGTCGCTGCTCGGCTGACTGAAGAGCGCGGATCTCCTCCACAGCAGCCCGGCGCTTGTTCATGGCGCCCATCGTGCACACGTCGTCCAGTCGTCCGCGGGCGTGGTGAAGATGGTGACCACATCTCCGGTGTCGTCGTTCACGACGACCACAGCGCGCCGGGCAGTACCCATGTACTGATAGATGAGTTGTGTGTTGCCCGGGTCTCCCGGCCGTGGGAAGCCGTGGCTGACTGTGCGGTCCGCGCAACGCATGAAGCTCGCGACGTCGACGAAGGGATCGTGCACCGAACCACCAGCCGCGCGCAGATACATGTGCTTGAGGGAGCTGCAATACCAGCGGCGCTGTTCGCCTGTGCTGATGTTGATCCAGCCCGCGAGAAGGAACTTGTCATCGACGGCGCCCGCGATGCAGTCGTCCATGCGCTGCTCGAGCACGACCGGATCGAGGTCGTAGCCGGGCAACGGATCGGCATGCACAGGTGAGCCCATCACGAGGGTAGCCAGCAGAGCGACCACGACCACCGTCGCGATGCCGATGGCCCGCGCGACCCGCCGTCCGAAGTTCATGAGGTCGATAGTGCGTATCAACCCACGGCCATATCGGCGGTTCGGCGCACCTCGAGGTATCGGTTGCATTCGTGAAGACGTGTATCGGCAGTCCTTCGCGCTGGGACGCGCGTCGCTGCTCGGAGCAGCCTCCGTCTTTGGCCATCATTATCGAGTGTCTGACCGGCTGACGAGAGTTCGGCAGCAGACCGAGATCGGCGAGGGCCTCGCCGTTGGCTGCCTCGTCGCCGGCGTCCACGCGATCAGCACAACGGCAGCGCTCGACGCCGCCCTCGTTCGCGCGCTGAAACCCTGGCCCTGGGCCGCCCGCTACCCCACCGTCCGCCGCACCCCGCGGCTCGACGACATCCTGCTCCGCAGCCCCGGCCGACGCGGCAGCCGCACCGCACGGTGGAGCGCGTCGGGCGGACAGTTCGTCCCCCAGCTCTGCGACGACGAGTGGGACCTGCCCGTCGCCTGCGGCCAACTCGAGGAGACGACCGCCGTGCCGGCGCGGCGGTGGTGCGACCTGGCCGAGTCGTTCCTCCGCGGTCTCGATGACGACCTCGTCTGGCGCGGCCAGCCGATCGACCCGTTCGGCGACATCTGACCGTTGACTGCTCAGTCAGAACCGGCGTGCCGGCGCGCCCAGCGCTGCTCGAGCTCGTCGGCGCTGAGCGACACCGCGACGCAGAAGACGTCCGAGGCCTCCACCGCCTCCCGCGCGTCCTGCAGGAACGCGTTGTCCGGCCGGCGCGCGCAGGCGATCGCGACGAGGCGACGCACGTTGTCGGCGGCGCGCGCGATCTGCACTTCGAGCGGTGCGCCGTCCATCGGCACGATCTCGCCGCCGAAGCGGCGTTCGGCCATGAGCACCCAGGTGGCGACGCCCTTGGCCGTGACCCCGGTCAGCGGGCAGCGGGCGTGCAGGAAGTCCGGGTCGTCCCGATCCGCCACCTGCTGATCGTGACGGCACGGCCGGGAATCGAGCGCCGTGACACGCTGGGCACCATGGATGGGGCGGTGGCTCGCGTCGCGTCGCTCGCCGTCTTCCCGATCAAGGGCTGCGCCGGGATGGCGGTGGACCGCCGCGAGGTCACGACGACAGGGCTCGCCGGCGACCGACGGTTTATGGTCGTCGCACCCGACGGGCGGTTCAAGACGCAGCGGCGCCATCCCCTGCTGGCGACGGTCCGGCCGGACCTCGACGGCTCCCGCCTGACGCTGTCGGCGAACGGCCGCTCGACCTGCGCGATCGACGTGCTCGACGACGGCCCGCGGCGCCAGGTCGAGATCTTCAGCAAGTCGCACCCAGCCGTGGACCAGGGCGACGAGGCCGCCACCTGGCTCTCCGACGTGCTCGGCACCGAGAGCCGGCTCGTCGGCGTCACGGCCGAGCACCACCGCCCCACCGACGGCCTCGTCCCCGGCCTGTCCGGCTGGGCGGACAGCGGCTCGCTCCTGCTGCTCTCCCGCGCCGCGGCCGACGACCTCTCTGACCGCGCCGCGGAACGCACCGGCGAGCCGATCCCGCTCGAGCGCTTCCGCGCCAACGTCGTCCTGGTTGGTTGCTCTGCGCACGCCGAGGACGACCTCGACCGCGTGGTGCTCGGGACCGCCGGGCTGGCGTTCTCGAAGCAGGCGATCCGCTGCGCCGTCGTCACCGTCGACCAGCAGACCGGCGCCCGCGTCGGCCCGGAACCGCTGGAAACGCTCGCGACCTACCGCCTCACCGACAAGGGCGTCGTCTTCGGGGCGAAGTACACGGTCCTGACGCCCGGCGAGGTCGCGGTCGGCGACGAGCTGCGCGTGGCGTCGTCCGAGCTGGCGGGCTGACTTTCGCCATTCGCCTGCGCGAGCGAGTCCCGGGTTGTCACGCTGCCAGGGTGAGCGACGGTCATCAGGTCGATCTGATCGCGCTCCGCGGCTTCCTCGAGGCCCTACCTCACCCCGACGAAGTGGGCCACCGCGTCGTCGAGAGTCTCCCGACGTCACTCCGCAAGGAGCTACGGCGGATAGAGGATGGGAGCCCGACCTGAGGTTCGTGTGTCTGCCAAGCAGCCGTGGCCGTTCGCGACCGGCTACGCCGCGTCGACCACGCCGGATCGCAGGACGTGCTGGGGCATCGGTCGATCGAGGCGCCAGGTGATCGCGATCGGGCGCTCGCCATGGTGCTCGACGGGCCGAGCCGCGCCGAGGCAAACGAACGGAGCTCCTCCGCCGAATTCGTCGTTCCGAGCGGCTCGCGTGAAGAGTACGGCGTGACTCGTCCCGTCCAAGTAACGACGACCAACCGCTGAATTTAGCGTCGTTGAGTTCTGAGACTCCCAATGGAAGAGGTCGGCCGACATCGGATAGTCGCGATACCGCGTTGACGGAGCGAACTCCTTCTCTTCCTTCCGTAGTGTCACGAGCAAGGCGTCGACATTCGTCGTCTCCGCATAGATCACCCCGGCGGCCTGACCCCGTGTCTTGCGGGTGCCGTCCGCCCAGCCGATACCGGCGAGGATCTCGTCCCGCCGGTAGGTGCAGTGGGATCGGAGCTCAACGCCGGGGATGTCGAGGTCGCCGGGCACGACTCGGGCCTCGTCCGCGCCGAACCGCATCAGCGTCATCGCTTCATCAACGAAAGCTGGGTGTCCCCGCAACGTCGTCAAGGCGTCGTCAATCGATGGGTGGCCGCCGAGATCGGGCCAGATGGTGTAGACGAGCATGTGCGCCATCACCCGCTCACCCGGCGTCATGTCTGCCAGGCGAGCACCTCCCGGCAGCATCAGTCGCATGTACGTCGACGCCCTCTCGATGTCGTCGATGTGCACCAGGCTCCCGACGCGTTTGAGCAACTCAACCTCGCGAGGTCCCGCATCCTCTGCGGGAAGGCCCGCGTCACGCCGAAGAGCCGTCCAGCTCTCGTTCGGTCGCCCGTAGATGTCGACCAGCTCGTGCCCGCTCTCCTCGAGATAGCGGAAAAGCGGTAGGTCGCCATGAGAGCGCACGTCATCGACGAGCACCTTCCGACCGCCGCGCAGTCCCTGCTTCACGTTGGCGAGGACCACCTCCTGCGCAACGCGATCGAGGATCAGCCGGCACGCCGAGGGCAAGTACGGGAAGCCGTGCTCGATGTCGTCGACGAGCCGCTCGCGGCTCGAGCCGGTGAGCGCCCGGAGGCGAACGTCGAAGCGGAACTCGCGGCGGTGCTGCCCAATGAAGTCGAGCACCGTCAGGACTGCCTTGTCCTGCGCACGACGCAGACCGCGCCCGAGTTGCTGGAGGAAGATCGTCGCGCTCTGGGTCGGGCGAAGGAAAAGCACGGTGTCCACGAAGGGCAGGTCGACGCCCTCGTTGTAGAGGTCAACGGTGAAGAGGCACGCAACCTCGCGGTCGCGCAGCGCTGCAGCCGCCGAGGCGCGTTCGTGAGCCGGCGTATCGCCCGTAATGGCACGCGAGGGCACGCCGGCCGCCGTGAACTTCTCCGCCATATACCTCGCGTGCGCCACCGAAACGCAGAACCCGAGCGCGCGCATGCGCCCGACGTCGGTGACGCGGTCGCGTAGGGCGTTCAGGACGATGCGGGTACGTGCGTCGTTGCCCGTGTAGAGGCGATCGAGGGCGTCGACGTCATAGGTCCCGCGCTTCCACTCCAACGCGGTCAGATCAGTGTTGTCGGCGACGCCGAAGTAGTGAAACGGACAGAGCAGGTCCTGTTCGAGAGCTTCGCCGAGACCGATCTCCACGGCGACCCGACCACCGAAGAGGGCGCGGACGTCGACATTGTCCATGCGATCCGGAGTCGCAGTCAGACCGAGGAGCTCGTGAGCCTTCAGTCGGTTGAGAAGTCGCTGGTAGGAGGGAGCCTCGGCGTGGTGGAACTCGTCGATGACGGCGACTTCGAACGCCGGCAGGTCCACCTCACGCAACGACTGCACCGAGGCGAACACGTGCTTCCACACGGTCGGTTTCTGGCCGGCGACGAGGAGCTCGCCGAAGGCGCCGTCACCGAGGACCTCGCGGTAGGTGCGGCGAGCCTGTTCGAGGAGTTCCTTGCGGTGCGCCACGAACAGCAGGGACTTCTCGACGCCACCGAGGCGTCGGTAGTCGAGCGCGGCGACGACAGTCTTACCAGTACCGGTTGCAGCGACCACCAGATTCTGGTGGTGGCCGTGAACGGTTCGCTCAGCGTCGAGGGCCTCGAGGATGCGCTCCTGGTGGGGCCGAGGCCTGACCTCGAGACCCGAGAGCTCCAGGACAGAAGCGTTCCCTCCGGCCTGAGCCCCGAGGGCGCGGTCGAGCAAGTCCGCGTCGCGGTCGGGGTCGTAGGCGCGGAACTCGGGACTGTTCCAGTAGGTGTCGAAGGTCGCCTCGAACTTCCGCACGAGGGCCGGGGTGGCAACCGCAGAGATGCGGACGTTCCATTCGAGGCCGTCGACGAGAGCGGACTTCGAGAGATTCGAACTGCCGACATATCCGGTGTCGAATCCGCTGTCCCGGCGGAACAGCCACGCCTTCGCGTGCAGGCGCGTCGACTGCTCCTCGAACTTGATCTTCACCTCGGCCCCATAGCGACGGACAAGCTCGTCGACTGCTCGCCGTTCAGTCCCTCCGAGATAGGTCGTCGTGATGACCCGGAGAGGCTTGTCCCTCGCCTTCAGATCGTCGAGCTGGTTCGACAGGAGGCGCATTCCGTGCCACTTGACGAAGGCGCACAGGAGGTCGACGCGGTCTGCTGACGCGATCTCGGCCTGGAGCTCGGCACCAAGGGACGGCTCGTCCTTGGTGTTGGTCAGCAGCGCGGTGTCGGAGAGCGGCATGGCCGGCCGAACGACGCGGTGGACGCCTGGCGCGATGGAGACAGCGAGGAGCTGCTCGAGCGCGACGACCGCGTCGTCGTCGTGCGCCTCCAGGAGCTCGACGACGCCGTTGACCAGGGCCTGCCGGCGCGGGCCGTCGTCGTGGCTGCTCAACGAGCGCCGGACGATCTCGGCCACGTGGCGAGCGAGGACATCAGGCGCGGCGGTCTTGTCGAGAGCCGCGAAAGTGGCAGCTCCCTCCGGAAGCGCCTGCAGCCGGTGCTCCAGGGCTGCGGTGTGCAGGGTTTCGTACAGCCCGTCGCCGAGTCCTCGAGACACGGGCGCAGCCTGTCATGGGGAGCGATCATGACGAGGAGGCCGGCGACCCGAGGTGTCGGACCAACAAACCGGTCATCAGGGACGAGTAACGACCCAAGGGTGATCGTCGAACCCTCCTGCGGACCGACCCGACGCGGAGCGGCGGCCACCCGATCGGGTGGTGCCGGTCGTCGTCAGGCACGGTGGGGCCCACGATCGAGGTCAAGCCAGCAACCGCTGAGGGGGGCGTGTGACGGCGAGCGCGACCGCGAGCCAGTGGGCTGGCGCCGGCGAGCCGGTCGTCGTCGCAGGCGCAACGCTTGAGGGTATTTACACGGGCCCGGCCACTGCCCCCGAGGTCATCGATCCCGGTTTGCCGGTCGATTTCGGTGCCCCCGACTGGGAGGCCGACTCGGTCATCGGACCGCCGCACTACGGCGAGCTGACCCCGGCCGCGCGCGCTGCCTTCCTTGTCTGGCAGCGCACCGGTCGTCGCGCCGAGCAAGCCCCGGCCGTCTGGGCGCTCCTGCACCTCTACGGCCTCGAGCGCCGCATCCTCGTCGACGGCGACAGCGATCCCGAGCTGTCCCGGGAAGCCGCCGCGCTCGGCGAGACGTACGGCAGCGACCCCGAGGTCGCACGCGTCGCGAAAGCGCTCGGCGGCCATCGACGCCCCGACAGCCCGCCACCCCTCGACGATGAGCCGGTACCCGACGTCCTCCAGGTGGAGCTCGGCCATCGAGCTCTCGCCTCGGAGCCTGTCGATGCCGATTGGGCGCTCGCCTGGGCGTGGTTCCACCCCGACATCGCGCGCCGTGAGGCCGCCAAGCGTGTCCCGGAAGACTTTGCGCGCCTCTGGCGGTATCGGTTCATCGAGCGCCATCCCGAAGGGCTCCCGATCCGCCCAAGGCGACGTCGTCTGACGCTCGACTACACGCCCGCCAACCCCAGCCTGCCCGTCCCGCTCGAGCTGAGCGTGCCCGACGCCTCGGACGTCTTCCTGACGACGGGCCCAGCGGTCATTCTGCGCGAGATCACCGATCAGGTTGAGGCCGATCTCATCGGGGTCGTCCGTTGGCGCAACCGCTACCCGGACGAACCGATCACCTCCGCCCGCGCCGCGGCGGTGCTACCGGAACCGCTGTTCGCTGGCTCATCCTCAGCGCGAGCCGTGCGACCGTTCGTCGAGCAGGCCGAGTCCCTCCTGACCGACGTACCGAGTGTTGTCGACGCCGAAACGCTGCTGAGTCAGTGGACCGAAGCGACAGGGACCGCCGAGATCGAACGCCGCGACGCGGTCGAGATGGCCCAGGTCCTCGAGCGCTTCGGGGTTGGCGTCGAACCCGACGTCCGCTTCGGCGGTCGGGCGGCCACCCGCAGTCCAGTCGTGTTGTTCCGTCAAGCCGAGTCGCCAACGACCAGCCCATCTGAGGCCTACGCCGCGGCCGTCGTCGTGCTGGAGCTCTGTGCCGCAGTCGCAGGGGCCGACGGCGTCGTCGACGACACCGAGCAGGCGATGCTCATCGAGCAGGTGCAGCTTGCGGAGGGGATCACCGCCTCGGAGCGGACACGGCTCGACGCTCACCGAGTGCTCGTGGCCTCCAGCGAACTCCGGCTCGCCGACGTTGCCGCGCGGATGGTCGGGCTGCCGCTGACGCAGCGGCTCTCGCTCGGTAGCTACGTCCTCGACCTGGCGCGTGCCGATGGCGTCGTCACCGATGACGAGGTCCGCGTCCTGCGCTCGGTTCACGAGCTGCTCGACCTCGACCCCGACGAGGTCGACCGCCGGCTCCGGTTCCGACGGGCGCCGCTCGCCCCACGAGCGGCGCCCACGGCAGAGCTGTTCACATTGCAGCCCACCCACGACGACTCCGACGCGCTGCTCGCACTCGCTCCCGCCGAGAACCTGGTGGAATCAGAGGCGCCGGCGGAGCGGCTCGTTGCCGTCGACGAAACTCGACTTCGCCAACGGCAGGCGGACAACCTGGCGGTGCAAGACCTTCTGGGCGCGATCTTCGCCGATGTCGAAGACGAGGCCGATGAACCGGAGCCCGCCGTGGTCGACACGGCGGCGGGCGCGACCGGCATCGCGACGCTGGACGCCACGCACTCCGCACTCCTGCGAGAGCTCGCCGGTCGCGGGCAGAGCAGCCGCCAGGATCTCGAGGCCCTCGCCGCGAGGCACGGCGTCCTGCCTGATGGAGCCGTGGACGTTATCAACGAAGCTGCCCTCGACAGCACGGAGGAACCCGTGATCGAGGTGCACGACGACGAGTCGGTGACAGTCGACTCGGCCATCTACGAGGAGATGCGCGCATGACGGCCGCAGGCACGACGAAGATCAAGCCTCGGGAACGCAACGCCCTGATCCAGTCGCTCCGCTCCGGGGTGGTGCCGCGCACCGGTCAGCACCTCATCCAGGTTGGCCGGGCCAGCGAGGTCCAAGCGCTCCTCGGAGACATCGATCGCATCGGCGAGGGCGGAACTGCGGCACGCTTCGTCGTCGGCGACTACGGCTCAGGCAAGACGTTCTTCTTGAACCTCGTCCGCGCCGTGGCCGCGCAGCGCAAGCTCGTGACCCTGCACGCTGATCTCAACCCAGGTCGTCGACTGGCGTCGAGCGGCGGTCAGGCGCGCGGCCTCTACACCGAACTCATGCGCAATGCGGGCACGCAGGCCAAGCCTGAGGGTGCCCTCGCCGGCGTGGTCGAGCGATTCGTCACCCAGGCCATGGAAGAGGCGAAGAAGACCGACACGAGCCCAAGCCGTGTGATCAAGGCGCGGCTCGAAGACCTCCAGGAGCTCGTCGGCGGCTATGACTTCGCGATCGTCATCGAGAAGTACTGGCGTGGCTACGACACCGACGATGACGCGCTCAAGGCCAACGCCGTGCGCTGGCTGCGCGGTGAGTACTCGACGAAGACCGAGGCGCGTGCCGATCTCGGGGTGCGGACGATCGTCGACGACGATTCGTTCTACGACCAGCTCAAGCTCCTCGCTCGTTTCGTCCGCTTGGCGGGCTACAAAGGGCTGCTCATCTGCCTCGACGAGATGGTCAATCTCTACAAGATCGCTCACAAAGGCAGCCGCGAGGCCAACTACGAGCAGATCCTCCGCATCGTCAACGACTGTCACCAGGGCAGCGCGGAGGGCATCGGCTTTCTGTTCGGCGGTACGCCTGACTTTCTCACCGACTCCCGCCGCGGCCTCCACTCCTACGGCGCGCTCGCGAGCCGTCTGACCGAGAATCGCTTCGCTACGGGTGGCCTCGTCGACTACTCGGGGCCTGTGCTGCGCCTCGACCAGCTCACGCCCGAGGATTTCCACGTGCTGCTCGAGAACCTCCGGCATGTCTACGCCTCAGGCGATCCGGCGCGGTATCTCGTGCCCGACGAGGCCATCGACGCCTTCATGGCCCATTGCCGCCAGCAGATCGGCGACGCGTACTTCCGCACCCCGCGCACAACGATCAAGGCGTTCTGCGACCTCCTGTCGCTGCTCGAGCAGCACCCCGATCGCGATTGGCGAGAGGTGCTCGGCCATACCGCCGTCCAGCCGGAGGAGAACCCGGACCTCGCGCCGCTGGACGACGACGATGACCTCGTCTCTGTCTGACAGCGCGTTCGAGCGCCTCGCACGTCCGGTCCAGAAGTGGGTCCACAGCAAGGGCTGGACGAGCTTGCAGGACGCTCAGGCCCAGGCCGTCGATCCGATCTTGGCCGGCGAGCGCGACGTACTGATCACGGCGTCGACCGCTGGCGGCAAGACCGAGGCGGCCTTCCTACCGGTCCTGTCGGCGCTCGTCGCGAGTCGTGAGCGAGGCGAAGCTCCGGCTGGCGTCGAGGTCCTCGCGATCTCGCCGCTGAAGGCACTGATCAACGATCAGGCCGGCCGACTCGAGGAGATGTGCGCGGACCTGAACGTGCCTGTGCACGCCTGGCATGGCGATGTCCCCGCTTCCCGCAAGAAGAAGGTGTGGCGCGAGCGCGCCGGCGTCCTGTTCATCACCCCCGAGTCCGTCGAGGGGCTGCTCAGCAGCCGAGGCGACGCCGTTCGCGGTCTGCTCGGAGCGCTGCGCTACATCGTGGTCGACGAGCTGCACGCCTTCCCCGGCAGCGCACGCGGCGCTCAGCTCGCGTCCCTCTTGCACCGGCTAGATCTCATCACGCGGCGCCGCACCCCACGGATCGGTCTCTCCGCGACGATGGGCGACCTCACGATCGGCGCCGAGTTCCTGCGCCCTGGTCGAGGTGAGCGGGTGATCCGGATCAAGGCGACGGCCGACCGCCGCGATCGGGTCACCGTGCTCCGCGGGCACCGCTCGAGCCGCGAGAGCGGCGGACTCTCGACCGTAGCGAACCTCCTCTACAAGAGCCTGCGCGGTCACACCAACCTCGTCTTCGCCAATCAGCGCACTGAGGTGGAGAAGCTCGCCGACCGGCTCCGGCGCGAGTGCGAGCGCGTCCGTGTTCCGAACGAGTTCTTCGCCCACCACGGCAGCCTCGCGAAGGCCGAGCGAGAAGACGTCGAGGACCGGCTGAAGAGCCACGATCCGGCCACCGCCATCTGCACGTCAACTCTCGAGATGGGCATCGACATCGGGCAGGTGCGCGAGGTCGCGCAGGTCCGCTGCCCACCGTCGGTTGCGGCGCTGCGGCAGCGGTGGGGACGCTCGGGCCGTCGACCCGGGGAGCGATCGGTACTGCGGACCTACATCAGCGAGCCGGCTCTAGAGCAGAGCACTGCGCCACATGAAGCGCTGCGCGCCGAGCTCGTGCAGAGCACGGCGATGCTCGAGCTGTTCCTGACACATGACTGGTGTGAACCGCCGGAGACTGGCGGGCTGCACCTTTCGACGCTCGTCCAGCAGGTGCTGTCGCTCACCGCCCAACACGGCGGCGTGTACCCGCACCAAGCCGAGTCGGTGCTCTGCTCGCACGGACCCTTCGCCGTCGATGAGACGACGTTCCGGCAACTGCTCGCCGCGATGCACGACTCAGACCTGCTGATGAGCTCGTCCGACGGACTGCTCCTCCCAGGAGGGCGCGGCGAGCGAGAGATCGAGGACTGGTCCTTCTTCGCCGCCTTCGAATCGCCTGAAGTGTTCCGGGTGCTCGCGCAGGGGCAGGAGATCGGGTCCATCGACGCCGGCAGCTCGCTGATCCCGGGCTCAGGCCTGGTGCTCGCTGGGCGGCGCTGGCGAGTGATCGCAGTACACCCCCGCAGCTCCGAAGTGGAGGTGGTCGCCGACGTTACCGGCAATGCGCCCGAGTTCCCGTCGACCGGCGCTGCGCGGGTGCACGACCGGGTGCGGGCGATGATGGAAGAGCTGTACGTCGGAGACGTCGTTCCGCCCTATCTCGACGAGAAGGCACGGATCCTGCTCGCCGAGGGGCGGTCGATGTTCGCCCAGCTCGAACTGCACCGGCGGGAAGTCGTCGGGTGGGGGCGCGAGAGCGTGATCTTCCCCTGGCGCGGTGATCGAGTCCTCGAGACGTTGCGTGTGTCGCTGCACCACGCCGGCATCGAGGCCAACTGCGAAGGGCCGGCCATCGTGGCCGATGCGCCGGAGGACGTCGTGCGCCACGTCCTCGACAGGCTGGCAACGACGGCGCCTCCCGACCCTCTCGATCTCGCCGCGATCGTCCCCGACAAGCGCGAGGAGAAGTGGGACGAGGTCCTCTCGCCGGCCCTGCTCGAGCAGGCCTACGCCGCGCGGGCGCTAGACGTCGATGGCGCCTGGGCCTGGCTCCGCTCGCGGGGGACGCGTTCGTTCTCCAGCACGACCTCAAGCGGCGATGTTCCGCTGCTTCAGGGGCCGACTCCCGTCGGCCGCGGACCGAAGGTCGACCTCGGGGTGACGCCCTTCGCGGTCGTCGACGTCGAGACCACCGGCCTCGCAGTCGGCCACGGCCATCGGATCGTCGAGATCGCCATCGTCACCTGCCGTCCCGACGGGGGCGTCGAGGACTTCTGGCACACGATCCTCGACCCGGGCCGCGACGTCGGTCCGACTCGGGTCCACGGGCTGGAGACGATCGACGTTGTCGGGGCGCCAACCTTCGCGGAGGTGATCGGTGACGTCGCCGCTCGATTGGAGGGGCGCGTCGTGGTCGCCCACAACGCGCCCTTCGACCTCGGCTTCTTGCACGCCGAGTTCGATCGTGCGGGTCACCCGCTGCCACGCATCCCAAGCCTCTGCACCATGGCGCTCGCGGACCGGACCAATCCAGACGCGGGACGCTCGCTGGCCGACGCCTGCGCTGCGCACGGGATCGATCTCGAGAACGCCCACAGCGCACGCGAGGACGCGCTCGCCGCCGCGGCGCTCCTCCGGACCCAACTCGCCAGCCTCGCTCCGAACAGCTTCTCCGATCTCGGGGTCACCTCACGACACCTGCCTGATCATTGGCCGTCCCTGTCGTCCTCCGGACGGGTCTCGCCACGGACTAGGTCGGCACCCCGATCCCACGCCGTCGCGCCGACATGGACCTCGGCTGCCGAAACGGCGTACGCCGAGGCGCTCATATGGGCACTGGAGGATGGCGAGATCACCAGTATCGAGCTAGATCACCTCATCGGCGTGGCCCGCACTTGGACCGTCGAAGGGGTTGCTGGAATCCACCGTCAGGTGCTCGCCGACCGCGACGTTTCGAGTGAGGTTCGCCGGCAACTGGATGTCGTCGCACGGACCAACCGCCTCACCGTGCCGACCGATACGGCCTGACGCCACCCGATCATCGATGCTGGCTGGCGCTGCCAGCCCGTCGCCAACTCTGCTTCCGAGATCGATGGAACCGATCGGCGCAACGCCGAGTCCAACCCCGTGGTGGCGGTCCTCGCCCTGGACCGCTCGTCCCACTCACGGAGTCGCCCATGTCTCGTCGGTTGCGGTCTGTCCGCGTCCTTATGTTCCTGGTCCTCGCCCTCGCGTTCATGGGGGAGCCCGCCGCGCAGGCGGTGAGTGCCGTTTCAACGGAAGTCTGGGCCGCCTGTGGGGCCAGCAGCCAGCCGGAGAAGGTGGTCCGCGTGTTTCCGCGACCGGTGTTCGTGCCGGGTCCGGACGGGCAAGCGTCGGCCTTGCTCTGCGGCACCGAGGGATTCGGCTACCGGCACGTCAGCTCACGTCACGGCCAGGACTGGCAGAACATCGCCCTTTACACGGGTGAGAATTGGCGGGATCTGACCGACTTCGCCATCGAGCAGACTCTACGGGTCCCGCAAACCGGCTATCCGCGTCACAACATCAAGAACGACACCTGGGCGTTCAAGGCACCGCTCGAGATTCGAGACGGCCAGGGGCAGGTGCGCGCCGTGTACTACCCACTCGTGGTGGTGGCGGGAGGCGACGGGAAGATCGTTACGGCCTACCCGACCCGAGAGCCGGCGTGAGGAGGAGAGGATGGAGAAACCCAACACGGGGCTCTACGACCAGCTCGTCGGCTACCTCGCCGCCGAGGGCGCGGTCGACGAGGACCGCGAGCAAGGGGTCGTGGTGCTGACCACGTTCGACCATCGGCCGCTGCCGACACCGCTCCGCTTGCACATCACGCCGGCGACCTTCGACGAACACCTACGGGAAATGGCGCCAGGCGCCTCGCTCGTCTTCCCCGATGTCGACACGCTCGAGGCCGCGTGGCGGCTGTTCCTCGTCCATCTCGAGGAGGCCATCTGGACCGCGCCGCCCGGGCAGACCGAACTCGTCCTCGATCGTTCAGGGGTGCTTGCCAGAGAGGCGTAGGCGTCAGACGTCCACGACCTCCAGCACGTAGGTCGAGCCGTGGTCCAGGTCCGTCGGGCCGGACAGGGTCGTGAGGTCCTCGATCCCGTCCAGGCCGATCCGGCGGATCGCGTCGACCGACCACATCCGCACCCCGTCGGGCACGAGCGGCCAGAGCATGCCGTCGGCGGCCCAGAGGTACGGCTCGACGACGAGCTGTCCCGTGACGGCGAGCTGCGCGTCCGCCGGCCACGTCTCGTCGGCGCTGGCGAGCAGCGGCTGGACCGTGCCGGCGGCCAGGATCGGCGGGGCCTCGTCACTGGGCAGCACCACCGTGCCCGTCACCGTCGTGACCGGCACCGGACCGCCCTCCTGCATGACGCCCGAAGGCGCGTCGGTGGACGACGTCGACCGCACCTGCAGCGCGAACCCGAGGGCGGAGAACCGGCCGACCGTCACGTCCTCGTACTCACCGTCGGCGATCGTGTGGTGCGGGACGACCGCGACGAGGCGCATCGGCGCCACGCTAGGGCTCACCCCCTGCGTCCGCCCGGCGACGGACCGGAGCCACCACCCCGAGCGGCGATCAGTCCGTGGCCATGATGTGACCCACACCACTCATGGCGCGAGAAAGCTGTCCCGAGGACGCGCGCACGGAGGGGGCAGTCATGGCGAGGTTGGACGGCAAGGTCGCCATCATCACCGGTGGCGAGAGCGGGATCGGGCGGGCGTCGGCGAGCGCGATGGTCGACGAGGGCGCGCAGGTGCACCTCGTCGGACTCGACGCCGACGCGCTGAAGCGGGCGGTCGCGGAGCTCGGCGACGAGAAGGCCGCGTTCACCCGCGCCGACGTCACCGCCGAGGAGGCCGTGCGCGCCGCGGTCGCCGAGGCGATGGAGCGCTTCGGGCGCCTCGACGTCGTCTTCAGTAACGCCGGCAACACCGGGGCCGTCGCGCCGATCGAGGACTACCCGTCGGACGAGTTCGCCCGCACGCTGCAGATCCACGCGCTCGGCGCCTTCCACATGATCAAGCACACCTCGCCCCACCTCGGCGCGGGCGCGAGCATCATCATCACCTCGAGCGTGGTCGGTCTGATGGGGTTCGCGGGCATCAGCGGCTACGTGGCCGCGAAGCACGCGCAGGTCGGGATGATGAAGGCAGCCGCGAAGGAGCTGACGCCGCGGAAGATCCGCGTCAACTCCCTGCACCCCGGGCCGACGTCGACGCCGTTCCAGGACTCGATCGAGATGCGCGCGACCGGCCTCGACCAGCAGGAGGCGGCCGCGGCGTTCGACGAGCTCGTCCCGCTCGCCCGGCACGCGACGCCGGCGGAGATCGCGAAGACGGTCGTCTACCTGGCCTCGGACGACAGCGCCTACATGACCGGCGCGACGGTCGCGGTGGACGGCGGTCTGACGATCTGATCGCTGAGGGGCGCGGTCGTCGGATCGCAATCGCGATGTCGGACAGGCACGCTACCGTCCTCATATGACCGCTCCGGCGCCTCGAGAGCACCCGGGATGACCGCTCGCTCGCGCCCGGGGCCTCGCCAGCCGCGATTCATGCCGGCCTCTTCCCCGAGGACCGCGAGGCCTTCCTCGCGGCCTACGACGAGGCGCTCGAGAGCGCACGGTCGACGTTGCACCTCGCCCCGGTGCACGACCTCCTCGAGGAGTGGCGACGGCGCGCCGTCCTGTAGGCCGACCCCGAGGCGTTCCGCCGTGCGGTGCGTCGTGCCGCCGAGTTCTTCACCGGCGACGCCGTGCCTGACGACGAGCCCTTCGAGGTGACTCGCGCCCACGCAGGCTTGTAGAGCCGGTGTACCGGGTCGAGACGGTCGGGGACGTCCGGCCCCCACGGTCGGGTCCTGAGATGCTCTCGAACCGCCGAACGCTGTCGGCCAGTCCCGCTATCGTCGGTTCATGAGCAGCGCGAGGCCGGAGACACCGCTGCGGGAGGGACTCCCGCCGCTCCCCCGCGCCGGCGCGACGCCGCGTGCAGTGCGCGACGCGCTCCATCCCGAACACCGTGAGGCGTTCGACCGGGCGTTCCGCGCAGCGCTGGAGACCGCCGAGCGCGAACTCGACCTCCAGGCAATCCACGAAACGGTCGAGTACTGGCGCCGCCGGGCCTGGATCACGCGCGACCCGGAGGAGCACCGCCGCGTGGTGCGCGAAGCCGTCACCGCTCTCACAGGCGAAATGCCGCCCGACGACGAGCCCACGGACATCTCCGAACGCCGACTCTGACGGTCGACGTGTACACGCTCGACACGCGCGGGCCTGTGCAGGATCAGATTCGAGCTCTCCCGCCGGATGCCGTCCCCGAATTCGACCGGCTGCGTGAAGCACTCGAGTCGGCCCCCTGGGACGGCGACCCGTACCTCGCCGACAAGCCCGACAGCCCGATGCGAACGCGGCCGTTCGGGACCAGTGGACTGGCCACCTACCTGATCCTCGAGGATCAGCGGCGGGTCGACCTGCTTCTCGTCCAGTGGGCGTGACCCGACCGCTCACCGGGGTACCTGGCGCGGCAGACCCGATCGTCGAGAAGGAGGCGCTTTCCCGTGTCCCACCAGCCGCCCGACCCCCACGAGTTCCTGCCCGAGGTCGCGACGTTCACCGTCACCAGCACCGACGTCGCCGACGGCAAGACGCTCCCGAACGCGCAGGTCAGCGGGATCATGGGCGCCGGGGGCGAGGACGTCACGCCACAGTTGTCCTGGGAGGGCGCCCCCGAGGGCACCAAGAGCTACGCCGTCACCTGCTACGACCCCGACGCCCCCACCACCAGCGGCTTCTGGCACTGGGCGGTCACCAACATCCCCGCCTCCACCACCAGCCTGCCCGCCGACGCCGGCGACCCCGACAAGGGCCTGCTCCCGGACGGCGCGATCACCCTGGCCAACGACGCCGGCGCCAAGCGCTACATCGGCGCCGCCCCGCCGCCCGGACACGGCGCGCACCGCTACTTCTTCGTCGTCCACGCCGTCGACGTCGAGGACCTCGGGGTCGGCGCAGACGCCACGCCGGCGTTCCTCGGCTTCAACCTCTTCTTCCACAGCATCGGCCGCGCGATCATCACCCCGACCTACGAGATCGAGAGCTGAACGACAGGAGGGCAGCGGTGGAGGGGGACGACGAGCGGCCGCTGCCCACCCTCGAGCGCGTCTCGGCGTTCAGCGACGGCATCTTCGCCATCGCGATCACGATCCTGATCCTGCCGCTGACCGACGTGCAGGTCCGGGACGGGCAGGTCGTCGCCGACCTGCTCGCCCTGGGCCACCAGTTCCTCGCCCTGGTGGTGAGCTTCGCGGTCATCGGCGGCTTCTGGGTCCTGCACCACGACGACCTCACGGCCCTGACCGGCGCGAGCAGGCGGTTGCTGGTCGCCAACCTCGTGTTCCTGTTCTTCGTCGTGATGCTCCCCTTCCCCACCGCGCTGCTCGGGGACGGCGACAGCATCGCCGCCACGATCATCTACGCCGGCTCGATCATGGGGACGTCGCTGACCTCGCTCGCTCTATGGCGGGTCGCAGAGCAGGACGGCCTGCTCAAGGAGGGCTGGGCCCGCCGCTGGGGCCACGGCAAGTACTGGGGCACGGCCGCCGTCGTCGCCGGGTTCCTGCCGTCGATCCCGATCGCGTTCGTGTCGCCGACGTGGGCGCGCATCAGCTGGGCGCTCGCGATACCGCTGAGCATGGTCGCCGACCGCCTCGAGGCCCGGACGGCGGTGCAGTCGTGACCGACCAGGTCCACCCCGACGACGTCGACGCCTGGCGGGCGTGGCTCGCCGAGCACCACGACCGTGGCACCGGGGTCTGGCTGGTGACCTGGAAAGCGCGGACGGGGCGCCCGACCGTCGGCTACGAGGAGTCCGTCGAGCAGGCGCTGTGCTTCGGATGGATCGACAGCACCACTCGCTCGCTGGACGACGAGCGCACCGCGATGTGGTTCGGCCCGCGTCGCCGCGGCAGCGGCTGGGCCCGGTCGAACAAGCAGCGCATCGAGCGCCTCGAGGCCGCCGGTCTCATGGCGGGACCCGGCCGCGCGATGATCGACGCGGCGAAGGCCGACGGCAGCTGGACGATGCTCGACGACGTCGAGGACCTGGTCGTCCCGCCCGACCTCGCCGAGGCCTTCGACGCCCACCCCGGCTCCCGCGACCACTGGGACGGGTTCACCCGCTCGGCCCGGCGCGCGATGCTCGTCTGGCTCGTCGAGGCGAAGAGGCCCGCGACCCGGGCCGGCCGCGTCGCGCAGATCGCCGAACGCGCCGCCGTCGGGGAGAAGGCCCACCCGCGGGCGTGAAGAACGGGCGCCCTCGGGTAGCCGGGCGCCCATGATGACCGTCATCACCCACGTCACCCTCACCCCCGGCCGCGAGCCCGAGTGGGACGCGGCGATGCGCGACCGCCTCGAGACCGCCCGCGAGAAGGAAGGGTGGATCGGCAACCAGCTGGTCATCCCGCTCGAGGCGCCGCACGAGCGCACGGTGATCGGCACCTGGACCACCCGCGCCGCGTGGGAGGCCTGGCACTCCGACGAGGCGTTCCTCGAGACCCGCGAGCGCATGGAGGGCCTGCAGGACGGGCCGAGCGACACGTCCTGGTACGAGGTGGTCTCCGACGAGCGCGCCTGAGGCCAGGATGGCGGGGTGTCCGCACCCTGGGTCCTCGACGAGGACGACGCCCTCGAACTCCTCGCCTACCTCGTCACGGCCGCGCGCACGCAGGTCGACGAGGCCGCCGAGTACGGCCCGATGCGCCTGCTCACCGCGGCCCACCGTCTCGCCGAGGCGATGGGGCCGCGAGCCACCGAGACCACCGCCCAGGCCCTCGACGGTCCCCTCAGCGACATGCCCCTGCTCGCCGTCCCCCGCGGCGACCGCGAGCAGTACGTCGAGCAACTCGACGGGGTCTGCCGGTCCCTCGCCGCGCACCTGAAGACCCGGTACGCGCCGTGACCGACCCCGTCCTCGATCCCGTTCTGGCTGCCATCCACCGCCGCCGGGTCACGCGGGCGATGACCGCCGAGCCCGTCGAGCGCGAGCAGGTCGAGACGATCCTCGACGCGGCACGCTGGGCGCCGACCGCGGGCAACCGCCACCTCCAGCGCTACGTCGCGACCACCGACCCCGGCACGCTGCGGGTGCTGCGCATGGTGTCCCCCGGGATGATCGCGAAGCCCGCCGCGGCGATCGCCGTCTGCGTCGACCACGACCTCGTCGCGCAGTACGGCTTCCCGCCGCAGAACCGCGGGCCCTGGATCGACGTCGGCACCGCGACGGCGACGATCCTGCTCGCCGCCCAGGCGGTCGGGCTCGGCGCGGGCCCGGTGAGCTCGTTCAGCCGCGCCGCCGCCGGCGTCGTGCTCGACCTGCCGGACGGCTGGACCGCCGAGCTGATCATCTGCCTCGGCCACCCCGCGCCCGACCAGCCGCGCCCCATCAAGCCCGCCCGCCTGACCTGGCGCGACCTCACGCAGTGGGTGCCGCCTCAGAGCTCGGAGTGACGCGAGGCGATCGTCGTCGCCACGTCGCGGAGCTTGACGTTGAGGTCCTGGGAGGCGCGGCGCAGGACGTCGAAGGCCTCCTCGGCGCTGGCGTTGCGCCGCTGCATGAGGATGCCCTTGGCCTGGCCGATGACGTCGCGGGACTCGAGCGCCTCGGCGAGCTGGGCGCTGCGCAGCTGCTCCACCTCCAGGTTCCGCGCCGACTGCAGCGCGACGGCGGCGTACGACGCGAGGATCAGCATCGCGTCGCGGTCGACGTCGTCCAGGCCCGCGGCGTCGCGGAAGTGATAGTTCAGGGCGCCGAGGCGGGGCGGGTCGCCGCCGGGGAACATCCCGGTCGCGCACAGGGCCGTCACGCCCAGCTCGACGACCCGCGGCCCGAAGGCCGGGTAGCGGGGGTCCCGGGCGAGGTCCCGGCTGAGGGTGAACCCCGAGCCCGAGGTCGCCGTGGCCTCGACGCAGGGACCCTCGCCGGTCTCGTACTGGATGTGGTCGGCGCGGGTGGCCAGCGGATCGGTCTCGACCGGCGTGTGGAAGCCGCCGTCGTTCTCCCGCAACGTCACCGACACCATGTCCGCGCCCGGCACGAGCGCGTGCGCGCGCTGCACCACCCGCTCGAGCACCCCGATCACGCCGGACTCGGACGCGATGTTGAGCTCCTGTCCCAGGGTCACGAACTGCTCGGCGAGCGGCCCGAGGTCGACGTCGTCCGCGGCCGGGGTCGGCCCGCCCTCGCGGTCGATGAACCGCCGGCGCGCCGCCTGCCACTCGTGCTCCGAGGCCATCACCTGGTTCTACCGGGTGGCGTCACCCGACGTCGACCTGCCGCGACACGATCACGCGGTCGCTCTCGTTGCCCCGCGCCTGCCGGAGTTCGGGCGGCCGCGGGCGGAAGTCCGGGACTCCGGCGAGTCCGAGGCTCTGGTCGTCGACGCGCACCGTCGCCGGGCCGCTGAGCTGCAGGTCCACCAGGACACCCTCGCGCGGGACGTCGTCGAGCTGCAGGCGCAGCGGCCCGCCGGCGAGCGACGCCGAGACCGGCGGGCGGCCGGGGTAGGTCACGGTGACCGACGACGCGGCGACGCTCGACCGCAGCGTGATCGTCGGCGCGCCGCGCGGCGACGACACCTGCAGGCGCACCCCACCCGGGGTCTGTGCGACCACGTCGGCGACGGGTCCCGGCGCCCCGATCGACGGCGCGGGGCCGCTGCCGACGGGCTCGTCGCCGGGCCAGGAGTCGACGACGGCCGCCGGGGCCGGCGCGTACGACTGTGTCCAGTCCGCCGGCGCCGTGTCGCTCGTGACCCAGCGCGCGACGCCCGTGTCCGCGTCGAGCACGTAGTCGAGGCTCGCGCCCTGCGGGGTCCGGGCGTCGGGGCGGTCCAGGAACAGCCCGCCGGCGGCGAGGATCAGCACCCAGACGAACGCCATGATCGGCAACGCGTAGCCCCGCACCTGTCCGGGCCGCGGCAGCGCCGAGAGCCCCGCGGCGATGGGCACCCCGACCAGCGTGAACAGTGCGACCGGGAGCCCGTCGGACACGCCGGCGACGCCGTACGACGCGACGGCGAACGGGATGAGCAGCGCCACCGCGGGCACCGCGCCGAGCACGAGGAACGGCACGGCGAGCCAGGGCCGCTCGCCGGCCGACGCCACGACGATCAGGCCGAGCGCCAGGCCCACCACCGGCCAGGCCAGCAGGAACACCGAGCCGGGCGCGACGACCGCCAGCCCGACCGCCAGCAGCGCGAGCACCAGCAGCGACCCGGCCGCGAACGCCATCCCGCCGGGGCGCCGTCGCAGCAGGCTCACCATCAGCGTCACGACGACGAACGCGGCGAGCCCGGCGGCGATCTCGTACATCAGCGGGCGCCCGACGAACGGGCCGGTGTCGGTGTACGACGGGCGGATCGCGACGAGCGCCTGCCAGAACCCGATCCCCACAGCGAGCCCGAGCACCAGCGCGAGCAGGTAGCCGAAGAAGCCGCCGACGACTCCCCCGACGGTCGCCTTCTGCCGGACCCGTGCCACCACCACCAGCACGATCGCGAGCAGCAGCGCGCCGCCGGCGAGCGGCCAGGCAAACCAGCTGTCGTAGGTCACGGTGCGGCCGAGGACGGTGAAGTAGGTCGCGTCGCCGGCGGGGGGCAGGCCGGACGCCACCGGGTCGACCGGGGCGAGGTCCTCCGATCCCAGGGTCCGGGTCAGCGCCAGCGCGTTCCCGCCGTGGTTCTGCAGCGAGGCCCGGCTGAGGTTCGGCGGGACGTCCCCGGGCGTGTGGTACTGCTCCGCGCCGCCGATGAACGCCGCGTTCATCCCCGGCCGCCCGGCGTCGAGCACGGGCGTGAGGTCGGTGTCGTTGGGCAGGAACCGGTAGATCTCGACCTGCGACGAGTCGCCGCGCGGGGCGGGCACCGAGCGCGCCCAGGCGTCGACCAGCCCGGCGTTGCCCGGCGAGGTCTGGAACAGCATCGACGGGCCGGAGACGCCGCGGGCTTCCCAGTTGAGGACGACGGTCGGCCTGTCGCCGATGGCCTCCGGCGCGGCAGCTCCGCTTCGCTGCGTGCCGCCTGGGAGCTGCTCGCGTACCCACGCCCGCGCCCCGTGCAGGCCGGCCTCCTCGCCGTCGGTCAGCACGACCGTCACGTCGTTGCGCAGCGGCGGGCCGGCGCGCAGGGCCCGGACGGTCTCGAGGATCGTCGCGACGCCGGACATGTCGTCGGCGGCCCCGGGCCCGGCGGCCACCGAGTCGTAGTGCGCCATGAGGACGACCGAGCCCGTCGGGTCGGTGCCCGGCAGGGTGGCGACGACGTTCTCGACGCGCGCCGCCCGCGCCTGCCCCTCCTCGGCGGCGATCGACGCGCTCGCCTCGACCCGCGGCGCCAGGCCCTCCGCCGCCAACCGCCCCACCAGCGCGTCCCGAGCGGCGTCGGACGCGGGTGACCCGACCGGCCGGGGTTCGCGGGCGAGCTGGTCCACGACCGTCGCCGCCCGGTCGGCGCTGAACTCGGCCGGCGGGGCGGACGCGGGCACGGGGTCGGGCGGGTCCTCGAGGATCACGGCGTAGACGCCGACCACCGCGAGCAGCACCACCGCCACCAGGCGCCCGATCACGGCGAGCACGGTGCCGCACGCGCCACCCCGTCGCCAGCCGTGATGGTTTCGTGTCCGAACTAAGTGTCCGATTGGTCCGTCCGGGCGTTACGTGATCGACACCCTGTGCGACAGCGTGAGGCCGGGTTCTGACGACGACGTCGATTCGGAGGACGCGCGCATGGGACAGCTCGACGGGAAGGTCGCCTTCATCACCGGCGCGGCACGCGGCCAGGGCCGCAGCCACGCCCTGCGCCTCGCGCAGGAGGGCGCCGACATCATCGGGATCGACCTGGTCCAGCAGGTCGACACCGTGCAGTACGCGATGTCGACGCCGGAGGATCTCGCGGAGACCGCGAAGCTGGTCGAGGACCTCGACCGCCGGATCGTCACGCGCCAGGCCGACGTGCGCGACCGCGGCGCCCTGCAGGCGGCGTTCGACGCCGGGGTCGCCGAGCTCGGCCGGGTCGACATCGTGCTGGCCAACGCGGGCATCGCGAACCAGGTCGGCGGCGAGCCCGACGACGAGGAGCGCGGCTGGCAGGACGTCATCGACATCAACCTGACCGGCGTGTACCACACGGTGCGAGTCGCGGCCCCGACGATGATCGCGCAGGGCGACGGCGGCGCCATCGTGCTGACGAGCTCCACGCAGGGCCTGTCCGGCCGCGGCGGTGACGGCGGCGGCGCGATGAGCGGCTACGCGGCGGCGAAGCACGGCGTCGTCGGGCTGATGCGGACGTTCGCGCACTGGCTCGCCCCGCACAGCATCCGCGTCAACACCGTCCACCCGACCGGCGTGAACACGCCCATGGTGGTCAACCCGCAGCTCGAGGCGTGGATGAACGAGAACCCGGAGAAGGGCGACGCGCTCGCGAACCTCCTGCCGGTCGAGATGGTGGAGGCCGTCGACATCTCCAACGCCATCCTCTACCTGGTCAGCGACGCCGGCCGCTACGTCAGCGGCGTGACGCTGCCGGTCGACGCGGGGTTCAACGTCAAGTGACGGCGCCCGACGACGACCTCGCCGACGACCTCATCGATGTTCGCGAGAAGGTCGCCGCGCGGGTCGTCGGCCGGGAGCGCGAGCTCGACCTGCTCCTCGCCGCCGTCGCGGCCGGGCGCGACGTCCTGCTCGAGGGCCCGCCGGGGACGTCGAAGTCGACGCTCCTCGCCGCGATCACCGCGGAGTGGGGCGTCCCCATGGTGTTCGTCGAGGGCAACGCCGACCTGACCCCGACGCGGCTGGTGGGTCACCACAGCCCGGCGCGGGTCCTGCGCGAGGACTACTCGGCGGAGACGTTCGTCCCCGGGCCGCTGCTCGAGGCCATGCGGTCCGGGGGCTTCCTCTACGTCGAGGAGTTCAACCGGGCACCCGAGGACACGCTGAACACGCTGCTCACGGCCATGGCGGAGCGGCGGATCGCCGTGCCGCGCGTGGGCAGCGTGGAAGCGGCGCCGTCGTTCCGGGTGGTCGCGACGATGAACCCGTACGACACGATCGGCACGACGCGGCTGTCGACGTCGGTGAGCGACCGGCTCTGCCGCCTCGCCGTCGACTACCAGGACGCGGACGCCGAGCGGGCGATCGTCGCGGCGCGCACCGACCTCGAGTCGCCGCGCCTCATCGCCGACGCCGTCGCCCTCACCCGCGCGACCCGCGAGCACGAGGCGATCCGGCAGGGCAGCAGCGTGCGCGGGGCGATCGACCTCGCGCTGGTGGTCGACCGGCTGGCGCGGCTGCGGGGTGTCGCGGTCCCGGACGACACGCCGCTGCGGGACCTGCCCGGCGACTACACCGGCCTCGTCCTCGACGGGATGCTGCTCGCGCTCTCGGGGCGCATCCACCTCGACGAGGTCGTGGAGGCGACGCCGGAGGCCGTGCTGCGGTCGCTGTGGGAGTCGTACTTCGTGCTCGACCCGGCGCGCGCCGAGCCGGGTTGAAAGCAGGTCGCGGCCGAGAGCCCGGTCGTGCGGCGGTCGACGCGTCCCCTGCGCCGGAAGCCGAAGCAGCTGTCCGAGGAGCCCGCCCTCTACGAGCGGGGCGGGACCGGCGGCGGGCTCGTGCTCTCCGACGGGACGCGGCGGCGCCGTCGCGAGGACCGGTCGGTCGGTGGGCCGACGGCGCCCGGGGCGTCGGACGAGCCGGCCGAGGTGGTGGCGCTGGAGGACCTGGCCTCGTCCAGCGCCGATGACGTCGCCCGCGCCCGGTCCCGGCGGATCGCCCGGCGCCTGAGCCTGCGGCCGCCGAGCGCGGAGGACCGCCACACCGGCGTCGCGGGCGAGCTGGTCAGCGCGCGCTGGCACGGCGCCGGCGACGACCTCGACCTGGACGCGACCGTCGAGGTGCTCGCCGGGAACCCGCTGCCCGCGGACGAGGACCTGGTCGTCCGCGAGCGCCGGCGCACCGCCCGCACGGTGGTGCTCGTCGTCGACGTGTCCGGGTCGATGACCGGCGAGCGCGCGCTGACCGCCGCCGCCACCGTCGGCGCCCTGGCCGGCGAGCTCGGCCGCGAGCGGCTCGCCGTGGTCGCGTTCTGGTCGGACGCCGCGGTGCTCGTGCGCCCCGGCGAGCGGGTGGCGCCGCTCGCGCTGCTGGACCTGCTGCTGCGCGTCCCCACGCGCGGGCTGACCAACGTCGCGTTCGCGCTGACCACCGCCGCGCGGCTGATCGGCGAGGCCGGGTCGGGCGACGCGCGGGTGCTGCTGCTGTCCGACGCCGTGCACAACGCCGGCCCCGACCCGCGCGGCGTCGCCGGCCGGCTGCCGCGCCTCGACGTGCTGCTCGACGTCTCCGGCGAGCGTGACGTCGAGCTGGGCCGCGAGCTCGCCCACGCCGGGCGGGGGCGGTGCCGCCTCGTCCGCGACCACCGCGACGTCGCGCCGGCGCTGTCAGCGATCTTCGCGCGGTGAGGCCGTCACGGCCACGACCACCGGCCACACCGCCTGCGCCAGGATCACGACCCGCTGCGAGAGGCCGTACCAGGTCCCGTCGGTGACGAGCTGGACCGCGAACCACGCCACCAGCGCCGCGAGCACGACGGTCGCCACGGCCGAGGCGACGCGCAGCCGGCGGTCCACCGTCGGCGAGGCCACGAGCCCCAGCGGCCAGATCGTGTAGGCGGCCCAGGCGAGCCCGCCGGCGACCATGTGGACCACCGAGTAGCCGCCCACCGGCTGCGGGCTCAGGCCGGCCACCACGAGGAACGCGCCGCCGGCGGCGAGCAGGCGCCACGCCGCCGGCGGGACCCGCGAGCGCAGGCCCACCGCGGTGAGCCCGGTCAGGACGCCGACCAGCAGGAGCGTGCCCGCCATGATCCAGCGGCTGGTGGCGGCGAGGCCGGACAGCGCGCTCGCCGACTGGTTCCACGGGTCGGGCAGCGGCTGCGCGGCCTGGGCGAGCAGGAGGCCGACCACGAAGACGGTCGGGGCCAGCACGGCGAGGACCAGGGGCGAACCGCGCAGGCGCCGCACCGGCCAGCCGGCGACCGCGATCGGCCACACCGTCTCGCCGAGGATCAGGGCGCGCTCGGCCATGCCGATCCAGGTCCCGTCGGTCCAGGCCTGCGCGCACAGCCACGCGAGCAGGCCGAGCATCCCGGCGACGGCGATCGCCGAGCCGCGCCGCAGCGCCGGGTCGAGACGCCGGTCGGTGATCAGCGGGACGGGCCAGAACACGAAGGCGACGGCGGCGATCACCGTGCCGGCCATGTGGATCGTCGAGCTGCCGTGCGCCGGCTGGACGGCGAGCGCCGCGACGATCACCGCGACCGCCCCGCCGGTGAGGATGCCTCGCGCGTACGGCGACACCGCCCGCAGACCGGCGGCGACGAGCAGGTAGATCACGCCGATGAGGGCGAGGGCGCCGCCCATGATCCAGCGGTCGGTGGCGCCGCGGCCGGCGAGCGTGCTGACGGTCTGCCCCACCGCGTCGTAGGAGCCGGGCGGCTGCACGAGCTGGGCGACGAGCGCGCCGGCGACCAGCACGACCGGGGCCGCGAGCGTGAGGGCGAGGAGCGTCGGGCGACGCAGGCGGCCGAGGGCCTCGGGCATCAGCGTCACGATCACTCCCCCCCTCCGTCGCGAGATCCTGTCAGGCCGGCTCGCGGAGCATCAGCCACGTCCGGGGACCCGCCGTGTCGGGGACGGCGTCGCGGACCACCGCGAAGCCGACCCGTGCGTAGTAGGCGAGGTTGCCTTCGGAGGTGGTCTCGAGGTAGGCGGGGAGGTCGCGGCGGTCGGCGTCGGCGAGCGTCGAGGCCATGAGGGTGGTGCCCACCCCGCGGCGCTGGCACACGGGATCGACGCCCAGGGCGAGCAGGAACCAGTGCGGGTCGGGCACGAGCGCCCGGCGCTGCCCGTCGAGCCACGACGTGTAGGCCGTGAAACGCCGGAACGCGCCCGGCCCGAGCGTCACGGGGAACGCGAGCATCCCGGCGCGGGCCATCGCGCCGACCGACATGCTCGTGCTGCCCGGCGGGAGCCAGATCGCGACGCCCTCGCGCCCGGGGGTGGTGAGCGCGCGGCCGGCGAGCCGGCCGTAGCGCACGGCGCCGCGGAAGAAGCGGTCCAGCTTGGCGGGACGTGCCGACGGGTCGGGGAAGACGAACGTGAACATGCCGTCGTCGTCGAACGCCCGCGCCGCCGCGGCCGCCGTCGCCGCGACGTCGGCCTCCCCCACCGGTACCGCATCCCCCATGGCTATGGATGTTGCTCCGGGGAGGGCAGCGGGTCCAGATGGCGACCCGTGTCCTCGGGACACGGGTCGGCGCCCCGAGCCGTCGCTTCGGCGGGCGCGGTGGCACGTGCAGTTCCGCGAACCCGTCCTCCCTGTCGGACGTGGCCGCTACGGTCGAGGCATGGCGGCCATCGATCCCGCCGACGACGTGTCGGCGCCCGCGCTCCGCGAGCTCGGACCAGGCGCGACGCCGCTGGCGATCCGCGCCGCCCTGCTGCCGGAAGACCGTCCGGACTTCGACCGGGCTTATCAGGAGGCCCTGGCCGAGGCCAGCTCGTCCTACGACCTCACCGTCGTGCACCGGGTGGTGAACCAGTGGCGGGGAATCGCCGCCCTGCAACTCGATCGCGTGCAGTTCGAGAAGACGGCTCGGCGGGTGGCCGAACTACGCACTGGAACTGCGTTGCCGGCGGACGCCTCGCTCGCCGCAGTCCGCGCCGCCGCCGGCATCTGACGCGGTGTACGAGGTCCGCTCAGAGCTGATCGATGACGAGGTCCGCGACCTCCCACCCGGCGCTCGCGAGGCGATCGCGCAGCTCCAGGTCGCGCTGTCGCACACCCCGTGGGACAGCGCGCCAGCGGTCAAACACAACCCTGACGCCGAGCTGCGGTTCCTCACCTTCGACACTGCGGAAGGGTTCAAGTTCATCTACTTCGTCATCATCGAGCACGCTCGGGAGGTCGTGCTCGAGCGTCTGATCTGGTCGACGTGGGGCTGACCACCCGAATCAGCGCCCCCACCCACCGCTTCGGGGGCTGACGCCCCCCACCCGCCAGCGACCTGCTCGGGGAGCGACGTAGGAGCGCCCCCACCCGCCGCTTCGACGGGCTAACGACCCAGGGTCGTGCTCGGTGTCTCCCCGAACCGCGTCCGGTACTCCGCCGCGAACCGTCCCGCGTGCGCGAACCCGTGCCGGTGGGCGACGTCGGCGACGGTCGTCGGGCCGGCCGGGTCGAGGTCGGCGAGCTCCCGGTGCACGGCGTCGAGGCGCCGCCGGCGCAGGTAGGTCACCGGCCCCACGCCGAACTCCGCGTGGAAGACGGTCCGCAGGGTGCGCTCGCTGACGCCGGTGAGGCGCGCGAGCTCGGGCGCGGTCGGGGGGTGCGCGGGGTCGGCCGCCGCGCGGTCGAGCACCCGGCGCACGACCGTCGACGACGCCGGCGGGACCGGGGCGCGCAGGGCGTCGGTGAACGAGTGCGGGTGCCCGAGCAGCAGCGCGGTCGCCGCCGCGTTCTTCAGCGCCGCCCACACCCGCGGCGGCGGGCCCTCGGGGCCGGCGGCCGCGCACGTGCTGCGCACCAGCTCCGCCGCGCCGCTCACGGTGCCCCCGGCGCGCGGCATCTCGAGGTCGAAGGTCAGCGGGCCGTCGGGTGCGCGGCCGAGCAGGGTGGCGAGCTCGCGTTCGAGGTCGGCGCGGTCGATCTTGAGGACGAGCAGGTCGAGGCCCGCGTCCCACCGCATCGTCAGCGGCCCGGACGACGAGAACACCGCCCCGTACGCGGTGTCGGCGCGCACGCGCATGCCGCGGTGCTCGGCGCGGAAGCCGCCGCGTACGGGCAGGTGCACGGTGGCGAAGGCGTCGAGAGGGTGCGAGCGGATCTCGACCGCGGCGCCGTAGGAGAACCGCAGCAGCCCCAGGCCCTCACCCGCGACCCAGCGGACGTCGGCCCCGAACGCGGCGCCGTCGCGGCTCACGGTCATGCGGTGGCCGGTCATGAGCGGCTCGGTGCGCTCGTGGGCCTCGTCGGGATCGGCCGTGCGGAAGCCGCCACGCAGCACGGCGTCACCTCCTCGGACCCCTCGGACCGCCGTCGACGCTGGCCGGGCCTCGGAAGGGTGTCAAGGGCCACAGTCCTGATGCCGGAACCGGACAGCCTCGCCGGAAGCGGCTACCGACCTGCGACGACCCGCTCCTAGCGTCCGTCCGCACCGCACCCCTGCGCACGAGGACGTGAGCCGGTGACGACCACCGAGCAGCAGTCGACGACGTTCATCCCGCTCGGCGAGTACGCCGACGGCGACTTCTACCCCGGGTACGAGCCGCGGCTGGAGTCCCGGCCGTTCCTCGCCGAACCGCTCGCGCCGTTCACGCGCGCCGACGAGGACCGCTTCTGGATGCGCGACTCGCAGCACTTCGCCGAAGGCATCACGCCGGCGAGCATGGCGCTGCTCGAGGACGCCCAGACCTGGGGCACGCAGTACGGCGCCGAGATCGTCGGCATCCCGCCGACCGCCGGGATGGTCAACCGGATCGCCGGCGTCCACGTCTACCTCGGCCAGTGCCCGATCACCTCGCTGTGGCAGATGGGCGCGCGCGCCGAGCGCTTCGGGGCGTTCGCCGGGCCGCGGCTGGCGGACTTCGAGGGCTACTGGTCGGGCTACCGCGTCGAGCTCGAGGCCGCCTACGCGCACTTCGACGGGCTCGACGTCGACGCGATGAGTCGCGACGAGCTGCACGCCGCGCTCGTCGACGCGATCGCCTTCCACCGGCGCGGCTGGGGCGTGCACTTCGAGGTCATGTACCTGCTCGCGGCCAACTACGTCGCGCTGTTCCAGCTCACCGCCGACCTCGGGCTGGAGACCGGGCAGATCCCGAAGTGGCTCGCCGGCGAGGAGACCGCGTACCTGCAGACCGACGAGGGCCTGTGGCGCCTCGCCGGGCGTGCCCGCGAGCTCGGGGTCGCCGAGGCGCTCGCGGCGCCGACCGTCGAGGGGGTCCGGGCGGCTCTCGACCAGCACGCGAACGGCGCGGTCTGGTGGGCCGAGCTCCAGGAGTTCCTCGCCGTCTGGGGCCGGCGCACCGACGAGACCGCGACGATGGACCGCCCGTCGTGGGCCGAGCACCCGGCGACGCCGCTGGGCACGATCCGCGAGTTCCTCACCCGCCCCGAGGGGCACGACTTCGCGGCCGCCCGGCGCGAGGTGCTCGCCGAGCGCGACCGTCTCGTCGACGAGGCCCGCGCCGCGCTCGCCGAGGAGGACCGGCAGCGCTTCGACGAGGCCCTCGCGTCCAACCGCGCCGCGAACTTCGTCTGGTGGAACGAGGAGCACAACTTCCTCATCGACCGCCGCATCCACCTGCCGCTCCGGCGCCTCACGCTCGCGGCGGGCGACCGGCTCGTCGCCGACGGCGTGGTCGACGCCCGCGAGGACGTCTTCTTCCTGTTCCGCCACGAGCTGCTCGACCTGCTCACCGGCAGCGGACCGGCCGACTGCCGCGCGCTGGTGGCCGCCCGCCGCGACTACTACGACCACTGGTCGGCACGGGGCAGCGAGCTGCCGCCGGTCGTCGGGACCGTGCCCGACGCCGTCAACGACCCGATCATGACCGAGCTGTTCGGGCTCACCCCGGAGTACTTCGCGACGATCAAGGGTCAGCGGGCCACAGCGACGTTGTCGGGGTTCGCGGCGTCGCGCGGCACGGTCGTCGGCACCGCGCGGGTCGTCCGCGCCGCGCAGGACATCGACCAGGTCCGCGACGGCGACATCCTCGTCTGCGGCGGCACGACCACCGAGTGGACGCCGGTGTTCGGGCTGGTCAGGGGGTGTGTCACCGACACCGGCGGCACGCTGTCGCACACCGCGATCATCGCGCGCGAGTACGGCCTGCCCTGCGTCGTCGGCACCGGCGTGGCGACGTCGACGATCACGACCGGGGACCGCGTGCGGATCGACGGCGACCGCGGCGTGGTGGAGGTGCTGGGGTGAATCTCCACGAACTGGCCGGCGTCGCCGAACGCGCCGCCCGCGCCGGCGGCGCCGTCCTGCTCGACCACCAGGACAAGATCCTCGAGGTCACCCTCAAGGACGCCCGCGTCGACGTCAGCTCCTCGGCCGACCTCGCCGCGCAGGAGGCCGTGATCGCGGCCATCAAGGCCGAGCGGCCCGCCGACGTCGTGCTCGGCGAGGAGGACGCGCCCGATGTGGGCGCGCCCGCCGCGGGCCTGTGCTGGTGGGTCGACCCCCTCGACGGCACGCGCGCGTTCATCGACGGCTTCCCGTGGTTCGCGACGGCGGTGTCGCTGACGCTCGACGGCGACCCGGTCGTCGCCGCGGTCTACGACCCGCTGCGCGACGAGCTGTTCGCCGCCGTCCGCGGCGGCGGGGCGACGTGCAACGGGCGGCCCCTGCAGGTGTCCCCGGCGACGCGGGCGGCCGAGGTCGTCGTGGTCGTGCAGGCGCAGTCGTCCGACTCGGTCGTCATCGCCGAGTTCGCCCGACTCATGCGGGCGATGCTCACGGTCTCCGGCGGGGTGCGCTTCCCCGGGGCCCCGGCGCTGGTCATGGCCCACATCGCCGCCGGCCACCTCGGCGGCTACGTCGAGCGCGACATGCCGCCCTGGGACGTCGCCGGCGGGCGGCTGCTCGTCGAGGAGGCCGGCGGGCGCGTCACCGACTTCGACGGCGAGGCCCGCGACGCCTCCACCCGCTACGACGTCGTGGCCAGCGTCGGAGGCACCGTGCACGACGCGCTCGTCGCCGCCACCGGCATGCGCTTCGAGGAGGGCTGATGACCGTCAACACCGAGATCGCCGTGACGACCACCGGCGGCTGGGCGCGCCCGGGCTGGTGGGACGTCGTCGAACCGGCCGAGACCGCGGGCCGCTTCGGGCCGGACGACGAGAAGGAGCTCTACGACGACTACTGCCGCCTGGCCATCGACGACCAGGAGCGCTGCGGGCTCGACATCGTCACCGACGGCGAGCACCGCCGCCGCGGCTGGATCGAGAACATCACCGCCGCGCTGCCCGGGCTCGAGCTGCAGCCGGCGCCGCGGCGTCTCGGCGCGCTGGGCTACGACATGCTCGACGTCTGGAAGGTCACCCAGCCGCTCGACGAGCTCGCCTGCATGTGGGACTTCGTCGGCGAGTACCGGTTCCTGCGCGCCGCCACCGACCGCCGCCCGCGCGTGGGCATGCCCGGCCCGTACGGGATGACGACCGAGCTGGACTTCCGCGACGTCTACCCCTCGCGCAAGGCGTGCGCGGAGGCGCTGGTCCCGGCGCTGCGCGGGCACATCCGGGAGCTGCTCGACGCCGGCTGCGACTACATCCAGCTCGAGGAGCCGATCACCCCCGCGGTGGCCGACGACGACCGCAGCCCGGCCTCGATGGTCGAGATCATCAACAAGGTGGTCGACGGGTTCGACGGCTGCACCTTCACCGTGCACATCTGCTTCGGCTCGTTCCGCCGCCTGCCCTACGCCAAGCGGACCTACCGCTGGCTCTTCCCGACGCTGCTGGACGCGAACGTCCACGGGTTCAGCCTGGAGTTCGGCGGGCGCGAGATGGCCGAGATCGACCTCGTCGGACAGTGGGACCCCGGGCGGCTGCTGTCCGCCGGTCTCGTCGACATCAAGACCCACTACGCCGAGACCCCGGACGACCTCGTCGAACGGCTGCGGACGTGCCTCAAGTACCGGAACCCGGACGCCCTGGAGATCTCCACCGACTGCGGGCTGCGGCGCGTGCCGCGCAACCTCGCGATCGCCAAGATGACGGCCGCCGCCCAGGCCGCGGAGAGGGTGCGCCGGGATGGCTGAGCCCTCGACCGGGGTCGAGCTCCGCGAGCTCCGTCTCCCGACGATCCGGGCCGAGACCGTGGGGTCGTTCCTGCGGCCTCCTGAGCTGCGCCGCGCCATGGAGGAAGGTGTCGGTGACCTGCGTCCGCTGCAGGACCGGGCGGTGCTCGACGTCCTCGAGCTGCAGCGATCCGTCGGCCTGCCCGTCGTCGGGGACGGCGAGATGCGCCGGCGCATCTGGCACGGGCCGGTCCTGGACGTCACCGACGGCTTCGACCCCGAGGGGTTCACGCGCACGTGGACGGGCGCCGACGGGCGGACCGCCTCGCACACGTCGCCGGTGGTCGCGTCACGGCTGACCGAGCGCGGCAGCCTCGTCGACGTCGAGGCGGGCTTCGTGCTCGCCCACGCCGACCGCCCGGTGAAGGTGACGCTGCCCGTCCCGACGAACTTCCTGAGCTACTGGACCGCCGGGGTCTCCGACCAGGCCTACCCCGACCCGCAGGAGTTCCTCGACGACCTCGTCGCGATCATGAACCGGCAGGCGCGGGCGCTGGCGGACGCCGGCGTGCGGTACCTGCAGCTGGACGCCCCGAAGTACACGTTCCTCGACAACCGGCGCCTCTTCCCCGACCCCGACCGGTGGCAGGAGCAGCTCGCGTCCTACGTGCGGACCGACCGGCGCGTGTTCGACGGGCTGCCCAGCGACGTCGTCACCGGCATCCACATCTGCCGCGGCAACTACCGCAGCATGTACGAGAGCTCGGTGCCCTACGACGAGATGGGCGAGGTCCTCTTCTCCGAGGCGCGCTACGACCGCCTGCTGCTCGAGTACGACGACGCCCGGGCGGGCGGGTTCACCGCCCTGCGCCACGTGCGGCCGGAGAGCACGGTCGTGCTCGGACTCGTGACGACCAAGCGCCCGGAGCTCGAGTCGGTGGACGAGCTGCGGCGGCGGGTGGACGAGGCCGCCGACTTCCTCCCGCTCGACCGCCTCGCGCTGAGCCCGCAGTGCGGCTTCGCCAGCACGTGGGAGGGCAACGAGCTCTCCGCGGACGACCAGCGGCGCAAGCTCGAGACCGTGGTGCGGACGGCGGAGCTGGTCTGGTCGTAGGTTCTCCGGCGATGTCCGACGTCCGCTCGTTGATCGCCCGCCGCCTCGACGACGTGGTCGAGGACCTGGCGCTGCTCGTCGGGGTGGAGACGCCGAGCACCGACCCGGTGCTGCTCTCGCGGGGTGCCGCCGAGTTCGTGCCGTGGGTGAAGGAGCGCTGGCGGGCGGAGCGGGTGCGCACGCTCGGCGACGGGCCCGGCGCCGTGATCCAGGTGGACGTGCCGGGCTCGCTGCCCGGGACGGTCGTGCTGCTCGGGCACCTCGACACGGTGTTCGACGCGGGGACGCTCGCGCAGCGGCCGTTCTCGGTGGCGGGCGGGATCGCGCGCGGGCCCGGCGTGTTCGACATGAAGGCGGGCCTGGTGCAGGCGGTGCACGCCGTCGCGGCGCTCGACGAGCTCGGGGTGCCGCGGCCGTCGGTGCGGCTGCTGGTGAGCGCCGACGAGGAGATCGGGAGCCTGGGGTCGCGGTCGTTCCTGGTGGACGCCGCGGCGGGGGCCTCGGCGGTGCTGGTGCTCGAGCCCGGCGGCGTCGCGGGCACGGTGAAGACCGCGCGCAAGGGCGTCGGGCTGTGGACGGTGACCGCGACCGGGGTGGCGTCGCACGCCGGGCTGGACCCGGAGGCGGGCGCGTCGGCCGTGCACGCGCTGGCGGCGTTGACGACGCACCTGGTCGGGCTCGCGGCGCCGTCGGTCGGCACGACGGTGAACGTCGGCGTGCTCACGGGCGGGACCCGGCCGAACGTCGTCGCCGAGCACGCGCGGCTCGAGCTCGACGTGCGCGCCCGGACGATGGACGAGGCGTCGCGTGTGAGCGACGCGCTGGCGGCGTGGCGGCCGGACGACGACCGGGTGCGCGTGGAGGTCACGGGCGGGTGGAACCGCCCGCCGTGGTCCGAGCCCGCTCCCGAGCTCGTCGAGCGGGCGCGTTCCGTGCTCTCGTCACTCGGTGTCGCCTTCGATCCGCGCGAGGTCGGCGGCGGCAGCGACGGCAACATCCTCGCGGCCGCGGGGCTGCCGGTGCTGGACGGTCTCGGCGCGAGCGGCGGCGGGGCGCACGCCGAGCACGAGTACGTCGTCGTGGACGACCTCCCGGTGCGGATCGCCCTGCTCGCCGGCCTGATCGCAGGATCTCCCTCGGCGCCCTGACGTCGACCCCCGATCGGACGTCAGCCGAATCAGCGATGAACGGCACGTTTGTGGTTCACGAACCATCACGATCAGGTCACCGGTATGTTTCGGATGGGGGTGATACCGCGCGAACGGGTGAGCTAGTGTCCGCCTTGTGAGCCAGTCGGGTGATGTCACTCAGACCAATGTCTTCGACCTGACGAAGCGGGGTTACAACCCGAACCAGGTCGACGGGCACGTCCAGGCGCTGCTGTCGCGCGTCGAGGTGCTCGAGCACGCCCACCGGCAGGAACAACAGCGGGCCGACGAGGCCGAGTCGGAGCTGACCCGTGTGCGGAACCGCGCCGAGCGCTCGTCCGACGGCGAGAGCCAGGCAGAGGCCGTGGTGCAGAACGGCTTCGGGCACCGCGTCGAGCGCGTGCTGCGGGTCGCCGAGCAGGAGGCCGCGAACGCCCGCGCCACCGCGGCGCGCGAGGCCTCGGCGCTGATGGAGCGCACGCGCAAGGAGGCGGACGCGCACCGCCAGGAGATCGAGCAGAACCTGTCCGCGCGGCGCGCCTCCCTCGACGAGGAGGCCTCGCGCCGGCGCGCCGACCTCGACGAGCGCGAGCGCGAGCTCGACGAGCAGGCGTCCGCGTCCCGCGAGGAGGCCGAGCAGACGCTCGCCGAGGCCCGCATGGGCGCCGAGCAGATCACCCGCGAGGCCGAGGCCGAGGCCCAGCGCCGCCGCGACGACACCGAGGCGATCATCCGCCGCCGCCACACCGAGGCCGAGAACGAGCTCCAGCGCCTCAAGGGCCTGCACGACGGCGTGCGCACGGACCTCGGCCGGCTGCTCGAGTCGCTCTCCGGCCAGCTCCCGAACCGCGACGGCCAGCGCCACCTCGCCGTCGCCGCCGCGGCGTCGGAGGCGAACACCGCGGTCCACCCGGTGCACGGCGACCACGGCGCGCGGATCGACGACGCCGGGCAGTCGTGACCGCGGGGCGGGCGGCGCCCCCGGGGTACGGCGCGCTGATCGTGCCCGGGCGGGCGGGCGGGTTCGCCCGCGCCGGCACGACCGATCAGACCGTCGTCATGGCGCCGGTCGCCCCCGCCACCGCAGCGACCGTCTCCCCTGCTCAGCAGGCCCTCGACGGTCTGCCGTCGGTGCAGCGCCGGGCTCTGGTCCTGCGCTGGTCCCACGGCATGGACCCGCACGAGATCGCGGCCCTCGACGGCGCTCCGGTCGACGTCGTCGAGCGCCGCCTGGTCCACGGCGCGCTCGCCTTCGCCCACCTCCTCGGCGTGCCCTCCGGCGTCACGAGCCCGGGCGTGGTCGCGGCCCGCGAGATCGCGGCGCTCGGTCCGCGCGCGGAGCTGCCGACGGCGACGGACCGGTCGCGCGCGGTGGCCCTGGCTGCGTCCGTTGCCGCGCCTGCTCCGTCCCCCTCGCCGGTGCCGTCCCCCGTGCCCTCCCCCGTGCCACGGTCCGGGCCGGCCACGACCCCGCCGCTCGACGAGCCGCGGGACCGCCGCCTCCCGATCGCCGCCGCCTGCCTCGCGGCCGCCTCCGTGGCGGCCCTGGGCGTGGCGGCCGCGACCGCGAACGGCGTCGACCTCCCCGGCTTCACGGGCGACTCCGCCGGACCTGCGGCGGGCACCGGACCGGCGCCCGCTCTGGGCGCGGTGATCCCCGGACCCGGCGTCGGCCCGGGTGTCCCGGCCGCGCCGGCGCCGGCTGCCGGCGGGACCGACGACCTCGGCCTGCCCGGCGCAGCGACGGGGTCGCCCGGCGGGTCGGCAGCACCTCCGTCGCTCGCCGCCGCGAGTGCGCCCGCGCCGGCGCTCGGCGTCGCGCCGGGGGTCGGCGCGGGTGGGTCCGGCGGCTCAGTGGCGGGTGGCGGCGCGCCCGTCGCCGGCGGCGGTCCGGCCGTCGGCGGTGGGAGTGCCGGCGGGTCCGGCGGTGGGGCGCCGGGCGGTGGCTCGGCGTCGCCGTCGTCGTCCAGCTCCACCGCGTCGCCGTCGTCGACGCCCTCGTCGTCCGCACCGCCGACCTCCTCGTCGGGCTCGCCCTCCGCCGAGCCGACCCGCAACGACCCGCCGCCGCCGCGCGCCAACGCCTCGCAGCGGGGCCGGGGCGACGGCGATCGCGACCGTGCCGAGGCCGGCCGGGGCGGTGGCCGCAGCGACCGGGGCGGCGACCGCGGCGGCCCTCGGGGCGGCGGTCGCTGACCCGCTAGCCGGGGCTCCGGTCGACCACCCCCTCGGCCGCCAGTGACGGCGCCGCGACGTCGTCGACGAGCCGGAGATCGGCCACGTAGACCGCGTCGTCGTTGACGTCATCGGGCGCGGGTACCGCGTCGAGGCGCACCGGATCGGCCGGCCGGTAGGCGGTGCGGCGGTAGCGGCGGATCTCGCGCACCAGGTAGCGCCGGCGGCACAGCGCCACCGCCTCACCGTGCTCGGTCCCCGAGGCGAGCTCCGGGTCGAGGTAGAGGGCGCCCTCGACCCACAACCGCCCGTCCCCCGGTACCGACGCGGCCCAGTTGACCGGGAAGAGACGCCCGTCGACGTCGAGGACGTCCACCCGGCAGCTGCACCCCCCGTTCTCGAGCGGTGCCGTGATCAGCGCGCCGCGGCCGTCGAAGCACCCGAACTCGTCGACGGTCCACGTCTCGCGCTCCGAGAGCGCCGGCAGGTGCCCCGCGGTGTAGATCGCCGGCGCCACCTCGATCTCCCGGCCGACGACGACCGCCGACATCTCCCCGGACGCGATGAGGTGCGGCAGGAGCTGGACGGTCACGTCGCCGTCCCGGGGCTCCCCGCGTCCCGCCCGTCGACCGAGCGTGCGGCGCACGAGATCCCCGGTGTCCTCGTGGTGGCGCCCGGCCACCGTCCGTTCCCTCTTCCGCCGCGCCCGTGCGGGTTTCGCCATGTCTGCCTCCTCGGCTCTCTACGGGGTTGGAGAGCCGGGAGGTCCGATCGGTTCCCTCGGGTTCGGGCCTGTGGACAACTCGGGCGGCAGAATGCGACGCGATGACCCGAGAGGCGCGCACCGAGGACTACACGCGCGCGGTCCTGCGCGTCCCGGACCTCGCGCTGACCCTGCGCCCGCGCCCGGCGGGGCAGGTGTCCGGCACCTTCCCCTTCGACGCGCCCGTCCACGTCGTCACCGCGCACAACCCGGGCGCCGAGCGACCCGGCCCTGCCGAGAACGCGGCCCGGCAGGCCCGGCTCGAGGCGGAGCTCGACGCGCGGGGCGTGCGGCACTGGCGGAGCGTGGCCGGCGGCGAGGACGGCTCGCACGCCGAGGAGGGCGCGCTCGTCGCCGGGCTCGACGACGTCGCCGCCTGCGCCCTGGGCGCGGCGTGGGGTCAGGACGCCGTGTTCCGCTGGAGCAGCACCGCCTGGACGGTGCTCGCGTGCGACTCGTCCCCGTCGGTCGATCTCGGCTGGGAGATCGGGTCCGCGCCCTGAGCACGGGGCAGGATGGATCCCGTGAGCGACTGGAATCAGCAGATCATCGAGGAGTTCCGCGCCAACGAGGGCCGCGTCGGCGGCCAGTTCGAGGGCGCGCCGTTGCTGTTGCTGCACCACACCGGCCGGAAGACGGGCACCGAGCGCGTGACCCCGATGATGTACCAGCGCGTGGGTGACGGCTACGCGGTCTTCGCCTCGTACGCCGGCATGGACGTCCACCCCGCCTGGTACCACAACCTCGTGGCGAACCCCGACGTCAGCGCGGAGATCGGCGCCGACACCGTGGCGCTCCGGGCCCGCGACCTGCCCGCCGACGAGCGCGAGCCGATCTGGGAGCAGCAGAAGCAGGACTACCCGGGGTTCGCCGGGTACGAGGCCAAGACCGACCGCGTCATCCCGGTCGTGCTGCTCGAGAAGGTCTGATGACACGCCCGGTGTGGAACAAGCTCGCCGACAGGCGCGGCGAGCTGCTCAGCCGCGATCTCGCCCCCGACGTGCACGCCGAGCGCTGGGCGCAGCGCTACGACGGCACGGTCGGCGAGCTCAACCGCTGGGTCGACCACGTCCGGGAGACGACCTACGAGAACCTCCCCTACTTCGACCCGGCGAGCGCCGGTCAGGGGGCGCGCGTGCTCGTGCTGCTCCAGGACCCGTCGGGCGAGGCGGAGGAGGGCTCGGGGTTCGTCAGCAGGCACAACAACGACCCCACGGCCCACAACACCTACATCGCCGCGGATCGCGCCAAGCTCGGCTACGACATCTCGCTGCACTGGAACGTCGTGCCGTGGTGGGTCGCCAACCCGGCCAAGCCGGTGCGCACGCTGGAGAAGGAGGCCAAGCGGGCCCAGCCGTATCTCGGCGCGCTGCTCGAGCTGCTGGACCCGGCGCCGACCGAGGTGGTGCTGCTGGGCAAGCCGGCGTCACGGGCCTGGGACCGGCTGGTGCGCGCCGGGCTGCCGGAGAGGTTGCACGGGGCGACGGTGGCGCGGGCGCCGCATCCCAGTCCGTTGGTCTATCCGCGGGTCGACGCCGCGTCGGGGCGCGGCAACAGCGACCTGATCGTCGAGGCGATGCGGCTGGCCGGCCAGCGTGCCCGCGGGGAGAAGGTGCGTCCGGCGGCGGGAGGCCCGGCCGGCCGGAGACGGCCGTTCTGACGTCTTCCGGGCGGGGAGGTCGTCGCTTCTGGGGGAATGCTTCGAAATTCGAAGCATTTTCGTCGAAGCGGACCGGGTCTTCCCGTCCGGCCCCTACGGCGGCGTGGATCTCGCTACCGTCGGCGCGCGACGGCCCGGTGAGCGGAAGGACGGCGAGATGACCGAACCCCTGCCTCCTCCGCTGCAGGCGGACTCGCCCATCACGCTCCCCGACGGCGGCGTCGTGCCGCGCTACCGACCCCCGGCAGTCGGTGGGGGAATGTTCACCGTCGACCTCGACCAGGCGCCGCAGGCGATCCGGGAGCTGGAGGAGGCCGCTCGGGAGCTCGTGGAGATCCGACGCGAGGCCGAAGAGCTCGGACGTGTCACTCCTCCGACCCAGGACCTGGTCACGCGGGATGCGAATGATCAGCTCCGTGCCTCGGCGGTGGGCGGCAACGGATCGTTCACTCAAGCATTGGACAGCGGCATCATGCAGGTCAACGGCATGATCGCCGCCTTGCAGAAGGCTCTGGCGGACTACCGCGGAGCCGACGAGCAGAACGAGGCAGCCTTGAGGGCGCAGTGAGTCGGGGTGGAGCAGCGGTCGCGCTGTCGATGCTCCTGATGATCGGTGCGTGTTCGACCAGCGGGCCGACCGATCCGGCTCCCGAGGTCTCAGGCCAACCAGCGGCTCCGGACCGGTTCGGAGCGCCGCTCCCATCACGATCGCTCGAGGTGCAGACTCGTGCGCAACAGCCGTGCGGTGCTCTCACCGAGTCGCAGCTTCGAGCTCTCCAGCTCGAGCCGAGGGGTCGCATCGATCAGCTGACTGTGGGCACGGCGTGTGTCTGGGAGGGTCCTGGCTTCAGTCACGAGGTCTCGGTGGCTCTCTACCCGAACCGCGACCTTCTCGTCGACACGTATCGGTCTCGGGCGATGTACCAGTACTTCGAGCCGATCGTCATCGCAGGTCTGCCGGCGACGGCCCAACAGACGACCCGGGGTGCCTTGAGCTGCACCGTCACGACCGGAGCCGGCATCGGACAGGCTGTCGACGTCTCCGTCACCGAGTTCGGAGCTGAGCCGAGCCCTCCGTGTGACACGGCAGTTCGAGCCACGGAAGCAGTGCTCGCCAACTTGCCGGAGCAAGCACAGAAGTGACCGCACTCGATTCGTTCGCCCGGCACCTGATCTCCCTCGCGCCGTCGGTCGGCGCGACGGTGCTCGTCGGGATCGACGGCTTCTCCGGCGCCGGGAAGACGGCGCTGGCCGAGGACCTCGGCGAGCACGAGGGCATCACCGTCGTCTCGATCGAGGAGTTCTATCTCGGCTGGGCCGGGCTCGCGGACGGTCCGGCGCGGGCCGTGGCGGGCCTTGCCGACCCGCTGCGTCGCGGCGAGACCCCGCGGTGGCGGGCGTGGGACTGGGAGCACGACACCGAGGGCCCGGAGCGCGAGCGGCCGCTGACCACGCGCGTCGTGGTGCTCGAGGGGTGCGGCGCGGGAGCGCGAGTGTTGCGGGAGCACGAGGCGCTCACGGTGTGGGTCGACGCGGACCCGCACGAGCGGGAGGGCCGGCTCCGCACCCGGGAGGACTGGCCGCTCTACGCCCCGCACCGCGACGCGTGGCGGCGCACCGAACAGGCGCTCGCGCAGCAGGAGGGCCTCCCGGAGGCCGCCGACGTCGTCGTTCGCCGTCACACCGACGGGTCGGTGGAAACGCCGTCATCTCGTCGCGGATGAGACTGTGTGTGCTCCCGGTGGGTACCGTCCGTCCGTGAGCACGACGACGGACGATCCCGCAGCTCCGACGCCGGACGTCTCCCCCAGCGACGCGGAGCGCTGGCGCGAGGTCGTGCAGTGGAAGGACCGGTCGATCCAGAGCTCGTCCGGCATCTTCAGCCCCGTCCTCAACGGCATCGCCGGGGTCCGCGAGGAGGTCACGTCGTTCCTGCGGCGCGTGCCGGGGGTCTCGCAGGTCGACGACGGCGTGCAGTCCGCGCTCCACCAGCTGGCCGCGGCCGGCGCCGGTGCGGGCGCCGCGACACTGCGCCGCGACGGGGTGTTCGCGGACTTCCGCGCGCGGGGCCACGACGTCACCGACTTCAAGGACATCCGGGACCTCGACATCGCCGACATCGAGGCGGCGATGCCGCGGCTCGACCTCGGCTACACGGTGTTCGCCGGCGTCCAGGGCGGCGTCACGGGAGTCCTCACCACGACGGGCGTGACGGTGGCCGCCGGCGGGACGGGCGCCGCCGGTCTCGGCAGCCTGCCGGGCATCGCGGTGCTGGCCGCGGCGCTCACCGGCGACACGCTGCTCACCGTGGCGTCGTGCACCCGCGCCGTCGCCCACGTCGCCGCCTACCACGGGTACGACGTCACCAAGCGGTCCGAGCAGATCATCGCCCTGGCGGTCCTCGCCGTCGGGCTGTCATCGGACGACGATGCGCCGCAGGCGTACCAGGACCTCTCCGAGCTGATCACCGCGAAGAGCGAGGAGAACCAGAAGCGCAAGCAGCAGCAGGTGCAGATCAAGCGCCTCGGGCAGGCCGTCTACCAGCGGCTGCTGAGCCAGATCGGGCAGCGCGAGCTCGCCCAGCTCGTGCCGGTGCTCGGCGTCGGGGTGGGCGCGGTGCTGTCGGCGCGGCTGCTCGCCAAGGTGGTCGACACCGCCGAGCACCTCTACCGCGAGCGCTTCCTGCACGACAAGTACGAGCTGCCCTTCGGCGTCGAGCTGCCCTTCGATCCGGCGCGCTACGCGCCCTACGTCGACGGCGAGCCCGACGACGGCGGCGACGACATGGACGACGAAGGCGACGAGATCTTCGCCGGCGCCTGACCCGCCGGCACCCGAACGGCGCAGCGTCCACCCGGCGTTCATCGGGCGGCCACCGACCGGGAAGGTCACGGATCTCCGGCCCCCGTCCGGCCGACCTAGCGTCGGCGCCGATGACCGCCTTCCTCGCTCTCGTGGGCCCGGCCAGCGGGTGGCTGCGCACCCTGCCGCGGCCTGCGGATCTGGCGTCCGCGGCCGGAGCCGCCGGGGAGTGGCTGGGGCACGCGACGCTCGACCCCGCCCGTGTCGTGCTCGGGCGCGAGCCCACGGACGAGCCGGCCGTCGACGAGGACGTCCTCGACGCGCGGCCCGCCTTCGGGCGGATCTACGCGACGGTGGGCGCGGTGCAGGCGGGGGCGACCGGCCTGCTGAGCGGCGTCCTCGGTGTGGGGCGGTGGGCGCCCGTGGTGGGCCTGCTCGGCGCCCTGGGCATCGACAGCCTGCTGACGACCGCGACCTGCGTGCGCGCGGTGTCGCACGTCGGGGCGAGCTACGGCTTCGCGGCGCGCACGGACGAGGACCGGACCGCGGTGCTCGCCCTCGTCGCGACGACGCTGGGCGGGGCGGGCGAGGGCGACCACCGGCACCTCGCCGGGCTCGTGGTCATGCGCCTGTCGGTGCACCGCGGGCCGACCGAGCTGGTGCGCTTCGTGCCCGCGGTGGGACCGGTGCTCGACGCGGCGCTCGGCGCGTTCCTCGGGGCGCGGCTGCTGGCGCGCGTCGTCGACGACGCCGAGCGGCACTACCGGGCGCGGTACCTGAGCGAACGGACGCTCGCGGTGGCCTGACCTCGGTGATCGTGGCGGATTTCCTGACGATGAACGTCAGCGTGGCCGCCACGCTGAAACACCGCCACACGCACCTCAGCGCTCCGAGGACCGCTCCGAGGATTCCGCGAGGTGGGCGCGGACGTCGGCGACGGACGTGAGCACCTGGTAGCCGAGCTCGCGGAGGCGGGCGCGGGCCGGGTCGGCGACGTCGGGGTCGAGCACCACCGGCGGGGCGAGGGCCCGGCGGCTGATCCCGGTCGGCCAGAGGGCGGCGGCGTCGGAGAGCACGCCGCCGCCGCGGGGGTCGTGCACGCGCGCGTCGCGGCGCGGGGGCGGGAAGCCCTGGGCGGCGAGGTCGGCCACGAGGTCGTCGAGGGTCTCGGTCACCGCGGCACCGATGGTCGCCCGCCCGGAGCGGCCGCGCCGGGGCCGGTACTCCCCGCCGTCGCCGGGCGCGGACTCGACGACCGCGAGGGGACCGGTCGGCGCCTGCGGGGTGATCCCGGCGGTGGAGGCGGCGGCGAGCACGGGGGTCAGCGCGCCCTCGGGGTCGTCGACGTAGCGGGACTCGGCGATCCGCACGACCGGCCAGCCGCAGCGGCGCAGGTCGTGCTCGGCCTCGACGTCGGCGCGGGTCACGGCGCGGCGCTGCTCGTCGCCGTCGCAGAGCACCGCGAGCCGGCCGGTCGCGCCGGTGACGACGAGGTCGAGCGTGCGCCCGTGCACCTCGACCTGCGGGACCACCGCGAAGCCCCGCTCGGAGAGGTCGGCGAACATCCGCTGCGCGAACAGGCTCCCGAAGGCGGGGTGGCGGTGCTCGCGGTCGACCTCGGCGGGCGCCGGCCGGTTCTCGGGCGCGCCGGCCGAGCCGACCGGTTCGACGGCGGTGACGTGCTCGAGGAGCTTGCGGCGCAGGTCGGCCTCGGCGAGGTCGTCGACGCCGACCGAGTGGAACAGCCACATCTGGTCGCGGGCCCGCGAGGCGGCGACGTTGAACGCCTGCCGGTAGCGCTCGGCGGTCAGCGCCACGAGCCGGTGGCCCGGCGCCACGACCATCGAGAGCCACACGACGTCGCGCTCGTCGCCCTGGAAGTCCGCGGCGACGCCGACCCGCAGCCGGCGCGCCTCCCACTCGTCGACGCCGAGCCGCTCGCGCAGCAGGCCCTCGATCAGCTCGACCTGACCGTGGCCCTGCAGCACGACCACCCCGAACGTCGCGCCGGCGTAGGCCGGGTCGTCCGCGCAGCGCGCCACCGCGTCGGCCAGCGCGGCCGCCTCGGCGTCGTTGGCCAGCGACGACCCCTGCCCGCGCACCGCGGCGTCCGGCACGAACGTCGCGCGCAGCGGCGGGAGCCGGTCGGCGCCGAACTGGCGCAGCGGGACGAGCGGCGAGTCGCCCTCCCCCGGCCCGCTGTAGAACTCCCGCGACGACCAGCCGACGATCTCGGGCATCGAGCGGAAGTGCTCGCGCAGCCGGATCGGCGGCCCGAACGTCGCGCGGAACACCGAGAACACGCTGGCCCGCGGCGTGAACTGGCTGCGCAGGTAGAAGGGCACCTCGGGCAGGTCGGTCTCCAGCCGTGCGAACGCCGGCTCGAGCGAGCCGACGCCAACGCCGGCGGGGGTGCACTGCCGGTCGTCGCCGACGACGATCACCCGCGGCGCGAGCCAGAGCAGGAACAGGCTGGTCAGATCGGCCTGGCTGGCCTCGTCGACGATCACGACGTCGAACGCGTCGGGGCGGGGCTCGACCACGGACAGCACCTCGCGGATCGGCATCACCCAGGCCGGGACGGCGTCGCGGGCCACCTCCACGGCCTCGCGGGCCGCGGCGCGGTAGCGGTCGGCGTGGCGCCCGGTGCCCCGCCCGATCGCGGAGACCGAAGCGCGGTGGCTCTGCAGCGCGCGCATCTGCTCGGCGGTGATCCGGGTCAACGACGCCCGCCACGCCTTCGCCGCCGCGAGCCGGGCGGTCAGGCCGGCGAGCTCGACGTCGAGGTCGGCGAGCCGGTCGGGGGCGTCCTCCGCGGCCGCCCACTGCCGCACCCGGGCGGCGGCCCGCGCGTAGGCCCACGCCTGCTCGAAGCGCTCCTCGCGGTCGGGCCACGGCTCGGACGCGTGCGCGCGGAGCAGCGCCGCGGCGCCGGGCGCGGCCTTGTCGAGGCGGTTCGCGATGGTGTCGGCGCGCCGCTGGTCGCGGGACTCGGCGTGCGCGGTCTCGACGGCGAGCACGGCGTCGGTGTAGGCGTCGGGGTCGCGACGGCGCAGGGCGTCGAGCACCGCGACGAGCTCCGGGGCCTGGCGTGCCGGCGGCACACCGGCCTGGACCCGCTCGAGGACCTCGTCGAGCTCGCCGCGCGCGAGCTCGGCCGCGCGGGTGTCGTCGACGTCCAGCGTCAGCGTGGTGAGCACGCGCAGGCGGGCGAGCGAGTCGACCCGCGGGCGCTCGGCGGGCGGCAGCGCGGCGAGCAGGCGGCGCACCCCCGTCGCCGCCGTCAGCACCCGGCCCACCGCCAGGCACGTCGCGCGCAGGGCCAGGACCTGCTCGACGAGCAGCGCGCGGTGCTCGGCACGGCGCAGTGGGTGCCCGAGCGGGCCGAAGGCCTCGGAGAGCCGGTCGGTGATCTCGAGGATGCGCAGGTGGTGGGCGATCGCGGAGGCCCCGTTGACGGTGGCCGCGTCGGCACCGTGGAGGTGGATGCCGGCGAGGAAGGGCTCGACGGCCTTCTGCTCCTCGGGCTTGAACATCCGCCGGGTCGTGCCGCCGTCGGCGAGGAACGTCGCGAAGCGCTCGAAGGCCGGCGCGGCGTCGGCCACGTCCACGCCGTCCTCGACGCGGACCTGCGCCGAGCCGGCGCGGCGGTCGTGCTCGAGCACCGCGTCGACGGCGCGCAGCCCGTCGGTCGCGCGAGCCCACAGGTGCCCGGCGCGCCCGGAGAGCACGGCGTCGGCGACCCCGTGCGCCCATTCGGCCTCGTCCCCGGTCTCCCCCAGCTCGGCGAGCGCGTCGGCGACCCGGCGGCTCACCCCGGGCAGATGGGCGGCCGCGTCGGGGGGCAGGCCGCCCAGCGCGGCGACGATGTCGCCGACGTCGCCCGAGGTGGCGTCCAGCCCGCGCAGGACGGCGGCGGCGAGCTCGGCGACGTGCTCCTCGGGCGGCAGCTCCACCGGCTGGGGCAGCACCAGCCGGGTGCGCTCGCGGCGTTCCGGGGTCTCGCTCGCGAGCAGGGTGCGCAGCGCGCGGAACTCGGCGGTCGACAGGGGTGGGGTCGCGGGGAGGTCGACGTCGGGGCCGACGACGTCGGCGAGCCACCCGTCGCGCTCGTGGGCCGCCTGCAGCCGCCGGACGATCTCGGCGCGCGTCCCGGTCATGCCCGGGCCGAGGTCGCGCTGGACGGTGGTCTCGGCGGCGCGCTCGGCGACCAGGGCGTCGAGCGCCGCCTCGCGCTCGGCGAGCAGCCCGTCGCGGCGCTCGACGAGGTCCGCGACGGCCTGGTCGGCCTCGTCGGGGTCGAACTCGGTGCTGCGTGCGGCGAGCCCGGCGATGCCCGGCTCGTCGTCGCCGTCGGCCAGCGAGATGCACAGGTCGCGCATCTCGGAGGGCAGCTTGTCGCGCAGCACCCGCAGCGCCTGCGCCTTCTCGCTGGTCACGAGCACGCGGCGGCCCTCGGCGAGCAGGGCGCAGAGCAGGTTGGCGATCGTGTGGGTCTTGCCGGTGCCCGGCGGCCCCTCGACGACGACGCCGGAGTCGCGACCCAGGCGCCCGAGGATGCGGCCCTGCGCTGCCCCCACCGGGAGCGGGAAGAGCGGGTCGGTGACGGGCGGGTCGTCGTGGCCGGTCCGCGCGAGCCAGGAGGCGCGGTCCGCGGGCTCGATGGCCGCGACGAGCTGGGCGAGGCCGACGGGCAGGGGCCGGCTCTCGTCCACCAGGTCCTCGACCATGGCGTCGTAGAAGGTGCGCAGCGCGGCGGCCCCGCGGCGGCGCGCGACGAGCGTCGGCGCGGGCACGAGGACGGTGCCGGGCCCGGTGGGGCCGATCCAGTCGTCGCCTCGCGTGTGCTCGACCCGCAGGCGGCGGTCGGCCCAGCCGGCGAGGACGTCGACGAGGTCCGGGTCGAGGGGCGAGGCGGGGGCGTCGACTGCTCCCGCCGCGTCGTCCATGAGCCCGGTGCCCGCGAGGAGCTCCTCGTCCTCCCAGGCGGTGGCGTCGCCGGCGAGGGTGACGACCATGTCGTCCCCGTCGTGCTCGATGCGCACCGGGCGGGCGAGCAGGTGCACGCGCACGTCCTGGTCGGGGGCGTGCAGCAGGCCGCCGGCCAGCACCAGCTCGACGGACTCGGGCTGGTCGGCGGCGGCGCGCATGAGGTCGAACAGCGTGTCGAACGTCGCGCGCATCGGGCCCTCGGCCGGCGCGCGCAGGACCTCGTCGCCGGCCTCGCGGGGGCGGCGGACCGCGGACTGGTCGGCGACCTCGACCAGGGGCAGCTCGCCGACGTGGTGGCGGGTGTGGCGCACCGGGCGGGCGCGGGCGAGGGCCACGCGGCGCAGGACCCCCACGAAGCGCTGGACCCGGTCGCGGAGGGCGGGGTCGTGCTCGGGGTGGTTCGGGGTGACGCCGTTCTCAGCGGCGCCGTGCTCAGCGGTGCCGTTCGCGCGGGCCGCGGCGTCCGGGCGCGCGGTCGGGCTCCCGACCGGCTCCTGCGGCACCACGACCACGCTCCTTCCCTGTGCGCCGCCCCCGCTGCGACGGACCACAATCGCATCCCGTCCCCGGGCCGACCACGCGCGCCCGGGTCCGACGGGGTCACGTCCGGGGGAACCGACCGGGAATCCGGTGGAACCGTGCGGGGTCCGGGGCCGTCGAACCCCGTGACGGACGCGGGCAGGGAGGGCGGATGGTGACGAGGACGGGGACGGACGACCCGCAGGAGGCCGCGCGCTTCCTGGCCGGGCTGGCGGCGGCCGGCGGGCGCGGCGAGCAGGTCGCGGGCGTCCTGCGGGCGCGCTACGGCACGTCGCGGGCGCTGCTGGCGGGTGCGGAGCTGGCGCTGCTCGACGCGGCGGACGCGCTGCACGCACGGGGGTGGGGTCCGCGCGACGTCACCGAGGTGGTGCGCCGGCGGCTGTCCGCCGGGCGGGTGGTGCTGGCGGTCGACGTGCTCAGCGCGGCGGCCGCACGCCGGCCGCGCGGCGACGCGTCCCTCGACGCCGACCTCGCCGCGCTGGGCGCGGAGCCCCCGGCGCGCGACGTGCCGCTGGTCGCGCAGTGGAGCTCGGTGCGCGGGCTCGATCCCGACGACGCGCTGACCGCGAGCGTCGCCCTGGTGGGCCTGCTCCGCTCGCTGCCGACGCTGCCCTGGCTGGGCGAGGAGCAGCGGGCGCCCGAGGGGGTCGACGCCCGGGTGCTCGCGCGCGTGCGGGGGTTGCTGGCGAAGGCCGAGTCCACCGAGTTCCCCGAGGAGGCCGAGGCGCTGTCCGCCAAGGCCCAGGAGCTGATGGGCCGGCACGCGCTCGAGCAGGCCGTGGTCGCGGGGCCCGCCGAGTCCGCGCCGCGGGCGGCCGCCCGGCGGCTATGGCTCGACCCGCCCTACGCGAGCGCCAAGTCCAGCCTCGTGCACCAGGTGGCGAGCGCCAACCGGTGCCGGGCGGTGAGCCTGGCCGCGCTCGACATGGTCACGGTGATCGGGCACGCCGCCGACCTCGCGACCGTGGAGCTGCTGGTGACGTCCCTGCTGGTCCAGGCCGACCGGGCCATGCTGGCCGCCGACGACGGGTCGGTGCCCCGGTCGCGGACGCGCTCGTTCCGCCACGCCTTCCTGCTCGCGTACGCCACCCGCATCGGCGAGCGCCTCACCGCCGCCGCGCACGAGGCGCAGGCGCACGCGCGCGCCGAGCTGGGCGAGGGGCTGCTGCCGGTGCTCGCCGCGCGGGCGGAGGTCGTCGAGCGAACGGTCGGCGAGCTCTTCCCCCGCCTGACCCGCCGGCGGTTCAGCGTCGGCAACGGCGACGGCTGGGCCGCCGGGCGCGCCGCGGCGGACGCCGCCAGCCTCACCCCGGGCCGCGACGCGCTCGCCGACCGGTAGGGGCGAGGATGTGCCGATGGCCGGCAACCGCGATCGTCGCGCCGAGAAGCAGCGGCGTCGCGACGCCAAGCGGGGCCGGTCGCAGCCCTCCGGTCCCGAGAAGCCGGACGCTCCGGGCCTGCCTCCCGAGACCCTGCAGGCGCTGCTGCGCCGGGCGGCGGCCGACCTCGCGGGCGGTGACGAGGGCGCGCTCACCGAGCTGCGCCGCGTGCTCGCCGAGCACCTCGCGCGGCGCCGCGAGCGGGTGCTGGCGGCGTGCGACGTGGTGACGGCGGAGGTCTCCCCGGACGGCGTCTCCGACGACCTCGGGGCTGCCCTGGCCGGCGGCGAGACCGTGTCGGCGTGGGCGGAGCGCACGGGCGTGCGCACCGAGGAGGCGGCCGTCGCGACCGTCCGCCTGCTCGCGTCCTTGACCTGAACAATGGTCGAGGTCCTACGTTCGCTCCCATGACCGAGTCAGCAGACCCGATCCGGCTCGCGGTGGTCACCGGCAGCGTCCGTGACGGGCGCTTCGGGCCGGTCGTCGCCGCGTGGTTCGCCGCGCACGCGCGCCGGCGCCCCGAGTTCTCCGTGGACGACGTCGACCTGATCGAGACCGGCCTCGACGCCGGCTTCGCCGAGCGGATCGGCGCCGCGGACGCCGTCGTGATCGTGACGCCCGAGTACAACCACAGCTTCCCCGGGCCCCTGAAGACCGCCCTCGACGCGAGCGGGGGCGAGTGGCGCGACAAGCCCGTCGGGTTCGTCGCCTACGGCGGGCTCTCCGGCGGGCTGCGGGCCGTCGAGCACCTGCGCCCGGTCCTCGCCGAGCTGCACGCCGTCGGGCTGCGCGACACCGTCAGCTTCCACGGCGCCGCGGCGGCCTTCGACGCCACCGGGCGCCCGCGCGAGGAGGTCGCCGACGCCGCCGCCACCGTGCTGCTCGACGCGCTCGCGTGGTGGGCCCGGACCCTGCGCCGCGCCCGGATCGAGCACGCGACGGGGAGCCCGGCATGACCGACCACGACCACCCTCGTCCCTACCCCGGCCAGGAGCTGTCGGTCGGCGAGGTCGCCGAGCGCAGCGGGGTCGCGATCTCCGCGCTGCACTTCTACGAGCGCGAGGGCCTGATCCACAGCCGCCGCACCCCCGGCAACCAGCGCCGCTTCCGCCGCGAGGTGCTCCGGCGGCTGTCGTTCATCCGCATCGCCCAGCGCGTCGGGATCCCACTCGCGGAGATCCGTGCCGCGCTCGACGGCCTGCCCGACGGGCGCACGCCGAACCGCCAGGACTGGGAGCGGCTCTCCGCGCAGTGGCGCGAGGAGCTCGACGACCGCATCCGCCGGCTCCAGCAGCTGCGCGACGACTTCACCGGCTGCATCGGCTGCGGGTGCCTCTCGCTCGACCGCTGCGGCCTCGCCAACCCCCACGACCGTCTCGCCGCCGACGGGCCGGGACCGCGCAAGCTGGTCAGCTGAGCACGGTGATCCGCCCGGGCGGCGGCGCCGGGACCGCGTCGGGGTGCAGGGCGTGCGCGATCGCCTCGATGCCGTCGACCAGCCGCGGGCCGGCGCGCACGACGTAGGACGCGGAGTCGACGGCGACGATCGGGGTGTTCGGCAGCTGCCCGCGCACCGCGCTCGCCTGGGCCACGGCGTCGGCGAGCCCGAACCCGCAGGGGGCGACGAGGACGAGGTCGGGGTCCTGGTCTTCGGCGATCTGCTCCCACGTCGTCGCGACGCTGCGGCCGCCGTCGATCCCCGCGATCGGCTCCCCGCCCGCGCGGCGGACCATCGCGGGCACCCAGTGGCCGGGCAGGAACGGCGGGTCGACCCACTCGAGGGCGAGGACGCGGGGGCGGGGCATCCCCGCCACGGCGCGGTCGACGGTCGCGAGCCGGTCCTGCAGCGTCTCGAGCAGCACCGTGCCCGCGTCCGGTGCCCCGGCGGCCGTCGCGACGCCGGCGATGGCGTCGAGGACCTCGTCGAGGGTGTGGGGGTCGACGGTGAGCACGGTGGCGTCGAGGTCGAGGGCGTCCAGCGCGTCGGCGACGGTGCTCGCCGGCAGCGCGCACACCCGGCACAGGTCCTGGGTGAGCACGAGGTCCGGCGCGGCGTCGCGCAGGGCCTCGCGGTCGAGGTCGTACTGCGGGAGGTCCCGGGCGGCGCGCTCGCGGACGATCCGATCGATCTCGCCGGGTGTCAGGCCGGCCGGCAGCGCGGTGTCGACGACGACCGGGCGCGTGGCGCGGATGCCCTCGGGCCGGTCGCACTCGAAGGTGACGGCCACGAGGTCGTCGGCGAGCCCCAGCGCGCCGACGATCTCCGTGGCCGCGGGCAGCAGCGACGCGATCCGCATGCCCCTATGTGAGCACTTTCCGGGCCGATAGGCCCGGAAAGTACTCACATACCCAGGAGCGGGCGCGGGTCGAAGATCGCGCGGATGGTGCGGGCGCGGCCGTCGACGACGTGGGCCGAGTTGACCGTGAGCATCGGGGCGTCGGTCTCGGTGGTGTGCAGTTCGTAGACGGTGCAGACGTCGGGGCCGTCGACGAAGACGTGCTTGACGTCCACGGCGGTGACGATGCTCAGCAGCCCGTGCAGGCTCGTGACGTTGTCGTCGACGCCCTCGACGTGGCCCATCGGGCCGTCGAAGACGACGTCGTCGGCGAGGACGTCGCGCAGCGACTCGGCGTCGTGGCGCCGCCAGCCCTCGAAGTAGGCGGTCATGGTCTCGGCGGGGGTGCGCATGCGTCCAGCCTGGGTCGCGACGAACCAGAAGTCGAAGAGCTGACAGGACTCGCCGCGATAACGTGTGCTGATGGAGCTGCACCAGCTGCGCTACCTCGTCGCGGTCGCCGAGGAGGGCGGGTTCACGCGAGCGGCGGCCCGCGAGCACGTCGCCCAGCCCGGCATCAGCGCGCAGATCGCCCGGCTGGAGCGCGAGCTCGGGCAGCTGCTGTTCGACCGGTCGGCGCGCGGGGTGCGCCTGACCCCGGCCGGCGAGGCGGTGCTGCCGCACGCGCGGGCGGCGCTGGCCGCCGTCACCGGGGTCCGCGACACGGCCGACGAGCTCGCCGGCCTGATCCGCGGACGGGTGTCGGTCGGGATGGTGCGCGGCGGCGGGGTGATCGACCTCCCCGGCCTGCTCGGCGACTTCCACCGCGAGCACCCCGGCGTCGAGATCCGGCTGGTCGAGGCCGCGACCGACGCGCTGCTCGAGGGCCTGCGCAGCCACGACCTCGACCTCGCCTGGGTCGGGCGCGCCGGCGCCCCGCCCGCCGACCTCGACGTCGACGTGGTCCTCGACGTCCCCCTGGTCGCCGCGGTCCCGCCGGACGGCCCGCTCGGCGACACCGTCACCGTGGCCGAGCTCGCCGACCACACGCTGATCGCGCTGCCCGTCGGCGCCGGTGTGCGGGCGGCGCTCGACCGCGCGGCCGCCGACAGCGGGGTGACGCTGCACCCGGCGCTCGAGGCGGGCTCGCCGCCGGTGCTCGTCGACCTCGCGCTGCAGGGCCTCGGGGTGGCCGTGGTCCCGTCCCCGGCGGTCGCCCACCGCGACGACGTCCGCGCGGTGCCGATCACCCCCGAGGTGCGGGCGCAGATCGACCTCGCCCGCCGTCGCGACGCCCCGCTGAGCCCCGCGGCACGCGCCCTGGTCGAGCGGGCGCGGGCCTGGATCGCCTGAACCGGGACAATCCCCGCCGTGGACCTGGTGCTGGGGCTCCGGCTGTTCGTGCGCGGCGCGGTGACGGTGCTGCGCACCCCGCGTCCGCTGCTGCTCGGCGCGATCCCCGCGTTGATCGTGTCGGTGCTCTACCTCGCGGCGCTGGGCACGCTGATCGCATGGTTGCCCGACATCGCGGCGGCGCTGACGCCGTTCGCCGACGGGTGGTCCGAGACGCTGCGGACCGGGGCGAGGATCGCGGCGGGCGCGGCCGTGGTGGCCGCCGGCGCGGCGGTCGCCGTCGTCACCTTCGTCGCCGTGACGCTCGCGGTCGGCGGCCCGTTCTACGAGAAGCTCGCCGAGATCGTCGACGAGAGCGTGGGCCCGGTGCCGGGCGTGGTGGAGCCGTCGTGGGTGCGCTCGGTGGGACGCGGGGTGCGGGACGGTGTGCTGCTCATCGGGCTCTCGGTGCTCGCCGCGATCCCGCTGTTCGTGCTGGGCTTCGTGCCCGTCGTCGGGCCGGTGCTCGCGCCCGTGGCCGCGGCGCTGGTCGGCGGGCGGCTGCTGATGATCGAGCTGACCGCGCCGGCCCTGCAGCGCCGGGGCCTCGATTTCGGCGCGCGCCGTCGGCTCCTGCGCACCCGCCGCCTGGCGACCTGGGGCGTCGGCATCCCGACCTACCTGCTCGCGGCGATCCCGTTCGTCGCGGTCCTGGCGATCCCCGCGGCCTCGGCCGCCGCGACCCTGCTCGCCCGCGAACTGCGCGGGGAGCCGACGGATCCGGTGCGCCCGGCACCGCGTGGCACTCAGGCCGGCGCGTAGGCGGCCCAGTCGGGCATGGGGGTGCCGGCGAGGCTGGCGCCGAGGCGGTCGAGGTACCAGCGCCAGCCGGCGTCGATGTCCGCCGGCGTCACGCCCTCGACGAGGCGCTGCGCGAAGACGAGGACGGCGCCCTTCTCGTGGGCCTCGACGGTGAGGTCGAGGTGCCAGGACTGCTCGTCGGGTGCCGGGAACTCGACGACGAGGTGGCGCGGCGGGTCGCAGGCGAGGATCAGCACGTCGGTGGGCTCGTCGACCTCGCCGCCCGCGTCGACCTCGCCGGTCAGCGTGAACGAGACCGTGCCGCCGACGCGCGGCTCGCCGGTCCACGTGCCGATCCAGCGCCCGAGCCGCTCGGACTCGGTGATCGCGGCCCAGACGTCCTCGACGGGGTCGGGGTACTCGCGGCGCCAGACGGCCGTGGTGGCGCCGTCGGGGTCGGTGCGGATCTCAGCCGGCGGCGTGGTCATCGGTCTCTCCTGGGTCGTCGAGTCGTCGGGCGCGCCGCCCGCGGTGCATTTCGGTGTCGAGGGCGTCGAGGCGGCTCGCGGGGCCCGGTGGTGCGAGGGGCGCGAGGGGCCGGAAGCGCCCCAGCCACGCGTCGAGCTCGGCCAGCGGGCGGCGGTCGAGGGCGTAGATCCGGTGCTGGCCGGCGACCCGTGACGTGACGAGCCCCGCCTCGCGCAGCACGCGCAGGTGGCGGCTGATCGCGGGGCGGCTGACCGGGAAGTCGGCAGCGATCTCGCCCGCCCCGACCTCCCCGCCCGCGAGGCGCTCGACGATGGCCCGGCGGACCGGGTCGGCGAGCGCTTCGAGGGGCAGCACGCCGCTCATGTAACCAGAGCTTTCATTAACCGTCCAGTTACCCATTGGTCGAGCGCGTGGCGTTACGGACGTTCAACGTCAGCGACGCCACGTCGCTGACAGCTACAGCAGCGTCGGCTGCTCGTCCTCGTCGTCGCCTTCCGCCACCGTGACCGCCGGGGCGTAGCGGGCGGCCGCGGGCAGGACGCGCAGGGAGCCCTCGGCCTCGCGCGCCACGAGACGCATCGCCTCGAGCAGGCCCACCACGTCGGCGGCGAACCGCTCGGCGTCGGCGATCGCGGCCTTGGACCAGTACCGCCCGTACTCGCCGACCAGCTCCGCGAGCACCTCGCGCACCGACGGCCACGGGATCGGGTCCGGGTCCTCGGCCGGCCGGAACTGGTAGATCAGCTCGCTGACCAGCAACAACGCCGCGTGCGCCACGGTGCCGCTGCCGGGGAACGCGATGTCGGAGCAGCCGCCGTCGACGTCGAGCGCGGCGAAGCCCTCCTCGCGCGCCTCCACCACGAGCCCGGTGCGCGCCTCGATCCGCCGGGCCTCGTCGCCGGCGTGGCGGCGGAGCTCGGCGAACCGCGCGGGATCGAGGTCGCCGGCGAGCACCGCGGGGTCCTCAACGAGCCGCCGCCGGGCCGCCGTCGACGCCGACCCCCGCTCGCGGGCCCGGACGAGCAGGTCGTCGGCCGACTCGGCGCCGACCACCGCCCCGGTCGGCAGCAGCGCCATCCGGTCGTTGCGGACCTCGAGCAGCGCGTCCGCGTCGGCGTCGTGCTCGTAGAGGCCGACCCCGCGGTCGAGCTCGCGGACCATCCCGTGCGCGATCAGCCAGCGCAGCGCCGTGACCAGCGCCCGGCGCGACGCCGTGTCGGTGTCCATGACGATCCCGGCCTCGGCGGCCGCGGAGTGCACGCCGTTGACGAGGTCGCGCAGGCTCGTGCGGTCGGGTCCCGACGTCGTCGCCGCCAGCACCAGCGCGAGCGCGGTGTACTCGGCGGGCGTGAAGGCACGCGGCGTCGTGGAGATCGTGCGCAGCGGCCGGTCGGTGGGCACGTGCCCGACCTTGACCAGGCGCGCCGTGTCCGCCGTGACCACGAGGCGGTAGTTGAGCTCCTGGGTGAACCACGCGTCCAGCGCGTCGGCGTGCCGCCGGACCAGCGCGACGACCTCGGGGTCCTGCTCGACGGTGCGCCACGGCCGCGTCAGCAGCGCCCGCGTCGCGGTGACGAGCTCGCCGTCGCGCTGCGGATCGCTCCGCGCGGCCGTCACCGTGGGCCCCCACCCGACGAACGAACGGCGCTTTCGCTGCTACTGGCGAAACGAGAGCGCCGTTCGTTCCCGGACACGCGGCACCCCGCAGGCGCCCGAACGCCGACCACGGTGACACGAACGGCGCCTTCGCTGCTTCCGAAGCAGCGAGAGCGCCGTTCGTTCGTCACGCCACCGACCGCGGCCCTCACGGCGCCGGCTCCACGGTCAGGGTGAGGTCGCGGACGCGCAGCGCGCCGGCGTGGGTCGGGACGGTCGTCGACGCCCCGGGCGCGCGGACGACGGTGCAGCGCACGCCGTCGAGCGCCACGGTGCCCGAGGCCCCGGGGGAGACCGCCGGGCCGAGGTCGGCGACCGCGCGGGTCAGCACACGCTGCAGCTCGCGCAGGGCGGGCTCGGACAGGCGCGCGGTGAAGCCCTCGGCGCCGGTCTCGAGCAGTTCGGCGCGAGCGGCCGCCGCCCTCTTCTCGGCCTCGGCGCGGCGGGCCAGCAGGTGGCGTCGCTCCTGGCTGCGGTCCTGCACGCGGCTGGTGCGCCCGCGGCTGGTGGCGTCACCGCGCTCGCGCAGGCTGATCGGCACCTGGGCGGTCGGCGCGTCCCACCACGACATCGACGCGTCGACGGGGTCGGTGTCGTCGCCGCCCGCGCCGCCGAGGTGCCGGGCGCCCGCCAGCCCGAAGGCCGCCGCGGCGAGCTCGTGCACCGACGAGGGGTCGCCGCGGTCGAAGAACAGCGCCAGCCGCAGGTAGTCGGCGCGCCGGGAGGCGCCCGCCGTGCCGGTGCGCGAGAGGCGCGTGAGGTTCTGGGTCAGGGTGCGGACGGCGTCGACGGCGTCGCGCTCGAGCACCTGGATGCGGCTCGGGCGCCCCACCCCGCCAACGAACCACGACGCGAGGTTCTCCCAGTCGGCGGCCGACGCGCCCGGCTCCCGCCGTACCCGCACCGACGACAGCCCCGCCGCCGCGACCCGCGCCGCCAGCCCGTCCGCCGCCCGTTCGACGATCACCGGCACCCGCGGCAGCACCGTCTCCAGCAGCGACGCGAGCGGGCGCGCGCGGCGGCGCAGGGCCTCGAGGCGCTCGCCGACGTAGCCGACGAGCACCTCGGAGAAGAACGCGAACTCGTCCTCGTCGAGGTCGAACCGCGACTGCCACTGGTTGATCGCCGCGAAGAACTGGGTGATCTCCGCCGAGAACGCGACGTGCGGGTCGAACACCGCGCGCACCGCCTCGGCGAGCTTGTTCGGGGGCGCCGTCGCGGGATCCAGCCCCACGAGGAGATCCAGCCCGGCCCGCAACTGGTCGAGCCGCCCCAGCGACACGTCGCGCACGTCGTCGACCTGCGCGAGCACACCCTCGACGAGGTCGTGCACCTCCTGGCCGACCCGGGTGATCAGGTACCGGTTGCGGCGCCGGTAATAGTCCTCGACGGTGCCGACCTGGCCCACCGACGCCGACACCTCGAGGTTGCCCCAGCCCCGCAGCGCCTCGAGCCGGGCGGTCACGGTGGCCTCGTCGAGCTCCGTGCCCGCCTCGGCGAGCCGCGCCGTCACCTCCGCCGGCGTCAGCTCCGCGAAGAACGTCCCGGCGAACACCGCGAGAATCGCCCGGTACTCGGGCGACTCGGTGACGTAGGCGAAGACGCTGGTCCGCACCCCGTTCATCCGCGCACCTCGAGAGCCGACCCGTCCCATCGGTAGTGCACGAGGGCGATCGCGCGCAGCTCCGGGTCGCGCAGCACCTCGGTGATCGCCAGCGCCGGGACCGTCGGGTGCGTGCCCCACAGCCGCTCCGAGGTGACGACGAAGTCGACGTCGAGGTCCACGAGCAGACCGAAGAGCTTGGCGTGGTTGTCCTCGGACACCTTCGCGAACGCGTCGTCGAGCAGCACCAGCCGTGGCGCGCCGACACCGTGCGGGTCGTGCGCCGCGGCGCTCGCAGCGGCCGCCGCGGCCATCGGCAGCACGGTGACCAGCTTCTTCTCGCCCTCCGACAGCGTCGTCCGCCGGGTCAGCAGCTCGTCGCTGCGGCCCGGGCGGCGCAGGTAGAGCCGCATCTCGTGCCACGTGCGGTAGTCGAGGACCTCGCCGATCACCGTCCGGTACGACGCCTCGGGGTCGCGGACGCGGGCCGCCTCGACGAGCGACTTCACCGCCTCGCGGACCTGGTCGTCCTCCTCGGGCGAGCGCAGGTCGGGGTGCTTGCCGAGCAGCTCCAGCGCCGTCGCCGTCTCCGGGTCGAGGTCGCCGCGGGGCCGCCAGTCGAGGCGCACACCGATGCCCTGGCTCGACGTGACGCCCTTGAGGATGCGGTTCATCCGGTCGACGAGCTCGCGCGCCGAGAACAGGGCGTCGGCGACCTCGCGGGCGATCCGGCCGTGCAGCAGGTTGCGCAGCGCCTGGTCCTGCTGCGCCGAGAGCAGGCTGGTCGCGCGACGGCGCTGCACCGCGACCCGGTGCACCATCTGCGCGAGCACCGCCCGCGACGGCCCGCTGACGTGCACCGCGAGCGGCATGCCGTCGGCACTGCGGCGGCTCTCGATGTCCCAGCCGCTGGCGAGGTCGTCGCGCGCGGTGCGCAGCGCCTTCTCCAGGGCGTCCTCGCTGACGGGACGCCGCGGGGCGGGCAGCCGGTCGCGCAGGGCGGCGACGAGCTCCTCGGCGCCCTCGACGGAGTCGGCGACCGAGGGCAGGGGCTCGGGGGCGGACTCCTCGTCGTCGGCGTCCTCCGCGGGCTCGGACGATCTCTCCGCCGCCTGCAGCAGCCCCGGCACCGCCGCGGCCTCCGCCAGCCGGCCGCGCGCCGACCGCGCCGCGCGCTGCTTCTCGTCGAGGGCCCGGCGGGTCTCCTCGAGCGTCATCTCGGCCTTCGACAGGGCCACCGCCGCCGCGGTCTGCTGCTCGCGGGCCTCCTCGAGACGGGTCGCGACGGACCGCAGACGCTCGTCGAGCTCCCCGACCCGTGCGGCCACCTTCGCCGGCTCCTCGCCGAGCGACTCCTCGATCGTCGTCAGCTCGGTGCGCACCGAGGCGGCTCGGCCGCTCGCGTCGCGGTGCTCGCCGACGGCGGTCGCGTGGTCGGCGGCGTCGCGCTCCCAGGCGGTGATCGCCTCGCGCCAGGCGCGGGCCGTGCGGGCGACCCGGTCGCGGGCCGAGTCGACGGCGGCGAGCGCCCGCTCGGCGTCGACCACCGCCTCGAGCAGGCCGTCGAGCCGGTCGGGGTCGGTCGGCACGCCGGCCTCGGAGGCCGCGCGCGACAGGGACGCCCACGCGTCGTCGGCGCGGCGCCGGGCGTCGGCCGCGGCGGTCGTGAGCTCGCGGTGCCGGGCCTCGGCGCCCTCGGCGTAGCGGACGGCGCCGGTCGCGGCGGCCACGGCGTCGTCCACCCCGCGCGTGCCCGGCAGCTCGGCGACCAGCCGGCGCAGGGCTTCGGCGTGCGCGTCGAGCGCCTCGGCGACGGTCGCGGCGGCGTCCCGGCGGGCCTGCGCGTCGGCGATCGCGGTGGCGAGCTCGGCCAGCCGGCGCTCGCGGGCCTGGGCCCGCGCGCCCGCGCCGACGTGCTCGGCCGCCGACTTCGTGTGCCGCCCGCGCAGGGGGCCGGCGGCGAAGCTCCCGTCGGTGGCCACCCGGACGGGGCCCGCCGTCGTGCCGACCGAGGACAGCACCCCCGCGATCGCGTCGACGGCCACCGCCCCCGTGTCCACCGGCGCGAGCAGGGTGTCGAGCGCGGGACCGTCGGCCGGGGCCCCCGCGCCGACCACCAGGTCGCCCGCGCGGAGGGTCCCGGTGGAGCCGTCGACGTGCGCCGTGAGCAGCCCCGACGCCTCCAGCGCCGCCTCGAGCCCGGCGCGCTCGGCGTCGTCGAGGTGCTCGCGGAAGTCGACGAGCGTGGCGAGCAGCACGCCGTCGACGACGTCGTCGTCCCCGCGCCAGGAGCCCCGGGGCAGCGGCAGCTCACCGGCCGCCTCGACCCGCGTGTGCTCCGCGCGCAGGCCGGTGAGCTCCTCGTCGGTCTCCTCGACGCGCGCGGCCGCACCACGCCGCGCCCCGTCCAGCTCGCCCGTCACCTCGTCGGCGACCCGCCGGCCCCGGGTGCGCCGGGTGTCGGCGGCGTGGCGCAGGTCGTCGTCGGGTGTCTCCGGCTCGGACGCGGGCACCGTGAGCCAGTCCGTCGACCCGCCCGGCTCGCGGGCCGGCGCGTCGGCGGTGTGCTCGGCCAGGCGCCGGGTCCAGCCGGCGACGGCATCGGCGTGCTCGTCGGCGGCGGCGCGCGCGGCCCGGCGGGCGGCGGCGGCCTGCTCGGCGGCGGCCTCGTGGGCGGTCTGCGCCTCGCCGGCGGCGGACTCGGCGGCGTCGGCGGACTCGGTGGCCCGGCAGGCGCCGCGGGCGTGCCCGGCGACCTCGCGGACGGCCGTGCGGTGGGCGCGCAGGGCGTCGCCGACGGGCGTCAGGTCGAGGTCGCCGGTGAGGTCGTCGTCCTCGACCGGCACGTCGACCGTCGTCTCGCCGGCCTCGTCGCGGCGGGGCTCGGTGACCGGCGCCGGCGGGTCGGGCAGCTGCGCAACGGCACCCGGGGCGGACGCGGCACGGGCGGCGTCGGCGACCGCGCGGAGGTGCTCGGCGACCCCCGCGAGGTCGGAGTCGAGCTGCCCGCGCGCGGACCCGACCGTGGCGGCCGCGGCGACGACGCGCTCGCGGGCCCGGGCGCGGTGCCCGTCGAGGGTGGCGACGTGGGCGTCGGCGCGGGCGACCTCGTCGCGGCGCCGGACGAGGTCGGCGTGCGCGGTGTACTCGGGCAGCGCGGCGAGCCCGGCGCGCTCGGCGGTGGCCTCGGCGTGCTCGTCGGCGAGGTCGCCGGTCGCGCTCGCGGCCGCCTCCTTCGCGGCGGTCGCCTTGTCGACGCCGGTGCGGTCGCGGTCGACGCGCTTCGCGGCGGTGCGGGCGGCGTCGACCGCGGCGGCCGTGTCCTCGACCGCGGCGGCGAGCACCCGGCGGGCGTAGTCGGTGTAGGTCTCGACGGCCCCGTCGAGCGCCCCGGCCGTGCGGGCGAGGTCGGTGACGTTGCGGCGGTGGTCCTCGAGGTCCTCGAGCGGCTGGGCCGCGTCGTGCACGGCGTCCTCGGGCACCGGCGGCAGCGCCTCGCGCAGCGTGCGGGGCAGGTCGGTGTCGATCCGGTCGCCGACGCGGGGGTTGCGGACCTGGTGCAGCAGCCGGAAGTACGCCGTCGGGTCGACGCCGCCGAAGAAGCGGCGGGCGATCTCGGCGCGGTACTCGGCGGTCGAGGTGAACACCTGGCCGCGCGTGCCCAGCTCGGAACGCAGGACGTCGATCGAGAACGGGACGTCGGCCTCGGTGAGGCGCAGGTCGATCCGGACCCGGCGGTCGGTGGAGAACCACCAGGTGGCGACGCGGTCGGTGCTGCGGTTGGCGCGGATGCCGCAGCCGACCGTGCGGTACTCGCCCGCGCGCTCGAACTCGATCCACAGGTAGCCGGTGCGCTGGGTGTCGTCGTGGTCGGAGAGCATCCAGCTGCGCAGCACCCCGCGCTGCTCGCCCGCGGCGTCGATCTTGCGCACGTCCGCCTCGAGCAGGAACGGCAGCAGCATGTTCATCGCCGTCGACTTGCCCGAGCCGTTGACCCCCCGCAGCAGCAGGCGTCCGTCGGCGAAGTCCAGCACCTCGTCCTGGTACTGGTAGACGTTCAGGATGCCGGCGCGGGAGGGCTTCCAGCGCAGCTGATCGTCCCCCTGATCGTCTCCTGGCACCCGGACGAGGGTACGGAGCACTTCTCGGGGCGTGGGTTCAGGTGCCCGCCAACCAGTCGGGGTCGCCGACGAGATCCAGCACCTCGCGGGGTGTGTCCACGAAGCGCGGGTCGCCGGCGGCGCCTCGCTGCCAGGTCAGGGCGCGGGCGATCACGCCGGCGCGGCAGGCGGTCTCGGCTCGGGCCCGGAGCTCCTCCCGGGTCCCGAGATCGCTGTAGACCTCGAGGTAGGCGTCGCGGGGGCGGGTGATCGCGGGGTCGGTCTCGCTGACGTGGAGGGTCCGGCGCAGCGAGCCCAGCGCCACGAGCAGGCTCGCGAACGGGTGGGCGAGCACGGCGTCGCCCCAGTCGGCGAAGCGACCGTCACGCAGGACGTTGCCGACGTGCAGGTCCTGGTGGTCGACGGTGCTCGGGGCGGTGCCGTCGAGCTCCTCGGACCACCGCCGGACCCGCGCCCTGTCCCCGTGACCGCCGATCGCCGCGAGGGCCTCGTCGTAGCGCGCGGGGAGCGCGGCGGGGGAGGCGTCGGGCACCCCGAGGGCGCGCATCGCGTCGAGGTGGGGTGCGACCCGGCGCTGGAGGTCCGCGTAGCGGGCCAGGGCGGCGGTCATCGCGGCGGACGGGTCGGCGCCGTCGTCGCGGACGCTCGGGCCGGTGTCGGGCAGCAGGAGGCGGTGGTGCTCGAGGTCGACGGCGAGCGGGGTCGCGACGGCGTCGGGCGCGACGCGGGCGAGCAGCGCGTGCAGCCCGACCTCGGACGCCATCCCGGGCGCGGGCTCCTTGAGCCACACGGGCCCGTCGGCGGTGGGGACGCGCAGGACCGTCGACCAGGCGCGGTGGCGCTGGACGACCTCGCCGGCCGGGTGGAGCCCGGTGGCCGTCGCGATCCAGGCGAGCACATGGTCGCGCCAGGCGTCGGTGCCGCGCTCGCTCACCCGGCCATCGTGGCCGACTACCGTGCCGGGCGTGCTCGTCGTCCTGCCCCCGTCGGAGACCAAGGCGCCCGGAGGCCGCGGGCGCCCGCTCGACCTGGACGCGCTGTCGTTCCCGTCGCTGAACCCGACGCGCAAGGTGCTGGTCGACGAGGTCGTGGCGCTCGCCGCCGACCTGCCCGCGTCTCGCCGGGCTCTGGACATCTCCGATCGCCAGGACGACGAGATCGCCCGCAACGCGGCGCTGTGGACGTCCCGCACGGCGCCCGCGCTGCGCCGCTACACCGGCGTGCTCTACGACGCGCTCGACGCCGCGTCGCTCACGACGGCGGCACGGCAGCGCCTGGTCGTGTGCTCGGCGCTGTTCGGGCTCGTCGGGGGCACCGACCCGATCCCGGCGTACCGGCTGTCGGGCGGCAGCGCGCTGCCGGGGCGGGCGGGAGACGAAGCGCAGCGGAGCTCGACCGATGGTCGGAGCCTGCGGACGCTGTGGCGCCCGGAGCTGATGCCGCTGCTCGCCGAGCAGGACGACCTGGTCGTGGACCTGCGCTCGGGTCCCTACATGGCGCTCGGCCCGGCGCGCGGCGCCGTCACCCTCGACGTGCACAGCGAGGCGGCCGACGGCTCGCGGACCGTGGTGAGCCACGCGAACAAGTCGCACAAGGGCCACGCGGCGCGGCTCCTCGCCTCGTCGCGGCGGCGCCCGAAGGACGCGGGCGGGGTGCTGGCGCTCCTGCGTGATGCCGGTCTGCGCGTCGAGCAGGCGTCGGACAACGCCCTGGTGCTCGTCGTCCCCCGCTGAGGTTCGGCGCAGCCCGGGTGTCTCAGCCTGGCGGCCACGCTGACGTTCAACGTCAGTTTTCCCGCCAGCTCGACCCGCCGAGATCGTGGAGGCTTTCCTGACGTCTGACGTCAGCGTGGCCGCCACGCTGGAACACCCGGCACCCCGCCGACCACTCGGCATCGGCGTGTCGCGCCGGCGACG
>NZ_JBBEGM010000007.1:0-361381 GCF_037400335.1 Actinomycetospora flava
GGGGGGGGGGGGGGGGGGGGGGGGGGGGGCGCCCCCCCCCCCCCCCCCGACTGTCACTTGGCCTTCTCGAGAACTTCGACGAGACGCCAGCGCTTGGTGGCCGACAGCGGCCGGGTCTCCATGAGGAGCACGCGGTCGCCGGGGCCGGCGGTGTTGTTCTCGTCGTGCGCCTTGACCTTCTTCGTGCGCCGGATGACCTTCGAGTAGCGCGGGTGCTTCACCCGGTCCTCGAGGCTGACGACGATGGTCTTGGCCATCTTGTCCGAGACGACCAGGCCCTCACGCACCTTGCGCAGGCCCCGGTCGTCGTTGCGGGCCGCGGCCGGGCTCTGCTGGGCGTTCTCGCCCTGCTTCACCTCGGCGCGGACCTGCTCCTGCTCGTCACGCTCCGGGGCCGTCGCCCCCGAGCTGGTCTGCGGCTCGCTCATGCCGCTCCCTCCTCATCGGGGGCGACCGACAGGCCGAGCTCGCGCTCGCGCATCACCGTGTAGATGCGCGCGATGTCGTGACGCACGGTCCGCAGTCGACGGTTGTTGTCCAGCTGCCCGGTCGCCATCTGGAAGCGCAGGTTGAACAGCTCGGCCTTGGCCTCGCGGGCGCGGGCGACGAGGTCCTCGGCGGGGAGCTCGCGCAGCTCGCTGGCGGGGGTTCCGGCAGCCATCAGAAGGTCTCCTCACGGCTCACGATGCGGCAGCGCATCGGCAGCTTGTGCTGCGCGCGGCGCAGGGCCTCGCGGGCCGTCGCCTCGTTCGGGTAGCTCATCTCGAACATGACCCGGCCCGGCTTCACGTTCGCCACCCACTTCTCGGGCGAGCCCTTGCCGGAACCCATGCGGGTCTCGGCCGGCTTCTTGGTCAGCGGCCGGTCCGGGAAGATGTTGATCCACACCTTGCCGCCACGACGGATGTGCCGCGTGATGGCGATACGGGCGGACTCGATCTGCCGGTTGGTGACGTAGGCGTGCTCCAGGGCCTGGATGCCGTAGTCACCGAAGGACATCTGGGTGCCGCCCTTGGCGGCGCCCGTCCGGTCCGGACGGTGCTGCTTGCGGTACTTGACCTTGCGGGGGATCAGCATGGGTCAGGACTCCGTCTGCGTGGTCGCCTCGGGGGCGGCACCGGCCGGCGCGCCGCCCGTGCTGGCACCCGCGGCGGCCTGCTCGGCTGCGGCGCGCCCGGCCTCGGTGCTCGTCCCGGTCGTGCCCGACGAGCCCGACCGGCGCCCGCGCGGACGGTCGCCGCCGCCACCGCGGCCGCCACGGCCGCCGCGGGGGTCACGGGTCGCGGCGTCGAGCGCGGCCTGGCGCTCCGACTCGCGCTTCCCGCCGACGACGTCGCCCTTGTAGATCCAGACCTTCACGCCGATGCGGCCGAAGTTGGTCCGTGCCTCGAACAGGCCGTAGTCGATCTCGGCGCGGAGCGTGTGCAGGGGCACGCGGCCCTCGCGGTAGAACTCCGAGCGCGACATCTCGGCGCCACCGAGCCGGCCGGAGCACTGCACCCGGATGCCCTTCACGCCCGGCGAGCGCATGGCCGACTGCATGGCCTTGCGCATCGCGCGGCGGAACGACACGCGGTTGGACAGCTGCTCGGCCACGCCCTGCGCGACGAGCTGCGCGTCCGCCTCGGCGCCCTTGACCTCGAGGATGTTCAGCTGGACCTGCTTGCCGGTCAGCTTCTCGAGGTTGCCGCGCAGGCGGTCGGCCTCGGCGCCGCGGCGGCCGATGACGATGCCGGGGCGCGCGGTGTGGATGTCGACGCGGACGCGGTCGCGGGTGCGCTCGATCTCGACCTTGGAGATCCCGGCGCGCTCCATGCCCTTGGAGAGCATGCGACGGATCTTGACGTCCTCGGCGACGTAGTCCGCGTACTGCTTGTCGGCGTACCAGCGCGACTTCCAGTCGGTGGTGATACCGAGGCGGAAGCCGTGCGGGTTGATCTTCTGGCCCATCAGCGGCCACTCCTCTTCGCGCGCGAACGGCCGCCCTGCGCCGGGGCCACCTCGGTCACCTCGACGTAGATGTGGCTGGTCCGCTTCCGGATGCGGTAGGCCCGGCCCTGCGCGCGGGGCTGGAACCGCTTCATGGTCGGACCCTCGTCGACGGTGATCGTCGAGATCACCAGGTTGTTCGGGTCCAGGTCGACGTTGTTCTCGGCGTTGGCCACCGCGCTCGCGACGACCTTGGCCACCGGGCCGGCCGCCTTCTGCTGGGCGAACTGGAGCACCGACGCGGCCTGGCCGACCGGCATGCCGCGGACGAGGTCCACCACGCGGCGGACCTTCATCGGCGACATGCGCACGTAGCGCGCCCGCGCCACGGCACCGCGGGGGGCCGTGTCGGTGTCGGCTGGTGCAGCCATCTGGGACGTACCTTCCTTGTCTCGTGGCCCATTAGTTCTGGCCATTGGGAGATCCCGCGCTCCGCGTCGTCGACTAGCGACGACGGGAGCGGCGGTCCTCCTTGACGTGCCCGCGGAACGTGCGGGTCGGGGCGAACTCGCCGAGCTTGTGCCCGACCATGGACTCCGAGACGAACACCGGGACGTGCTTGCGCCCGTCGTGGACGGCCAGCGTGTGACCGATCATGTCCGGGATGATCGTCGACCGCCGGGACCAGGTCCGGATGACGGTCTTGCGGTTGGCCTCGTTGAGCGCGTCCACCTTCTTGAGCAGGTGGTCGTCGACGAACGGGCCCTTCTTGAGACTGCGTGGCATCGCTTCGCTCCCTCCTGCTCCGTCAGCGCTTCTTCTTGCCCTTGCCGGTACGGCGGCGACGCACGATCATGCGGTCGCTCTCCTTCCGGCCTCGGGTGCGGCCCTCGGGCGTACCGGCGGGGTTGACCGGGTGGCGTCCACCCGAGGTCTTGCCCTCGCCACCGCCGTGCGGGTGGTCGACCGGGTTCATGACGACACCGCGGACGGTGGGGCGCTTGCCCCGCCAGCGGTTGCGGCCCGCCTTGCCCCAGTTGATGTTCGAGTGCTCGGCGTTGCCGACCTCGCCGATGCTGGCGCGGCAGCGGACGTCGACGTTGCGGATCTCGCCCGAGGGCATCCGCAGCTGGGCGTACGGCCCGTCCTTGGCGACCAGCTGGACGCGGGCGCCGGCCGAGCGGGCGATCTTCGCGCCGCCGCCGGGGCGGAGCTCGATCGCGTGGATCACCGTGCCGGTGGGGATGTTGCGCATCGGCAGGTTGTTGCCCGGCTTGATGTCGGCCTTGGGGCCGGCCTCGACCGTGTCGCCCTGGTTCAGGCGCTCCGGCGCGATGATGTAGCGCTTCTCGCCGTCGGCGTAGTGCAGCAGGGCGATGCGGGCACTGCGGTTGGGGTCGTACTCGATGTGAGCGACCTTGGCCGGCACGCCGTCCTTGTCGTTCCGGCGGAAGTCGATCAGCCGGTAGGCCCGCTTGTGGCCGCCGCCCTGGTGCCGGGTGGTGATGCGCCCGGTGACGTTGCGGCCGCCCTTGTTGTGCAGCGGGCGGATCAGCGACTTCTCCGGGTGGTCGCGCGTGATCTCGGCGAAGTCCGAGACGCTCGCGCCGCGCCGCCCGGAGGTCGTCGGCTTGTACCTACGGATTCCCATTGGTCAGCTCCCTGCCCCGGGCGCGCCGAACACGTCGATGGTCCGGCTCTCGGGCGTCACCGTCACGACCGCGCGCTTGGTGTCCTTGCGCTTGCCGAAGCCGCGGCGGGAGCGCTTGCGCTTGCCCTCGCGGTTCAGCGTGTTCACGCTGGCGACCTGCACGTCGAAGATCTGCTGGACGGCGATCTTGATCTGCGTCTTGTTCGCGTCCGGGCGCACCAGGAACGTGTACTGGCGCTCCTCGAGGAGCCCGTAGCTCTTCTCGGAGATGACCGGCGCGATGATCACGTCTCGCGGGTCGGCGATCACTTCTCGGCCTCCTGTCCACCCGCCGTGCGGGCGGCCACGAACGCCTCGAGCGCCGCGGTCGTGAAGACCACGTCGTCGGCGCGCAGGACGTCGTAGGTGTTCAGCTGGTCCGGCGTGATCTGGTGGACCGCCGGCAGGTTGGCCACGCTGCGGCGGCCGGCCTCGTCGTCGCGGGCGATGACCGCGAGGACCAGGCGGTGCTCACGGCTCGGCGTCACGACGCCCTCGAGCGCGGTGCGCGCGCCCTTGGTGGACGGGGCGTCGCCGTCGACCAGCGCGGAGAAGACGTGGATGCGCTCGTGGCGGGCGCGGTCCGACAGCGCGCCGCGCAGGGCCGCCGCCTTCATCTTCTTCGGGGTCCGCTGGTCGTAGTCGCGGGGCGTCGGACCGTGGACGGTGCCGCCGCCGGCGAACTGCGGCGCGCGCACCGAGCCCTGGCGGGCGCGGCCGGTGCCCTTCTGGCGGTACGGCTTCTTGCCGCCGCCGCGGACCTCGCCGCGCGTCTTGGTGTCGTGCGTGCCCTGACGGGCCGCCGCGAGCTGCGCGGTGACGACCTGGTGCATGAGCGCGGTGCTCGCCGGGGCGTCGAACAGCTCGCCGGGGAGCTCCGCGGTGCCGTCGGTGCCGCCGGTCGGCGTGTGCACCGACACCGTGCGGGTCTCGCCGGCGGCCTGCGCGTGCGCGTCACGGCGCGCGAGACGGCGGGCCTCGCCGGCCGTGTAGCCGCTGCGGCGAGCGGTGGTGGTCTCAGGGGTGGTCACTGGGCACCGCCCTTCGCGGGATCGACCTTGGCGGCCGTCGTCACGAGGACCAGGCCGCCGCGCGGGCCGGGGACGGCGCCGCGGATGAGCAGCAGGCCCGCGTCGGCGTCGACGCCGTGCACGGTCAGGTTCTGGGTGGTGGTCTTGACGTTGCCCATGCGGCCGGCCATGCGCGTGCCCTTGAAGACGCGCGCCGGGGTGGCGCAGCCACCGATGGAGCCGGGCGAGCGGTGCTTGCGCTGCGTGCCGTGGCTGGCCCCGAGGCCGCCGAAGCCGTGGCGCTTCATGACACCGGCGGTGCCCTTGCCCTTGCTGGTGCCCGAGACGTCCACGACGTTGCCGGCGGAGAACGTCTCCGCGGTGACCTCCTGGCCGACCTCGTACTCGCTCGCGTCGCTCGTGCGGAGCTCGGCGAGGTGGCGCCGCGGGGTGACACCGGCCTTGGAGAAGTGGCCCGTCTCGGGCTTGTTCACCTTGCGCGGGTCGATCGCGCCGTAGGCGATCTGGACGGCGTTGTAGCCGTCGACCGACGGCGTCCGCACCTGCGTCACGACGCAGGGGCCGGCCTTGACGACGGTCACGGGGACGATGCGGTTCGCCTCGTCGAAGACCTGGGTCATGCCGACCTTGGTGCCGAGGACGCCGCTCATCTTCCGCTCCGGCTTGGCCGGGGAGTGTGCTGCAGTCATCTCCGACCTCACTGGATGTTCACGTCGACGCTCGCCGGCAGGTCGATGCGCATGAGCGCGTCCACCGTCTTCGGCGTGGGGTCGACGATGTCGATCAGTCGCTTGTGCGTGCGCATCTCGAAGTGCTCGCGCGAGTCCTTGTACTTGTGCGGCGAGCGGATGACGCAGTACACGTTCTTCTCGGTGGGCAGCGGCACGGGCCCGACCACGGAGGCGCCGGTGCGCGTCACGGTCTCGACGATCTTCCGAGCCGACGCGTCGATCGCTTCGTGGTCGTAGGCCTTGAGCCGGATGCGGATCTTCTGTCCCGCCATGGTGGCTTTGCCGTTCCTCTTCTCGTCCCGCCGAGGGTGTGCACCCCCGGTGGCTGGCCAGGTTCTCGAGACGCCCCGGTGCTCGTGCCGGACGGACCCCCGCCCCCGCAGGACCGTCTCCGGTCCACGCGGTCGGGCGTGTCGAATCCGTCGGCAGGCTCCGCCCCGTGCTCTCGCACGCCAGCGGCCCCGCGGACCCCGCGCTGTTCAACGTGTGTCCGTCCCGCACCCCTCACAGGGGCGGCACGGTGGACCTCCGGCGCGTGGCCGTCGGCCCGGGCCCACGATGTGGTTCTCGGACCCCCGCTCACGACAGGGCGGCCGACTCGATACCGCATGAGCCGACCGCCCTGTGCGAGCTAGGGAACCAGTCTCTCACGGGCGCTCGCGCGCCCGTGCACCGGGGCCCCTGACCTGCTACTTGCTGATCTTCGTGACCTGACCGGCGCCGACCGTCCGGCCACCCTCACGGATGGCGAACTGGAGGCCCTCCTCCATGGCGATCGGCTGGATCAGCTGGACGGACATCTCGGTGTTGTCACCGGGCATGACCATCTCGGTGCCCTCCGGCAGCGTCACGACGCCGGTGACGTCGGTCGTCCGGAAGTAGAACTGCGGGCGGTAGTTGTTGAAGAACGGCGTGTGCCGCCCGCCCTCGTCCTTGCCCAGGATGTAGACCTGGCCCTCGAACTCGGTGTGCGGGGTGATCGAACCCGGCTTGCCGATGACCATGCCGCGCTCGACGTCCTCGCGCTTGATGCCGCGCAGGAGCAGGCCGACGTTGTCGCCGGCGCGACCCTCGTCGAGCAGCTTGCGGAACATCTCGATGCCCGTGGTGGTGGTCTTCGTCGACTTCGCACGGATGCCGATGATCTCCACCTCCTCGTTCACCTTGACGATGCCGCGCTCGACGCGGCCGGTGACGACCGTGCCGCGACCGGTGATGGTGAAGACGTCCTCGACGGGCATGAGGAACGGCTTGTCGGTGTCGCGCTCCGGCGACGGGATGCTGTCGTCGACGGCGTCCATCAGCGACACGATCGCGTCGGCCCACTCGGCGTCGCCCTCGAGCGCCTTGAGCGCCGAGACGCGGACCACGGGGAGGTCGTCGCCGGGGAAGTCCTGCGAGCTCAGCAGCTCGCGGACCTCCATCTCGACGAGCTCCATGATCTCCTCGTCGTCGACCATGTCCGCCTTGTTCAGCGCCACCACGATGTAGGGCACGCCGACCTGGCGGGCGAGCAGCACGTGCTCACGGGTCTGCGGCATGGGGCCGTCGGTGGCGGCCACCACGAGGATGGCGCCGTCCATCTGGGCGGCACCGGTGATCATGTTCTTGACGTAGTCGGCGTGCCCGGGGCAGTCGACGTGCGCGTAGTGGCGCTTCTCCGTCTGGTACTCGACGTGCGCGATCGAGATCGTGATGCCGCGCTGCCGCTCCTCGGGGGCCTTGTCGATCATGTCGAACGCCGAGGCCTGGTTGAGGTCCGGGTACTTGTCGTGCAGCACCTTGGTGATCGCCGCGGTCAGCGTCGTCTTCCCGTGGTCGATGTGACCGATGGTGCCGATGTTGACGTGCGGCTTGGTCCGCTCGAACTTGGCCTTCGCCACTGCTCTCGTCCTCCTGGACTGTGTTCTTCCGACCCGGCCCTGGTGGTGGGACGGGACGAATGGTGCTCGTCGGTGTGGGTCCTGCCGTGTCTCGGAGGACCGAGAGGGCCGACACGAGGCTAGCGAAAGCCCCGAGCCGGCCCGTGACCTGGTCCGTCGTCGGCCTTCGGCGCGGCAGTTCCGCTGCGCTTCATGCCGCCTCGACCCGGGCTCTCACCTGGGTCGCGGACCGGTGTCACTCGCCGGTCGCCTTCGCGATGATCTCCTTGGCCACGTTGGCCGGGACCTCCGCGTAGGACTCGAACTGCATGGAGTAGTTCGCCCGGCCCTGGGTCCGCGACCGCAGGTCGCCGACGTAGCCGAACATCTCCGAGAGCGGGACGATCGCGCGCACGACGCGGCCGCCGGCCCGCTCCTCCATGGCCTGGATCTGGCCACGGCGGGAGTTGAGGTCGCCGATGACGTCGCCCATGTACTCCTCGGGCGTGTTCACCTCGACCGCCATCACCGGCTCGAGCAGCGCGGGGTCGGCCTTGCGGGCCGCCTCCTTGAGCGCCATCGACCCGGCCACCTTGAAGGCCATCTCGGACGAGTCGACCTCGTGGTACTGGCCGTCGAGCAGCGTCAGCTTGAGCCCGACGATCGGGTAGCCGGCCAGGATGCCGTACTGCATCGCGTCCTGGGCGCCCTCGTCCACGGACGGGATGTACTCCCGCGGGACGCGACCACCGGTCACCTTGTTGTCGAACTCGTAGAGCGGACCGTCGGCCGTCTTCTCGAGCGGCTCGAGCTTGATGATGACGCGGGCGAACTGCCCCGAGCCACCGGTCTGCTTCTTGTGCGTGTACTCGTACTTGTCGACCGTCTTGCGGATGGTCTCGCGGTAGGCCACCTGCGGCTTGCCGATGTTGGCCTCGACCTTGAAGTCCGACTTCATCCGGTTGACCAGCACCTCGAGGTGGAGCTCGCCCATCCCCGAGATGATCGTCTGGCCGGTCTCCTCGTCGAGGTTGACCCGGAAGGTCGGGTCCTCGTCGGCGAGACGCTGGATCGCGGTCGACAGCTTCTCCTGGTCGGCCTTCGACTTCGGCTCGACCGCCACGGAGATGACCGGCTCCGGGAAGGTCATCGACTCGAGGATCACCGGGTTCTGCGGGTCGCAGAGGGTGTCGCCCGTGGTCGTGTCCTTCAGGCCCACCACCGCGTAGATGTGGCCGGCGCGGGCCTCGTCGACCGGGTTCTCCTTGTTGGAGTGCATCTGCAGCAGCTTGCCGATGCGCTCCTTCCGGTCCTTGGTCGAGTTGATGATCTGCGTGCCCTGGGCGAGCTTGCCCGAGTACACGCGGACGTAGGTCAGCTTCCCGTAGAACGGGTGCGCGGCGATCTTGAACGCGAGCGCGGAGAACGGCTCGTCGGTGCTCGCCTGGCGCTGGACCGGGGTCTCGCCGTCGAGCAGCGTGCCGTTGACCGCGGGGACGTCGGTCGGCGCCGGGAGGTAGGCGATGACGGCGTCGAGCATGGGCTGGACGCCCTTGTTCTTGAACGCCGAGCCGCACAGCACCGGGTAGTAGTCGCCGGTGACCGTCACGGCGCGGATGCCGTGCTCGATCTCCTCGACCGTGAGGTCCTCGCCGGCGAAGTAGCGCTCCATGAGCGCCTCGTCGTTCTCGGCGATCGACTCGATCAGCGCGGTGCGGTACTCCTCGACCTCGTCCGCGCGATCGGCCGGGATCTCCTCGATCGCGTAGTCCTCGCCCTTGGACACCTCGCCGCGCCAGGTCAGCGCGCGCATGCGCACCAGGTCGATGACGCCGTAGAAGTCCGACTCCGACCCCATCGGCAGCTGCAGGACCAGCGGCTTGGCGCCGAGGCGCTCCTTGATGGTCCGCACGGTGAAGTAGAAGTCCGCACCGAGCTTGTCCATCTTGTTGACGAAGCAGATGCGCGGGACGTTGTAGGTGTCGGCCTGACGCCACACCGTCTCGGACTGCGGCTCGACGCCCTCCTTGCCGTCGAAGACGGCGACCGCGCCGTCCAGGACGCGCAGGGAGCGCTCCACCTCGACCGTGAAGTCGACGTGACCCGGCGTGTCGATGATGTTGATCTGGTGGTCTTTCCAGAAGCAGGTCGTCGCGGCGGACGTGATCGTGATGCCGCGCTTCTGCTCCTCCTCCATCCAGTCCATCGTGGCCGCGCCGTCGTGGACCTCACCGAGCTTGTAGTTGATGCCGGTGTAGAACAGGACGCGCTCGGTCGTGGTGGTCTTGCCCGCGTCGATGTGGGCCATGATCCCGATGTTGCGGACCTTGCCCAGGTCGGTCAGCACGTCGCGTGCCACGAGATTCCTCTTCCCGTCGGTTCGTCGCCGCGGGTCCCGCGGCGGGTGTCGTCGGATCGGTGGGGCCTCGGGTGGTTCGCACCCGGGCGCCCCGTCCGATCACCAGCGGTAGTGCGCGAACGCCTTGTTCGACTCCGCCATCTTGTGCGTGTCCTCGCGGCGCTTGACGCTGGCGCCCAGGCCGTTCGAGGCGTCGAGCAGCTCGTTGGTGAGCCGCTCGATCATGGTCTTCTCCCGGCGCGCCCGGGAGTACGTGATGAGCCAGCGCAGGCCGAGGGTGGTCGAGCGACCGGCCCGGACCTCGATCGGCACCTGGTAGGTCGCGCCACCGACACGGCGGCTGCGGACCTCGAGGGCCGGCTTCACGTTGTCGAGCGCACGCTTGAGCGTGACGACCGGGTCGGCGCCGTTGCGCTCCCGGCAGCCCTCCATCGCCCCGTAGACGATGCGCTCGGCGAGGGAGCGCTTGCCGTCCACGAGCACCTTGTTCACCAGCTGCGTCACGAGCGGCGACCCGTAGACCGGGTCGGCGACGAGCGGACGCTTCGGAGCGGGTCCCTTGCGCGGCATGTCAGCTCTTGTCCTTCTTCGTCCCGTAGCGGCTGCGGGCCTGCTTGCGGTTCTTGACCGCCTGCGTGTCCAGCGCACCGCGAATGATCTTGTAGCGAACGCCCGGCAGGTCCTTCACACGACCGCCGCGCACGAGCACGATCGAGTGCTCCTGCAGGTTGTGGCCCTCACCGGGGATGTAGGCCGTGACCTCGATGCCGTTCGAGAGCCGGACGCGCGCGACCTTGCGCAGCGCGGAGTTCGGCTTCTTCGGCGTGGTGGTGTAGACGCGCGTGCAGACGCCGCGGCGCTGCGGGCTCCCCTTGAGCGCCGCGGTCTTGGTCTTCTCGACCTTGTCCTCGCGGCCCCGTCGGACCAACTGCTGGATGGTGGGCATCGACCGGCTGTTTCCGTTCCTCTGCTGCTGTCTTGATCGGGCTCGTGTGTCCGCGCCCGGAGGAACCGGCGTCTCGGCCGGGCCGGGCGAGGGGCGCCGCGGGCTCCCGGGGAGGGAGCCGGCGCACCGCACACCCACCGGCACGCGGAACGACCCGACCACGTCGGGCACTGTCTCCCAGCGTACGCGCCGGCACGAGAGCAGCTCGCAGCGGGTCGGATCAGGGTCCGGATGCCGCCTCGAGCGGCCCGGCGACGCCGTCGGTGTCCTGCGCCGCGGCCCCTCGGACGTCCTCGACCGGCCCCTCGCGGGCGGCCATGCCGACGCGGGTGACAGCACCGCACCGACCGGACTGGTGGCGAGGATACCGACAGCGCCGCGACCCGCAAGCCGCACCCGCCGACGTCACCTCACACGTGGCACAACGCCTGCTGCACACCGGTCATTCCGGCGAGGGGCGCCCCTCGCCCCTCTATCCGACCGAAGGTGCCCTTCGCTCGCAACGGGGTGGACGGACGCCCTCCCCCACACACACGACGGAGGGCGCCCCCGCGGTGCGGGGACGCCCTCCGGTGTCGTGCTGGGGTCGACCAGCGACTACGAGGTCAGCGGAACTGCCCGAAGTCGTAGTCGTCGAGCGGCACGGCCGCGCCGGTGCCCGAGCCGAAGACGTCCGGGGCGTAGTACCCGTCGTCGTAGCTGGGCAGGGCGTAGGCCGCCGCGCGGGCCTCCTCGGTCGGCTGGACCTGGATGTTCCGGTACCGGTTGATGCCGGTGCCGGCCGGGATCAGCTTGCCGATGATCACGTTCTCCTTCAGCCCCACGAGGCTGTCGGACTTCCCCTCGATCGCCGCGTTGGTCAGGATGCGCGTCGTCTCCTGGAAGGAGGCGGCGGACAGCCACGACTCGGTGGCCAGGGAGGCCTTCGTGATGCCCATGAGCACGGGGCGGGCCGCCGCCGGGTCGCCGCCCTCGGAGACCACCTTGCGGTTGGCTGCCTCGAACTCGGCGCGGTCGACGACACCACCGGGCAGGAACTCGGTGGCGCCCGAGTCGATGATCGTCACCCGGCGGAGCATCTGCCGGACGATGACCTCGATGTGCTTGTCGTGGATGGACACGCCCTGCGACCGGTACACCTTCTGCACCTGGTCGACGAGGTGCAGCTGCACCTCGCGCGGGCCCATCACGCGCAGGACCTCGTGCGGGTCGGCCGTGCCCTCGAGCAGCTGCTGCCCGACGCCGACGTGGTCGCCGTCCTGCAGCGGGCGCTCGGACCCGTCGACCGTGAGGGTCGCGAGCCGCTGGCGCTTGGACAGCTTGTCGTAGACGACCTCCTCGCTCCCGTCGTCCGGGATGAGGGTGATCTTCCAGAACTTGTCGCCGTCCTCGAGCTGGATGCGGCCGTCCACGTCGGCGATGGGCGCCTTGCCCTTCGGGACGCGGGCCTCGAAGAGCTCCTGGACACGCGGCAGACCCGTGGTGATGTCCTCACCCGCGACGCCACCGGTGTGGAAGGTGCGCATCGTCAGCTGCGTGCCGGGCTCACCGATCGACTGCGCGGCGACGATGCCGACCGCCTCGCCGACGTCGACGAGCTTGCCGGTCGCCAGCGAGCGGCCGTAGCACATCGCGCAGACGCCCTGGGCCGAGTCGCAGGTCAGGACGCTGCGGACGCGCACCTTGCCGACGCCGGCGGCCAGGAGGGCGTCGATCGCCTGCTGGCCGATGTCGGCGCCGCGGCCGAGCAGCTCGTTGCCGGCGTCGTCGGTGACGGCCGAGGCCGCCGTCCGCGTGTAGACGCTGGTGTCGACGTGCACGTCGCGGACGAGGCCACCGTTGGTGGACAGGTCCTCCGAGGCGATCGGCATCGGGATGCCGCGCTCGGTGCCGCAGTCGATCTCGCGGACGATGACGTCCTGCGAGACGTCGACCAGGCGCCGGGTGAGGTAGCCCGAATCGGCGGTGCGCAGCGCGGTGTCGGCGAGGCCCTTGCGCGTGCCGTGGGTCGAGATGAAGTACTCGACCACCGAGAAGCCCTCGCGGAAGTTGGACTTGATCGGCCGCGGGATGAACTCACCCTTGGGGTTCGCGACCAGGCCCTTCATGCCCGCGAGCTGGCGCACCTGGGTCATGTTGCCGGCCGCGCCGGACGCCACGATCTTGGAGATGGAGTTGTCGGCGGGGAAGTTGTCCTCCATCGCCTTGGCCACCTCCTCGGTGGCCTGGCCCCAGATGCGCACCATCTCGTCGTTGCGCTCCTGGTAGGAGAGCGCGCCGCGCTGGTAGCGCTTGTTGACCTGCTCCGCGCGGCCCTCGTACTCGTCGAGGATCTCCTGCTTGCGCGGGGGCACGACGACGTCGTCGATCGCGATGGTGACGCCCGAGCGCGTGGCCCAGTGGAAGCCGGCGTCCTTGAGCCGGTCCAGGGTCATCGCGACCTCGGTCATCGAGTACCGCTCGGCCAAGTCGTTGATGATCGCGGCCTGGCGCTTCTTCGGGAGCTGGTCGTTGACGAAGGGGTAGTCCTCCGGCAGCAGCTCGTTGAAGAGCACCCGGCCCAGCGTGGTGTCGGCGAGCCACGGCTTGCCGGGCTCGTACTCCCCGTTGGTCATCCCCGGGCCGGGCACGACGGTGCCGTCGACGCGGATCTTGACCGGCGCCTGGAGGTCGAGCGTCCCCAGGTCGTAGGCCATGATCGCCTCGGCGGGCGACGAGAAGGCCTGGCCCTCGCCGTCGGCGCCCTCGCGCCGCTGGGTCAGGTAGTACAGGCCGGTCACCATGTCGAGGCGGGGCATCGCCAGCGGCTTGCCCGACGCCGGCGACAGGATGTTGTTCGCCGACAGCATGAGGATGCGGGCCTCGGCCTGCGCCTCGGCGGACAGCGGCAGGTGGACTGCCATCTGGTCGCCGTCGAAGTCGGCGTTGAACGCCTCGCAGACGAGCGGGTGCAGCTGGATCGCCTTGCCCTCGACCAGCTGCGGCTCGAAGGCCTGGATGCCGAGGCGGTGCAGCGTGGGCGCCCGGTTCAGCATGACCGGGTGCTCGTTGATGACCTCCTCGAGCACGTCCCACACCTGGCCGCGCTGACGCTCGACCATCCGCTTCGCGGACTTGATGTTCTGGGCGTGGTTGAGGTCGACCAGCCGCTTCATGACGAACGGCTTGAACAGCTCGAGCGCCATCTGCTTGGGCAGGCCGCACTGGTGCAGCTTGAGCTGCGGGCCGACCACGATGACCGAACGGCCCGAGTAGTCGACGCGCTTGCCGAGCAGGTTCTGGCGGAACCGGCCCTGCTTGCCCTTGAGCAGGTCGGACAGCGACTTGAGCGGGCGGTTGCCCGGCCCGGTCACCGGCCGGCCGCGGCGGCCGTTGTCGAACAGCGCGTCGACGGCCTCCTGCAGCATCCGCTTCTCGTTGTTGACGATGATCTCGGGCGCGCCCAGGTCGATCAGTCGCTTGAGGCGGTTGTTGCGGTTGATGACCCGGCGGTACAGGTCGTTGAGGTCCGACGTCGCGAAGCGGCCACCGTCGAGCTGCACCATCGGGCGCAGGTCCGGCGGGATGACCGGGACGCAGTCGAGCACCATGCCGGTGGGCCGGTTGCCGGTGGCCTGGAAGGCCGCGACGACCTTGAGCCGCTTGAGAGCGCGCAGCTTGCGCTGGCCCTTGCCGCTGCGGATGGTCTCGCGGAGGTTGTCGGCCTCGGCGTCGATGTCGAAGGTCTCCAGGAGCTTCTGGATCGCCTCGGCACCCATGGCACCGGTGAAGTAGTCCGCGTAGCGGTCGTAGAGCTCGCGGTAGAGCGTCTCGTCGGAGATCAGCTGGCCACGGTCGAGCTTGGTGAACGTGGTCCAGACCTCGTCGAGGCGGTCGATCTCCCGCTGCGCACGGTCGCGCAGCTGGCGCATCTCGCGCTCGCCGCCCTCCTTGACCTTGCGGCGCACGTCGGACTTCGCGCCCTCGGCCTCGAGCTCGGCGATGTCGCTCTCGAGCTTCTGCGCGCGGGCCTCGAGGTCGTTGTCGCGCTGGGTCTCGAGGCGCTTGCGCTCCCCCGAGATCTCGTTCTCCAGCGTCGACTGGTCGTTGTGCCGCTGCTCGGTGTTCACCTCGGTGATCACGTAGGCAGCGAAGTAGATGATCTTCTCGAGGTCCTTGGGCGCCAGGTCCAGCAGGTAGCCGAGACGCGACGGGACGCCCTTGAAGTACCAGATGTGCGTGACGGGCGCGGCCAGCTCGATGTGGCCCATGCGCTCGCGGCGCACCTTGGCCCGGGTCACCTCGACGCCGCAGCGCTCGCAGATGATGCCCTTGAAGCGGACGCGCTTGTACTTACCGCAGTAGCACTCCCAGTCCCGAGTGGGGCCGAAGATCTTCTCGCAGAAGAGGCCGTCCTTCTCGGGCTTGAGCGTGCGGTAGTTGATGGTCTCGGGCTTCTTGACCTCGCCGAAGGACCACTGGCGGATGTCGTCGGCGGTGGCCAGACCGATCCGCAGCTCGTCGAAGAAGTTGACGTCGAGCAAAGGTTCTCCCCTGGATGGGTGAGCGGTGTATCGAAGGTCCTCACAGTTGGGGGGCTCTGCCCCCCAACGACCCCCCGGCCCGGGTTGCCCTGGGCCGAGGGGCCGGCGAGGTGTTAGTTCACGACGTCGTCGACGGACGGCGACTCGTTGCGGGAGAGGTTGATGCCGAGGTTCGCGGCCGCGCGCTCGAGGTCCTCGTCGTCGCCGTCGCGCATCTCGATGGCGGCGCCGTCGCTCGACAGCACCTCCACGTTGAGGCACAGCGACTGGAGCTCCTTGAGCAGCACCTTGAACGACTCGGGGATGCCCGGCTCGGGGATGTTCTCGCCCTTGACGATGGCCTCGTAGACCTTCACGCGGCCGAGCACGTCGTCGGACTTGATGGTCAGCAGCTCCTGCAGCGTGTAGGCCGCGCCGTAGGCCTGCATGGCCCAGCACTCCATCTCGCCGAAGCGCTGACCGCCGAACTGCGCCTTCCCGCCCAGCGGCTGCTGGGTGATCATCGAGTACGGGCCCGTGGAGCGGGCGTGGATCTTGTCGTCCACCAGGTGCAGCAGCTTGAGGATGTACATGTAGCCCACCGCGATCTGGTGCGGGTAGGGCTCGCCGGTACGTCCGTCGAAGATCTGCGCCTTGCCGTCCTCGCCGACCAGTCGCACGCCGTCGCGGTTGGGCAGCGTCGACCCGAGCAGACCCGAGATCTCCGCCTGGCGGGCACCGTCGAACACCGGCGTCGCGGTGTTCGTGTCGGGCTCCACCCGGCGCATGTCGTCGGGCATGGTGGTGGCCCACTCGGCCGTGTTGTCCGGGTCGACCTCCCAGCCGCTCTTCGCGATCCACCCGAGGTGGGTCTCGAGCACCTGGCCGATGTTCATCCGTCGCGGCACACCGTGGGTGTTGAGGACGATGTCGACCGGCGTCCCGTCGGCGAGGAACGGCATGTCCTCGACCGGCAGGATCTTGCCGATGACGCCCTTGTTGCCGTGGCGGCCGGCGAGCTTGTCGCCCTCGGAGATCTTGCGCTTCTGGGCCACGTAGACGCGGACCAGCTCGTTGACCCCGGGCGGCAGCTCGTCGTCGTCGTCGCGGGAGAACACCCGGATGCCGATGACCTTGCCGGTCTCGCCGTGCGGGACCTTCAGCGAGGTGTCGCGCACCTCGCGCGCCTTCTCACCGAAGATGGCGCGCAGCAGGCGCTCCTCCGGCGTCAGCTCGGTCTCGCCCTTCGGCGTCACCTTGCCGACGAGGATGTCGCCGTCCGCGACCTCGGCGCCGATGCGGATGATGCCGCGCTCGTCGAGGTCGGCCAGGACCTCCTCGGAGACGTTCGGGATGTCCCGGGTGATCTCCTCGGCGCCCAGCTTGGTGTCGCGGGCGTCGATCTCGTGCTCCTCGATGTGGATCGAGGTCAGGACGTCGTCCTGCACGAGGCGCTGCGACAGGATGATCGCGTCCTCGTAGTTGTGGCCCTCCCACGGCATGATCGCCACGAGCAGGTTCTTCCCGAGGGCCATCTCGCCGTCCTCGGTGCACGGCCCGTCGGCGAGGACCTGGCGGGCCTCGACGCGGTCGCCCTCGGAGACGATCGGCTTCTGGTTGATGCAGGTGCCCTGGTTGGACCGCGTGAACTTGTGGAGACGGTGGGTCGTGCGCTGACCCTCGTCGTCCATGATCGTGATGTAGTCCGCGCAGAGCTCCTCGACCACGCCGCCGCGGTCGGTGGCGATGACGTCACCGGCGTCGACGGCGGCCCGCAGCTCCATGCCCGTGCCGACCAGCGGCGACTCGGAGCGCAGCAGCGGCACCGACTGGCGCTGCATGTTGGCGCCCATGAGCGCGCGATTGGCGTCGTCGTGCTCGAGGAACGGGATCATGGCCGTCGCGACCGACACCATCTGGCGCGGCGAGACGTCCATGTAGTCGACCCGCGCCGGCGCGATGAGGTCGACGTCGCCGCCCTTGCGGCGGACCAGGACGCGGTCCTCGGTGAAGTGGCCGTCGTCGTCGAGCGGGGCGTTGGCCTGCGCGACGACGAAGCGGTCCTCCTCGTCGGCGGTCAGGTAGTCGATCTGGTCGGTGACGACACCCTCGACGACCTTGCGGTACGGCGTCTCGATGAAGCCGAACGGGTTGACCCGCGCGAAGCTCGACAGCGAGCCGATGAGGCCGATGTTCGGGCCTTCCGGCGTCTCGATCGGGCACATGCGGCCGTAGTGCGACGGGTGGACGTCGCGGACCTCCATGCCCGCGCGCTCACGCGACAGACCGCCCGGACCGAGCGCCGAGAGCCGGCGCTTGTGGGTCAGGCCCGCGAGCGGGTTGGTCTGGTCCATGAACTGCGAGAGCTGCGAGGTGCCGAAGAACTCCTTGATCGCGGCCACGACGGGCCGGATGTTGATCAGGGTCTGCGGCGTGATCGCCTCGACGTCCTGCGTCGTCATGCGCTCGCGCACGACGCGCTCCATGCGGGAGAGACCCACCCGGATCTGGTTCTGGATGAGCTCGCCGACGGTGCGCAGGCGGCGGTTGCCGAAGTGGTCGATGTCGTCGGTCTCGACCGGGATCTCGCCGGAGCCGTCGGGAGCCTCGACCTCGGTCTCCCCCGCGTGCAGGCGCACGAGGTAGGAGATCGTGTTGATGATGTCGTCCTCGGTCAGCGTGCCGGTGGACGGCTCGACGTCCGACCCCAGCTTCTTGTTGACCTTGTAGCGCCCGACCTTCGCCAGGTCGTAGCGCTTGTCCTTGAAGAAGAGGTTCTCCAGGAGCGTCTGGGCGCTCTCGCGCGTCGGCGGCTCGCCCGGACGCAGCTTGCGGTAGATGTCGAGCAGGGCCTCGTCCTGCCCGGCGGTGGAGTCCTTCTCCAGGGTGGCCAGCAGCGTCTCGGAGAAGTGGAACTTCTCCTGGATCTGCTCGGTGGTCCAGCCGAGGGCCTTCAGCAGCACGGTGACCGGCTGGCGGCGCTTGCGGTCGATGCGCACGCCGACGGTGTCGCGCTTGTCGACGTCGAACTCCAGCCACGCACCGCGGCTGGGGATGATCTTGACGCTGAAGACGTCCTTGTCGGTCGTCTTGTCGACCGTGCGGTCGAAGTACACACCCGGCGAACGGACGAGCTGCGACACGACGACGCGCTCGGTGCCGTTGATGATGAAGGTGCCCTTGTCGGTCATCACGGGGAAGTCGCCCATGAAGACCGTCTGGCTCTTGATCTCACCGGTGGTGTTGTTGGTGAACTCGGCCGTGACGAACAGCGGCGCCGAGTACGTCATGTCCTTGTCCTTGCACTCCTCGACGGAGGCCTTGACCTCGTCGAAGCGCGGGTCGGAGAAGGACAGGCTCATCGAGCCGGAGAAGTCCTCGATAGGGGAGATCTCGGAGAGGACCTCCTCCAGGCCACCGACGGGGAGATCCTCACCCGCCTCCACGCGACGCTCGAACCACTCCTCGCTACCGACCAGCCACTCGAAGGACTGGGTCTGGAGCGAGAGCAGGTCGGGAACCTCGAGGGGCTGGTCCAGCTTGGCGAAGGAAACCCGGGTGGGCGCCCCGGGGAACGACGCGTGGTGGTTCGAGACCTTGGTGGCGCGGGTAACTGCCAAGATGCGTCCTTCCGGAACAACGCTGTCTGAACGCTGTCAGTAGCTTCACCGTCCGGAGGGCAGCGCAGCGCCCCGGTCGGCGTGGACGCGGCCCGAGCGTCGGCACACGGGTGAGCGAAACAGACGTAGGGCAGCGCGATCCGACAGTCTAGCCATGCATGATGGCACCTGTCGAACGGGCCCCCCTCGTGACACGCCGGAGGAGGAGCGTCCGCACGAAGCGGGATCGACCTCCGGGGTCTGACGCAGGGGCGCCGCGCTGCGAACAGAGTGACCGCCCGTGCCCTCGGAGTCAAGTGGGGCGCGCTGGGTGTCGCCCGGCCAGCACAACGGGTGCGGTGCAGGTCAGCGCACATACGAACGCCGGGAGACGAAGCGGAGCGGAGCTCGACCGACGAAACCGGGTGGGCCACGATCAGGTCGTGGCCCACCCGGCGCGTCGTCGAACGGATCTAGCGGTTGGCCGTCAGGGGCGTGAGCTCGGCGAGCTTCCAGCGCCCGTCGACGCGCTCCATGTCGAGGCGCAGCAGCCCCGGAGCATTCGTCGACTGGCCGGTCGTGGTGCGCTGAGCGGAGAACTGGGTGAGCGCCATGAGCGTCGCCCGGTCGCCGTCCAGCGTCGTCACGCCGATGTTGACGACCGTCGCCGTCTGCCGCAGCTGCTGCTGCTGAGCCGGCTGCCGGATGGTCTGGTCGAACACCGACATGTAGCGGTCGGCGAACTGTCCGGTCGACATCGTGCGCGCGGCGTCGGCCGAGTCGTCGAGGCGGGAGAAGTCGTACGAGAAGATCTTCTCGATCGCCTCGCGGCTCTGCCCGACGAGCTCGGCGGTGCCGCCGACGTCGATGACGGCCTGGTTGCTCACCGGCCCCGTCGTCCACGCCTCGCGGCCCTTCCAGAAGGCGAGACCGCCGAGGACGAGGCAGACCACGATCGCCACGACGAGCGTGATCGGCAGGGCGCGCGAGCCGGCGAAACGACCCAGGGCCTCGCGCTGGCGCACGAACCGCTGCGGCCGGGCCTGCGCCGGCGCGGTGCGGACCCGCGTGGCCTTCGCGGTCTGCGCCTCCTCCGCCGGCACGGCGCGCGGGGTCATCCGCGTGCCGCGGCGGGCGCGGTTGGTGCGCGGCGCCGTGACGGCCGTGGCGACGGTGGGCCGAGCGTCGTCGGCGACCTCGTCGTCCGTGGCCGTCCCCGCGTCCTCGGCGGTCTCCGCGGGCGTCCCGTCGGCCTCGGTCTCCGTGACCGCGCCGGCCTCTGCCGCGGCCTCGGCCGTGGAGTCGGCCTCCGTCCCGGCCGGCGTCGGCAGCGCCGTCGTCTCGGCCCGGGCGACGGCCGCGTCGGGCTCGGCGTCGTCGTCCGTCGTCCGGTGCGTCGACGTCCCGGGGGTCGTCTCGGCCGGGGCCGCCTCCGCCGGAGCCTCGAGCGGGGCGTCGGCCGGGGCGTCGAGACGGTCGGAGACCTCGGGCGTGTCGACATCGTTGACGTCGTCGACCGGCGGGGCGCCGGCGCCCGCGTGGGCGTGCTGGCGGAGGCCGGCGACCTTCGGGCGGCGGTTCGTGGAGCCGGGCTTGGTGCGGGAGCGGGGTGGCATGGTCACTCCCCCCTTTCTGGTCGGCCGCGGCTACTGCTGTCCGGTCGAGGGCGTCGCCTTGGCGGCCTTCCAGCCGTCCGGCGTGCGGATCATCTCGACGAGGAACAGCTGCTGCTTGGACTGGGGCTGCGCGGTGGCGCTGCGGGCGTTGACGTCGATCGCGACGATCGCCGAGGCCGTGGGCGGCTCGTGGGCGGGGTCGAACGCGGTCAGGGCCGACGAGACCGGGGTCGCGATGACCTCGGCCTGCGACTGGCGCAGGTTCTCGGCGAACTGCTGCCGCACCCGCTGGTACTCGCCGAGCATCGGTTCCGTCAGCGACGACTGGGCGGCCTCGAGGTCCGCGTCCAGGGTCGACGGCCGCACCGTGTTGATGTTGACGACGATCTGCTCGGCGGCGTCGGTCGCCTCGTCGCGCAGGGCGGCGGAGGTCGCGTTGTCGCTCTGCGTCCCGGTCCACCAGTAGACGCCGCCGGCGACCGCGGCGGCGAGCGCCAGGACCGTCAGGACGGCGAGCACGGTCACCAGCCGCCGGCGGCGCTGTTCGGGGGTCGCCGCCTTCTTCGTGGGTGCGTCGCTCTCGGGGGCCTTCTGGGCCGTCGTCGGGGACGTGGCGCTCAGCTCCTCAGGTCGTCCGCCGGGCTGTCGGGGGAGCGCCCGGCGGGGTCGTGCTCTCGGGGTCAGTCGGTGCCGAGCCCCGGGATGATCACCGGGGGCGCGCCGCGCGTGCTGCCCTCGAGGACACCGCTCGCCGGCAGAGAGGCCAGCGCGGCCGTGTCCTGCTGGTCATTCTGCGAGAGACCGGTTCCACCGGCTTCGGCGGGTCCCCGGGAGTTCTCCGAGTCGTACGGCGCAGGCAGGTTCTGGGCCCCGCGGACGTTGACCGGCGGCGCCTCGTTGCAGCGGACGCTGGTGTCCATGGGGATGAAGTCCTTGGCCGTCGCCGGCCGCCACCCGGCGTCGGGCTGGAGGTAGCCCTCCCGGCAGTACGGGGGGTCGGCGACGTTGAGCACGAGACCGAAGTGCACTCGGCCGTCGGGGCCCGGGTCCTCCGCGTCCTTGAGCACCGACGGGGCCGCCGCGGAGAGCGCCGGGTAGGTGACGAGGACCTGCTCGATCGCGGACTGCCGGGGCTCGAGGATGCGGGTGATCGTCAAGAGGTTGGCGATCACCCGGCTCAGGTCCGGCCCGACGTCGCGGATCAGGCCCTCGATCTGCTGGGCGGCCGGCGGCGCGGACTGCACGAGTCGCCGCAGGTTCGGGTCGTCGGCCTTGAGCTGCGCGGTGAACAGCTGCAGATCGCGGCTGAACGAGATGATCTGCGGGCCGAGCGAGGCCTGGGTGTTGAGCACGATCCGGCCGTCGCGCAGCAGCTGGCGGAACGTCGGCAGGTTCGCGATGGCGGCGGGCACCAGGGCGTTCGTGCCGTCCAGCAGCCGCTGGAGGTCCGGGCCGGCGCGGTCGAACGCGTTGTAGAGCTCGTCGACGGTCGTCCGGAGCTCGGGTAGCGGCACCGAGGTCGCGAGCGCGTTGACGTCGGCGAGCAGCTGGTCGACCGGCACCGGCGTCCGGGTGTTCTCGATCGGGATGACCGATCCCTCGTCGAGGTAGGGCCCGTTGTTGTTCGGCGGCCTCAGGTCGACGTACTGCTCGCCGACGGCCGACCGGTTCGCGATGACGGCGATCGCCGACGCCGGGATGTCGGGCGCGTCGTTCTCGATCTCGAGGTCGACCTCGAGGCCCTGCGGGGTGACCCGCATGTCGCCGACCTTGCCGATCTCGACGCCGCGGTAGCTCACGGAGGCGTCCGGGAAGATCCCGCCGGAGTCGGCGAGCTCGACCTTCGCCGTGTAGGGCCCCAGGCCGATGAGGGCGTCGGCGCCGACGTATCGCAGGCCGACGTAGGCGATGCCCACGATCGAGATGACCGCGAACAGCGCGACGAGCCGCAGCGTCTTCGTCCCGATCATCGTCAGTTCCCTCCGCCGAGGCCAGGCAACTGGGGAACCAGCCCGGGCGTGTTCTGGGAGCCGCGCTGACCGGCGCCGGCGGCCGCGTCGCCCGCCTGCGGTGTCGTGCCGGGCTGCTGCAGCAGCTTGAAGATGGCGTCGACACCCGGCACCTGGTTGGTGTTCAGCAGCGTCGTCAGGAGGCTCTGCAGGTTGATCTGGAGGCTGACGTCGATGTTCGCGAAGTCGCCCTTGATGACGTTGAGCGAGTTGTCCGCGAACGGGATCGTCAGCAGGATCTGCAGCGACCCCGGCAGCGCGTCGCCGGCCTCGACGAGATTCCCGAGGATCGGCTGCAGTGCCCGGAGGTCGGCCACCGTGTTGGCCTGGCTGCGCCGGATGACGTCGGTGCCGACGTCCGAGAGCCGCTTCAGCGACTGCAGGGTCTCCACCAGGAGCCCGCGCTGCTGGTTGAGCACGTCGAGCCCGGGGCCGAGGTTGTCGATGACGTTGGCGATCCGGGCGCGCTGGTCGACGAGCGTCCGGGTGAGCCGGTCGAGCGAGTCGATGGCCCGCACGATGTCGGCCTTCTGCCGGTCGAGGGTGCCGACGAGCGTGTCGAGGTTGGAGAGCAGCGAGCGCAGCTGCGCCTCGTTGCCCGACGTCGCCGCGTTGACCTCACGCGCGATGGTCTGGATCTTCTCGACACCGCCGCCGTTGAGCAGCAGCGACAGCGCGCCGAGGACCTCCTCGACCTGCGCGCCGACGTCGGTCTGGTCCACGGGGATCGTCGCGCCGTTCAGGAGACGGCCCTGCGGCGCCGCGATCGGGGAGGGCAGCAGCTCGACGAACTTCTCGCCGAGGAGGCTGGTCTGACGCAGGCGTGCGGTCGCGTTCGCCGGGAGGGCGACCGCGCCGTTGACCTCGACGACGACCTGCGCCGTCCAGCCGTCGGGAGCCAGCGACACCTCGCGCACGACCCCCACCGGCACGTCGTTGACGCGCACGCTGTTGTTGGGCACGAGGTCGACGACGTTGGTGAACTGCGCCGTCACGGTGTACGGGTTCGGCCCGAGGGCCGCGCCACCGGGCAGCGGGACGTCCTGGATCGCCTGGAGGCCGCAGCCCGACAGGGCGAACACCGCCACGGCGAGCAGCGTCGCCAGCCGCGTGCGGCGACCCGCCGACGGCGAGCCGTTCCGGGCGGTCATCGGTCACCTCCGACCGTCTCGAATCCGAGGATGCCGCTGCCCGGCTGGGTCGGAGCCGCGTCACCGGCCCCGTCACCGCCGCCCTCGCCGGTGGTCGCGCCGCCGGCTCCCCCGCCCGCGCCCGGGGCCGCGCCGCCGGCGAGCGCCGTGATCGGCACCAGGGCGTCGAGGGAGGGCTGCTGGTTGAGAATCTTCAAGAGGTCCTGGATCGGGGCGAGGGACAGGCCCAGGGGCGACTGGTTGACGACCTGACCCTGCGCGTTGGTCCCGCCGAGGAGCGCGCCGCAGACGACCGACGCGCGGGCGACGTCCGTGAGGAGCGGGTCGATGGGCCCGGCCAGGGCGTTGGGCAGGCCCGGCTGGTTCACGAGCAGGCTGCAGATCAGAGCCCGCGGGTCGAGACCCGCACCCAGCAGCTCCGGCGCGAGCACCGGCCGCACGTCGAGCGTCCCGGAACGGGCGTTGTACGAGTTCGTCAGGTTCCCGAGCGCCAGCGGCGCGACGTTCGTGAACTCGGTGATCGCCCGGCGCTGGCGCACGAGGATGTCGGTGATGTTCGCGAGCCGGCCGACGTCGGTGCGCAGGATGTCGCGGTTGTCCCGGATGAACCGGGCGACGTCGTCGAGCGCCGGCGGGAGCGTCCGGAGCACCGTCGACAGGTTGCCGCGCTCCGAGGCCAGGAAGCCGGAGATGTCGGCGAGCTGGTTGTTGAGGTCGCGGACCGCGCCGTCGTTGCGGGCGAGCATGTTCGTGAACTGGCCGAGGTTGTCGACCGTCGCGAACAGGTTGTCGCGGTTGTCGGCGAGCGTGCCGACCGCGCCGCCGAGCTCGGCGATGGTGCTCTTGAGCAGCTCGCCGTTGCCGCCGAGGGCACCGGCCGAGGAGCGCAGGAGCTCGTTGAGCGCGCCGGCCTGGTTCGCACCGTTCGGTCCGAGCGACCGGGCGATCTGGTCGAGGCTCTGGTAGACGCGGTCGAGCTCGACCGGCGTGCCGGTGCGCTCGACCGGGATCACGGCGCCGTCCGCGAGCTGCGGCCCGTTCTGGTAGGTCGGGCCGAGCTGGACGTACCGGTCGCTGACGAGGGTCGGGGCGACGATGACGGCCTGGGCGTCGGCCCGGACCGGGGCGTCGTTGTCGACCTTGAGCACCACGCGGACGATGTCGCCCTGCGGGATGATGTCGTCGACCTTCCCCACGGGGATGCCCTGGATCGTCACCTCGTTGTCGACGTAGAGACCGACGGTGTTGTCGAAGTACGCGGTGACGGTGCGCTGGCTGCCGCGCTGCAGCGCGTACCAGAGGCCCGCGGTCGCGAGGAGCGCCAGGACCAGCGCGACCGACAGCGTCCGGGCCGCGCTCTCGAAGAACGTGACGAGACGGGTCGACATCAGTTGCCACCGCCTTCGCCGCCGCCGGCGGGTGCTGCGCCACCGGCGGGTGCCGCGCCACCGGCGGGTGCCGCACCGGCGCCGGGCAGGAGCCCGCCGCCCGCTCCCTGCGTCAGCGCCTCGGTCAGCGCAGCCACGTTCGGCACTCCGTTCGGGAAGAGGATCTGCAGCTGCTGGGGGGTCAGGGCACCCGGGGTGTCCGGACTGCCGAGCAGCTGCTGGAGCTGGGTCATCTGGGCCGGGTTCAGGCCGGCGATGACCTGGGGCAGGTCCTCCAGCGTCGGGATGGCGGGCAGCCCGAGCACGGCCAGCGCGTTCTGCAGGATCTGGGCGAGCAGCTGCGGGTTGATCAGCCCGGCCAGGCTCCCCGGATCGATCGTCGAGCCCGGGTCGCAGTTCTGGTCCAGCGGCGGGTCGAGGTTGCAGATGTAGGCGTCGAACCAGCGACCGTTGCCGACGACGTTGGCGAACACCCGCACGAACGGCGCCAGCAGGCGCAGCCCGTTCTCCAGGTTCGCGGAGTTCTCCTCCAGCGTCCGCAGCACGCCGTCGAGCGACTCGAGGGTCGGCCGCAGCGTCGCCTCGTTGTCGGCGACCAGGCCGCGGAGCTGCTCCGCCAGCGCGATCGTCCCGTTGAGCAGGTTGTCGATCGCGGCCTTGCGGGCGCGCAGCTCGGAGAGCAGCAGGTTGCCGTCGTTGATCAGCCGCTCGATCTCGCCGTCGCGGTCGGCGAGCACCTGGGTGGTGGTCCGGGTGTTCGCCAACAGCCGGCTGAGCTCCTGGTCGCGCGAGGAGATCGTGCGCGACAGGCGGCTGAGGCCGTCGAGCGCACCGCGCACGGGGCCGGCCGCGCCGTCGAGTGTCTCGGACAGGACACCGAGGCTCTGGGCGAGCTGATTCGTGTCGAGGTCCTCGACCGTGGTCGAGAGCTGGGAGAACGCCTGGATGACGTCGAACGGCGCCCGGGTGCGGTTGCGCGGGATCCCCTGGTCGGGGTCCAGCGGCTGATCACCGGCGGGCTCGAGCGCGATGTACTTCTGCCCGAGCACCGTCTTGATCTCGATCGAGGCGGAGGTCCGGTTGCCGATCCAGGCGTCCGGCGCCTTGAACGAGACGACGACGTCGCTGCCCTCGAGCGTCAGGTCGGTGACCGTCCCGATGCGGATGCCCGCGATGCGGACGTCGTCGTCGGGCTGCACACCGGCCGACTCGCTGAAGCGGGCCGTGTACGTGGGGCCCTGCCCGATGAGGGGCAGGTCCCTGATGTTCAGGGACGCGGCGGTGAGCAGCAGCAGGATCACCAGGCTGGCCGCGCCGATGGGGAGGGGGTTCCGCTTGCGGAACGGCTTCATCCTTGGCATCGGTTCGCCGTATCCGGGAGTTGGATGATGGACCCGAGGTCGATGGGCGGCAGGGGCAGCGGGTCGAAGCTGACGTTCCCGCCGACCGCGCAGAGATAGAAGTTGAACCAGGAGCCGTAGCTGCCCGCACGGCCGAAGTTGTTGGCCTTCTGCGGGGTCTTGACCAGGAAGTTCTCCACGAGGCCCCGGTTGCGGTTCAGGTTGTCCGACAGCCGGCCCAGCTGGACGATGTCGTCGCGCAGCGGCGGGCGCGCCTCCTCGAGGAGCCCGGCCGTGGCCGTCGTGAGGTCCGCGATCGGCTGCAGGGTCTCGCCGATCCGCACCCGGTCGGCGGCGAGGCCGCTGACGAGCTGCTGCAGCGAGACGATGAGACCGGAGAGGCGCTCGTCGCGGGCGTTGACCGTGTCGAGCACCAGGTTCAGGTTGTTGATCAGCGACCCGATGACGGCGTCACGGTCGGCGATCGTCGCGGTCAGCGACGCCGTGCGGGCGAGCAGCGAGTTCACCGTGCCGCCCTCGCCCTGGAGCACCTGGATGATCTCGAACGACAGCTGGTTGATGTCGTTCGGGCTCAGCGCCTGGAACAGCGGCTTGAAGCCGTTGAACACCACCGTGAGGTTCAGCGGCGGCCGCGTCTGGTTCACCGGGATCGTCGCGCCCGGCTGGAGCATCGCGTTCATCGGGCCGTTGCCGCGGGCGACCTCGAGGTACCGCTGGCCCACGAGGTTCTGGTACTTGATCGAGAAGATCGAACCGACCGGGAGCCTCCGGCTCTGGTCGACCGAGAACGTCACCTCGGCGACGTTGCGGTCGACCAGCTGGACCTCGGAGACCTGACCGACCCGGACGCCGGCGATGCGGACGTCGCTGCCGGCGATGAGACCGGATGCGTCGGTGAAGCGCGCCTTGTAGTCCTCGGTGCTGCCGAAATAGGTGTTCTGGATCGCGGTCAGCAGGAGCGCGACCGACAGCACCGTGACGAGCGTGAAGATCGCCAGCTTGATCAGCGGCGCGGCGAGCCCCCTCACCGGACCACCGCCTGCGCGCCGCGCAGCGTCGCTGCCGAGAGGTACGGGGCGAAGGTCGGCACCTGCGCCGGGCGCACGCCCATCTGCATGGCCGTCACCTCGGTCACCAGCTGCCGCTCCTCGGGTGAGTTGGGGGTGTTCGGGAGGCCGATGTTGGCGCCGTCGACGCGGCCCGGCGCGGCCTGTCCGGTCGTCTGCCCGCCGCCCGACGGCCGGCGCGCCGACGCCTGCGCGTCGTTGCCCGTCTGGGAGTCCTCGTCGATCTCGCCGGCCTGGCCGCCGGCGTAGGCGTCCTCGGTGGCGGCGGTCGGGTCGGGCGGGATCGATCCGTCGCGGATCGGGCCGCCCGGCGGGAACTGCGGGGCCTGGCCCTCGATCTGGTAGCAGCGCGGCCCGCGGTCGTCGAGGTACTGCGGCTCCTCGCCGGGCACGTACTTGCCGTTGTCGATCGTGATCTCGGCTTCGATCTGGACACCGGTGTCGGGCTTGAGCACGTTGTTGATCTGCGGCGTGACGTCCGTGAGCTGCCGGAACAGGCACGGGAACTCCGAGCTGTACCGCGCGAGCAGTTCCAGCGTCGGCCGCGCCGAGGCCGCCAGCGCGATGATGTTGTCCCGGTTCGCGACGAGGAAGTCCGTCGTCACGTTGGCCGCCGACGTCACCGAGCGGAACGTCGACTCGAACGCCGCCCGCTGCTCGACGAGCGTGCGGCTCGTCGTGACCAGGTTGTCGAGCGCCAGGATCAGGTCCGGCGCGGCCTGGTTGTAGATGTCCGCCGTCGGCGCCAGCGCCCGCAGGTTCGCCTGCAGATCGGGCAGCGCCGGCTGGAGACCCTCGACGTACTGGTTGAGCAGCACCAGGGTGTCGCCCAGCTGCTCGCCGCGGCCCGAGAGCGCCTGCGAGACCGCACCGAGGGTGTCGGAGAGCTTCTGGGGCTGCACCGCGGTGAGCACCGGGAGCAGGTTGTTGAGGACCTCTTCGGTCTCGGTGGCGTTCTCCGAGCGGTCCTGGGCGATCGTGTCGCCCTCCGCCAGCGGCCGCGAGCTCGCGTTCGGCGGGATCGCCAGCGACACGTAGCGCTCACCGAAGAGCGTCTTCGGGATCAGCGTCGCGGTCGTGTTGCTCGGGATCGTCGGCAGGAAGTCCGGGTCCATCGCCATCTCGACGACGGCGCCCGACCCGTCGGAGTCGACCGAGGTGATCTCGCCGACGATGACGCCACGGACCTTCACGTCGCCCTGCTTGGAGAGCTGGTTCCCGACCGTCGCGGTGCGCAGGTAGACCGTCTCGGTCGACTTGAACACCTTGTTGAAGTTGGCCAGGCACAGCCCGATGATCAACGCGATGATCACCAGCATCGCGACGCCCATGAGGCGCCGGCGCAGCGGGCTCAGCGGCGGCCGCTTGTCCTTGACCGGCGGCGCGTACTCCTCGCGCTCCTGCGTCGGGGCGGTCATCCGGCGATCCTGATCGAGGTCGTGGTGCCCCAGATGGCCAGCGTCAGCAGGTTGTCGAGGACCGTGAAGATGACGATCGAGTTCCGCACCGCGTTGCCCACGGCGACGCCCACGCCGGCCGGCCCGCCGCTGGCGTTGTAGCCGTAGAAGCAGTGGATGAGGATGATCGCCAGGGCGAAGATCAGCACCTTGCCGAACGAGTACAGGACGTCCTGGGGCGGCAGGAAGAGGTTGAAGTAGTGGTCGTAGGTGCCCGGCGACTGGGTGTAGAAGTTCGTGACCAGCAGCCGGGCCGCCAGGTAGGACGCCACCAGGCCGATGACGTAGAGCGGGATGACGGCGATGAAGCCGGCGACCACGCGCGTCGTGACGAGGAACGGCAGCGACGGCACCGCCATGACCTCGAGGGCGTCGATCTCCTCCGAGACCCGCTGGGCGCCGAGCTGGGCGGTGAAGCCGGCGCCGACCGTCGCCGACAGCGCCAGCGCGGACACCAGCGGCGCGACCTCACGGGTGTTGAAGTACGCGGTGACGAAGCCCGAGAAGGCCGAGGTCCCGATCTGGTTCAGCGCCGAGTAGCTCTGCAGACCGACGACGGAGCCGGTGAAGAACGTCAGCGTGGCGACGATGACGACCGTGCCGCCGATGAGGGCGAGCGCGCCCGACCCGAACGCGACCTCGGTGAGCAGCCGGAGGACCTCGCGCCGGTAGCGCGTCACCGACTTGGGGATCCAGCCGATGGTGCGCGCGTAGAACGACGCCTGGTCGCCGAGGGTGTCGAGGACACCGAGCGGCGCGTCGACGGCACGACGTGCGCGAGAAGTGATCGTCATCGAATCCTGGCCTGGGGAGCGGCGGTCAGAAAACAGACCTTGGTCAGAACTGTCGGGACACTCAGAACTTGGTCGGGGGAACGAGGTTGAGATAGACGGCCGTCACGATCACGTTGATCGCGAACAGCATGATGAACGTGATGACGACGGCCTGGTTGACCGCGTCGCCCACGCCCTTCGGGCCACCGGCGGGGTTGAGGCCGCGGTAGGCGGCGACGATCCCGGCGGCGAGCCCGAACAGTGCTGCCTTGATGAAGCCGACCAGGAGGTCGGTCGGCTTCGACAGCGCGGAGAAGCCCTGCACGTACGCGCCCGGGGTGACGCCCTGCAGGACCACGTTGAAGTAGTAGCCGCCGGCGACGCCGACGATCGAGACGAGCCCGAACAGCAGCGCCGACACGAGGATCGACGCCAGCACCCGGGGCACCACGAGGCGCTGGATGGGGTTGATGCCCAGCACCTCCATCGCGTCGATCTCCTCGCGGATGGTGCGGGCGCCGAGGTCGGCGCAGATCGCCGAACCGCCGGCCCCGGCCACGAGGAGCGCGCAGATGACGGGCGCCGCCTGCTGGATCACCGCCAGGGTGCTGGCCGCGCCGGAGAACGACTGGGCACCGAACTGCCGGATCAGCGACCCGAGCTGCAGCGAGATGACCGAGCCGAACGAGATGGACACCAGCGCCGCGGGGAGGATGCAGACCCGCGAGATGAACCAGCACTGCTCGATGAACTCGCGCGTCTGGAACGGCCGCTGGAAGATCCCGACGACCACGTCGAGGCCGAGCGCGAAGAGCTTGCCCGTCGACGACAGCGCGCCGGCACCGGGGAAGTTCCCGGTGGCGATGCGGTTGCTCACGAGTCGCCCCGCCGGAACATGCGGCGCAGGCCGCCGCGCCGGCTCTCGGTGTCGGTCTGCTGCGTGCCCTCGTCGGGGGTGTTCGGCGGGGCGTCCTGACCCGGCGCCGGTTGCGCCTGCTGCTGGGGCTGCTGGGGCTGCTGCTGCGGCTGGGACTGCTGCGGCTGGGACTGCTGCGGCGGGGTCTGCTGCTCGCCGCCCTCGTTCGCCGGCCGCGCGGCCATCGGGACGAGCCCGGCGACACCCTGCTCACCGGTCTGCTCCGGGTGCTCGGGCTCGTCGCCGCGCCAATGGTGGCGCCCGGCCGCGGCCGCGCCGGCAGCACCCGCCGCGCCGGCGGCACCGGCGGCCTGCTGGCCCTGCTGCTCGGTCCGCTGCTGGTCGGTCTGCTGCTGCCCCTGCCCGCCGCCGTCCTGGACCGCCTGGAACTGCTCGGTCTGCGCGTCGTCGGGCGGGGCCTGCTCGCCCTGCTGCTGGTCCGGCGCGTTGCCGGCCTCGTCGGACTGCTCGTCGTCGCTCTTGGTGTGCTCGCCGGCCTGCGGGAGCACGACCGTGCCGCCGGCCTCGTCGTCCGCGGGCACGCCGACCAGCGGCTCGTCGGACTCCGGCGGGGCGGGCGGGGCCTTGCGCGCGTCGGCGTCGGCGTCCGGGTCGCCGCTGCCGGCCTGGCTGCCCTCGCCCTCGCCCTCGGTCGAGCCGCCCTCGACCAGCGAGTTGTCCTCGGCCTCGGCCATCGCCTGGTAGCCGAACGGGTCGGCGTCCTCCGGCGGCTGGTTGCGGGTGATCTCGATGAGCTCGGTGCGGTCCTGGTCCCGGGAGATGCCGTAGCGCTCCTGGTCGGCCTCGGTGAGCTGCTCGAGGATCGCCGTCTGCGCCTTCGGCGGCAGGGTGTGCAGGACCTGCATGACGCGGTCCTTGCGCCGCTGCACCGCCTTGCGCTCGGGGACGCCCTCGCTGACCTCGAGCTGCGGGTCGATGAAGGACTCCTCGGACTCCGCCGAGCCGCCCTTCTTCTTCAGCTCCGCCATCTCGGCCTCCATCTGGGCCGAGTCCTTCTCCTCGGACATGCCGATCGGGCCGATGCGGCGGCCCTGGAGGAACTGCTGGACGACCGGCTCCTCGGAGGTCAGCAGGACCTCGCGCGGGCCGAACATGACCAGGTTCTTGCGGAACAGCATCCCGATGTTGTCCGGGAGCGACCGGGCGGTGCCCAGGTGGTGGGTGACGATGAGAATCGTCGCGTCGAGCTGCGCGTTGAGGTCGACGATCAGCTGGTTGAGGTACGCCGTGCGCACCGGGTCCAGGCCGGAGTCGGGCTCGTCGACCAGGATGATCTCGGGGTCGAGCACGAGGGCGCGGGCCAGGCCGGCGCGCTTCTTCATGCCGCCGGAGATCTCGCCGGGCAGCTTGTCCTCGGCGCCGCCGAGCCCGACGAGGTCGAGCTTTTCCATGACGATGTCCTTGATCTCGGACTCGCCCTTGCGGGTGTGCTCGCGCAGCGGGAAGGCGATGTTGTCGAACAGGTTCATCGACCCGAACAGCGCGCCGTCCTGGAACAGCACCCCGAACAGCTTGCGGATCTCGTAGAGCTTCGACTCCGAGCACCGCACGAGGTCGGTGTCGTGGATGAAGATCGAGCCCTTCTCGGGCTTGAGCAGGCCGATGATCGACTTCAGGAGCACCGACTTGCCCGTGCCCGACGGGCCGAGGAGAACGCTGACCTCGCCCGCGGGGAGGGTGAGCGTGACGTCGGACCAGATGTTGGAACTGCCGAACGACTTCGACAGATTCTTGATCCCGACTTCGACGCCGGCCATGCAGTTCCTCCTGCGTCCTTGGTGTCGATCGATCAACGCCCTGTTACCGACGTCATCGAGCCGGCACCCCGCGAGAGGGGCGTCACGTCTTCAACGACGGGTGGTGGAGGAGGTTACTCGGCCGACAAGTTGGGCAACGGCCGGGTCGGCCTGGGCCGGAGGCGTCGGGCCGCTCCGCCGAGCGGGTGGCGCTCAGCGGCCGTTCCCACGCGTTCGGTGGAGCCCGGGGACCGTTCGTCCCACGAATCGGTGCTTCACCGCCGAGTCGGGCGACACCCGTCTGCGCGACCCCGGAGGCCGTCGCGAACCGCCCCCGGAGACGACGACGGGGCGGGGACCCGAAGGTCCCCGCCCCGTGCGTGGAGTGCTGCGCTCGCGCGCGAGATCAGGTCAGGCTGATCTTCGCGCCGGCCTCCTCGAGCTTCGCCTTGGCCGCGTCGGCGGCCTCCTTGTTGACGCCCTCGAGGATCGGCTTCGGGGCGCTCTCGACGAGCTCCTTGGCCTCCTTGAGGCCCAGGCCCGAGACGACCTCGCGGACGACCTTGATGACCTGGATCTTCTTGTCGCCGGCGCCCTCGAGGACGACGTTGAACTCGTCCTTCTCCTCCTCGACCGGAGCGGCGGCACCGCCGGCGGCCGGGGCGGCCGCGGCGGCGACCGGGGCCGCCGCGGTGACCTCGAAGGTCTCCTCGAACTTCTTCACGAACTCGGAGAGCTCGATCAGGGTCATGTCCTTGAAGGCGTCGAGCAGCTCGTCGGTGGACAGCTTCGCCATGGTGGCGGTTCCTTCCTGATACGACGCCCGGCACGAGCCGGGCGGGCTTGGGGTGGGGGTGGGCCGTCAGGCCTCGGCGGACTCGGTCGCGGCCTCGGCGTCGGCGGACTCGACCGCGGCGACGGCGTCCTCGGTGCTCGCGCTGCCCTCGGCCGCACGCTTGTCCTGCAGGGCGGCCGCGAGGCGGGCGATCTGCGAGGCGGGGGCGTTGAACAGCCCGGCGGCCTTGGCCAGGTTGCCCTTCATGGCGCCGGCCAGCTTGCCCAGCAGCACCTCGCGGGACTCGAGGTCCGCGAGCTGCGTGACCTCGGTGGCGGAGAGCGCGCGGCCCTCCATGTACCCGCCCTTGACGACCAGGGCCTTGTTGTCCTTCTGGAAGTCGCGGAGCGCCTTGGCGGCGTCCACGGGCTCCCCGCTGACGAAGGCGATGGCCGTCGGGCCGACGAGCAGGTCGTCCAGTCCCTCGACCCCGGCGTCCGCGGCAGCCCGCTTGACCAGGGTGTTCTTGGCGACCGTGTAGGTGACGTCCGAGCCCAGCGAACGACGCAGCTGCGAGATCTGCTTCATCGACAGGCCGCGGTACTCGGTGACGACCATCGCCGAGGCGTCGCGGAACTCCGCGGCGATCTCCGCGACCGCGGCCACCTTGTCGGCAGCCGGAGCTCTCGTCTCATCTGCAGCCATGCGCGCCTCCTCTCTCGTACTCGGGAGACCGCGCCGGTCGTGGGCGGGCCCGGAACGACGAAACGCCCCGTGCACAGGTGCACGGGGCGTCGGACGGCGCGGGGCGCGAGGGCCCGGCGGGTCACGACCCTCGTCCTCCTGCGCGGGCGCCCCTCGTCGGGGCCTTCGTCCGTCAGGCAGGACCTGGACGGCGACCAGCGGTCTCGGGTGGATCGGGGTTCGATCTGTGTCCAGTCTACGCGGTCCCCCCGGAGCGCCTGCGCACCAGGGGGACCGTCGCGACTAGGCCTCCGCGGAGAGCAGGTTCCGCGTGCGGTTCGGGTCGACCGGGATGCCCGGGCCCATCGTCGTGGTGACGGTGATCTTCTTGACGTAGCGGCCCTTGGCGGCGGCCGGCTTCGCCCGGAGGATCTCGTCCAGCGCGGCACCGTAATTCTCGACGAGCTTCTCGGTGTCGAAGCTGGCCTTGCCGATGATCAGGTGCAGGTTCGCCTGCTTGTCGACGCGGAAGTTCACCTTGCCGCCCTTGATGTCGCCGACGGCGCGGGCCACGTCCGGGGTGACGGTGCCGGTCTTGGGGTTCGGCATGAGCCCGCGGGGGCCGAGGATGCGGGCCACGCGGCCGACCTTGGCCATCTGGTCGGGCGCCGCGACGGCGGCGTCGAACTCGAGCCAGCCGCCCTGGATGCGCTCGATGAGGTCGTCGGACCCCACGACGTCGGCTCCGGCCGACTCGGCCTCGCGCGCCTTGTCGCCGGTGGCGAACACGATGACGCGGGCGGTCTTGCCGGTGCCGTGGGGCAGGTTCACGGTGCCGCGGACCATCTGGTCGGCCTTGCGGGGGTCGACGCCCAGCCGCATGGCGACCTCGACGGTCGCGTCCATGGACGTGGTCGACGTGTCCTTGGCCAGCCCGATGCCCTCGAGCGGGGTGTAGAGCTTGTCGAAGTCCACCTTCTCGGCGGCCTTCTGATAGGCCTTGCTGCGCTTCATTTCTCTCTGTCCTTCTCGAACGGATCAGGTGTGGTCAGGGCTGCGCGGCCCTCCCACAGGGGCCGACCGGTGGTCACCGGCCGGACGGGAGTCACTCGGAGACGGTCAGACCCATCGACCGGGCGGTGCCGGCGATGATCTTCGACGCCTGGTCGAGGTCGTTGGCGTTGAGGTCCTGCATCTTGGTCTGCGCGATCTCGCGGACCTGCTCCTGCGTCACCGAGCCGACCTTCTTGGTGTGCGGCGTCGGGCTCCCGGACTTCACGCCGGCCGCGGCCAGCAGCAGCTTCGCCGCCGGCGGGGTCTTGAGCGTGAAGGTGAAGGAGCGGTCCTCGTAGACCGAGATCTCGACCGGCACGACCTGACCGCGCTGCGACTCGGTCGCGGCGTTGTAGGCCTTGCAGAACTCCATGATGTTGACGCCGTGCTGACCCAGGGCCGGGCCGACCGGCGGGGCCGGCGTCGCCGCGCCGGCGCTGATCTGCAGCTTGACGACTGCGGAGAGCCGTCGCTTCTTCGGGGGCATGACTTCCTCGTTGTTGCGGTTGAGCGACACGGAGCCGGCGGAGCCGGCGCCGATATCAGGGTCGGGTTCAGATCTTGGAGACCTGGTTGAACCCGAGCTCGACCGGGGTCTCCCGGCCGAAGATCGAGACGAGCACCTTGAGCTTCTGGGCGTCGACGTTGACCTCGGAGATGCTCGCCGGGAGCGTCGCGAACGGGCCGTCCATGACGGTGACCGACTCGCCGACCTCGAAGTCGACCTCGACCGCGGGCTTGCCGGCGGTGTCCTCGGCGCCGGCCTTCTCCGCGCCCTTGGCCTTCTTCGGCGTCTCCTGGCGGGGCAGGAGGAACTTGACGACCTCGTCGAGGGTCAGCGGTGACGGCCGCGAGGTGGCGCCGACGAAGCCGGTGACGCCCGGGGTGTTGCGCACCGCGCTCCACGAGGCGTCGTTGAGGTCCATCCGCACGAGGATGTAGCCGGGCAGCACCTTGCGCTGGACCTGCTTGCGCTGCCCGTTCTTGATCTCGGTGACCTCTTCGGTGGGCACCTCGACCTGGAAGATGAAGTCCTCGACGTCCAGCGTCTGGACACGGGTCTCGAGGTTGGCCTTCACCTTGTTCTCGTAGCCCGCGTAGGAGTGCACGACGTACCAGTCGCCGGGGGCCAGGCGCAGCGAGTCCTTGAGGGCCTGCGCCGGGTCGACCTCCTCCTCCTCGACCTCGGCGGCCTCGGCGGAGACCGGCGCCTCGTCGACCTGGAGGTCGTCCTCGGTGTCGTCGCGGGCCGCGACGTCGCCCGTGCCCGCCGACTCCTCGGGCAGGTCGGAGTCGGCCTCGTCGGCCGGGGCGCCGAGGGCGGCGCGCGCGGCCTTCAGGTCGGCCTCGGGGTCGACCGCGTCCTCGGCGTCGTCGGAGTCCTCGGCGTCGTCGGCGTCCTCGGCCTCGCGCGCCTCCTGCGCGGCGCGGGCCACCTCACCGTCGTCAAGGGTGGCGGGGCGCTCCTCGGTGCTGATGTCGGAGCCCTCACGCACCATGACGCCGCGCGTGCGGGACTCGCCGACGAGCTCGGGCTCGCCGCCGTCGGGGGTGCCGTTCTCGGGCTCTGCGCCGGATCCTGCGGAGGTCACTTCTCACTCACTTCCTTTGCACGGCGGGCACCGCGGTGCCCGGCCGGCCGCTCGGCGGAACGGTCAGCCGAAGAGGGCGAACACGGCCTTGGCGAAGACCCAGTCGAGGCCTGCCACCAGCGCCACCATGAACGACACGAACACGAGGACGACGAACGTGTAGACCACGATCTGCCGGCGGGTGGGCCAGTGCACCTTGCGGAGCTCGGCCACGACCTCGCGCAGGAAGCGCTGCAGGCGGGCGAACACCGACCCCTGCGCCGCCTGGGTGCGGTCCCGGGTCGGGGTGGACGTGCCCTTGCCCGACGGGCGACCGCCGTCGGTGTCCGCGTCCCCACCGCTGCCGTTGCCGGCCGCGTCCGCGCGCCGTCGACGGCCGGCGGCGGTGACCGGACGCGCGTCGTCGTCGTCGCTCGCGCGCCGACGCCGGCTGCTGTCCTCGCTCACTGCGCCGTCCTCACCGTCCTCGTCCAACCACCCGCCTCGTCGGCGGGCCTCACCGTCGCGGTGCAGGGGCGACAGGACTTGAACCTGCAACCTGCGGTTTTGGAGACCGCTGCTCTGCCAATTGAGCTACGCCCCTGTGGCGCTCCCGAGGGAGCGCCGTGGTCCGGGCCGAGGTCGATCCACACGACGACGAGCGCGCGGGAGCGACGGACGATCCGTCCCGGTGAGCAATGCTACGTCAAGCGCCACGCCCGCCCGGCGCCGGGGCAGCGCAGCCGCCCGGGCGGCGGAACGCCCTGGGGCCTTCTCCTAGGATACCGGGACATGACGTCGTCGTCCTCGGCCTTGCACCCCTCCGCCACCGACCGCCGCATCTCGGCCCGTGTCGGCGGCATCGCGGAGTCGGCGACGCTGGCGGTCGATGCGAAGGCCAAGGCCCTCAAGGCGGCCGGGCGCCCGGTGATCGGCTTCGGGGCGGGCGAGCCCGACTTCCCCACCCCGCAGCCGGTGGTCGACGCCGCGATCGCGGCGTGCTCGGACCCCAAGAACCACCGCTACTCCCCCGCCGCCGGTCTGCCCGAGCTGCGCGACGCGATCGCGGCGAAGACCGCCCGCGACTCGGGCTGGCAGGTCGAGGCGCGCCAGGTCCTCGTCACCAACGGCGGCAAGCAGGCCGTGTTCGAGGCGTTCGCGACGCTGATCGACCCGGACGACGAGGTGCTGCTGCCCGCGCCGTTCTGGACGACCTACCCCGAGGCCGTGCGCATGGCCGGCGGGAACCCGGTCCAGATCGACACCGACGAGTCGACCGACTTCCTGCCGACCGTCGAGGCGCTCGAGGCCGCGCGCACGCCGCGCACGAAGGCGCTGCTGTGGTGCTCGCCGTCGAACCCCACCGGGGCCGTCGCGCCGCGCGAGCTCGTCGAGGCCGTCGGGCGCTGGGCCGCCGAGCACGGCATCTGGGTGATCGCCGACGAGATCTACGAGCACCTCGTCTACGACGGCGCCGAGCACGTCTCCATGCCCGTCGCGGTGCCCGAGATCGCCGACCGCTGCGTCGTGCTCAACGGCGTCGCCAAGACCTTCGCCATGACCGGTTGGCGGGTCGGCTGGATGATCGGCCCCGCCGACGTGGTCGCGGCCGGCATCAACATGCAGTCGCACCTGACCTCGAACGTCTGCAACGTCGCCCAGCGCGCGGCGCTCGCGGCGGTCACGGGCCCGCTCGACGCGGTGGCCGAGATGCGCGCGGCGTTCGACCGCCGCCGGCGGCTGATCGTCGAGCTGCTCTCGGGCATCGAGGGCGTCACCTGCCCCGTCCCGCGCGGCGCGTTCTACGCCTACCCGTCGGTGGCCGGGCTGCTCGGCAAGGAGCTCCGCGGCGAGCGACCGCAGACCAGCGTCGACCTCGCCGCGCTCGTCCTCGAGCACGCCGAGGTGGCCGTCGTGCCGGGCGAGGCGTTCGGGACCCCGGGGTACTTCCGCCTGTCCTACGCGCTCGGCGACGACGACCTGCGCACCGGGGTCACCCGCATGGCGGACCTCCTGGCCGAGGCGAAGTAGGACCCGCGATCATCATCCGACGCGTCGGTCCCGCCGGGACCTCCAACTCATCCGAGGAGAGCCGGTGGGCCGTCGGCCGATCGTCCTGCGCCTGTTCCTCGCCGTCGCCGTCGGGCTCCTCGGAGTCCTCGTCGCGCCCGTGGCGATGGGCGCCCCGGCGGCCGCCGGGCAGGCCTACGTCGCGCTCGGCGACTCCTACACGGCCTCGCCGCTGACCGGCGCCCCGGCGGGCCCGCCGCCGGGCTGCCTGCGCTCGGCGAACAACTACCCGCACCTCGTCGCCGAGCGCACCGGCGCCCAGCTCACGGACGTGAGCTGCAGCGGCGCGCGGACCCGGGACTTCGCGGCCCCGCAGGCGGTGCAGGGCGGCGAGAACCCGCCGCAGTACGACGCCCTCGGCGCCGGCACCCAGCTCGTCACCGTCGGCATCGGCGGCAACGACATCGGGTTCTCCGAGATCGTGCAGGCCTGCGTGAGCCCGACCCCGTTCGGCACCCCGTGCCGCGACAAGTACACCCAGGGACCGCACGACGAGCTCTCGGCGCGGATCGACGACCTCGGCGACCGTCTCGACGACGTCCTCGACGAGGTCCACCGCCGCGCCCCGGACGCGCGCGTCCTGCTCGTCGGCTACCCCTCGGTCCTGCCGGCGGAGGGGCCGGGCTGCTACCCGGTCGTGCCCTACACCCCCGGCGACGTCGAGTACCTGCGCGGCGTGCTCTCGCACCTCAACACCGAGATCGCCGATGCGGCGTCCGACGGCGACGCGACCTACGTCGACACGGCCACGCCGACCCGCGGCCACGACGTCTGCGCCCTGCCCACCGAGCGGTGGATCGAGGGCCTCATCCCGACGGCCCCCGCCGCACCCGTGCACCCCAACGCCGCCGGCTCCGCGGCCCTCTCCCGCGCGGTGCTCGCGACCCTCGGCGTCCCGGCCGCGGACTGAGCACCTCGCCTGGAACGAACGAACGGCGCTTTCGCTGCTTGCGTAGCAGCGAAAGCGCCGTTCGTTCCTCAGGGGGCGCAGTGAAGGACCCAGCGAGCTCCGGCGGACCGGCGAGCGCGGGGACCTAGCGAGGGCGGACGGTGGCGACGGCCTTGCCGAGCACGCCCTTGCCGTCGAAGGTCGCCGAGACGCTCAGGGTGCGCGTGCCGTCGTCGGCGACGTCGGTGACCTTGGCCCCGAGCTCGACGGTGGCGCCGGTGTCGTCGTCGGGGACCACGACGGGGCGCGTGAAGCGGGTGGAGAAGGACACGACGGCGGCGGGGTCGCCCGCGAGGTCGGCGACGTAGTCCGCCGCCAGCGACATCGTGTACATGCCGTGGGCGATGACGCCCGGCAGGCCCACCTCGAGCGCGACGCGCTCGTTCCAGTGGATCGGGTTCTGGTCGCCCGAGGCGCCGGCGTAGGCGACGAGGTCGGCACGGGTGATCGTCACCGTGCGCGGTTCGAGCTGGTCGCCTGCGCTCGCGTCGGTCACCGCGCTCACGAGGAGCCCTCCGGCTCGGCGCGACCGACGAGGGTGGCGCGGGTGGTGAGCACCTCGGCGCCGTCGGCGTCGGTGACGTCGACGCGGAACGTGATGACGTCGTTGCCCGCCAGGTCACGGATGTCGTCGACGGCGACCACGGAGGTGACGACATCGCCCGCGTAGAGCGGGCGGGTCAGCTCGACCGACTGGTCGCGGTGGACGACGCGCGTGAAGTCGAGGCCGAGCGCCGGGTCGTCGACCACGCGCCGGGTCGCGGGCCAGGTGAACACCACCGGGAACGTCGTCGGGGCGACGACGTCGCGGTGGCCCGCGTCCCGGGCCGCGTCACGGTCGTGGTGCACCGGGTCGTCGGCACCGATCGCGGTGGCGAACTCCCGGATCTTCTCCAGCGAGACCTCGTAGGTCTCCGCGGGCCAGGAGCGGCCCACGAACGACGCGTCGAGCGGCACGCGTCAGCGGGTCTCGCGGTGACCGCGGTGGGTGCCGCAGTGCGGGCAGAACTTCTTGATCGTGAGGCGATCGGGGTCGTTCCGCCGGTTCTTCCGCGTGATGTAGTTGCGGTTCTTGCACTCCTCGCAGGCCAGCGTGATCTTCGGACGGATGTCGGTGGTGGCCACGGAGGTTCCTCTCGTCACGGTGTTGCAGCAGCGTCCGCGGGACGGACCCACGGCCTGAGTGGTAGCGGTGGCCGGACTTGAACCGGCGACACAACGATTATGAGCCGTTTGCTCTACCGACTGAGCTACACCGCCGCCGCGGTGAGCGCCCGTCACATGACGAAGCCGGCGAACCCAGGTTCGCCGGCACGCTCACCGAGAGCCCCTTTACGGAATCGAACCGTAGACCTTCTCCTTACCATGGAGACGCTCTGCCGACTGAGCTAAAGGGGCCTGCCCCGCAGGGTCGTGCACCAGACTACAGGGCGCGTCACGCGATCAGCGTCCGGGGTCCGGCGGTCTGGCCGGGCTCGCCCGGGTGCACGTCGAGCGAGTCGAGCCAGGTGTCGAAGCACCGCGCGGGCAGCGGGCGCGAGACCAGGTAGCCCTGCGCGACGTCGCAGCCCATCTCGGCCAGGGCGACGCGCACGGCCGCCTGCTCGACGCCCTCGGCGACGACCGTGAGGCCCAGGGTGTGGCCCATCTCGACGATCGCGCGGACGACGGCGACGTCGCCGTACTCGGTGCCCATCCCGAGCACGAAGCTCTTGTCGATCTTGACCTGGTCGACGGGGAGCCGCCGCAGGTGGGCCAGCGAGGACTGGCCGGTGCCGAAGTCGTCGACGGCGAGGTGGCAGCCCAGCGCGTGCAGCCGACGCAGCACGGGCAGCGCGACCTCCCGCTCGGAGGACACCCCGGACTCGGTCAGCTCGAGGGTGAGCAGCTCGGCGGGCACGCGGTGCGCGTCGAGCAGCGAGGCCACCTCGTCGGGGAAGTCCGCCGCCCCGAGGTTGCCGACCGAGACGTTGACCGCCACCGACAGCCGCATCCCGCGGTCGAGCCAGCGGCGCGCGGCCGCCAGCGACTCGTCGAGGACGAACGAGGTGAGCTCGGAGATCTGCCCGGTGGCCTCGAGGACGGGCACGAACTCGTCGGGCAGCAGCAGGCCCAGCTCCGGGTGGTCCCAGCGCGCCAGCGCCTCGACCCCGACGACGGTCCGCGCGCCGAGGGAGACGACCGGCTGGAAGTCGACGCGGACGTCGCGGCGGGCCACGGCGGCCGAGAAGCCGCGGATGAGACGCAGGCGGCGGGCCGCCCGCTCCCCCATGCTCGGCTCGTAACAGCGCACCGGGTCGCCGCCGTCGCGCGTCGCGGCGAGGGCGACGTCGGCGCGGCGCAGCAGCGCGGCCGTGCGCTCCGGACCGGCGGGGACGTCGGCGAGCCACGGCCCGTCGGCGGCGACCCCGATGACCACCGGCGGCTCGAAGCGCACGCCCTCGACGAGGTAGGGCGCGAGGAGCCGCTCGCGCAGGTCCTCCGCGGCGGTGTGGGCGTCGTGGCCGTCGACGCCGGGCAGGAGCACGGCGAAGGTGTCGCCCTCGAGGCGCGCCGCGACGGGCGGGACGCCGCCGAGGACGGGCAGGCGCACGCTCACCATCCGCTCGGTGGCCAGGCGCACGAAGACCTCGCCGCGCGCATGCCCGAGGGTGTCGTTGACCTGGCCGAGCAGGCGCAGGTCGACCACCGCCACCGCACCGCCGGGCGCGGGGTCCGCGTGCAGGAAACCCTCGCGGTTGAGCAGACCGGTCAGCGGGTCGCGGTACGCGTCGCGACGCAACCGGTCGGCGAGCTCCGCGGCCTCGACGTCGTGGCGACGCCGCCGGGCCCACTGGACGAGCAGGCCGATCACGGCACCGACGACCACGAGCACGAGAAGGCCGCCGAGCACGACCACGGCGACGGGCGAGACGTCGGCGGGCGCGGCGAGCAAGGGGATGACACCGGGGCTGACTGATGACGCCACGGGGACGTGGCTCACGGCACCACTCCCCTTCCCGGTCGTCCCCCGACGTTCGCCGGACGTGGATCACGCGTGCGCGTGTCCCGCGGTGCCGCCGACCTCATCTTCGCCGTGTTCACGGTCGGCAACAAATCGTGACCACTCGACCGCTCAGTAGTTCACTCGCCCGGACCATCATGCACCCTCTACCCGCTCCAACGATGACCCACCGGTACAGATGTGCACGACGACGCAGTCCGTTGGTGTCGTTCGGGCGAGGACCACCCGACCGGCCCAGCGCCGTCCACCGTCGGGCGGCCCCGAGCTCGCGTCTCTGGTGGGATGGCCGGACGGCTCCGTGAACGGGAGCGCGATCGGGAACGGGGTGCGGCGTGGCCGACGAGGGGCGCGGGACCGTCAGCGGGGTGCGGGCGGGGATCGTGGCGACCGGCAGCGAGCTGCTGACCGGGCGGATCACCGACCGTAACGGCCCCTGGGTGGCCGAACGTCTCGGCGAGCTCGGCGTCGAGGTGTCCCACCTCGTGCTCGTCGGCGACCGCGGCGAGGACATGGCGGCGGCGCTGCGCTTCCTCGCGGGCGACGGCATCGACCTCGTCGTCACCACCGGCGGGCTGGGTCCGACGGCCGACGACCTGACCGCCGAGGTCGTCGCCGCCGAGACCGACCGGCCGCTCGAGCTCGACGAGCACATGGAGAAGGTCGTCGGCGACATCATCGCCAAGTTCGCCGACCGTCTGCGCTGGGACGCCGACGCCCTCGCCGCCGCCAACCGCAAGCAGGCGATGGTGCCGCGCGGCGCGACGCCGATCCGCCCGGCCGGCACCGCCCCCGGACTCGCGGTGCCGCCGCACCCGGAGCGCGGCGGCCCCACGGTGCTGGTGCTCCCCGGCCCGCCGCGCGAGGTCCGCGCGATGTGGGACGAGGCGCTGGCGACGGAGCCGGTGCGGGAGATCCTCGCGCGGACGGCTCCCTACGCCGAGACGCACCTGCGCCTGTTCGGCGTGCCCGAGTCCGAGATCGCCGCGACCCTGCGCGACGTCGGCGCCGAGGTCGACCTCGCCCCGCTCGAGATCACGACGTGCCTGCGCGACTTCACGCTCGAGGTCGACCTGCGCCACGCGCCGGGGTCGACGGCCGCCGCGACGGCCCGCGACGCGGTCGTCGCCGAGATCGACCGGCGGCACGGGAAGGCGGTGTTCTCCCGCACCGGCCAGACGATCGACGAGCTGCTGTTCGAGCTGCTCGACGGGCAGGTCGTCGCGACCGCCGAGTCGTGCACCGGGGGTCTGCTCGCCGGGCGGCTGACCGCGCCGGCGGGTGCGTCCGCGCACGTGGCGGGGGGTGTCGTCTCGTACTCGAACGACGCCAAGGCCGACGTGCTGGGCGTGCCCCGCGAGCTGATCGAGGCGCACGGGGCGGTGTCGCCGCAGGTCGCCGAGGCCATGGCCGACGGGGCCCTGGCCCGCTTCGGCGCGACGATCGCGGTGGCGATCACCGGCGTCGCCGGGCCGGGCGGGGGCACCGAGGCGAAGCCGGTCGGCTACGTCTGCTTCTGTGTGCGCACCGCCGACGGGCGGACCCTGGCCCGCGACCCCGTGCTGCCGGGCGAGCGGGGCGACGTCCGGGAGCGGTCGGTCGTGCTCGCGATGCACCTGATGCGGCGCGTGCTCACCGGCGAGGGAGTGCCCGCGCCGGTGTAGCGCGCTATGATCGACGGAAGAATACGGACGCTCGGTGTCAGCGACGCCACGTCGCTGACACGTCAGGTGACGCGGGCGATGAAGGTGCTGACGTCGTCGAGGACCTCGTCGCGGTGGGTCTCGTTGAGCACCTCGTGCCGGGCGCCGGGGTCGATGCGCGTCGTGTGGTCGCTGCCGGCGAGCTTGTCCATCACCGGGCGGGTGGAGTCCAGCGGCACGAGCTGGTCGTCCTCGCCGTGCACCCAGAGCACGGGCAGCGCGCCGAAGCCGGGTCCGGCGGCGATCGCGTCGACCGAGGCCACGAACGCCTCGAGCGTCGGGCGCTTGAACGCGCCGTGCCACACCAGCGGGTCGGCGGCGTAGGCCTCGCCGACCGCGGGGTCGCGGGAGAGCACCGCGGGGTCGATCGGGACCTCGGGAATCGGGTCGTACTCGAGCAGCCCGAAGATGCCGGGGCTCCCGCCGACGACGGGGCCGGTGAGCACGAGCCCGGCGAGCACGTCGGGGTAACGCTGGGCGTAGCGCGCCGCGATCAGCCCGCCCATCGAGTGCCCGAGCAGCACGATCGGCAGGTCCGGGTGCTCGTTGCGGGCGACGCGGCGGACCTGGTCGAGGTCCTCCACGACGTCGGAGAAGTCGTGCACCAGCACCCGCTCGCCGTCCGAGCGCCCGTGGCCGACGTGGTCGGGCGCGTAGACGACGGCGCCGTCGCCGGCGAGGCGGTCGAGCACGTGGGCGTAGCGCCCGGAGTGCTCGCCGTAGCCGTGGGCGACGAGCACGATGCGCCGCGGCGCGCCGTCGGGGTCGCGGCGGCGCACCACGATCGTCCCGCGCGTGCCGTCGATGTCCAGGTCGGTCTCGGTGCCGGTCATGCGGGTGTCTCCAGGAGTCGAGGAGCGGCGGTCACGCCGAGGACGGCGTCGACCACCAGGTCGGGGTCGTCCCACATCGGCACGTGACCGACGCGGGGCAGGCGCACGAACTCCGCGCCGGGCAGGCGCTCGCGCAGCGCGACGCCGTGGCGCCGCCAGGGGATCAGGCGGTCGCGGCCGCACCAGGCGACGCGCACCGGACAGGGCAGGGAGGGGAACGGTGCGACGCCGCCGTGCTCGGCGGCCCCGTCGAGCAGCTCGTGGAGGATCACGCAGCCGGCGAGGTCGTCGAAGAGCTCGCCGACGTCGTCGGTCGGCACCCGGTCGCCGCGCTCGAGCACCCGGGCCAGCAGCAGCCGGCGCAGCCACGGCCGGCGCGCCGCCGCCCGCAGGCGTGCCGACCCGGCGACCGCCGCCCCCACCCGGAACGACCACACCAGCCGCCGCAGGTCCCACGCCGAACCCCAGCCCCCGGCCGGCGACAGCGCCACCACCGAGCGCGCCCGTCCCCGCCGCGCGAGCTCGAGGGCCACCCAGCCGCCCAGGGAGTTGCCGACGAGGTGGGCGGTCGGCATACCCGCCGCGTCCATGCGCGCCTCGACGTCGTCGACGATCCCCGCGACGCCGACCGGCTCGCCGTCGGGCCATGCCGCGCCGCCCCGGTGCCCGGCCATCGTCGGGACGAGGACGTCGTGGTGGGCCTCGAGCGCCGCGCGGACGGGGTCCCAGGCGCGCGCGGACATGCTGGCGCCGTGCAGGAGGACCAGGGGTTCGAGCGTCATGAGCGGACCAGCGCCAGGACTTCCCCGAACCCGTCGGACAGGTCCTGCTCGAACCCGGCGAGGTCGTCGAACGACGCCGCGTCGAGGTTCGCGGCGACGCAGCACGTGTCGCCGTGGGTGACCATCGCGATCATCGCCGCGCAGCCGGGCAACGGGGCGAACGGATAGCTGCGCAGGATCCGCGCGCCCGCGAGGTAGGCGTCCTCGCGCAGGCCGGGGATGTTGCTGGCCTGCAGGTCGTTGCTCTTGGTCGCGCCGCCCCCGAAGCCCGCGACGACGGCGCCGGGGAGGCGCGCGAGCCACGGGGAGACGACCTCGACGCTCTCGAGGGCGGGCTGGGCGAGCGCCACCTTCATCCGCCGGCGGACGTCGGCGATCCGGGTCGCGGGGTCGACGATCCCGACCGGCGCCGAGAGCCGGGCGGGTGCGAAGTGGTTGCCGCCGGGCTCGTGCTCCTCGCGGCGGATCGACACCGGCAGCGTCACCGGCATGAGGCGGTCGAGCGCCAGCGGGTCGCCGCGGCGCTCGGAGTACCGGCGGAACGCCCCCAGCAGCGCCGCGAGGTAGGCGTCGTTGACCGACCCGCCGGCCGACTTCCCCGCCGCGCGCAGCTCGGCGAACGGCACGTCGAGCGTGCGGAACCGCCACGACGGGCTGCGGTGGGCGAGCACCGGCAGCGGCGGCGCGGGCGGCGGCGAGAGCACCCGGGCCGCCGACACCAGGTAGGCGCTCACGTCGCGCACCGCGCGGTCCGGGCGCACCAGCGACGCCGCCACCCCGAGCAGCCCCTTGGCGGCGCCGCCGACCAGCCCGAGATCACTGCGGACCTGGCGCGCCACCTCGCGCGACCACCCGCCAGGCGGCGCCTCGGGCGGCGGGGGCTGGGGCTTGTCGGTCATCGGCTCCCGCGTGCGCGAGTGGATGCCGGCCAGCAGCTGCGCGAGGCCCATGCCGTCGGACAGGACGTGGCTGAGCTTGAACAGCAGGGCCGCCCCGCCGTCGGGCAGCCCGCCGACGATCGTCGCCTCCCACAGCGGCCGCGACGAGTCCAGCGGCGTCATCGCGATCTGCTCGGCGAGCGTGAACAGGCCGGGCAGGCCCGCGCCCTCGGGCAGCCGGAGGCGGCGCAGGTGGTAGTGCAGGTCGAAGTCGGGATCGAGCGCCCAGTACGGCGTGCCGGCCCCGAGGAACGGGGTGACGATCCGTTCCCGGAACCGCGGCACCACCCGGGACGCCCAGTCGGTGGCGGCCACGAACCGGTCCCAGTCCGGCTCGAGGTCCAGCGTCTCGACGAGCACGACCGTCGAGCGCATCCGTGGGTCGGCCTCGACGCGCCACATCAGCGCCTCGAAGCCGGTCAGCTCCTCCGAGCGCGACCAGAGCAGGCGGCCGTCGTCGCCGCGGGGAGGCGTCGGGTCGAGACTCATCGTGCCCCCTCCAGCACGGCGACGAAGCGGTTCCGGACGTCCTCGACGTGCTCGGTCAGCGTCGCGGCCGTCCAGTCGGAGGTGTCGACGGGCTCGAGCACCTCGACGTGCACCGTGCCCCCGCGCAGCGTCTGGTGCCCGCGCCACATGACCTCGCCGGCGTCGTGGATGACGATCGGGACCATCGGCACGCCGGCCTGCATGGCGATGTGGAAGGCGCCCTTCTTGAACCGCCCCAGCCGCGGGGTGGGCGAGCGCGTGCCCTCGGGGGCGATCGCGAGCGACCAGCCCTCGTCGCGCAGCTTGCGCACCGCGGGCTCGAGGGCCTCCTTCGCCTGGCGGGTGTTGCCGCGGTCGACGAAGGCCACGCCGGCGAGCTTGAACATCGCGCCCCACAGCGGGATCGAGGCGGCCTCCGCCTTCGCGACGCCGGTGAACCCGCCGCGCAGCAGCTTCATGAGCAGCGCCACGTCGATCTTCGACTGGTGGTTGAAGACGAACACGCAGGGCCGCGCCGACCACAGGTGCTCGGCGCCGGTGACCTCGACGTCGATGCCGGCGAGCGCCAGGCCGACGTCGCCGGTCACCGAGCACGTCAGGTCGACCATGTGCCGGCGGGAGCGGCGCGCGAGCCCGACGGCGGCGGCCGTGCCCGCGGCGCCGGCCAGCGCGCCGTAGAACCCGGCGGTGCGCAGGACGTCGCCGGGCGTCGCGAGCGTGCCGCCGCGGGGGGCGACGGGCAGCACGGGGTGCCCGCCCTCGCGGGGTGTCGCCGACACGACCACCGGGTGCTCGGCGACCGCGAGCAGCGCCTCCGCGTCCGGCCCGGCGTAGGCGAACGTCACCGGGCGCCCGTCGAGGGCCGCGGCCCTGCGGTCACCGAGGAGCACGGGCCCGGCGAGCTCCCCGGTGTACGTGCCCTCGCCGACCGCCACCTCGGTCGCGATCAGTTCGTCGGCCTCGAGGTCCTCGGCGATCGGTGCGAGCACCGGACGCGGCGCGTGCCCGACGAGCACGACGTGGTGGCCGGCGCGGCGGTGCTCGAGCACCAGCGACCACATCTCCGGGCGCAGCGCGGCACCGAGGTCGTCGCGCAGGACCGCGCGCGCCCGCCGGGCGAGCGTGGGCTCGTCCTCGCCCGCCCATCCCGCGACCAGCCGGCGCACGGCGGCCTCGTCGTCGGCGGCACCGGCCAGGAGCGCGACGTCGCCGGGCACCGCGCGCCACGCGGTGCGCCCCGCGCGCAGGGCCTCGCCGGCGTGCGCGGCCACCGCCGAGCTCGCGAGCAGGGCCGTCTCGTCGACCACGGCGACGCTGCCGACCGGGGCGGCGCGGACCGCGGCGCGCCGGGCGTCGAGCTCACTGCTGCCCGGCACCGGGCACCCCTCCGAACACCGCTGCCCGCAGCTCGCCCTCGCGCCGGCCGGCGCGGCGCAGGCGGTCGCGGATCGCGGCGACCTCGTCGCGCCAGGCCGCGCGGGCCTCCGGCGTGGCGTCCGCCCCGAGCAGTCCGCGGTTGTCGGCGGCCCGCAGCGCGGTGGAGAACAGCTCGCGGGACACGACGTCGGCGCCGTGGAGGCGCTGCTGGCGCCACCACTGCTGCCCGAGCCCGGTGCAGGCGTCGAGGAAGGAGTCGCGGTCCTCGAGACCTCCGGAGTGGTCGGCCAGCACGCTCGCGACCACCCACTGCGACTCGACGAACGGCAGCAGCGTGCCGGGGGCGACGAGCAGGTCCGCCTGCCCCAGGATCACCGCCGGCCCGTCGGGAGCGGCGATCGCGTCGCGCCAGTCGGGGGCGAGCCGGTCGAGCTCGGCGAGCAGCTCGTCGCGGAAGTCCCGCTTGCGGGAGAAGAAGAAGTCGAACTTCAGCAGGTCGCGCAGCGCGAGCGCCGCCTCCCAGCAGGCCTCGAGGACCGCGTCGCCCGCGAGGTCGCGGCCGGTGTCGACGACCGCGAGCAGCGCCAGCTCCAGCACGGCCCGGGTGAGCAGGTGGTGCAGCACGCCGTTGCGGTAGAAGGCGGCGACGTGGTGGCGGTCGGCCCCGATCGACCACACCGTCTGCGGGCCGCCGTCGAAGCGCTCCACGACGCCGACCGACACGAGCCGTTCGAGCGTGTCATCGAGGGCCTCGTCGGAGCCGAGGTCGCCGATCGCCGGGAGCCGCTCGAGCAGCGTGCGGACCGGCTCGACCACCCCGCGGACCTGCTCGAAGGTCAGCGCGCGCCCGCCGGCCCCGAGCAGCGCGAACGTGACCACCGACGTCGGCGTCACCGGCGTCGACCGGTTGATCCCCACGCAGATGCGGAACGCGACCTTCTCCAGCTGCGAGCGGCCCTCGCCCGCCTCGTCGAGGGCGGCGCGCAGGGCGATCGGCTCGCCGAAGCGGATCCGCGCCGAGCCGATGCGCCGCTGCTGGTCGCGCATGTAGCCCGCGAGCCAGCCGAGCCCCTCGGCCTTCTTGCCCGCCCCGCCCTGCTCGGCGGCGAGCGCCCCGACCTCGTGGAGCTGGTCGTAGTGCAGCGACACCGGGACGAGCAGCGGGTCGCGGCCCGGCGAGTCGGCCGGGAGCTGGTCGGCGGCGTCGACGAGGTAGCGCAGCAGCCCGTACTTCGGCGGCCGGAGCTTGCCGGTCCGGGTGCGGCCGCCCTCGATGTACCACTCGAGGTTGAAGCGCTTGTCCAGCAGATGACCGAAGTACTCGCGGACCGCGAACTTGTAGACCGCGTCGTCGCCGAAGCTGCGGCGGATGAACACGATGCCCGCGCGGCGGCCCAGCGTGCCGAGCGGCCAGAACGCGAGGTTGTTGCCGCCGAGGACGTGGTTGCGGGGGAAGTCGTGGGCGTGCAGCACCTCGGCGAGCACCAGCGGGTCGGCGTAGCTGCGGTGCGAGGGCAGGAACACCAGCGGCCGGGCCCGGCCCTGCTCGCGCAGGCTCTCCAGGCTCGACGCGTCGACGTCGAGGTCCCAGGCCTTGCGGTGCAGCGGGCTCATCACCGAGCGGAACGTCTCGATGGCGGGCGGGCTCTGCACCGCGGCCATCTCCGCCAGGCACGACGCCGTCCGCGCGAGCACCTCGTCGACCGACAGGTCGAGCTCGCCGGCCAGCGCCGCCGCCCGCTCGCGGACCGCGGCCGAGGCGACGATCTGCTCGGCCATGAGCCGCGGCACCTTGTAGCGGTCGCCGGTCAGCCGGCGCTCGGCACGGTCGCAGGCCAGCGTGGCCCGGCGGCGCACGAACGCGACGAAGCCGGCGCCGTCGGGCGCCCCGAGCTCGCGGTCGCCCTCGCGCCGTAGCTGCTCGACCGTCGCCGCGTCCCCCGCGACCACCCGCCCCCGCGACGCCGACCAGCCCCGCACGCGGGCGTGCGCGTGGCGCAGCCCGCGGCGGCGCGCGCTCAGCGAGAGCAGGTCGGTCAGCGCCGGCGGGTCCGACGAGTCCCGCTCGGCCGGCGGCCACACCACGCGGACCGGCACCACGGTCGTGTCCGGCCCGGCGCCGTCGAGGGCGCCCGCGAGCTCGCGGCCGTCGTCGGTGACGACCCGCACCCCGTTCTCGCCGTACGTCGTCGCGGTCCACTCACGGACGAGCTCCCGCTCGACCCGCGACCGCGCTCCGGACAGGACCACCGTCGATGGTCGAGCTCCGGCAGGCTTCGTCTCCCGCGTCGGCACCACGTCGTGCCCCCCTCATCGCCCGCGTCCCGTCCGGGACGAGCCTCAGCCCCCGAGCGCGCAGGGCATCGTCTTCACCGCGTGCACGAAGTTGCTCCGCAGCATCTCGGGCTCGCCGACGCTCAGGCCCGGGGCCCGCGTCAGGAGCTGCGAGAAGATCTGCCGCAACTGGGTGCGCGCGAGCATGTTGCCCATGCAGAAGTGCGGTCCGCCACCCCCGAAACCGACGTGCGGGTTGGGGTCGCGTGACAGGTCGAAGCGCTGCGGGTCGGCGAAGACCTCGTCGTCCCGGTTGCCCGACTCGTAGAACATGACGACCTTGTCCCCCGCCGCGATGCGGTGCCCGCGCAGCTCGGTGTCCTCGACCGCCGTGCGCCGGAACGTCAGTACCGGCGAGGCGTGCCGGACGAACTCCTCGACGGCGGGGCGCATCCGGCCGTCGAGGTCCTCGGTGAGCCAGGCGCGCTGGTCGGGGTGCTCGGTGAGCCGGCGCATCGAGTGGGCGATGGTGTTGCGGGTGGTGTCGTTGCCGGCCACCGACAGGAGCACGAAGAACGCGCCGATCTCGGGATCGGTGAGGGTCTCGCCGTCCACCTCGGCCGCCACGAGGTTGGTCATGAGGTCGTCGCGGGGGTCGCGGCGGCGGGCCTCGACGAGCTCCATCGCGGGGCCCAGCAGGTTCTGCAGGGCCTGGCCGGCGGCCGCCACCGGGTCCTCGAGACCGAGGTTCTCCAGCACGTCCGGGTCGTTGGTGGCGACGAGCAGGTCGGCGGCCTCGGCGAGCGAGTCCTGGTACTCCTCGGGTGCGCCCATGAGGTCGTAGATCGTCCCCATCGGCAGGCGCTTGGCGACGAGCTGGACGAAGTCGCCGTCGGACCCGTCGGAGAGGTGATCGAGCAGCTCGTCGACGATCGTGCGGGCGCGCTGGGCGATGCGGTCCTCGACCCGGGCCACCTGCTTCGGGGTGAAGGCCGCGCTGACGATCTTGCGTAGCTTCGTGTGCCGGGGCGCGTCCATCGCGAGGAACGACTGGGTCGCCTCGAGGATCTCCGGCGGCGCGTCCTGGAACTGGACGCCCTGCCCGGAGCAGAACAGCTTCGGGCTCTTGCTGACGTGGCCGATGTCCTCGTGCCGCACGACGGCCCAGAACCCCGGGTCGTCGTCGCCGGGCATGAGCATGCCCTCCGGCGGGCGGTGCCAGGAGATCGGGCGCTCGCGCCGGAGCTCGGCGAACGTCGCGTCCCGCTCGGTCATCGACCGGCCCCAGAAGTCCAGCGAGGACAGGTCGAGGGGGTCGAGGTCGGGCTTCGGTGCCGTGGTGGTCACGTGCTCGCTCCCTGCTGGGCCTTCGCCTCCCGCTGCTGCCGGCGCTGCTCGGCGAGCTCGAGGGCGTCCTCCCAGGTCTTGCGCCCGCCGATGAGGCGCCGGTACTTCATGACCTCGGCCGGCATGTCGACGGCCAGCGCGCCGACGATCCGGTCGCCGGCGCGGTAGATCGCGGTGAACGGCCCGCCCTCGGCGTCATCGCCGGCCACGACCTCGATGTGGTCGCCCGCGGCGATCCCCACGAACTGGACGCGGCCGTCGTACCAGTCCGACCAGAAGTACGGGACGGTCTCGTAGGCCTTCGCCGCCGTCGGGTCGACCGCGTGGCGGGCGGCGCGCCCTCCCTGGTCGGCGGCCGAGGTCCAGTGCTCGAGGCGCATGGTGCCGTCGACCACGTCGGTGAACAGCGCGTTCGGCCAGCGCGCCACGTCGCCCGCGACGTACACGCCGGGCGCGGCCGCGAGCGTCTCGTCGGCGACGACGCCGTCGTCGACCGTGAGCCCGGAGCCCTCGAGCCACTCGGTGGCGGGTCGGGCGCCGATGCCGACGACCAGCACGTCGGTGTCCACCTCGGTGCCGTCGCCCAGGCGCACCGCGCGCACGTGGCCGTCGGTCGACAGCACCTCCTCCACCGCCACGCCGGTGCGCACGTCGGTGCCGTGCCGGCGGTGCAGGTGGGTCAGCGCGCGCCCCATCCGCTCGCCGACCGCCCGGGCCAGCGGCGTCTCGAGGGCCTCGAGGATCGTCACCTCGAGCCCCAGCTTCCGGCCGACCGCGGCCACCTCGGAGCCGATGAACCCGGCGCCGACGACGGTGAGCCGCTGCGCGTGCTCGGCGCGCAGGGCGGCGCGCAGGGCGATCGCGTCGTCGAGGGTGCGCACGGTGTGCACGCCCTCGAGGTGCTCGGTGCCGGGCAGGGTGCGCGCGTGCGCACCGGTGGCGATGACCAGGCCGTCGTAGGAGAGCGTGCGGTCCCCGACGGTGACGGTGCGCGCCCCGGTGTCCAGGGCGCTCGCCGGCGTGCCGAGCACCAGCTCGACGTCGAGGTCGCCGGCGAACGTCTCCTCCTCGCGGTAGCGCGGATCGGAGATCTCGTCGGCGGAGAGGTACTCCTTGGACAGCGGGGGCCGGTCGTAGGGCAGGTGCTCCTCGGCGCCGACCAGCGTCACGTCGCCGTCGAAGCCGTCGCGCCGGACGGCCTCGACGGCCCGGAGCCCGGCCAGCGACGCCCCGACCACCACCAGGTGCGTCACGCGCTCACTCGCCCTCGAGCGACAGGGCCTCGGTCGGGCACGCGGCGACGGCCTCGCGGACGTCGCTCTCCATCCCCTCCGGGACCTCCTCGGCGTGGACGATCAGCGAGCCGTCGTCGTCGACCTCGAACACGTCGGGGGCGAGCGACTCGCACATGCCCATCCCCGTGCACCTGTCCCAGTCCACCTGAATCTTCATCGATGCCCTCCTCGCGGGTGGTGTCCTCGTGACGGCGCTCGCCCGAGGCCGCGCGCCGGCGACCATAACGTACGTTGTGCTATGGAGGCGAGACCTGCGTCACCATTCGACCACCCACGGTGAGCGAGCGCGACAGCGCGGGAGAGCGCGTCGCGCCACACCGGCCACGAGGGCCAGCCCCCGCGGTGCCGGTCATGAGAGCGTCGGCGGCGACCAGGAGACGGAGCGCAGCGGAGCCCGAGACTGCGCGGACGGCGGAAGGAGCACCCGAGGTGAGCACGCTGGACGTGGAGGCCCCGACGGCCCTGTCGGTGACCCGTGACGGCGGTGTCGCGATCGTGCGCCTCGAACGCCCGCAGGCGGCGAACGCGCTGGACCGCACCCTGTGGCACGAGCTGCGCGAGACGTTCCGCGCGCTCGACACCGAGCCCGGGGTGCGCGCGGTGGTCCTCACCGGTGCCGGCAGGCACTTCTGCGCCGGCATCGACCTCTCGATGCTCGCCGAGATCCAGGGCATGGCCCCCGCGGGCGCCGACCCGGGCCGGGCGCGCGAGGCGCTGCGGCGCCTGATCCTCGACCTGCAGGACGTGCTGACCACCGTCGAGCGCTGCCGGGTCCCGGTGCTCGCCGCGATCCAGGGCGCGTGCGTCGGCGCCGGGCTCGACCTCGCCGTGGTCTGCGACCTGCGCTACGCGACCCCGCGCACGAAGTTCTCGCTCAAGGAGGTCGACATGGGGCTCGCCGCCGACGTCGGCGTGCTCCAGCGCCTGCCGCGGATCGTCGGCGAGGGCCGGGCGCGCGAGATGGCCTACACCTGCCGCGACGTGCGCGGCACCGAGGCGGCGGCCACCGGCCTGGTCAACGAGTGCGTCGAGACCGACGACCCCGAGGCGCTCCTCGCCCACGTCACCGCGATCGCCCACGGCCTCGCCGCGAAGTCGCCGCTGGCCCTGCGCGGCACGAAGCACGCGATCACCTACGCCCGCGACCACTCGATCGCCGACGGGCTGGACCAGATCGCGACGTGGAACGCCTCGGCGCTGATCTCCGACGACCTCACCGAAGCCGTCACCGCGTTCGCCCAGGGCCGCGCCCCGGACTACGCCGACTGAGGCACCTCCGGTGCGGGCGATGCGGCATCGCTGGCGTCAGACGCCGGTGATTCCGCATCGATCACCGCTCCTCGCGCGCCGGGGCCTCCGCCCGCCAGGGGTCCGCCTCCGGCTCCGGCGACTCCCAGTCCGCGTCGGCGTGCGACCGCACGGCGACCTCGAACTCGTCGAGCAGCGCCGAGAGCTCGACGTCGACGACGCCCGCGATCTGCTGGTGCCCGGCGAGCACCGCGATCCCGAGCGCGGCGAGGCGCTCGCGCACGCGCACGTCGGCGACCACGGGGACGAGGACGTCGGCGAGCGCCTGTACGCGTCCCCGGTCGACCGCGCGCTGGGCGGCCCCGACGACCGGGTCGATCGTGGCCCAGGCGCGGATCGCGGTCTCGGCCTCGTGCGGGATGGTCAGGGCGAGGTGCTTCATGAGCGTCACCCGCTCGACGGGGTCGTCGCTGGCGTGGACCAGCTCGACGATCCGCCCGACCTCCTCGCGCTCCCAGTGCTCGAGCAGCGCCGCGACGAAGCCTTCCCAGCTGCCGAAGTGGTGGTAGAACGACCCGCTGGTGACGCCGACCGCGGTGCACAGCCGCCCGATGCGCAGGCCGTTGCGCCCCTCGCGGGCGAGCAGGCGCAGGGCCTGGTCGAAGTAGGCCTGCCGGGTCGCCGTGGGCATCGGCGTCGTCCTCCCGCACGCGGTCGGTTCCCCTCGAACAGAACATAATCTACTCTACGGCCGCCCGCCCAGACGTGATCTCCGAGGAGACGACGATGTATCCCGGGACGTTCGCCGCCACCCACCCCGACCGCCCCGCGGTGATCATGGCCGAGACCGGCGAGGGCCTGACCTACCGCCAGCTCGAGGACGGCTCGGTGCGCCTGGCGCGCACGCTGCACGAGCACGGCCTGCGCCGCGGCGACGTCGTCGCCCTCCTCTCGGACAACCATCCCCGGGTCTTCGAGGTCTACTGGGCCGCCCAGCGCGCGGGCCTGCTCGTCACGGCGGTCAACCACCACCTCTCCCCCGACGAGGCCGCCTACATCGTCGACGACTGCGGGGCCCGCGCCCTGGTCGTCTCGGCGGCGAAGGACGAGCTGGCCGAGGCGATCGTCGAGCGGACCCCGCACGTGACGCTGCGCCTCGCCTTCGGCGGTCCCGTGCCGGGTCACCGCGACTACGACGAGGTCGTCGGCCCCTGGAGCGCCGAGCCGATGGCCGACCAGCCCCGCGGCGGCGACATGCTCTACAGCTCCGGCACCACCGGCCGGCCCAAGGGGATCAAGCCGAACCTCGTCGACCGGCAGATCGACGAGCCGGGCGACCTCTACCTCGCGGTGTTCGTGCCGATGTACGGCTTCGGCGAGGACACCGTCTACCTCTCGCCGGCGCCTGTGTACCACGCCGCGCCCCTGCGCTTCGGCGCCACGATCCAGTCCAGCGGCGGCACCGTCGTGATGATGCACCGCTTCGACCCGGAGCAGGCCCTGGCCGCGATCGAGCGCTACCGCGTCACCCACAGCCAGTGGGTGCCGACGATGTTCGTCCGCATGCTCAAGCTGCCCGAGGAGACGCGGAACCGCTACGACGTCTCCAGCCTGCGCGTGGCGATCCACGCCGCGGCCCCGTGCCCCGTCGACGTCAAGCGGGCGATGATCGACTGGTGGGGCCCGGTGCTCCACGAGTACTACAGCTCGAGCGAGGCCAACGGGATCACGTTCATCAACTCCCAGCAGTGGCTCGAGCGCCCCGGCTCGGTCGGACTGGCCGGGCTCGGCACCATCCACGTCTGCGACGACAGCGACGACGGGAGGGGGCGCGAGCTCGCGGCGAACGAGGTCGGCACCGTCTACTTCGAGCGCGACCGGGTGCCGTTCGAGTACCACAACGACCCCGAGAAGACCCGCGGCAGCCAGCACCCCGAGCACGAGACGTGGACGACGACGGGCGATCTCGGCTACGTCGACGGGGACGGTTTCCTCTACCTCACCGACCGCAAGAGCTTCATGATCATCTCGGGTGGCGTGAACATCTACCCGCAGGAGATCGAGGACGTCCTCACCCTCCACGACGCGGTGTACGACGTCGCCGTGATCGGCGTGCCCGACGACGAGATGGGCGAGTCGGTGTTCGCCGTCGTCCAGCCGGCGCCGGGCCACGAGCCGTCGGACGCCCTGGCCGAGGAGCTGCTCGAGCACGTCCGCGGGCGGATCGCGCGGTACAAGACGCCGCGGCGCCTGGTGTTCACCGACGACCTGCCGCGCACGCCCACCGGCAAGCTCGTCAAGCACCGGCTGCGCGAGCGCTACGCGGCCGGGGAGTTCGCGGTGGTCTAGCTCAGAACAGCGAGCGGAAGAACTGGGCGATCGAGGACAGCGCGTTCCCGATGATCGCCAGGATCGACCGGACGACGTCGGCCGCGCCCTCGGGCGAGGAGATCACGAAGAACAGCAGGACGGCCACGACGACCAGGATCAGGAACCGCTTCAACCCTTTGGACATGCGCTCGCGCCGCTCCCGTCGTCCCGGCCCCCGCGCCGCGTCCCGGGGCGGGGGCGGCGCGCACCGACCGTAACGCGACCCCCGCTCCCGGGGTGGCCACTTGGACGGAGTGTCGCGATCGGGTGTCCCCAAGATCGACGCAACGGGTCCCGGCGCGGCACGATCGGGCCGTGGACTCCTTCACCCGCGGCGCGCTGCGCTTCGACGTCACCGAGTACGGCCCCAGCGACGGCGAGCCCGTGCTGCTGCTGCACGGCTTCCCGCAGACGGCGGCGAGCTGGGAGCCCGTCGCCCGCCGTCTCGCCGACGCGGGGTACCGCGTGCTCGCGCCCGACCAGCGCGGCTACTCCCCGGGCGCGCGTCCCGAGGGCCGGCGCGCCTACCGCGTCGAGGAGCTCGTCGACGACGTCGTCGCCCTCGCCGACGCCGCGGGCGCCGGGACCGTGCACGTCGTCGGCCACGACTGGGGCGCGGTCGTCGGATGGGCCCTCGCCGCGCTGCACCCCGAGCGGGTCCGGACCCTGACCGCGGTGTCGGTGCCGCACCCGGCGGCGTTCGTGAAGGCGATGGTGACGAGCCGGCAGGGCGCGCTGTCCTGGTACATGTACTTCTTCCAGCTCCCGTTCGCCGCCGAGCGGGTCCTCGGGCGGACCGGTGGTCTGGCCGGCGCGGCCCGCCGCGCGGGACAGAGCCCGGAGCGCGCCCGCCGCGACGAGGCGGCGCTCGCGGCGAAGGGCGGACTGCGGCCCGCCGTCACCGGAGCGGTGAACTGGTACCGCGCCATGCCGTTCTGGGAGCACAAGGGCCTGCAGCTGACCGTCGCGGTGCCGACGCTGCTGGTGTGGAGCGACGGGGACGTCGCCATCTCCCGGGCGGCGGTGGACGGCACGCCGCGCTGGGTGACGGGGCCCTACCGGCTGGAGGTGCTGAGCGGGGTGAGCCACTGGATCCCGGACGAGACCCCGGACCGGCTCGCCGACCTCGTGCTGGAGCAGCTGCGGGCCGCGTAGAAGCTGGGGGTTCCGGGAGCGCGGGGGGATGCGCTCCCGGAACCATGGTCGGCCGAGGGGGGCGCGGCCGACACAAGTCATGTTACGGCGGGATTGTCGAGCCCGCGTTGCGATTCACGCCATAACGCACGAGACGTCGCGCTTCAGCCCGCAACCGCCACCGGTGTGATACCCCCGCGAGGTTGCTCGGCGACGACCCGGGGGAACGTCCGGTCACCGCCCCCCGGAGAAGGGCGTTCGCCGCGCCCGTGCCGCAGCAGCGAGTTGCGGTGCGCAACGATCGCGGTCGCCAGCGCCTGGGCGTGCGACTCGGCACCGGAGGCCTGTTCGCCCGAGACGTGCTCCACCGCGCGGCCCAGCGTCTCGGCCAGCCGCGCCAGTTCGTCGAGCACGTCCGCGGTCCACGTGAAGTGGTCGACGCCGTCCGGCCGGAGGGTTCGCCCCTCGTCGTCGAGGCGCCGCAACGCCTCGGTCGCCTGCCGGGCCAGCGCGACGCCTGTGTTCTCAACCGTCACGGGAATGCTGTACCCGCGCGCACGGCGGGTGACGCCCTCCGTCGCACACGATCGAGCGCACTGGTCCGTCGAGCGCAGGCTCGGTGCAGTGGGAGAGATGAAGAAGGGGTCGGCCCCCACTCCTGACTGCTCCCCAGCGTCAGGAGCGGGGCCGACCCCGGAACGGCCTCCGTCGAACCCCCGAAGCCCGACGCGGCCTGTCGACAACAGCCTGCCCCAGTCCTGAGCAGCGGAAACAGGGCTCGGGAGCTTGGATCGGTTCAGGACACCGAATCCGGGGGCAGGGCGATTGCGGAGCGGCGGACGTGGTTAACCCTTCGTCCTTCTCCGCCGGACGCGGACCTACACCGGCCAGGTGCGAGGGATCGGGCGCTCCCCGCTGCGCGGGCTGGGCGCCGGGTGCCGGCCCATCGACGCGCCGCGCTCGAGGTGCCCGAGGCCCAGGACGAGCCCGTCGAGCAGCGCGGCGACGTCCTGCGACGTGGCGGGCGTCCCATCGTCGACACCCGTCGCGGGCACGGCCTCGTCGCGGACCGCGAGAGCCCGGGCCGCCTCGCGCAGGGCCTCGACGGCATCCGATTCAAAGGCTGGCATCGAAACGATGATGCACGACCCCGACGGCCTGCCGGCGCCCGGCTCCCGCCCTGCCGGACGCCGCGGTCAGCCGATGTGCCGTCCCTCGGCGTTCTCCCAGTAGGGCTTGCGCAGGTCCTTCTTGAGGATCTTCCCCGACGGGTTGCGCGGGAGGGCGTCGACGACGTCGACCGAGCGCGGGCGCTTGAAGCCCGCGATGCGCTCCTTGCACCACTCCAGGAGCGCGTCGGTGTCGATGTCGCTGCCCTCGTTGGCCACGACGACGGCCTTCACCGTCTCGCCCCACCGCTCGTCCGGGACGCCGATGACGGCGACGTCGGCGATGTCGGGGTGGCCGGACAGGACGTTCTCGACCTCGATGGGGTACACGTTCTCGGCCCCGGTGACGATCATGTCCTTGATCCGGTCGGTGAGGAAGAGATAGCCCTCCTCGTCGAGGTAGCCGGCGTCGCCGGTGTGGAACCAGCCGCCCGCCAGGGCCTGGGCCGTCTCGTCGGGGCGGGCCCAGTAGCCGGGCGTGACCTGCGACGAACGGATCCAGATCTCGCCGACCTCGTTCGGGGCGGAGTCCTCGCCGGTCGCCGGGTCGACCGCCTTGAGCTCGACCCACGGGTACGCCTTGCCCGCCGAGCGCATGAGGTGGGCGCGCGGGCCGTCGGGGTCGTGGTCCTCGGGGTCGAGCTGGCTGATCGCGCCCGTGGTCTCCGTCGAGCCGTAGACCTGGAAGAGCGGCGCGCGGAACGTCGTGAGCACGCGGTTCAGCACGGTGCTCGTGATCGGGGAGGCGCCGTACGCGATCGCGCGCAGCTTCGACCAGTCCTTGTCGGCCGCGCCGGGCACCTGCGTGAGGAACTGCAGCACCGCGGGCACGAGGAAGGCGTTGGTGACGCCCTCCTCCTCCATCGTCGCGAGGAGCTGGTCGGGGACGATGTCGGCGATCAGGACGCACCGCGCCCCGAACGACAGGCAGACCAGCGCGAAGCCCGAGCCGCCGATGTGGAGCAGCGGCATCGCGACCAGGCCGACCGACTCGGTGTCGAAGCCCCAGTGGTCGCCGACCGAGAGCAGCGCCGCGAACTGGACGTGGGTGAGGACGACGCCCTTGGGCAGCCCCGTGGTGCCCGAGGTGTAGAGCTGCAGCACGCAGTCGTCGTCCTCGGCGTCGTCCGGCGGGTCGAGCACCTCGTCGGAGGCGGTGAGCCAGCCGTCGTAGTCGTCGCCGACGACCAGCACGCGCCGCACCGCGTCCAGCGACTCGACGCGGCCGCGGAGGTCGGCGAAGTCCGGGCCGAGCACCACCAGCGGCGCCGCGGAGTCCTCGATGATCGCGATGAGCTCGTCGTGGGTGAGCCGGTTGTTCAGCGGCGCCGTGCCCGCCCGGACGCGCGGGGCGCCGAAGAGGAGGTCGAAGAACTCGGGCCGGTTCTTCCCGAGCCACACCACCCGGTGACCGGCACCGACGCCGTCGGCGGCCATCGCGCGGGCGGCGAGGCCGGCGCGGCGGTCCATCTCGGCGTAGGTGGTGTTCTGTCCGTCGAACGTCATCGCCACCAGGTCGGCGGTGCTCGCGTGCTGGCGCACGACGTCGGTCAGGCGGAACGGCACGGGAGACCTCCACACAGAAGGGGACATATCGGGGCAGTCGTGACGCCGACCACAGGGCAGGCGCGACCGTAACTGGTCATACGGAACCGTGGAAGAGTCAGGCTTGACTGTTACCCGCCGGTGCAGCCACGCTGAGCCGCACCGGCACGGTCACCGGGACGCCCCGGGGACCGCGACGGCGTCCGAACATCCCCACAGTGGAGGCCACCCGGTGGAGCGCACGATCTTCTCCGACGAGCACAACGACTTCCGGCAGATGGTCCGGGACTTCCTGGAGAAGGAGGCCGTCCCGCACCACCCCGAGTGGGAGAAGCAGGGCCACGTCAGCCGCGAGATCTGGCAGGCCGCGGGCAAGACCGGCCTGCTCGGCATGGATGTCCCCGAGGAGTACGGCGGCGGCGGCACCCCCGACCTGCGCTTCCAGTGGATCGTCACCGAGGAGGTCGCCCGGGCCGGCACGAGCGGGCTGGGCTTCACGCTCCACAACGACGTCATCGCGCCGTACCTCATCGAGCTGGCCGACGACGAGCAGAAGCAGCGCTGGCTGCCGCGCTTCTGCACCGGTGAGATGATCACGGCGATCGCCATGACGGAGCCGGGCACGGGCTCGGACCTGCAGGGCATCCAGACCCGCGCCGTCCGCGACGGCGACGAGTGGGTGATCAACGGTCAGAAGACGTTCATCACCAACGGCATCATGTCCGACCTGGTGATCGTCGTCTGCAAGACCGACGCCGACGCCGGCGCCCACGGCTTCAGCCTCATCGTCGTCGAGCGCGACACCCCCGGCTTCGAGCGCGGCCGCAACCTCGAGAAGATCGGCATGTCCGCCCAGGACACCGCCGAGCTGTCGTTCACCGACGTGCGCGTGCCCGCCACGAACCTCCTCGGCGAGGAGGGCAAGGGCTTCATCTACCTGATGCAGAACCTGCCGCGCGAGCGCCTCTCGATCGCCGTCGGCGCCATCGCGGGCGCGGAGAAGGTCCTCGAGGAGACGATCACCTACGTCAAGGAGCGCACCGCGTTCGGCAAGCCGCTCGCGAAGCTCCAGACGGTCCGGTTCTCGACGGCCGAGATGGCGACCAAGCTCGCCGTCACCCGCACCTTCGTCGACCGCTGCATCACCGAGCTCGGCGAGGGCAAGCTCGGCCCGGCCGACGCCTCGATGGCCAAGTACTGGTCGAGCGAGACCGCCAAGGAGGTCATCGACAGCTGCCTGCAGCTGCACGGTGGCTACGGCTACATGAAGGAGTACCCGGTGGCGAAGGCCTACCTGGACACCCGCGTGCAGACGATCTACGGCGGCACCACCGAGATCATGAAGGAGATCATCGGGCGGGTGGTCCTCGGATGAGCGCCATCAAGGTCGGCATGGGGATCGCGTACGCCCAGGGCGGCTTCCGCGAGACGGTCGAGAAGCTCGTCGAGCTCGAGGAGATCGGGCTCGACGCGGTCAGCGTCGCGGAGCTCTACAGCTTCGACGCGGTGAGCCAGCTCGGTTACATCGCGGCGCGGACGTCCCGGGTGCACATCGAGTCCGGGATCGTGCAGATCTACACGCGCACCCCGTCGCTGACGGCGATGACCGCGGCCGGCCTCGACTACGTCTCCGACGGCCGGTTCGTGCTCGGCATGGGCGCCTCGGGGCCGCAGGTCATCGAGGGCTTCCACGGGCTGAGGTACGACGCCCCGGTGGGCCGCACGCGCGAGGTCGTCGAGATCTGCCGGCAGGTGTGGCGCCGCGAAAAGGTGCAGTACTCCGGCAAGCACTACACGGTCCCGCTGCCCCCGGAGCAGGGCACGGGGCTCGGCAAGCCGCTGAAGCTCATCAACCACCCGGTGCGGGACCGGATCCCGGTCATGCTCGCCGCCCTCGGGCCGAAGAACGTCGAGCTGGCCGCGGAGCTCGCCGAGGTGTGGGAGCCGATCTGGTTCCACCCGGGCAAGGCGCACGAGGTCTGGGGATCGTCGCTGGAGGCGGGCAAGGCCCGTCGCGACCCGGCGCTGGGCGAGCTGCAGACGTCGGTCAACGTGCCGTTCGCCGTCGGGCCGGGCGCGGACAAGCTGCGCGAGCACGTGCGTCCGCAGCTCGCGCTCTACGTCGGCGGGATGGGCGCGAAGGGCAAGAACTTCTACAACGACCTCGCCGCGCGGTACGGCTTCGCCGACGAGGCGGCCGAGATCCAGGACCTCTACCTCTCCGGCCGCAAGGACGAGGCGGCGGAGAAGGTGCCCGAGGAGCTCGTCCACGCCGTCTCGCTGATCGGCACCGAGGACGAGGTCGCCGAGCAGGTCCGGGAGTTCAAGGCGGCCGGCGTCACGCAGCTGAACATCCAGCCCCTCGAGCCGGACCACGACACCGTGAAGGCGTCGCTCGAGACGCTGAAGTCGCTCCTCTAGCCCCCGGCCGACCCGCCCTCGGGCAGCAGCATCACTCCGGCAGCAGCATCACTCCGGCAGCAGCATCATCCGGGCGAGCTGCTTCCACTGCTCGAGGTGCGGGTCGGTCTGCGGGTCGCGGGGGTCGAAGCCGTAGGTCAGGGCGACCCCGCGCATGCTCGTCAGCAACGTCTCGCGCAGCAGCGCGGCGCGCGCCGGGTCGGCGTAGTCCTCGAAGAACGCATCGACGGTCTGGCGGATCGCCGCCCCGAGGCGCCGCTCGGCGGGCAGCAGCGCCGCGGCCAGCGCCGTGTCGGTGCGCGCCGCGGTCCACAGCTCGACCGAGGCCCAGAAGTAGGCCTGCTGGTAGGTCCACCACATGACCTCGACGGCCCGGTCGAGGCGCGCGTCGGCGTCGACGTCGGCGGCCGGCAGGTCCGCCCGCGCGAGACCGTCCTCGGCGAAGCGGCTGGTCGCCAGGTGCTGGGCCGCGGCGACGAGCAGGTTCTCCTTCGACGGGAAGTGGTGCAGCAGGCGCCCGCGGGACACCCCGGCGCGATTCTGGATCGTCAGCGTCGTCGTGCCGGCGTAGCCCGACTCGACGAGGCAGGTCACCGCCGCGTCGAGGATGCGGGTCCGGCTGTCGGACGTCCGCTGCTCGCGGGACCGCCGTTCCGGCTCGGCCGCCGCGCGGCTGCTCGCCATCTCGATCCCTCCCCCAGGTGCCCCGGTCGTGGTCGTGCGGAGACGATCGTGCCGCCGAGAACGCGAACGGTCAAACCTGACTGTCGAGGTGGGCCGGACCGCTCAGGACGGCGAGGAGGACGTCGACGAGGAGCGCGCGGGTGCCGGCGCGATCGAGCGTGCCGCGCACCAGCCACTCCCGGGACGCCGAGCGCACCAGGCCGAAGAACGAGCGCACGCGCGCCCGGTACGGGTCGTCCGGCGCGTCCGGGGTGAGGGCGGCGAGGACGCGGTCGGCGGCGATCTCGTCGGCCTCGGCGAGGATCGCGTCGACGTCGATGTCGCCCGCCGCGCCCGTGCCGACCGAGAGCCAGAGGCCGCGGTGGCGCTCGACGGCGTCCAGGAACCAGTCCACCGCCGCGCCCGCCCGCACGTCGACCGTGCCCGGCGGCAGCTCGGCGACGGCGACCTCGGGGATGGTCGTCAGCCGGCGCACGACCTCGAGGTAGAGCCCGCGCTTGGTGCCGAAGTAGTGGTTGATCAGCCCGCGGGCGACGCCCGCCTCCTGGGCGAGGTCGGTCGTGGAGACCGCGGCGTACGGGTGCGCGGCGAACAGGCGCAGGGCACCGGCGACGATCTCCTCGCGACGGGCGTCGGGGTCGAGACGCCGACCGCGGGCCGGAGCGGTCATCGGCGTGTCGCGGAACCGAGCGTGTGGCGATCCTGGCGTGTGACGCCAGCGATGCCGCATCGCTCGTCCTTCCGCTCGTCCTTCTCCCGGTCGGCCGGCGTCATCCCGAAGCTCATGGCGAAGTCGTGGAGGGTCGCCGAGACGACGGGGCGCCTGCCGGCGAGGAACTGCAGCGGGCCCTCGTGGTCGAAGCGCCAGTCGGCGGTCAGCGTGCCGAGCGCCGCGCGGGTGGTCACCGGGCTCTCCCAGCATCGCCCGTGGAGGTCCTGGGCGAGGGTGAAGCCGACGCGCGGGCGTCCGGGCAGGCGCGGGCCGTGGCGCAGGCGGGCGGAGGCGGCGGGGCGCGCGGCGCCCTCGAGGGTCATGGCCGGCGCGCCGTCGTCGAGGCCGGTGAAGGTCGCGAGCCCCTTGGGGATGCCCCAGAGCTCACGGCCGCCGTCGCGCGACGCGGGGCTGTCGACCCAGATCGCGACGATGTGCGGGCGCACCCGCGCGCCGACGCGTCCGGCGACGGCGATGAGCAGCTCGTGGTAGCTCATGACCCCGCCGGGGGCGTAGTCGACCCAGGCCGCGCCGACCGGCGTGATCCCGCCGAGCGCGAGCGGGCTCCAGCCGTCGGGCCACGTCGCGGTCGGCAGCGTGTCGGTCGGGACCAGGAAGGTCGACAGGTCCATCCGGCCGACCAGCGTCCAGGGCTCGGGCGGGTAGGTCGTCCCAGGGTTCGTCACAGGGTTCGTCACAGCGGAACTCCCAGAGTCGGGTGGGGCAGGTCGACGCGCAGCGCGCCGGGCGCGTCCGCCGGCACCGCGGGGTGGTCCGGCGCGACGGCGGCGACGCGGCGGTAGGGCTCGCCCGGGGCCGGGCGGGGGTCGGGCTCGCCGCGGTTGGGCCACAGCGACATCGCCCGCTCGGCGAGCGCCGTGATCGTCAGCGACGGGTTCACGCCGAGGTTGGCCGGCACGGTGGATCCGTCGACGACGTGCACGCCGGGGTGCCCGTGCAGCCGGTGGTACGGGTCGACGACGCCGGTCTCCGGGGTCTCGGAGATCACCGCGCCGCCGAGGAAGTGGCCGGTCACCGGCAGGTTCACCAGCGTCGAGCTCGCGCCGACCGGGAAGCCGCCCATCCGCCGGGCCACGCGCCGCGAGACCTCGTGGCCGGCCGGGATCCACGCCGGGTTCGGCGTGCCGGCCCCCGGCCGCGAGCGCAGCCCGCGCAGGAACCGGCGGGGCTTCAGCGTCAGCGAGTTGTCCAGGGTCTGCATCACGAGCAGGACGATCGACTGCTCGGCCCAGTTCCGGGGCCGGTGCAGCGCCCACAGCGTCTTCCGCGACCGCACGAGCTCGCCGACGATCCGGCGCACCGACGGCCCCCGTTCGCCGAGGGAGGCGTCCTTCGCCGCGGCCGTGCCGTCGACCAGCACCGCGGACAGCAGCGCGAGCAGGTTGGAGCCGCGCCCGTAGCGGACGGGCTCGACGTGGGTGTGCTCGTCGGGGTGGATCGACGAGGTGATCGAGACGCCGCGGGTGTAGTCGACGCTCTCGCTCGCGGTGCGCGCGGCGAGGATCGCCTCGGAGTTGGTCCGCGACAGCTCCCCGAGCCGCGGGGAGATGCGGGGCAGGTCGCCGGAGCCGCGCAGCCGGTGCAGCAGCCGCTGCGTGCCGAGCGCCGACGCCGCGACCACCACCTGGCCGGCGCGCAGGGTGCGCCGGCCGCCCGGACGCCCGGTGGCGCGCACGTCGACCTCGTAGCCCGAGGCGCCGGTGAGGTCGCCGCCGCGCGGGCGGATCGCCGTCGCCGTCGTCATCGGGTGCACCCGCGCCCCGGCCGCCTCGGCGAGGTACAGGTAGTTCTTGACCAGCGTGTTCTTGGCGTCGTGGCGGCACCCGGTCATGCACTCGCCGCAGTGCAGGCAGCCGTGCCGGGCGGGGCCCGCGCCGCCGAAGAACGGGTCGGGCACCTCGTTGCCGGGCGCCGCGCCGAAGAAGACGCCCACCTCGGCGGCCCGGTAGGTGTCGCCGACGCCCATCTCCTCGGCGACGTCGCGCATGACGGCGTCCGACGGCGAGACGCGCGGGTAGGTGTTGGCGCCGAGCATGCGGGTCGCCTGGTCGTAGGCGGTGTCGAGCTCGTCGGCCCAGTCGGTGATGTCGCGCCACTGCGGGTCGTCGTAGAACGCGCGCGGCGGGCGGTAGAGCGTGTTCGCGTAGACCAGCGACCCGCCGCCGACACCGGCCCCGGAGAGCACGAGGACGTCGCGCAGCGGGTCGGCCCGGAAGATGCCGAAGCAGCGGGCCCAGGGCGCCCACAGGTAGTCGCGCAGGTGCCAGGACGTCGAGGGGAACTCGTGGTCGGCGAAGCGACGGCCGGCCTCGAGCACCCCGACGCGGTAACCCTTCTCGGTCAGACGCAGTGCGGTCACCGAGCCGCCGAAGCCGGACCCGACGACGATGACGTCGTAGTCGGGGTCCGGACCGGGATCAGGGCGCACGTCAGCCACGCGAGTCACCCTCGTGAGTCGTTGGCAGCGTGTCAACGAGAGACGCGCAACCCTACCGACGAGTAACAGTGCCCGACCCGCGTGTTGACACCAGCGCAAAACAGTCCATAGTGACTGTTGAGAGCAGTCGGCTCGCACCCGCGCGAAGGGACCCACCCGTGACCGAGGCATACATCTACGACGCCCTCCGCACCCCGCGCGGCCGGGGCAAGGCGACCGGTTCGCTGCACGCGACCAAGCCGGTGTCGCTGGTCGTCGGCCTGATCGACGAGCTGCGCAAGCGCAACCCGTCGCTCGACCAGGACCGGATCGAGGACGTCGTCCTGGGCTGCGTCAGCCCGATCGGCGACCAGGGCGGTGACATCGCCAAGACCGCGGCCATCGCGGCGGGCCTGCCCGACCACGTCGGCGGCGTGCAGCTCAACCGCTTCTGCGCCTCGGGCCTCGAGGCCGTCAACCAGGCCGGTCAGCGCGTCCGCTCCGGCTTCGAGGACCTCATCGTCGCCGGTGGCGTCGAGTCGATGTCGCGCGTCCCGATGGCCTCCGACGGCGGCGCCTGGGCGATGGACCCGGAGACCAACTTCAAGACGAGCTTCGTGCCGCAGGGCATCGGCGCCGACCTCATCGCCACCCTCGAGGGCTTCAGCCGCGAGGACGTCGACGCCTACGCGCTCGAGTCGCAGACGCGCGCCGCGAAGTCGTGGGCCGACGGCGCCTTCGAGCGCTCGATCGTCCCGGTCGTCGACCGCAACGGCCTCGTCGTGCTCGACCACGACGAGCACGTCCGCGAGACGACCCTGGAGGGCCTGTCGGGCCTCAAGCCGTCGTTCGCCGGCATCGGCGAGATGGGCGGCTTCGACGCGGTGGCGCTGCAGAAGTACCACTGGGTCGAGGCGATCAACCACGTGCACCACCCCGGCAACAGCTCGGGCATCGTCGACGGCGCCGCGCTGGTGCTGCTCGGCACCGAGGAGGCCGGCAAGCAGAACGGCCTCACCCCGCGCGCCCGCATCGTCGCCACCGCTGTCTCCGGCGCCGACCCGACGATCATGCTGACCGGCCCGACGCCGGCCTGCGAGAAGGTCCTGGCCAAGGCCGGCATGACCGTCGACGACATCGACCTCCTCGAGATCAACGAGGCGTTCGCCGCCGTGCCGATGAAGCTGATGAAGGACCTCGGCTTCCCGCACGAGCGCACCAACGTCGCGGGCGGCGCCATCGCGCTCGGCCACCCGCTCGGTGCCACCGGCGCCATGCTCGTCGGGACCATGGTCGACGAGCTCGAGCGCCGCGACCTGCGCCGCGCCATCGTCACGCTCTGCATCGGCGGCGGCATGGGTGTCGCCACCATCATCGAGCGGGTCTGACCCACCCCCGGAACGTCATCCCGATAGCGAAGGAGCAGCCAGCGCAGTGTCCGAGAACATGTTCCGGTGGGAGGCCGACGGGGACGGCATCGTCACGCTGACGATGGACGACCCGACCGCCTCGGCCAACACGATGAGCGCCAAGTGGGGCGAGGACTTCGCCGAGACGCTGAAGCGCCTCGAGGCGGAGAAGGACTCGATCACCGGCGTCGTGCTGACCTCGGCGAAGAAGACGTTCTTCGCGGGCGGCAACCTCGACGACCTCGTGAAGTACACGAAGGCCGACGCGCAGAAGGTCTTCGACCAGTCCCAGGAGATCAAGGGCCTGCTGCGGCGCCTGGAGACCCTGGGCAAGCCGGTCGTCTCCGCGATCAACGGGGCGGCGCTGGGCGGTGGCCTCGAGATCGCGCTGGCCACCCACCACCGCATCGCCCTCGACGCCAAGGGCTCGAAGATCGGGCTGCCCGAGGTCACGCTCGGCCTGCTGCCCGGCGGCGGCGGCGTCGTGCGCGTCGTGCGCCTGCTCGGCCTGGCCGACGGCCTCATGAACGTCCTGCTCCAGGGTCAGCAGCGCGCCCCGAAGGCCGCGCTCGAGGCGGGCCTCGTGCACGAGGTCGTCGACACCCCCGACGAGCTGATCTCGCGCGCCAAGCAGTGGGTGAAGGACAACCCCGGGGCCGTGCAGCCGTGGGACGAGAAGGGTTACAAGATCCCCGGCGGCACGCCGTCGACGCCGAAGTTCGCCGCGAACCTCCCGGCGTTCCCGGCCAACCTGCGCAAGCAGCTCAAGAACGCCCCGATGCCCGCGCCGTACCTGATCATGGACGCGGCCGTCGAGGGCTCGCAGGTCGACATCGACAACGCCGCGAAGATCGAGTCGCGGTACTTCGCCGAGCTCGCCTGCGGCCAGGTGTCGACGAACATGACCCGCGCGTTCTTCTTCGACCTGCAGGCCATCAACAAGGGCGCCTCGCGTCCCGACGGCTACGAGAAGCACTCCGCCCGCAAGGTGGTCGTGCTCGGCGCCGGGATGATGGGCGCGGGCATCGCGTACTCGTGCGCGATGGCGGGCCTCGAGGTCGTCCTCAAGGACGTCGCCCTGGCCAACGCCGAGAAGGGCAAGGACTACTCGAAGAAGATCCTCGACAAGGCCGTCTCGCGCGGGAAGTCGACCCAGGAGAAGGCCGACGAGGTCCTCGCCCGGATCACGCCCACCGAGAAGCCCGAGGACGCCGCGGGCGCCGACCTCGTCATCGAGGCCGTCTTCGAGAGCCCGGACCTCAAGAAGAAGGTCTTCAACGAGATCCTCCCGCACCTGGCGCCCGACGCCGTGCTGGGCTCGAACACCTCGACGCTGCCGATCACCGACCTCGCGACCGGCGTCGACCGGCCCGAGGACTTCGTCGGCCTGCACTTCTTCTCGCCGGTCGACAAGATGCCGCTCCTGGAGATCATCAAGGGCGAGAAGACCAGCGACGCCACGCTGGCCAAGGCGATCGACATCGCCCTGCAGATCAAGAAGACCCCGATCGTCGTCTCCGACAGCCGCGGGTTCTTCACCAGCCGCGTCATCGGCACGTTCATCAACGAGGCCGTGGCGATGCTGGGCGAGGGCGCCGCGCCGTCGTCGATCGAGCAGGCCGGGTCGCAGGCCGGCTACCCGGCCCCGCCGCTGCAGCTGATGGACGAGCTGACCCTGACGCTGCCGCAGCACATCCGTGAGGAGACCCGCAAGGGCGTCGAGGCCGCCGGCGGCACCTGGGTCGGGCACCCGTCCGACGCCATCGTCGACCGGATGGTCGAGCTCGGCCGCAAGGGCCGTTCCTCGGGCGCCGGGTTCTACGAGTACGACGAGTCGGGCAAGCGCACGCGGCTGTGGCCGGGCCTGTCCGAGGAGTTCGGCGCGGCCCAGGGCGACCTGCCGTTCGAGGACATGCAGGAGCGCATGCTCTTCGCCGAGGCCCTCGAGACCGTGAAGTGCTTCGACGAGGGCGTCCTGCACACCATCGCCGACGCCAACATCGGCTCGATCATGGGCATCGGCTACCCGGCCTGGACCGGCGGCGTGGCCCAGTACATCGACGGCTACCCCGGCGGCCTGCCCGGGTTCGTCGAGCGCGCTCGCATCCTGGCCAAGGCCTACGGCGACCGCTTCCAGCCGCCGGCCTCGCTCGTCGAGAAGGCGGAGAAGGGCCAGTCCCTGCGCGGGGAGTGACCCGCGCACGCCTGGCGTGAACGACCGAACGGCGCCCTCGCTGCCTCCGTGGCGGCGGGGGCGCCGTTCGTGTGTCCGGGGTGGGAGCCGGCCGCGGAGGAGTCGAGCTCTTTCGTGAGAATGCTTCGAAAATTGAAGCGTTCTGTGGATCGGAGGCGGGCGGTGGGCGGCTCGGACGGGCTGTGGCAGATCGTTCTCGGGTCGGTCCCGACGTTGGTGTGGGCCGGGGTGGTCGTCGCCGCCCTGGTGCTCCTGCGCAACCCGCTGCGCCAGCTCCTCCCGCGGCTCCAGAGCGTCAGCGCTGCCGGGGTCGACGTGTCGTTCGTGGCGGCGGGCCTTGACGCCGCGGCCAGACAGCAGGAGGTCCCGGTCGACACCGGGCGACGCGAGAGCGCCACGGCACGCGCTGCGGACAACGCGGACCTCCTCCAGGGCAGCCGGCTCCTGTGGCTCGACGCCCGCCCCGCCCACAACCGGGCCGAGCGTCGTGTCTTCCGCTCGCTGGGGATGGACGTGACCGCGGTGACGACGCTCGACGAGGCCGTCGACCTGGCGACGCGAGCGGATCCCGACGTCGTGATCACGAACTACGGCAAGTCGCCCGCCGAAGGCATGGCCTCCGTCGCTGATCAGGTCGGGGCCGCGATCGGCGACCTCGTGCCCGTGATCGTCTATTCGCGCGGTGTGGCCGGGAAGCCGACCCCCGCGCACTGCTTCGCCCAGACCGACCGACCGGACGACCTCCTCCATCTCGTCATCGATGCGTTGGAGCACACCGCCCACGACCCATACCGTCAGCCCTGACTGTCTCGTAGGCTCGCGCCCGACCGCGTGACCACGAGGAGGACGAGGGCCCCATGGGTGTGCTGGACGGCGTCAAGGTCATCGAGGTCGCCGGGATCGGGCCGGGCCCGTTCGCGGCGATGATGCTCGCGGACATGGGCGCCGACGTGCTGCGCGTCGACCGTCCCGCCGGGGGGCGCGGGCTCTCGCTCGGCAACACCGACAAGGACGTGCTCGCGCGCGGGCGGCGTTCGGTGGCCCTGGACCTCAAGGCGCCCGAGGGTCTCGAGGTGCTCATGGACCTCGTCGAGACCGCCGACGTGCTGCTCGAGGGCTACCGGCCCGGCGTCGCCGAGCGCCTCGGGTTCGGGCCCGACGAGTGCCACGCCCGCAACGAGCGCCTCGTGTACGGCCGCATAACCGGCTGGGGCCAGGACGGCCCGCAGGCCTCGCGCGCCGGGCACGACCTCACGTACCTCTCGACGGCCGGTGTCGTCGCGCACATGGCGGGCCGGGACGGCGCGCCGGCGGTCCCGATCAACCTCGTCGGCGACTTCGGCGGCGGCGGGATGCTGCTGGTGGTCGGCGTGCTCGGGGCGCTGGTGGAGCGCGGCATCTCGGGGCGCGGGCAGGTCGTCGACGCCGCGATCGTGGACGGTGCCGCGCTGCAGATGGCGATGGTCTACGGGATGCGCGCGGGCGGGCTGTGGCCGAACGACCGCGGCGGCAACATCCTCGACGGCGGCGCCCCGTTCTACGACCACTACCGCTGCGCCGACGGCGGATACGTGGCCGTCGGGGCCCTCGAGCCGCAGTTCTACGCCGAGCTCATGGCGGGCCTCGGCCTCGAGGGCGAGGAGATCGCGACTGCGCAGTGGGACATGCGCCGCTGGCCGGAGTGGCGCGCCCGGATCGCCGAGGTGTTCGCGACCCGCACGCGCGACGAGTGGGCCGCCGACCTCGAGGCGACCGACGCCTGCGTCGCCGCGGTGCTGACCATGGAGGAGTCCGCCGAGCACCCCCACAACAAGGCCCGCGGCCTGCACATCGACGCCTTCGGCGTGACGCAGCCGGCGCCGGCCCCGCGCTTCAGCCGCACGCCCAGCGGCACGCCGACACCGCCGGCGACGCCCGGCCAGCACTCCGCGGAGGCGCTCGCCGACTGGGGCGTCGACCGCGACCGGATCGCGAAGCTGCAGGAGGCGGGGGTCGTCCACCAGACCTAGGCTCTGACCTTCGGCCGCACGAGGTCGTCCGAGCCCTGCCCGAGTGGAGGCACCGTGATCCTGACCCCGGCCGGGGCGTGGCGCGCCGTGGGCAACATGCGCGCGCGGGTGCTCGAGGGGCCGCTGGCCGACCTGCGCCGGATGCCGCGCACCGCGTTCGACACCGGCCCGGGCGAGGCCGGCAGCGACGGGGTCGGGCGGGCGCTCGGGCTCGCCCGCGCCGGCTCGGTGAGCACCTACCGCTACGCGGTGCACCCGACTGCGCGGCTGCGGGGCTCGCCGGTCGTGCTGGTGTCGCCGCTGGGCGCCTGCGGGGTCGCGTTCGACCTGCGGCGGGGCAACAGCCTCGTCGAGCACCTCGTCGGCGAGGGCCGGCCGGTGTACCAGGTCGACGACGAGGACCTCGTCGGCTACGGCGGCTCGATCTCGCCCGGCGCGGCCGATCTCGAGCGCTGGGTGGACGAGATCCTCCCCCACGTCGTGCGGACGGTCAGCGCCGCACACCAGGGCGCCCCGGTGCACCTCGTCGGCTGGTCGATCGGCGGGCTGCACAGTGTGCTCAGCGCGGCCGGGCACCCCGATCTGCCGCTCGCGTCGGTCACCGGGGTGGCGACGCCGTTCACGCTGGACGGGGTGCCGCCGGTGGTCGGGGCGCGGCCCCTGGCGATCGCGGCGGGCGGGCCGGTGCTCGCGACCGTGCAGACGTTGCTGGCGCTCATGCCGCTGCCGCGCCTGCTCCGCGCGCTCGGGCTCGGCTCGCTCGACGAGCTGCTCACCGCGCCGCTGACCATGATCGCCCGCCTCGATGACCGGGAGTTCCTCGCCCAGCTCGAGGCCGTGGACGATCTGCGCGCCCTCATCGGCGAGCAGGCCCGGTTCATCGGCACCTACTTCCGCGCGATGGTGGCGCCCGAGGACCTCGACGCCGGGCGGGTGCCCGTCGGGCACCGCGTCGTCGAGTTCGCCGACCTGCGCCGTCCCGTCCTGCTCGTCGCCGGCGAGACCGACCGGGTCGTGCCGCCCCGCGCCGTCCGCGCCGGGGCGCGGCGCCTCACCGGCGCGGACACGCGGTTGACGACGGCCCCGGGCGGCCATCTCGGAGTGCTCGCCGGACGCGCCGCCAAGAACACGACGTGGGCGCGGCTGTGCGCGTTCCTCGACCGGCACGACGCCCCGGCCACCGTCGAGGGCAGCACCCCGACGAGCCGCCGGACGCTGCGGCCGACGCCGACGCGGCCCCGGGCGGTCGAACCGCTGCGTCCGACGCCCCCGGCCGACGACGTCGCGGAGACCCCGGAGAAGACGGACCCGCCCGCGCGGCTCCCCGCGCGGCGCTCGTCGCGGCTGCCGGCGCCCAAGCGGGCGTCGCGGTCACCCCGTCGCCAGTGAGGCCCTGCTCGTCGCCGGGTCGTCTACTGTGACGACGTGGTTTCGTTGCGCGACGCTCGCCGCGATCGCGGCTGGTCGCAGACCACGGCCGTGGCGCGGCTCCGGGAGCTGGCCGAGCGCGGCCAGGTGGACGTCGCCAGCGCTGCCAGCCTGAAGACCCAGCTGTCGCGCTGGGAGAACGGCACCGTCCCCGACGAGCCCTACCGCACGCTGCTGGCGGAGCTCTACGAGCGCGAGCTGGGCGACCTGGGCATCGACGTCACCCCGCACTGGGAGCGCAGCCACGAGATCCCGGAGCTGCTCGTCGAGATCCGCGACGAGCTCCGCACGCTCAACGAGCTGCTGCGCGGGCGCGGCGGGTCCTGACCCGGCCTCAGGCCTGCGGGGGCCGCCCGCCGACCACGCTCAGACGCCGGCGCTCCTCGGGCACCTCGACCCGCGCGAGCACCAGCCCGAGGGCGGCGACCGACACGGTGCCCACGGCGGCCATCGCCTCCGCGGTCAGGTCGAGGACATCGGCCAGAGGGCGCAGCGGCGCCAGCAACATGTTCACGAAACCCCTACGGCGTTCGGCTGGTCGGTGACCACACGAGGGCCCGCACGGCGTCGCGGCACCGATGCCGCCCGACGCCGGGGCTCTCGCCAGTTCGTGCGCTCCATCGTGCCAGCCGTGCCCGCGCGCTGAACCCGCTGTCGCGGGAATTCACACGTCGGCCACAGAGAACTGCGACAACCGGTTGACGGCGTGCGCCGGTCGGCGCCGTTCTTCCGATGACCGGGAGTGTCGATCTCTGCGCAGGCTGTCATCGAGCGCGGCTCCTACGGTACGGGGGTGCGCCATCGACAGCTCGGTTCGAGCGACCTGCAGGTGTCCGAGATCTCCCTCGGCTCGTGGCTGACCTACTCCGGCGGGGTCGAGGCCGACGCGACGGCCGCCTGCACGCGGGCCGCGTTCGACGCCGGCATCACGTTCTTCGACACCGCCAACGTCTACGGCCGGGGCGCCGCGGAGGAGGCGTGGGGGGAGATCCTCACCGACTACCGGCGCGAGGACTACGTGCTCGCCACCAAGGTCTACTTCCCGATGTCGGACACCGACCGCGGCCTGTCGCCCACGCAGATCCACAAGCAGATCGACGCCTCGCTGCGCCGCCTGCGCACCGACCACGTCGACCTCTACCAGTGCCACCGCTTCGACGCCGAGACGCCGATCGAGGACACGATGGAGGCGCTCGCCGAGGTCGTGCGCGCCGGGAAGGCCCGCTACCTCGGCGTCAGCGAGTGGACGCCCGAGCAGATCCGCGCGGGCGTCGCCGCCTGCCCGGACGACGTGCGGATCGTGTCGTCGCAGCCTCAGTACTCGATGCTCTGGCGCGCGCCCGAGGCCGAGGTCTTCCCGACCACCGCCGAGCTCGGCATCTCGAACATCGTGTGGTCGCCGATTGCCGAGGGCGTGCTGACCGGGAAGTACCGGCCGGGCGAGCCGGTGCCCGTCGACTCCCGCGCGGCGAGCGACGAGATGAACGGCTTCATCCGGCAGAAGCTCACCGACCGCACGCTCGAGGCCGTGCAGCGCCTGGTCCCAATCGCCGAGGGCGCGGGGCTGTCGATGGCCGAGCTGGCGATCGCGTGGGTGCTGCGGCGCCCGGAGCTCGCGTCGGCGATCGTCGGCGCCTCGCGGCCCGAGCAGGTGCACGCCAACGCCGCGGCGGCCGGCATCGAGCTGACGCCCGACACGCTCGCGGCGATCGACGAGGCGCTCGGCGACGTGCCGGTCACCGGCCAGCAGCTCGGCCCCGGCGCCTCGCCGGCGATCACGCACCGCTGATGGCCCCGCCAGGTGAGTGATATGGGTCGCCCTGGCGACCCATATCGCTCACCTGGGCCTCCGGCCCCTCAGCGGGGCAGGCGGCGCCAGGCCCAGCGGGGCAGCAGGCGCATCGCCGTGAACAGCAGCCGCAGCGCGCCGGGCACCCAGACGACGTCCTTCCCGGCCGTTAGCGCGGCGGCGGTGGCGTCGGCGACCTGCCCGGGCGTCGACGAGAGCGGCGCCGGGTCCAGCCCGCTGTCGGCCGTCATGCGCCCGACGACGAAGCCCGGGCGCACGAGGGTCAGGTGCACGCCGCTGCCGTGCAGCGCATCCGCGAGGCCCGAGGCGAACCCGTCGAGCCCCGCCTTGGCCGAGCCGTACACGTAGTTGGCGCGCCGGACCCGGACCCCGGCCACCGACGAGTACACGACGATCTCGCCGCTCCCCCGGGCACGCAGCCGCGCCGCGACCTCGGTGAGCACCGCGACCTGGGCGACGTAGTCGGTGTGCACGACGGCCGCGGCGTGCGCGGCGTCGCGCTCGGCGCGCGCCTGGTCGCCGAGCACCCCGAACGCGACGACGACGGTGTCGGGCACCCCGTGCGCAGCCTCCACCTCGTCGAGCACACCCGCCTGGGCGGCGAGGTCGTCGGCGTCGAACTCGACGGTCGCCACCTCGGCGCCGGCGTCGCGGACCGCCGCGACCTCCTCGGTGAGCTCCCCGGCCCGGCGGGCGGCGAGCACCACCGTGCCGGCGCGTCCGGACGCGGCGAGGCGGCACGCGAGCGCGACCCCGATCTCGCTGCGGCCACCGAGGACCAGGACCACCGGTCGTGTCTGCGCGGGCACCGCGGCAGCGTAGGAACTCCGTCCTCGCCCGATCACGTCCGGGCCCGTAGCGTCACGGCGACCGGACGGGAGGACGCGCGGTGAAGACGGTGCACGCGATGATCCCGGCCCACGCGCTCGACGCCGCGCGACGTGCGCTGGAACGGCACGCGGTGCTCGGGATGACGATCTCGGAGGTCCTCGGTCCGAGCGCGGACGGGCAGCGGACCCTCCAGCGCGGGCAGGTCGTGCGGGACAGCTTCGCGCCGTGCCTGCGGCTTGAGACGATCGTGCACGACGAGCTCGTCGACCGGGTGGTCAACGAGATCGTCGCCGCGGTGCACCCCGAGGGGCGGCTGTGGGTCACGCCGCTGGACCTGGTCCTGCGGGTTCGGACCGGCGAGCGCGGCGAGGACGCCGTGTGAAGTCGGTGAAATTTCTGTGACCCGACACGCCCAGTCGTGACGACCGTCTGCCGCAGCGACCGACCCGCCCGGCGGAACACGCTGTTGCGGTCGCGGAAACTCGGGCGAGGATCGACACTCGTCGGGGGACGACGCCATCGGACGGGTGATGGCTGGGGGTGAGTACGTCGGACAACACCGGACGTCATCGCCGCGGTGCCGGCATCGCCGGATCCGAGGGATTCGAGCACGCGGCGCTCTTCGTCGACGACGACGCGCAGTTCGTCGCCGGTGTCGTCGAGCACGTCCGCGAGGGCCTCGACGCCGAGGACGCCGTCGTGATCGCCCTGCCCTCCGAGCACCTCAGCCCGATCCGCGAGGCGCTCGGCGCGGACGCCCGCTCCGTCGTGCTCCAGGACGTGCGACGCCTCGGGCCCAACCCGGCCCGCCTCGTCCCGCTGCTGCACCAGTTCGCCGCCGACCACCCCGGCCGGCGCGTCCGTGCCGTCGGCGGCGGGCTGTGGCCGGACCGACCCGCCGACGAGCGCGCCGCGTACCTGCAGCACGACGCGCTGACCAACGTCGCGTTCGCCGACCGGCCGGTCACCATGCTCTGCCCGTACGACACGCGGTCGCTGGACCCGGACACCGCCGCGGACGTCCGCGCCGCGCACCCCCTGCTCGTCGAGGACGGCGCCCCGGTGCCGAACCTGACCTACGCCGACCCCGCCAAGCTCGCCGAGACCGTCCTCGGGCCCCTGACGGAGCCCCCGGACCTGGGCGAGACGCTCGTCTACGCCGCCCCGCACGGTCCCCGCGCCGTCCGCGGCGCCGTGGCCGACCACGCGCGGGCCGCCGGGCTGGCCACCGAGCGCGTCGCGGACCTCTGCCTCGCCGTGCACGAGGTCGCGGTCAACACGGTCGTGCACACCGACGGCCCGGGCATCCTGTCGCTCTGGCACACCGAGGACCGCGTGGTCGCGGAGATCCAGGACTCCGGCTACGTCGCCGACCCGCTCGTCGGCCGGCACCCACCCGCCGACGCCGACGGTCGCGGCTACGGCCTGTACCTCACCCACCGGCTCTGCGACCTCGTCCGCCTGCACAGCAGCGAGGACGGCGGGACGACCGTCCGGATGACGATGTACCTGGACGGGCCACCGCGCTAGGTTCGGCGCCCTGCCGACTCCCGAGGGGCCCACCGTGGACAGCGCCGACCTGCACGCCGCCATCACGTCCGAACGGCTCCGGCTGGCCGACGTCCTCGAGGAGCTCGACACCGAGGAGTGGGGCTACGAGTCGCTGTGCACCGGCTGGACCGTGAAGACCCTCGTCGCGCACCTGACGCTGACGTCGCGGCTCACGAAGCTCGAGGCGCTGCGGGGCGTGCTCGCCGCCCGGTTCGACATCAACGCGTTCATCGACCACGCCGCGCGCACCCGGGCCGCGCAGTACACCCCGCCCGAGCTGATCACGCAGTTCCGCGAGTCGGCGGGGTGGACGCAGCGGCCGATGGGCGCGAAGCCCATGGACCCCTTCGTCGATGTCCTCGTGCACGGCCAGGATCTCACCCGCCCGCTGCGCCGGACGCTCGCGATCGCGCCGGACCGCGCCGTCTCCGCGCTCGAGTTCGTGCTGTCGACGTCGTTCTACGGCGCGCCGAAGCGTTTCGCGGGCCTGCACCTCGTCGCGACCGACACCGACTGGTCCCACGGCGAGGGCGACCGCGAGCTCCGCGGCCCCGCCGGCGACCTGCTCCTCGTGGCCACCGGTCGCCCGACGGGCCTCGCCGCCCTCGACGGCGCCGGTGTCGCGGACCTGGCCGCGCGCCTGTAGCGATGTCAGCGGCGTGGCGTCGCAGACGTTCAGTGTCCGTAACGCCACGCACTCACCTGCCGTCGAGGCGCCGCCCGAGCACGACCGTGTCCTGGCGCGCGTAGCCGAGGCGCTCGTAGAACCCGGCCGCCGCGGCGTTGTCGTCGCGCACCATGAGCTGCACCTTCGGCACGTGCGCGGCGAGCCACTCCTCGGCCGCCCCGACGAGAGCGCGCCCGACGCCGCGCCGGCGGTGGTCGTCGGCGACCGCGAGGTAGTAGAGCCACCCGCGGTGCCCGTCGTGCCCGACCATCACGGTCCCCACGAGGTGCTCGCCCGAGATCGTGGCGAGCACCGTCGACGACGGCCCGTCGAGCGCGCGCCGGAGGTCGGCGTCCGGGTCGTTCCACGGGCGCGTCAGGCCGGCGGCGTGCCAGAGGGCGACCGCGTCGGCGCACCGCTCGCGCGGCAGGGGGACGATCACCGCCGCGACGGTACGGCTCCCGAGGTCTTGCCCACCGGAGCATGCTGAGCCCATGGGGGCACTGGACCGGGCAGGGCTGATGGGCTTCGTCGGCGTCGCGGACCTCGACGCCGCGCAGCACTTCTACGGCGACGTCCTCGGGCTCGATCTCGAGGACGAGCGGCCGTTCGCCCTGGTCGGCGACCTCGGCGGGACGATGCTGCGGATCACCGAGGTCCCCGAGCCCGCGGCCGCGCCCTACACGGTGGTCGGCTGGTCGGTGCCCGACGTCGCGGCGGCCGTCGACGAGCTCACCGCGCGGGGCGTCACGTTCACGCGCTACGAGTCCATGGACCAGGACGAGCGCGGCGTCTGGACCGCGCCGGGCGGCGCCCGCATCGCCTGGTTCCTCGACCCGGACCGCAACAACCTCTCGCTCACCGAGCTCTCGTCATGAGCATCGGGACGACACGGATACTGCACGTCAAGCTGCCAGTGACCGACCTCCAGCACAGCGTCGACTGGTACTGCCGGCTGATGGACCTCGTGCTGTCGTACGAGTTCGTCGAGGACGGCGAGCTGCGCGGCGCCGTGCTGCACTCGCCGGAGGGCGGCTTCAACCTCGCCCTGCGCCTGCGGCAGTACTGCGCGGGGACACCCGACCTGGCGGGCTTCGACGTCGTGGGATTCCACATGACGAGCCGCGAGAGCCTGGCCGGCGTGCAGGAACGCTGCGCCGCCCTCGGCGCCGACTCCACGGGGATCCAGGACCGCGGGCCGCACGAGGCGGTCGTCGACGTCACCGACCCGGACGGGACGCTGCTGCGCTTCTACTGGGCCGACCTCGCCGCGGCGCCGGACGTCTTCCAGGGGCTGGAGTTCCACGGCGACGGCCCGCCGGACCGCGTCACCGAGCCGCGCCTGCGCGCTCCGTCGGTGCTGGGCCGAACATGATTCAGCCCCGTCCTCGCTGGTCAGCGAGTGGACGGGGCTGGTGGTGGCGGGTGAAGGATTCGAACCTTCGAAGCTTTCGCGACGGATTTACAGTCCGCTCCCATTGGCCGCTCGGGCAACCCGCCAGGGTGTGCCACCCCGCGGGATGACGTCGTAGAGACTACAGACCGCGGCTCCGCGACCGTGCAGGCGGGGCCCGACGAGTGTCAGCCGACCCGTCAGGAAGGACGATCATGGCGAACCCCTCGTTCGACGTCGTGAGCAAGGTCGACCGCCAGGAGGTCGACAACGCGCTCAACCAGGCGAGCAAGGAGCTCTCCCAGCGGTTCGACTTCCGTGGGACGGGTGCCGACGTCGCCTGGGCCGGCGAGGAGGCCATCACCATCAGCGCCGAGACCGAGGAGCGCTGCACCGCCGCGATCGACGTCTTCAAGGAGAAGCTGATCAAGCGGGGCATCTCGCTGAAGGCCTTCGACGTCGGCGATCCGGCGATCTCGGGCAAGACCTACAAGGTCACCGGCTCGCTGGTGCAGGGGATCAGCAAGGACAAGGGCAAAGAGATCTCCAAGGTCATCCGGGACGAGGGCCCGAAGGGCATCCAGGCCCAGATGCAGGACGACCAGCTGCGCGTCACCGGCAAGAAGAAGGACGACCTCCAGGCCGTCATCTCCCTGCTCAAGGAGCGCGACTTCGAGATCGCGCTGCAGTTCACCAACTACCGCTGACGCCCGTGGTCGCCGCGGTGCGCGACCGCCGGCCGGGGGACCTCGACGCCCTCGCCGCGGCGCTGGTCGAGGTCCACCGGGTCGACGGCTATCCCGTCGAGGGCGTCGCCGACCCGCACGCCTGGCTCACCCCGCCGGGCACCCTGCACGCGTGGGTCGCGACGGTGGACGGCGTCGTCGTCGGCCAGGCGCTGGCCCGGACCGCGCAGCCGGAGGTCGCGGCCGTCGACGCCTGGGTCCGGCAGGGCGGCGACATCGCCACCACGATCGTCGGGGCCCGCCTGTTCGTCGCCCCGGCCGGACGCGGGCACCGTCTGGGGACGAGGCTCGCCCGCACCCTCACCGACTGGGCCGTGCACCACGCCCTCGACATCGTCGGCGACGTCATGGCCAAGGACACCGCGGCGATCGCGCTCTACGAACGCCTCGGCTGGCACCGGCTCGGGACGACGATGCACGACACCGGCCGCGGCACCCAGGTCCCCGCGTACCTCTACGCCAGCCGGGAGCCGTAGGTCCTCAGACCCGGCGGTGACGCCCGGGACGCGCGTGGCGGACGGCGACGGCTCCCGCGACCGCGGCGGAGCCCATCAGGGCGTACGCGAGGGCGTCGGAGCCCTCGGACGGGCCGGAGCCGTCGCCGGCCGCGACGCCGCCGACGGGGTAGTCGTTCGTGGCCGCGGCCGCGGGGCGGACGTCGACGTCACGGGAGTCGTCCTCGGAGTCGCTGCTGTCGTCGCCGTAGTCGAACGACTCGCAGGCGACCCCGTCGTCGTCGGCGTCGAGGCGCTCGGGGTCGCTCGGGTCGTCGTCGAGGACGCCCTGGGCCTGCGCCTGCGAGGAGAAGTCGGCGCAGTCGCGGTCGTGCGTCGGGGTGGTGCGGGTGGAGGACCCGGACGACGAGGACGACGCCGCCGACGACGCGGACGTCTCATGCGTGGAGCCCGAGGACGACGATCCGTCGGTCAGACCGAGCTCCTCACTCGTCGAGCCGCGGCTCGGCAGGCTCTCGCAGGCGCGCCCGTCACCCTCACGGTCGAGGTTGTTCGGGTCGGACGGGTCGGCGTCGAGGACGTCCTGCGCGTCCTCCTGGTACGAGAAGTCACCGCAGTTCAGGTCGTCACCGGCGGCGAGCGCCATGCCCGCTCCGGGCCCGAACACGCCGAGCAGCGTCAGCGTCCCGAGGGCCGCCGCGCGGGAGCGGCGGGTGCGGCGGGCGGCGCGGTGAGCAGGCACGGAGGGTCTCCTGAGGTGGTGTGGTGGGGCGCGACGTCGCGCTCAGCACCACCGTCGCCGCGGGGTCCGCGGTCGTTATGGCCGATCGGGCGAACCACACGAGAGGGGTCGATCCGGGCGACCGGGACAACCGCGGACGCCCTGGAGCGTCCCTGCTCGGATGCGCCCGGAATCAGGGACGGGCTCAGGGTCTTACCGGAGTCAGCGACGCTCCCGACCGAGCAGAGTCGGGTCATGCCCACCCCGAGGTCGTGGCTCGCCGTCGCCGCGCTGCTCGTGGCGCTGCCGTTCGGCGCGTGGTCCGTCGGGACGCCGCCGGCGCCCGACCCGCCGAGCGCCGAGATCGTCACCGGGACCGTCGGCCAGGAGAGTGCGCCGCGCCCCGTCCCCACACCGGCGCGCGCACCGTCCCCCACGCCCGACCTCGAGCGCGGCGTCGTCCCCGACTCGCCCGCGTGACAGCCGCCCCGCGCGGGTGCCGCGTGGGGTAGGCAGAGCGGCATGAGCGAGCGGATCGTCGTCGTGGGTGGCGGCTTCGCGGGATCGGACGTGGCACGGCGGCTGGAGCGGCGGCGGCCCGACGCGGACATCCGGCTCGTCTGCCCCGACGACTACATGCTCTACCTGCCGCTGTTGCCGCAGGTCGCGGCCGGGCTGCTGCCGGCGCCGGCCGCGGTCGTCTCGCTGTCGCGGCGGCTGCGGCGCACGGTCCTGGTGCCCGGCCGCGCCACGGGCATCGACCTCGACGCCCGCCAGGTGCTCGTCCGCAGCATCACCGGCAACCCCGAGGTCCTGGACTACGACCGGCTCGTGCTGGCGCCGGGCAGCGTCACCAAGGTCATGGACATCCCCGGACTGCGCGAGTACGGCCGCGGCTGCAAGACGCTCGCCGAGGCCGCCTACCTGCGAGACCACGTGCTGGGCCAGCTGGAGGTCGCGAACACCTCCGACGACCCCGACGAGCGGGCCCGGCGCTGCCGCTTCGTCGTCGTCGGCGGGGGCTACGCGGGCGTCGAGACCGCCGCCAACCTGCAGCTCATGACCACCGCGCTCGCGCGGCGCTTCCCGCGCCTCGACCCGGAGCTCGTGCAGTGGCACGTCGTGCAGCACCACGGCGGGCTCATGCCCGGGCTCGGCGACCGGCTCGGCGAGGACACGCGGCGCGTCCTGGAGTCCCGCGGCATCCACGTCGACCTCGGGGTCAGCCTCACCGCGTGCGACGACGAGTCGGTGACGCTGTCCGACGGCCGCCGGCTCGCGACGCAGACACTGATCTGGACCGCCGGCGTCTCCCCCAGCCCGCTCATGAGCCGTCTGGACGCGGCCACCGACCACGGCCGGCTCGTCGTGGGGGCGGACCTCTCGGTGCCCGGACACCCCGAGGTGCTCGCGCTCGGCGACGCGGCGGCGGTGCCCGATCTCGCCACGGGCGGCGGCGCCGTCTGCGCGCCGACCGCCCAGCACGCGTCGCGCCAGGCGGCCGTCGCGGCCGACAACGTCGTCGCGGGCCTCACCGGGCAGCCGACGCGGGAGTACCGCCACCGCGACCTCGGCATGGTCGTCGACCTCGGCGGCACGGACGCCGTCGCGAAGCCGTTCGGCGTCGACCTCACCGGTGGCGTCGCGGCCGCGGTGACGCGGGCGTACCACCTGTGGGCCATGCGCGCCCCGGCCGCGATGGCTCGGGTCGCGTCGGCGTGGGTGCTGTCGGCGCTGCACGGCGCGAGCGCGGTCCGCCTCGGGTTCCTGACGGGCGCGAGCGGGCGGCTCGCCGAGTTCGAGCACACCGACGACTACCTCGACCCCGCCGCGACCCGGGCGGCGATCGCCGACGTGCTCAGGCCTCGCGTGTCTCGAGGGTGACGAGGCGGCGGTCGATGCGGCCGAGCGCGTCCAGGATGCGGTCGAGCTGGGGCATGACCAGCCCCGCCGCGGCGTAGGGCCGCGGGCTCGTGTCGGCCGCGAGCTCGCGGTGGGCGTCGGCGCGCAGCCGGTCGACGTCGACGTCGAGCGCATGCAGGACCTGCGACGCGTCCTCGGCGTCGTCGGCGAGGACGGCGACGAGGAGGTGGCGGACGCCGAGGCTCGGGTCGGCGGACTCGTCGGCCACCCGGACCGCGGCGTCGAGCGCGGCGACGGCGCCCGGGGTGTAGGGCCGGCGGCCGGTCCGCCCGCTCCCGCGCCACCGGATCGCGGCCTCGGCGCGCACGCCGTCGAGGTCGAGCACGTCGAGGAGCCCGCCGCCCCGGTCGCGCTCCTCGCGGGCGAGACCGACGAGGAGGTGGACGGTCCGGACGCGGGCGTCCCCGCCCCGGGCGGCCTCCTGGTCGGCGAGGAGGAACACGCGGGTGACCCGCTCCGTCTGGCGCGCGGCGATCGTCATGTCGACCACCGTCGCGCCCCGGGCCGTCCGCCACCTCAGGGTCGATCCCCGGTCCGTGCCGGGGTCGGTCACCACTCCTTGGCGTAGTAGTAGCTCGGCTCCGTGGCGCCGGGCTCGATGAACGCGTAGCCGTGCGCGGCGTAGAAGCGGCGGGCGTCGACGTCCTCGCCGTCGACGTTGACCTCGACGATCCGGCCGCCGCGCTCTCTCGCGAGCGACTCGACCGCCTCGATCAGCGCGTGCCCGATCCGCCGGCCGCGGCGGTCCGGGCGTACGTAGAGCTCGTCGAGCAGCGCGACCGGCCCGTCGAACCAGACGTTGGGGCGGAACGAGACGACGGCGAGCCCGTCGGGCGGGTCGTCGTGGAGCAACGCGACGAGGTCGTCGCTGCCCAGACGCTGCCGCAGCCGCGTCGTCAGCACGTCGACGCCGGGCGTCGGGGTGTCGAACTCGGTGTTGAAGTCGTGGAGCAGGGTCGCGACGGTCGCCGCGTCGACGGGACCCGCCCGCCGGACGTCACCCACCGGACCCGTACCGGCGGGTGATCACCTCGAAGTGGTGGCCGCCGGGGTCGTCGAAGTACAGGCCCCGACCGCCGTCGTGGGTGTTGTACTGCCCGACCCAGCGCTGCCGGGGGTCGGCCCAGTACGTGATGCCGCGGTACTGCAGCTTCGCGAGGATCACGTCGAAGTCGTCCTCGCCGATGAGGAACGCGACGTGCTGGCCCGGGAAGTCGATCGGCGGGGCGGCGTAGTCGATGGTGAAGGTGTCGTCGACGTCGACGGCGAGGAACGGCCCGGCCTCGTACGGCGCGGGCAGGTCGAGGACGTCGGCGAGGAAGCGGGCGGACTCGCGGGCGTCGTGGGCGGCGAGCGCGAGGTGATCGATGCGAACGGCCATGGGGTGGGTCACTCCAGGGCTCCGGCGCCTCCATCCGCCGGTCTGACACCGGCCCGGACGCGACGCTGCCGGTATCCGACCTTCCCGGCCCCTGGTCGTCAAGCACCGATCGAACGGGCGGATTTCCTGGCCCTATCGGCGTGCTGAGTTGATTCGCCAGCAAGATGCCGCATCGCTCGCACAGCCGGTCAGCCGCCGTTGCGGGCCATGGCCTCGAGGCGGGCGATGCGGTCGTCGAGCGGCGGGTGGGTCGAGAACATGCGCGAGAGGCCCTCGCCGGCACGGAACGGGTTGGCGATCATCAGGTGCGACTGGCTCACCAGCTGCGGGTCCGGCGGCAGCGGGGCGACGGCCGTGCCGTACTGCAGCTTGCGCAGCGCCGAGGCCAGGGCGAGCGGGTCGCGGGTGAGCGTCGCGCCGCTGGCGTCGGCCTGGTACTCGCGGGACCGGCTGATCGACATCTGGATGATCGCCGCCGCGAACGGACCGATGATCGCGACGGCCAGGGTCGCGAGGAAGTTCCGGCTGCCGCCGAAGAGCTGGGCGGCGAGCACGAGGTACGACACGACGCTCGCGAGCGCGCCGGCGACCGAGGAGATGAGGATGTCGCGGTTGTAGACGTGCGAGAGCTCGTGGCCCAGCACACCGCGCAGCTCGCGCTCGTCGAGCAGCGACAGGATCCCGGTGGTGGCGCAGACCGCCGCGTTGCGCGGGTTGCGCCCGGTCGCGAAGGCGTTCGGCGCGTCGGTGGGGCTCACGTAGAGCCGGGGCATCGGCTGGTGCGCGTCGGTCGCGAGCTCGCGGACGATCCGGTACATCACCGGCTGCTCGGCCTCGCCGACCGGGCGGGCGTGCATCGCGCGCAGCGCCAGCCTGTCGGAGAAGAAGTACGAGTAGCCGTTGACGCCCAGCGCGACGACGAGCGCGACCAGCAGCCCGGTGCGCCCGAACAGCGAGCCGATGATGAGCACGATCGCGCTCATCAGACCGAGCAGCGCGGCCGTCTTCAGCCCGTTGCGCACCGGTACCTCCCCTCGCACGGATCCTCCGAGGGGGACAACGACGCCGGCCCGCCGCCCGTTCCCGCTCGTCAGCGGGCCGCGCGTGCCGCCTCGATCACCTCGCGGGAGGCGCCGAGCGCCTCGAGGTCCTCGGGGCGGCCGTGGCGCAGGAAGTGCTCGACGCCCACCTTGAGGAACAGCGCGCGGGCGGTGCCGGCCACCTCCCCGTCGAGCTCGCCGAGGAACGCGACGCCCGAGGTGAAGATCTTGCGATCCACGATGGCGTCGACCCGCGAGCGCAGCCACAGCGTCGTGCCCACGGGCACGGGGCGGCGGAAGTCGGTCTCGAGGCGCGCGGTCACCGCCGACCGCGCGATCTGGGTGTACGCGGTGCCCAGGGCGTCGTCGAACGCCGTCATGAGCATGCCGCCGTGGAGCAGTCCGGGCGCGCCCTGGTGCTCGGCGAGCACGTCGAAGCGGCTGTGCACCGACACCCCGTCGTCGCCGACCCACGACCGGATGCGCAGGCTGCCCGGGACGTCACCGCAGCCGCGGCAGCCCTCGTAGTGCGCGGCGGTCGGCTCGCCCGGCGCGGGCGCCTTGGGGTGCCGCTGCGGGGCCTCGGCGTCCGCGGGCGGCTCGATCGAGATCGGCACCCGCGGCACGTTACCCATGCGAACGACTCCCGGGCCGCGAGCCAGGTCACCCGGACGGCATGCTGAGGCCATGAGCACCGAGTCAGGGTCCAGCTCCGCTTCGCTGCGTGTCCCGGATGTCCGCGTGGAGCGTCTCGACGGCGTGGCGCTGCTCACCGTCTCCGACCCGAAGCGGCGCAACGCCATGACCGCGGCGCTCTCGGAGCGTCTCGTGGCGGTGCTCGCCGAGATCGGCGCCGACGAGTCCGTGCGCGCCGTCGTCGTCACGGGCGACGACGACCCCAAGCCCGCGTTCTGCGCCGGCGGCGACCTCGACGAGCTCGCGGCCGCGGGCGAGGCGGGCCCCGACGCGCTCGAGCACATCTACGCCGGGTTCCTCGCCCTCGCCGAGTGCCCGCTGCCGACGTTCGCCGCGGTCGACGGGCCCGCCGTGGGTGCCGGGCTCAACCTCGCGCTGGCCGCCGACGTGCGCATCGCGGGCGAGACCGCCCGCTTCGAGCCCGGCTTCCTGCGCCTCGGCGTGCACCCCGGCGGGGGCATGACGTGGATGGCGCAGCGGCTGCTCGGCCCGCAGGTGACGACGGCGATGCTGCTCGGCGGCGAGGGCCTCGACGCCGCGCGCGCCGCCGAGCTGGGCCTCGCGCTGCGGGTGGCCACCGGGGAGGGCACGGGCGGGCAGGCGGGAGACGAAGCGGAGCGGAGCTCGACCCGACGATCGGCGGCGGTGACCGAGGCGCTGCGGATGGCGGGGGTCGCGGCGGCGGCGCCGCGCGAGCTCGTCATCGCCACGAAGGCGACGCTGCGGGCGACCGCCCAGCTGACCCGGCACCGCGACGCGGTCGCCGTGGAGGTCGGCCCGCAGCTGGAGTCGCTGCGCTCGGAGGGGTTCCGGGAGGGACTCGCCCGCGTGCGCCAGGCCACGTCGAAGCGATGACGCAGTGCCGTCACCGGGAACACCGGTGGTGCGCGATCGTCCTTTTTCGGTCCAGCCTGTGACCCACGACCAGCCGCCGACCGGTCACGGAGCGGTGAGGTTAGCCTGAAGAGTCCGCGCCTGAGCGGACGGACCACGAGCAGTGCGAAGGGACGGATGGAGCTCGATGAGCACTGATACCGCCGTCGGGCCGCCGAGTCGGGAGGTGCGCCAGACCCATCGGGTCGTCATCCGCTTCGCGGGCGACTCCGGGGACGGCATGCAGCTGACCGGTGACCGGTTCACCTCCGAGGCCGCGGCGTTCGGCAACGACCTCGCCACGCTGCCCAACTTCCCCGCCGAGATCCGTGCCCCCGCCGGGACGCTGCCCGGGGTGTCGAGCTTCCAGCTCCACTTCGCGGACTACGACATCCTCACGCCGGGTGACCGTCCCGACGTGCTGGTGGCGATGAACCCGGCGGCGCTCAAGGCGAACCTCAAGGACCTCCCGCACGGCGGGATCCTCATCGTCAACACCGACGAGTTCACCAAGCGCAACCTCGCGAAGGTCGGTTACGAGTCGAATCCCCTCGAGGACGACTCGCTGGAGCCGTACACCGTGCACCAGGTCGCGATGGCGACGTTGACGCGCGGCGCGCTCGAGCCGACCGGGATGAGCAAGAAGGACGCCGAGCGCGCGAAGAACATGTTCGCGCTGGGCCTGCTGTCGTGGATGTACCACCGCGGCACGGAGGGCACCGAGCAGTTCCTGCGCGAGAAGTTCGCCAAGAAGCCCGAGCTGGCCGAGGCGAACATCCTGGCGTTCCGCGCCGGCTGGAACTACGGCGAGACCACCGAGAGCTTCGCGGTCACCTACGAGGTCGCGCCGGCCCGCCTCGCCGAGGGCACCTACCGGCAGATCACCGGCAACCTCGCGCTGGCCTACGGCGTCGTCGCCGCCGGGCAGCAGTCGAAGCTGCCGGTGTTCCTCGGCACCTACCCGATCACCCCGGCGTCGGACGTCCTGCACGAGCTCTCGAAGCACAAGGGCATGGGCGTCACGACGTTCCAGGCCGAGGACGAGATCGCCGGCATCGGCGCCGCGCTGGGCGCGTCGTTCGGCGGCGCGCTGGGCGTCACGTCGACGTCGGGGCCCGGTGTCGCGCTGAAGTCGGAGACGATCGGCCTCGCGGTGGCCCTCGAGCTGCCGCTGCTGATCCTCGACGTTCAGCGCGGCGGGCCCTCGACGGGTCTGCCGACCAAGACCGAGCAGGCCGACCTGCTGCAGGCCATGTACGGCCGCAACGGCGAGGCCCCGGTGCCGATCATCGCGCCGCAGTCGCCCGCCGACTGCTTCGACGCCGCCCTGGACGCCGTGCGGATGGCGCTGACCTACCGCACCCCGGTGTTCCTGCTCTCCGACGGCGCGATCGCCAACGGCTCCGAGCCGTGGGCCATCCCCGACGTGGCCGACCTGCCCGACCTGACGACGACGTTCGCCACCGAGCCGAACGCCCCCGACGGCTCCGGGGAGTTCTGGCCCTACCTGCGCGACGCCGACACCCTGGCCCGCCCGTGGGCGATCCCGGGCACGGCGGGTCTCGAGCACCGCATCGGTGGCCTCGAGAAGGCCGACGGGCGCGGGACGATCTCCTACGACCCGGACAACCACGACCGCATGGTCCGGCTGCGCCAGGCCAAGATCGAGGGCATCGAGGTCCCCGACCTCACCGTCGACGACCCGACCGGCGACGCCGAGGTGCTCGTCATCGGGTGGGGCTCGTCGTACGGCCCCATCGGTGCCGCGTGCCGCCGCGTGCGGGCCGCGGGGCTCACGGTGGCCCAGGCCCACCTGCGCCACCTCAACCCGATGCCGGGCAACCTCGGCGAGGTGCTGCGCTCGTACCGCCGGGTGGTCGTGCCCGAGATGAACCTCGGGCAGCTCTCGATGCTGCTGCGCGCGAAGTTCCTGGTCGACGCGCACTCGTACACCAAGGTCGCCGGCCTGCCGTTCCAGGCCGAGGAGCTCGCCGGCGTCCTCACCGACGCCGTGAAGGGGGACCTGCCCGCATGACCGCCGTGGAGCTGGGTCAGCCGTCGTTCGGCGGGGGCCTCGATCTCGTCCCCACCACCGACGAGCCGCAGAAGGCCAAGGACTTCACCTCCGACCAGGAGGTGCGCTGGTGCCCGGGCTGCGGCGACTACGCCGTGCTCGCCTCGGTGCGCTCGTTCCTGCCGGAGCTGGGCCTCAAGCGCGAGAACATCGTGTTCGTCTCGGGCATCGGGTGCTCGTCGCGCTTCCCGTACTACCTCGACACCTACGGCATGCACTCGATCCACGGGCGCGCGCCGACGATCGCGACGGGCCTGGCGGTCACGCGCCCGGACCTGTCGGTCTGGGTCGTCACGGGTGACGGCGACGCGCTGTCGATCGGTGGCAACCACCTGATCCACGCGCTGCGCCGCAACATGAACATCACGATCCTGCTGTTCAACAACAGGATCTACGGGCTGACCAAGGGCCAGTACTCGCCGACCTCCGAGGTCGGCAAGGTCACCAAGTCGACGCCGATGGGGTCGGTCGACGCGCCGTTCAACCCGGTGTCGCTGGCCCTCGGCGCCGAGGCGACGTTCGTCGGCCGCGCGCTGGACTCCGACCGCAAGGGCCTCACCGAGGTCCTGCGCCAGGCCGCCGCGCACCGCGGCGCCTCGCTGGTCGAGATCTTCCAGGACTGCCCGATCTTCAACGACGGCTCCTTCGACGTCCTGCGCAAGGGCGACGACGTGGCCGAGCGCCTGATCAAGCTCGAGGACGGCGCGCCCATCCTGTTCGGCAACGAGAACGAGTACGGCGTCGTCCGCTCGGCCGCGGGCGGGCTCGAGGTCGCCCGCGTGGCCGACGTCGGCGAGGACGCCGTGGTCGTCCACCGCGCCGGCGAGCAGGACCCGACGCAGTCGTTCGCGCTGTCGCGGCTGTCGGACCAGGACCTCACGCACACCGTCACCGGTATCTTCCGCAAGGTCGACCGCCCGACCTACGACGACGGCGCGCGCGCCCAGGTCACGGTGGCCACCGAGCAGGCCGAGCAGCGCGGGGACAACCTGCAGGCGCTGCTGTCCGGCAAGGACACCTGGGCGGTCCTGCCGGAGCCCGAGAACGAGCAGTAGCACCGCGCCCGACACCGCGTCCGCCCCGGCGGGCACGGTGTCGGGTGCGGGTCGCGGGTACGCCGCCGCGATCACGGCCTACGCCCTCTGGGGCGTCTCGCCGGCGTTCTGGCCGCTGCTGGCGCCCGCCGACGCGCTCGAGTCGGTCGCGCACCGGGTGGCGTGGACGCTGATCGGCATGCTGGGCGTCATCACGGTCGCCCGGCGATGGGGCGACCTGCGGGGGCTGCCCTGGCGGACCTGGGCGCTGATCACCGCGGGCTCGGTGCTGATCGGCGCCAACTGGGGCACGTACATCTGGGCCACCACCCACGGTCACGTCGTGGACGCCGCGCTCGGCTACTACGGGACGCCGCTGGTGGCGGTGCTGCTCGCGGTGCTGGTGCTGCGCGAACGGCTGCGCCCGGCGCAGTGGGTGGCGATCGGGCTGGCCGTGGTGGCCATGACGGTGCTGACCGTCGGGACCGGGCGGCTGCCGTGGATCACCCTGGTGCTGGCCGTCAGCTTCGGGGTCTACGGGCTGGTCAAGAAGCGGGTGCCGCTCGACCCGATCCCCGGGCTCACCGCGGAGGGCTTCCTCCTGGGCCCGCTGGCGATCGTCTACCTGGTCGTCGTCCAGATCCTGGGCGTCGGGACGTTCACCGGCCACGGCGTCGGGCACGCCCTGCTGCTGGTCGCCGCGGGGCCCGTGACGGCGGTGCCGCTGCTGCTGTTCGCGGCGGGCGCCAAGCGCCTGACGCTGGCGACGCTGGGCGTGCTGCAGTACATCAACCCGACGCTGCAGTTCCTCTTCGGCGTGTTCGTCGCGGGCGAGGCCATGCCGGTCTCGCGCTGGGTCGGCGTGAGCCTCGTCTGGGCCGCGCTGGTCATCTTCACGGCCGATGCGCTCCGCGCACGTGAGCGGAACGGGTCGCCCTGACGACCCGTTTCACTCACCTGGGCGTCAGCCCGTCCTCGCGATCGTGTAGTCGAGCAGGGCCGCGAGGGCGCGGCGGGCGGGGCCGTCGGGCAGGGTGGCGAGCTCCGCGCGGGCGGCGTCGGCGCGGGCGTCGAGGGCCGCGCGCGCCTCGTCGAGACCCCGCGAGCCGCGGAGCAGCTCCAGGGCCTCGCCGACCTCGGGGTCGCCCAGCTCGCGCGTCCCCACGCCCAGCTCGCGCAGGCGAGGCACCTCGGGCCCGTTGCCGGCGAGCGCGTAGAGCACCGGCAGCGTCGCGACGCCCTCGCGCAGGTCGGTGCCCGGGGTCTTGCCCGAGTCGCCCGACGGCGAGGCGATGTCGATGATGTCGTCGGAGACCTGGAACGCGGTCCCGATGATCTCCCCGAACCGGCGCATCGCCGCCACCTGCTCCGGGGTCGCCCCCGCGAACATCGCCCCGAAGCGCCCCGAGGTGGCGATCAGCGAGCCGGTCTTCTCGGCCACGACCGCCAGGTAGTGCTCGACGGCGTCCTCGCCGTCGCGGGCCCCGCGCGTCTCGCGCATCTGGCCCGTGACGAGCTCGGCGAACGTCTCGGCGATGATCCGCACGGCGTCCGGGCCGAGCTGCGAGACGAGCCGCGAGGCGTGCGCGAACAGGTAGTCGCCGGTGAGGATCGCGACGCTGTTGTCCCAGCGGGCGTTGGCGCTGTCGGCGCCGCGGCGCATGACGGCCTCGTCCATGACGTCGTCGTGGTACAGCGTCGCCAGGTGGACGAGCTCCACCGACGTCGCCGCGATCACCACGTCCTCCGACGTCCCGCCCGCGAGCTGGGCGGCGAGCAGCGTCAGCAGCGGCCGGAACCTCTTGCCGCCCGCCTCGATGAGGTGCAGCGACGTATCGGTGACGAACCGGTAGTCGCTGTGCACCTCGCGGCGCAGCAGATCTTCGACGCGGTCGAGGCCGTCGCTCACCGCGGCGGCGAGGTCGGGGTCGGCGATCGGCAGACCGGCGACCTGGGTCAGCGCGGGATTGGGTCCGGACACAGGCCCTAGCCTAAGAAGGACAGGCCGTCGGCCCATCCGAGGACGGCGGTGGGCACGACACCGAGCAGCAGGGTCACCACGACCCCCAGTGTGATCGCCACCGTCGTGAAGGGGCCAGGGACGCTGACGGTCGGACCGTCCGCGGCGGGCTCCGAGAAGTACATCAGCACGATGAGCCGCAGGTAGAAGAACGCCGCCACCGCGCTGACCACCAGGGCCACGATGACCAGCGGCGCCATCCCGTCGGCCAGGGCCGCGGAGAACACCGCGAACTTGGCGGTGAAGCCACTGGTCAGCGGGATCCCGGCGAGCGCCAGCATGAGGAACGTCACCGCGGCCGCGACCACCGGCGACCGCTTCGCGAGCCCCGCCCACGCCGACAGGTGCGTCGCCTCCCCGTCCGAGCCGCGCACGAGCGAGACCAGCCCGAACAGCGCGACGGTCGTGAATCCGTAGGCGAGCAGGTAGAACAGCGTCGCCCCGAGCCCGGCCGGCGTGATCGCCATCGCCCCGAGCAGCAGGAAGCCCGCGTGCGCCACCGACGAGTACGCGATCATGCGCTTGACGTCGGTCTGGGTCAGCCCGAGCACCGCGCCGATCACCATGGACGCGATCGCGACGGCCCACAGCACCCCGCGCCACTCCCACACCGTGGAGCCGAACGCGACGGTGAACACCCGCAGGATCGCGCCGAACGCGGCGACCTTGGTGCAGGCGGCCATGAAGGCGGTCACCGACGTCGGCGCGCCCTGGTAGACGTCCGGGGTCCAGGTGTGGAACGGGCCCACCGACGCCTTGAACATCAGGCCGACGACGAGCAGCGCGAGCCCGCCGAACAGCAGCGAGTCCGGGCGCAGCGAGCCCGCGGCGGCGAGCGAGATGTCGGTGAGCTTCACCGAGTCCGCGTAGCCGTAGAGCAGCGCGAGCCCGTAGAGGAAGAACGCCGACGAGAACGCCCCGAGCAGGAAGTACTTGACCGCCGACTCCTGGCTCATCAGCCGCCGGCGCCGGGCCAGGCCGCAGAGCAGGTACAGCGGCAGGCTGAGCACCTCGAGGGCGATGAACATCGTCAGCAGGTCGTCCGCGGCGCAGAAGACGAGCATGCCGCCGAGCGCGAACAGGACGAAGGGGTAGACCTCGGTCTGGCCCTCGACGGAGTCGCGGACCCGGGCCGCGCGGCTGCGCGTCCCGTCACCGTCGCCGCCCCCGCCGGTGCGCGCCCGGCTCCGGCCGCCGCCGCCGCTGCGGGCGCCGACGGCGACCCGCGACTCGCGCGCCTTCTCCTTCTCCTCGGCCTCGCCCAGGGCCACCGGGTCGGCGACGAACGCCCCGCCCGGCTCGACGGAGCGGTCGGCGAGCAGCAGCACGCTCGGCAGGGCCAGGGCGAGCAGCGTGCCCCACAGGAACAGCGCCGGGCCGTCGACGGCGAGCGCGCCCGCCAGCGTCGTCACGGGCGCCGCGCCGGACGTCGCCCGGACGATCACGGCCAGCAGGCCCGCCACGACGACGGCGAGGGTGAACCCGAGCTGCACACGGCCGCGCACCCGCCACGGGAGCAGGGCCTCGAGCAGCACCGAGACGCACGCCCCGCCGAGCACGATGAGGACGGGCGTGATGGCGCCGTAGTCGACCGACGGCATCGCGGACGTCAGCGGGCTCATCGCGCCACTCCGTTCGGGGTCACGGGGTCGGTCACGCCGACCTCGCTCAACGTCGCCGCCACCGTCGGGTCGAGGACCTCGAGGACGGGACCGGGGAAGAAGCCGAGCACGAGGATCAGCGCGACCAGCGGGGTGAGCAGCGCGACCTCGCCGCGGGTCAGGTCGCCGAAGCGGGCGGTGGTGCGCCGCATCCAGGAGTCGTCGCTCGTGTCGGAACCGGAGTCGTGACCCCCGAGCGTCGCCGCCGACGCCGCGCCAGGGCCGTCGCCGACGACGGCGGTGCCGCGCAGCGGCCCGGTCATCGTGCGCTGGAAGACCCACAGCATGTAGAGCGCGGCGAAGACGATGCCGACGGTCGCGATCACCGTGAACGCGGGCTGGCGCGGGAACGACCCGAGCAGCACGAGGAACTCGCTGATGAACGAGTTGGTGCCGGGCAGGGCGATGGTCGACAGGCCCGCGACGAGGAACATGCCGGCCAGCAGCGGTGCGGCCCGCCCGACCCCGCCGTAGGCGGTCATGTCGGCGGTGCCGCCGCGGCGGATCAGCAGGCCGACGACGAGGAACAGCATCGCGGTCGAGATGCCGTGGTTGACCATGTACAGCGCCGACCCGGCGATCGACTGCGTCGAGAACGCGAAGATGCCGAGCGCGATGAAGCCGAAGTGCGCGATCGACGTGTAGGCGACGAAGCGCTTGAGGTCGGTCTGCGCCGCGGCCAGCAGGGCGCCGTAGAGCACGCCGATCACGGCGAGCGTCAGCACCAGCGGCGCGAGCTCCCGCGACGCGGCCGGGAACAGCGGCAGCGCGTAGCGCAGGAAGCCGAAGGTCCCGACCTTGTCCAGCAGGCCGAGCAGGATGATGCTGCCCGCGATGGGGGCCTCGGCACCGGCGTCGGGCAGCCAGGTGTGGAACGGCACCAGCGGTGCCTTGATCGCGAACGCGGCGAAGAACCCGAGGAACAGCCAGATCTGGGTCGACAGCGGCAGCTCCGCGGCCATCCCCTGCAGCGCGGTCCAGTCGAAGGTCCCCTGGCCGTAGCGGGCCTCGCTGGCGACGAACAGCCCGATCACCGACGCGAGCATGATCAGCCCGCCGAGGAACGAGTAGAGGAAGAACTTCACCGCGGCGTACTGGCGGCGCGGCCCGCCGAAGCGCCCGATGAGGAAGTACATCGGGATGAGCATCGCCTCGAACAGGACGTAGAACAGGAAGACGTCCGTCGCCGCGAAGACGCCGACGAGGATGCCCTGGGTCGTCAGCATCAGGGCGGTGAACCCGGCGCCGGTGCGGCCCGGGGGCAGCTTGTCGGCCGCCGCGAAGACCAGCACGATCGGCACGAGCACCGACAGCAGCGCGATCATCGTCAGCGCGATGCCGTCGAGCCCCAGCGCGAACGACACCCCGAACGCCGGGATCCACTCGACGGAGATCCGGCCCTGGAACCGGGCGGTGTCGGGGCTCGTGGAGAACAGCGACCAGACGACGGCCACGAGGACCAGCGACACCGCAGAGAACCCGAGACCGACGGCGCGGGCGGCCCGGTCCAGGTTCTCGCGGTGCGCCATCACGCCGCAGATCGCGGCGCCGACCAGCGGGACCAGCAGCAGGGCCAGCAGCAGCGCGCTCATCCGGCGCCGCCCACGACGAGCAGGGCCGCGACGAGCACGACGGAGCCTCCCAGGATGGTCAGGGCGTAGGAGCGGACGAAGCCGGTCTGCGTGCGCCGCAGCCGGCCCGACGAGCCGCCGAGCAGCGCGGCGATGCCGTTGACGACACCGTCGACGCCGCGGTTGTCGAGGTAGACCAGCGCCCGCGAGAGCCAGATGCCCGGGCGGGCGATGACGCCCTCGTTGATGGTGTTGGCGAACAGGTCGGCGCGGGCGGCCCGCACGGGCAGGCTGACCCGCTGCGGGCGCTCGACCGGCACCTCGCGGCGGCCGACGAGCACGTAGGCGAGGCCGGCGCCGATGAGCATGACCAGCGTCGCGAAGTAGGGCACCAGGCCGACCGGGAACGCCGCGGGCAGGTCGTGGGGCTCGACGGGCACGCCGATCGAGGCCTCCAGGTAGTGCCCGAGCCGCTCGCCCCCGACGAGGAACGCGCCCGCGCCCACCGACCCGATCGCGAGCAGCACCATCGGCGCCGTCATCGACGCGACGGACTCGTGGGGGTGGTAGTGCTCGGGCGGGTCCTCGAGGTCGGCGCCGTCGATGCGCCGCGGGTGGAGGTCCTTCCAGCGCTCGGGCCCGAAGAACGTCATGAGCATCAGGCGCGACATGTAGAACGCGGTGAGCCCGGCGGCCCCCAGCGTCGCGATGCCGAAGATCCACCCGGCGACGGGGCCCGCGGTCAGCGAGGCCTCGATGATCAGGTCCTTCGTGTAGAAGCCCGAGAGGAACGGGAAGCCGATCAGCGCCAGGAAGCCCGCGGTGAACGTCCAGAACGTCACCGGCATGTGGCGCCACAGCCCGCCGAAGCGGCGCATGTCGGTCTCGTCGGCCATCCCGTGCATCACCGAGCCGGCCCCGAGGAAGAGCCCGGCCTTGAAGAAGCCGTGGGTCAGCAGGTGCGCGAGCGCCGCGGCGTAGCCCACCGGCCCGAGCCCGACGGCCAGCATCATGTAGCCGATCTGGCTGACCGTGGAGTACGCGAGCACCTTCTTGATGTCGTCGTACGCGCAGCCGATGATCGCGCCGATCAGCAGCGTGATCGCGCCGATGATCGTCACCACGAGCTGCCCCACCGGCGCCAGGTTGTAGAGCGGGTTCGAGCGCGCGATGAGGTAGACGCCGGCGGTGACCATCGTGGCCGCGTGGATGAGCGCCGACACCGGGGTCGGGCCCTCCATGGCGTCGGGGAGCCAGGCCTGCAGCGGGAACTGGCCCGACTTGCCGCACGCGCCGAGCAGCAGGAGCAGCGTGATCGCGGTCAGCGTCCCCGGCGAGATCTCCCCGGCGCGGGCGAACACCTCGGCGTACTGCGTGGTGCCCAGCTCGACGAACAGCAGGAAGATCGCCAGCGCGAGCCCCACGTCACCGACGCGGTTCATGAGGAACGCCTTCTTCGCCGCGCTGCCCGCCGACGAGCGCCCGGTGTAGAAGCCGATCAGCAGGTAGGACGCGAGACCGACGCCCTCCCAGCCGAGGTAGAGCGTCACGAATCCGTTGCCGAGGACGAGCACGAGCATCGCCGCGACGAACAGGTTGAGCTGCGCGAAGAACTTGCGCCGGTTCGGGTCGTGGGACATGTAGCCCACGGAGTAGATGTGGATCAGCGACCCGACACCGGTGATGAGCAGCGCGAACGTCAGCGACAGCGGGTCGATCCGCAGGCCGAACTCGACGTTCAGCGCGCCGACGGCGATCCAGTCGTAGATCCCGAGGTCGCGGACCCGCTCCTCCTCGGGCAGGCCGAGCGACCCCGCGAACAGCACGACGGCGACGACGAACGACGCGACGACCGTGGCGACGCCGAGGACGTGCCCCCAGCGGTCGGTGCGACGGCCACCGACGAACAGCACGAGCGCGCCCAGGGCGGGCAGCGCCACGAGGAGCCAGGCCGCGCCCGCGGCGCCCTCGGCGGGGAGCACCTCGGGGAGCGGGGCGGCGGCGGTCACGAGCGACACGTCTCTCTGACCCCTTTCTGTTTCGCGCCGCAGGTCGGTCGGTAGCGCGACGGAGGAGCGCTGACGGCCGTACCTGCTGGGCGCGGCTGGTTAGTACTTCAGTAGGTTCGCGTCGTCGACCGAGGTCGTCCGGCGCGTGCGGAAGATGGCCATGATGATCGAGAGGCCGACGACGACCTCGGCCGCGGCGACGACCATGACGAAGAACGCCATGATCTGACCGCCGAGCGACCCGTTGATCCGGGAGAACGTGACGAGCGTCAGGTTCACGGCGTTGAGCATGAGCTCGATGCACATGAACACGACGATCGCGTTGCGCCGCACCAGCACCCCGACCGCGCCGATCGCGAACAGCAGCGCGGAGAGCAGCAGGTAGATCGTGGGGCTCACCGGGCACCGCCCTCGTCGTCGTGGGTGCCCTCCGAGAGGCGGTCGTGGGTGCTGCCCGCGCCGACCTCGGTGCCGTCGCCGCCGCGCAGGGCCCGCGCGTCGACGTCGCCGGCCGGGCCGCTGTCGGACTGCACGTCGGCGATGTCGGCGTCGAGCCGCTCGCGCCGGGTCGCCTCGATGATCCGCGAGAGCGAGGCCGGGGCGACCGAACCGTCGGGCAGCAGCGCCGGGGTGGCGACGGAGTCGGCGGTGGCGAAGACGCCGGGCCCCGACCGCGAGCCGTAGCCGGTCAGCGGGCCGCGCAGGCGCTCGGTGACCCGCTCGCGCTGGCTGGCCTGCTTGCGGCGCGCCTGCCCGGCGAACGTGTAGACCATCGCCCCGACCGCAGCCGTGATCAGCAGCGCCGAGGTCAGCTCGAAGGGCAGCAGGTAGTCGCGGAAGATGCTGGTGCCGAGCGCCTGGACGTTGCCGCGGGCCTCGGGACCGTAGGCCGGGCCGAGCCCGACGGGTCCGACCGCCGAGAGCGTCTCGGCGACCGCGGCCACGGCGAGCCCGCCGAGCCCGACGCCGAGCACCGCCGCGGCCAGCCGCTGGCCGCGCAGCACCTCGACGACCGAGTCCGACGCGTCGCGCCCGACCATCATCAGCACGAACACGAACAGCATCATGATCGCGCCGGTGTAGACGATGATCTGCGTGAAGCCGAGGAACGGCGCCTGCTGGACCATGTAGAGCACGCCCAGCGAGAGCATGGTCATCACGAGCCAGAGCGCCGAGTGCACGGCGTTCCGCGCGAAGATCATGCCGAGGCCGCCGGCGAGGGCGGCAGGGCCGAGGATCCAGAAGGCCACCGACTCGCCGGTGGTCATCTCCCCGCCGCCCGTCATGGGGGCGGCCGCCAGCAGGGTGCTCACCGGGCCTCCTGCGTGGGCACCGCGTCCGGGGTCGCCGCCCCCGACACCATCGGGATCTCCTCGCGGACCTGGTCGTGGACGTCGGGACGGCCCGCCATCTCCGGGCCCTGCACGTAGTAGTCCTGCTCGTTCTCGCCGAGACGCATCGGGTGGGGCGGCTGCTCCATGCCCGGCAGCAGCGGCGCGAGCAGCCGGTCCTTGTCGTAGATCAGGTCCTGGCGGTCGTCGTCGGCGAGCTCGTACTCGTTGGTCATCGTCAGCGACCGCGTCGGGCACGCCTCGATGCACAGCCCGCAGCCGATGCAGCGCAGGTAGTTGATCTGGTAGATCGCGCCGTAGCGCTCACCGGGCGAGTAGCGCTCCTCGTCGGTGTTGTCGCCGCCCTCGACGTAGATCGCGTCGGCCGGGCAGGCCCAGGCGCACAGCTCGCAGCCCACGCACTTCTCGAGGCCGTCCGGGTGCCGGTTGAGCTGGTGCCGCCCGTGGTAGCGCGGAGCGGTCACCTTCTTCACCCGCGGATAGTCCTCGGTGACGACCTTGCGGAACATCGTCGAGAAGGTGACGCCGAACCCGGCGACGCCGTCGAACATGCCCATCAGCGGTCTCCCTTCGATGGTCCGGCTCCGGCAGGCTCCGCGTCCGACCCACTGGTGCCCGCCCCGACCGTCTCGCTGTCCTTCTCCTCGTCGCGCCCGGCCGGCACCGCGCGCCGGCGGCGCTTCGAGGTCGTCGGGACGGCGAGGTCGAGCGGCGGGACGGGGTAGTCGGTGATGACCTGCGGCTCCTTGTCCTCCTCCGGGGGCGCCTGGTCCGGGATCAGCAGGGCCGCGCCGACGAGCACGACGAGCGCGATGCCGCCGACCACGAGGATCTGGCCGGTCGTGAGCTCGGTGCGCAGCACGCGCAGCGTCGCGACCAGCATCAGCCAGACCAGGCTGACCGGGATGAGGAGCTTCCAGCCCAGGCGCATGAACTGGTCGTAGCGCTGGCGCGGCAGCGTGCCGCGCAGCCAGACGTAGACGAACAGGAACGCCAGCGTCTTGCCGAAGAACCAGAGCAGGGGCCACCAGCCCTCGTTCACGCCCGGGATCAGCGACAGCGGCCACGGCGCCATCCAGCCGCCGAGGAACAGCGTGGTGGCCACCGCCGAGAGGGTGACCATGTTGACGTACTCGGCGAGGAAGAACAGGGCGAACTTCAGCGACGAGTACTCGGTGTGGAAGCCGCCGACCAGCTCGGACTCGGCCTCGGGCAGGTCGAACGGCGCGCGGTTGGTCTCGCCGACCATCGACACCGCGAAGATCACGAAGCTGACCGGCAGCAGCCAGACGTACCAGCCGGTCGACTGGGACGCGACGATGTCGGCGGTCGACAGCGAGCCGGCGTAGAGGACGACGGCGATGATCGACAGACCCAGCGCGAGCTCGTAGGAGATCACCTGGGCCGCGCTGCGCAGGCTGCCGAGCAGCGGGTACGGCGAGCCCGAGGCCCAGCCGGCCAGCACGATGCCGTAGACGCCGATCGACGAGCACGCCAGCACGACCAGGACGCCGACGGGCAGGTCGGTCAGCTGCAGGGCGGTCTGCTCACCGAAGATCGAGACCTCGGGGCCGAGCGGGATCACCGACCACGCGACGAACGCCGGCACCACCGAGAGCACCGGGGCGATGAAGAAGACCGCCTTGTCCGCGAGGACCGGGCGGATGTCCTCCTTGAACGCCAGCTTCAGCCCGTCGGCGAGGCTCTGGAGCAGGCCGAAGGGCCCGTTCCAGTTCGGCCCCGGCCGCTGCTGCATGCGGCCCACGACCCGGCGCTCGAACCAGATCATGAACAGCGTGATCAGCATGAGCGCCACGAAGATCACGAGGACCTTGATGAGCGTCAGCCAGAACGGGTCGTCCGCGATCAGGGTCTGCGTGTACCCCGGCGGGGGGACCGGATTCACGAGGAGCTCCTCTCGATGGTCCGGCTCCGCTGCGCTTCGCGTCCGTCGTGCAGGCGGACGACGCCGCCGTGAGAGAGACCGAGGCCGGCGAGCGTCGTGACCCCGCCGTCGAACCGCGGGACCCGCGCCGGGGCCCACACGACGTCGTCGGGGAGGTCCGCGACCTCGACCGGCAGGATCAGCGACCCGTGCGGGCCCTCGAGCTGCGCGGGGTCGTCCTCCGCGAACCCGAGCCGCCGCGCGGTCGCCGCCGAGACGCGGATCTTCGGCGGCCGCGCCGTGCCCGCGAGCTCCGGCTCGCCGGCCATCAGCGCGCCGCCGTCGAGCAGCTGGCGCCACGTGGCGAGGCGCAGCGCGGGGTGATGGGTCTCGACGACCTCGACGACCTCGACGACCTCGGCCACCTCGACCAGCTCGCCGTCGACCACCTCGGCGACCTCGACGTCGATGACCTCGACGTCGACGTCGGCTGCTCCGTCCGCCGACCCCTCGTCGGGAACGAACGGCGCGTTCGCTGCTTCGGAAGCAGTGAGAGCGCCGTTCGTTCGCCGGGACGAGGTGAACGTGCCGCTCGCTCCGGCACGGTGCCCGGCGAGGGCGTCGGCGACGCGGGCGAACTCGGCGGCCGTGGCCTCCGGGGTCTGGGTGAAGAGGTCGACGTCCATCTCGACGGCGAGGGTGTCGAGCACCCGGCAGTCGGGCAGCGTCGTCGCCGCCGTGCCGCCGACGCGCCCGGCGGACCCGCCGGACGGGTCGATGGTGGTGGCGAAGCGGCGGTCGCGGCCCTCCCAGTTGCGGAAGGTGCCCGCCTTGTTGATCACCGGGGCCACCGGGAGCACGACGTCGGCGCGGTCGGTGACCTCGCTGCGCCGCTGCTCGAGGGACACGACGACGTCGGCGGCCTCGAGGGCCCGGCGGGCCAGGTCCGGGTCGGGCAGGTCGTCGAGCGCGACGCCGCCGACGACCAGCCCGGCGAGCTCGCCCTCGGCCGCCGCCCGCAGGATCTCGGCCAGGTCGCGCCCGGCCTCGGACGGCAGCTCGGCGACCCCCCACGAGGACGCCAGCGCCGCGCGGGCCCCGGCGTCGGCGACGGGGGCGCCGCCGGGCAGCACGGTCGGCAGCGCGCCCGCGTCGAGCGCGCCCCGCTCCCCCGCCCGGCGGGGGATCCAGGCGACCTTCGCGCCGGTGCGCGCCGCGAGGTCGGCGACCGCGGCGTAGAGCCCGGGCACCTGCGCCGCGCGCTCGCCCACGAGGACGACCGCGCCGGGCTTCGCGAGGTTCGCCGCGACGGGGTCGGGCAGCGTGCCGAGGGCGGTGACCTCGTCCCCGGGCGCGCAGCGGACCAGCTTGCCGCCGGTCTTCACCACGGCCGGCGTCGACCACTGGCCGAGATGGTGCACGGAGGTGCCCGTGCGCGCCGCCTTGCGCAGCCGCAGGAAGACGATCGGCGCCTCCTCCTCGGGCTCGAGGGCGACGCACAGCACCGTGGGCGCGCTCTCGAGGGCGTCGAAGGAGACGTGGTCGGGGCCGGTGCCGGCGACCCGGGTGCCGAGGAAGTCCAGCTCCTCGTCCGTGGCCACGCGCGCCCGGGCGTCGACGTCGTTGGTGCCCAGGGCGAGGCGGGCGAACTTGCCGTAGGCGTAGCCGTCCTCGACGGTCACGCGGCCGCCCGGCAGGACGCCGACACCCTGCTTGCGGTGCCCCTCCTCGTCCGCGGGGCCCTGGCCGTCGCGCGCCGCGACCAGCAGCTGCGCCGCGCGCTCGAGGGCCTCGGTCCACGAGGTCTCGGCGAGCTCGCCGTCGTCGCCGCGCACCATCGGACGCAGGAGGCGGTCGGCGGCCTGGGTGTAGCGGAACGCGAAGCGGGTCTTGTCGTCGATCCACTCCTCGTTGACCTCGGGGTCGTCGCCCGCGAGGACGCGGGTGACCGCGCCGCGGCGCCAGTCGCGCCGGATCGAGGCGCCCGAGGAGTCGTGCTCGGACACCCCGGGCGTCGAGACCAGGTCGAACGGCCGCGAGCGGAAGCGATAGGACGCCGAGGTCAGCGCGCCGACCGGGCAGATCTGGATGGTGTTGCCGGAGAAGTAGGACTGGAAGTCCTCGCCCTCGCCGAAGGCGGTCTCCTCGGTGCCGATCTGCTGGTGCGCGCCGCGCTCGAGCAGCTCGATGAACTGGTCGCCCGCGATCTGGCGCGAGAACCGGGTGCAGCGCTGGCAGAGCACGCAGCGCTCCCGGTCGAGCAGCACCTCGTCGGAGATCGGCAGCGGCTTCGCGAACGTCCGCTTCTCCTCGACGAACCGCGACTCCGCCCGCCCCGAGGACATCGCCTGGTTCTGCAGGGGGCACTCGCCGCCCTTGTCGCAGATCGGGCAGTCCAGCGGGTGGTTGATGAGCAGCAGCTCCATGACGCCCTGCTGCGCCTTGTCGGCGACCGGCGAGGTCATCTGGGTGTTGACGACCATGTCCTGGGCGACGGTCATCGTGCAGCTGGCCTGCGGCTTGGGCATCTTGCGCCCGCCCATCTCCACCTCGACCAGGCACTGGCGGCAGGCGCCGGCCGGGTCGAGCAGGGGGTGGTCGCAGAAGCGCGGGACGACGATGCCGAGCCGCTCGCACGTGCGGATGATCAGCTCGCCCTGCGGGGCGTCGACGATGCGGTCGTCGATGGTCAGCCGCACGTACCCCTCGGGCACGGGCGGCAGGTCCTCCCGCTCCGAGGGCTTCTCCGGGGCCCTCTCCGATGCCGCGGTCATGCGCTGGCTCCGCTCAGCTCGACGATCCGGTCGACCTCGGGGTGGCGGCGCTGCGCGGTGCAGAGGTCGACGAACTCCTGCCGGAAGTACTTGATGCCGCTGGTGATCGGCGAGACCGCGCCGTCGCCGAGCGCGCAGAAGGAGCGGCCGAGGACGTTGTCGCAGACGTCGAGCAGCGTGTCGATGTCGGCCTCGGTGCCCTCGCCCTCGACCATGCGGCGCAGGATGCCGGCGAGCCAGTAGCAGCCCTCGCGGCACGGCGTGCACTTCCCGCACGACTCGTGCTCGTAGAACTCCGTCCACTTCATGACCGCCCACGGCACCGACACGGTCTCGTTGAAGATCATGAGCGCGGTGGTGCCGAGCATCGAGCCGGCCTCGGTGGCGCCCTCGAAGTCCAGCGGGACGTCGAGGTGCTCGTCGGTCAGCAGCGGGGTCGACGAGCCGCCCGGCGTCCAGAACTTCAGCGGGACGCCGTCCTTCATGCCCCCGGCGAGGTCGAGGAGCTCGCGCAGCGTCGTGCCCAGTGGCGCCTCGTACTGCCCGGGCCGCTCCACGTGCCCGGACAGCGAGTAGATCTTCGGGCCGGGCGAGCGCTCGCGGCCCATCGTGCGGAACCAGTCCTTGCCGCCCGACACGATCGCCGGGACGGTCGCGATCGTCTCGACGTTGTTCACGACGGTCGGCGCGGCGTAGAGCCCCGCGGTCGCCGGGAACGGCGGCTTGAGGCGCGGCTGGCCGCGGCGGCCCTCGAGCGAGTCGAGCAGCGCGGTCTCCTCGCCGCAGATGTACGCCCCGGCGCCCGCGTGCACGACGATGTCGAGGTCGAACCCGGTGCCGTGGATGTTCTTGCCGAGGTGGCCCGCGTCGTAGGCCTCGCGCACCGCGGCGTGCAGGCGCCGGATGCAGTGCACGACCTCGCCGCGCACGTAGATCGCGCAGAAGTGCGCGCGGATCGCCCAGCTCGTGATGATGCAGCCCTCGATGAGCGAGTGCGGGTCGGCCATCATCAGCGGGACGTCCTTGCAGGTCCCGGGCTCGCCCTCGTCGGCGTTGATGACGAGGTACTTCGGCTTCGCGGCCGGGCCGGTGGGCTCCTCGCCGGGCTTGGCCTGCGGGATGAAGCTCCACTTCATGCCCGTCGGGAACCCGGCGCCGCCACGGCCCCGCAGACCGGAGTCCTTGATCAGCGCGATGAGGTCGTCGGCCGGCGTCTCGAGCGCCTTGTCCAGCGCCTGGTAGCCGCCCAGCTCGGTGTAGTGGCGCAGCGTCCACGACTCCGGACCGAGCCAGTGCTTGGTCAGCACCGGGGTCAGCGGGTCGGTCATGAGGAGCTCCCCTCGTCCGGCACGGACGGCGCGGTCCAGCCGCGCTCCTCGGCGAGCCGCGCACCGCGCAGGCTCTCCTCGGCGGCGGACGGGCCGGCGACGGCGTCGAGACCCCCGACGGCGGGGTCGTCGAAGAACCCGGCGAGCAGCAGCTCGACCGAGCGGAAGTCGGTCAGCGGCGCCCCGCGGGTCGGCGCGGGCTTCTCGCCGCGGCGCAGCGCGTCGATGATCTCGAGCGCCGAGTCGACGGTCTGCTTGTCGAAGAACTCGTAGTCGACGGTCAGCACGGGCGCGAGGTCGCAGGCCGCGAGGCACTCCGCGTGCTCGATCGTCATCGAGCCGTCGGCGCTGGTCTCCTCGTGACCGATGCCGTCGAGGCGCTCGCGCACCGCCGCGTAGATGTCGTCGCCGCCCAGGGCCGCGCACAGCGTGTTGGTGCAGACGCTCACGAGGTGGCGGCCGACGGGCTCGCGCTTGTACATCGTGTAGAAGGTCGCGACCGCCGAGACCTCCGCGGTCGTGATCTCCAGGGCCTCCGCGCAGAACGCGATGCCGCTGCGGGAGACGTGGCCCTCGACGTGCTGGACCAGGTGCAGCAGCGGCAGCAGCGCCGACCGCGGCTCCGGGTAGCGGGCGATGATCGCCGCCGCCCGGTCGCGCACCCCGTCGAACATCGAGATGTCGACGGCGGACAGCGCGGCGTGCGCGGCGGGCGTCCCGCCGGCCTCGTCGATCGCGTGGTCGGGCTCGCTCGGCGGCGTCGCCGGGGCCTCCGGTCCGAGAGTCCGGCTCATCGGTCGCACCCCCCCATCACGGGATCGAGGCTCGCCAGCGCGGCGATGACGTCGGAGACCATCCCGCCCTCGGACATCGCCGGGGCGGCCTGCAGGTTGACGAAGCTGGGATCCCGCATGTGCACCCGCAGCGGGCGGGTGCCGCCGTCGGAGACGAGGTGCGCGGACAGCTCGCCGCGCGGCGACTCGATCGGCACGCACGCCTGCCCCGGCGGGACCTTGAAGCCCTCGGTGACCAGCTTGAAGTGGTGGATCAGGGACTCCATCGACTGGCCCATGATCCGGCGGACGTGCTCGAGCGAGTTGCCCATGCCGTCCGCGCCGATCGACAGCCGCGCGGGCCAGGCGATCTTCGCGTCCTCGACCATGACCGGGCCCGGCTCGAGGCGGGCGAGCGCCTGCTCGATGATCGACAGCGACTGGCTCATCTCCTCCACCCGCAGCAGGTAGCGGGCGAAGCTGTCGGCGGCCGTGTCGGTGGGGACCTCGAAGTCGTAGTGCTCGTAGCCGAGGTAGGGCTCGACCTGGCGCAGGTCCCACGCGAGCCCGGCCGACCGCAGGATCGGGCCGGTGACGCCGAGCGCCAGGCAGCCGTCCAGCGGCAGGTAGCCGACGCCCTCGAGGCGCTGGCGCCAGATGCGGTTGCCGGTGAGCAGCTTGTGGAAGCCGGGCAGCCGCTCGCGCATGACCTTGACGAACGAGCGGATGCGCTCCTCGTAGCCCTCGGGCAGGTCCTGCACGACCCCGCCGGGGCGGATGAACGCGTGGTTCATGCGCAGGCCGGTGAGGAACTCGAGCAGGTGCAGGACCTCCTCGCGCTCGCGGAAGCCGTTGGTCATGCCGGTGAGCGCGCCGAGCTCCATGCCGCCGGTCGCGAGCGCGACCAGGTGCGAGCCGATCCTGTTGATCTCCATGAGGAGCACGCGGATCGTTGCGGCGCGGTCGGGCACCTCGACGCCGAGCAGCCGCTCCACGGACATGCAGTAGGCGGTCTCGTTGAACAGCGGGGCGAGGTAGTCCGCGCGCGTCACGAAGGTGACGCCCTGGGTCCAGGTGCGGTACTCGCAGTTCTTCTCGATGCCGGTGTGCAGGTAGCCGATGACGAGACGGGCATCGGTGACGGTCTCGCCGGAGAGCTCGAGCACCAGGCGCAGCACGCCGTGCGTCGAGGGGTGCTGCGGACCCATGTTGATGACGATGCGCTCGTCGCCCGCGGTCTGGTCGACCATCTCGTCCCAGTCGCCACCGGTGACCGTGTAGACGGTGCCCTCGGTGGTCTCGCGGCTGGTGGCGGCGTAGGGATCGTGGGTCTCGGTCACGTTGCCAGAACTCATCAGGTGTACGCCCTCCGCTGGTCGGGCGGCGGGATCTCGGCGTCGTGGTACTCGACCGGGATGCCGCCGAGCGGGTAGCTCTTGAGCTGCGGGTGGCCGTTCCAGTCGTCCGGCATGAGGATCCGGGTCAGACTCGGGTGGCCCTCGAAGACCACGCCGAACATGTCCCAGGTCTCGCGCTCGTGCCAGTCGGCCGTCGGGTAGATCTCGACCAGCGAGGGGCAGCGCGCGTCGTCGAGCTCGAGGGCGATCTCGAGGCGCAGGCGGCGGCGGTAGGTCATCGACAGCAGGTGGGTGACGACGTGCAGCTGCTGCGGCACGCCCTCGCCGTAGTCGACCCCGGACACCCCGGAGCAGAACTCGAAGCGCAGCGCGGGGTCGTCGCGCAGGGTGCGGGCCAGGCGCACCAGCTGCTCGCGGTTGACGTACCAGGTCATCTCGCCGCGGTCGACGGTCACCTGGTGCACGCAGGTGTCGAAGTCGGCGCCGCCGTCGTCCGCGAGGGCCGCGGTGGTCTCGTCGACGACCTCGTCGAACCAGCCGCCGTAGGGCCGCTCGGCGGGCGCGGGGGCGTACGCGGGCAGGCGCAGGCCGCCGAAGCCGGACGTGTCGCCCGAGCCGTGGATGCCGAACATGCCCTCGCGGGCCCGGCCGGCCACGGCTCCGCTGACGTCGCGGCGCTGGATCTCCTGGGGGCCGAACGCGGTGCCGGCCGTGCCCGGGTTGGACGCGCCGCTCGGGCCGCTCGCGCCGCCGACACCCGTGCCGGGGGTCTCGGGCTTCTCGTCCTTCCGGGTCGAGCTCCGCTGCGCTCCGTCTTCCGAGTCACCAGACATGCTCGGCCTTCACCTCCCCCGTCTTCCGGTCCTTCTTGGCGTACTTCTCCGAGGAGGGCAGCAGCTCGAGCTTCTCGCCCTGGGCCCGCCGCTCGGCGGCGAGCTCGGCGCGCACCGGGCCGAGCGGCTCGTTCTGGATCTTCTGGTGGAGCTTGAGGATCGCGTCGATGAGCATCTCCGGGCGCGGCGGGCAGCCCGGGAGGTACATGTCGACGGGGACGACGTGGTCGACGCCCTGGACGACCGCGTAGTTGTTGAACATCCCGCCCGACGACGCGCAGACGCCCATGGCGAGCACCCAGCGGGGCTCGGCCATCTGGTCGTAGATCTGGCGCAGGACCGGGGCCATCTTGTTGGTGACGCGGCCGGCGACGATCATCAGGTCGGCCTGGCGGGGGCTCGGGCGGAACACCTCCATGCCGAAGCGGCCGAGGTCGTAGCGGGGGGCGCCCGAGGTCATCATCTCGATCGCGCAGCAGGCCAGCCCGAAGGTGGCGGGCCACAGCGACGCCTTGCGGGTCCAGTTGACCAGGCTCTCGACGCTGGCCAGCACGATCCCGTTCGGGAGCTTCTCTTCCAGTCCCATGTCTAGCTCCAGTCCAGCCCGCCGCGACGCCACACGTACGCGTAGGCGAAGGCGACGGTCGCGACGAACAGCACGATCTCGACCAGGCCGAACAACCCGAGCGCGTCGATGTTCACGGCGAACGGGTAGAGGAAGACCATCTCGATGTCGAAGAGGATGAAGAGCATCGCCGTGAGGTAGTAGGCCACCGGGATGCGGCCGCCGCCGGCGATCGGCTGCGGCGACGGCTCGATGCCGCACTCGTAGGAGTCGAGCTTCGCCCGGTTGTAGCGGCGGGGCCCGATGAACGGCGCGGCCGTGACGGAGAACAGCCCGAACGCGGCCGCCAGCACGAACATGACGATGAGCGGGACGTAGAGGTCCAGCATCCTCGTCTCCTTCCTCCCCGATCGCGGGTGCGCGCTCCGGGAAGTCGCGTGGTGGTCCGGCCCACGTGCGGGGCCGTGTGGTGGATCACGCTCGTCGGGCGGACGCCGACCCTAATGAGGACCGTGCCGTCGTCCGGCGATGAGGGCGACCTAACCCGTGGTGCTCAGGCGGCTCGTCGGGCCGCCGGGGACTCCCCCTTCCGGTCGGGGGCGTCGTCCAGCGGGGGGACCAGGCGGAGGGCCAGCTCGAGCACGCGGTCGGCCGCGTCCCCGTCCCGTCCGTCGGTCAGGCCCGCGAAGAGCTTGAGGGCGGCGCGCATCACGCGGCGCCGCGGCAGCCCGACGCGCAGGGCGTGGTGCATGAACCGCGGCCGGCCCAGCGCGCCCGCGGCGCGGTTGCCGACGCGGTAGTAGCGGCCGAGCTCCTGGCGCACCGCCGCGGGGTAGGCGCCCAGGGCCCGCTCGCGGCCCGGTCCCTCCGGGCGCGCCATGGCCTGCACGACGCACTCGGCGGCGAGCGCCGCGGACTGCAGCGCGTAGGCGATGCCCTCGCCGCTGAACGGGTTGACCATCCCGCCGGCGTCGCCGACGAGCACGAGCCCGTCGCGGTACACCGGGGTGCGGCTCAGGCCCATCGGCAGCGCGGCGCCGCCGATCGGGCCGGTGGCGTTCTCCTCGCGCAGGCCCCACTCCGCGGGCAGGCCGTCGAGCCAGGAGCGCAGCATCGCGCGGTAGTCGCGCTTGTCGCTCTGCTGGGTCGCGAGGACGCCGAGGCCCACGTTCGCGGTGCCGTCGCCCATCCCGAAGATCCAGCCGTAGCCGCCGTGGAGGTCGCTGCCGACACCCGGGCGATCGTGCAGGCCCAGGTGGGTCTCGAGGTAGTCGTCGTCGTGGCGCGGACTCGTGTAGTAGCGGCGGACGGCGACGCCGAGCGGGCGGTCGTCGCGCTTGGCGATGCCCAGGCTCAGCGCGGTGCGGGCGCCGACGCCGTCGCAGGCGACCACGAGGGGGGCCCGGTGCTGCGCGGGCGTGCGCTCGGGGCCGCGGCGGACCTCCACGCCCGTGACGCGCCCGGTGCGCTCGTCGCGCGTCACGCCGGTGACCGAGACGCCCTCCTCGACGCGGGCGCCGGCGGCGCGGGCGTGGTCGGCGAGCATCTGGTCGAAATCGCGGCGCGGGCGCACGAGGCCGTAGGCGGGGTAGTGGGCGAGCTCGGGCCAGTCGAGCTCGACGCTCGCGCCGCCGCCCACCACGCGCAGGCCGCGCTGGTGTCGCCAGCCGGCCTCCTCGCGGGTGTCGACACCCAGGTCGACGAGCTGCTTCACCCCGCGCGGCGTGACCCCGTCGCCGCAGACCTTCTCGCGCGGGAAGGTGGCCTTCTCGAGCACGAGGACGTCGAGGCCGGCGCGCGCCAGGTACGTCGCGACCGTGGAGCCTGCGGGACCGGCACCCACGACCACGACGTCGGCGTCGCTGTCGGGGCTGCGGCGCGCTCCGGTGGTGGCGGACACGGCGACCTGGCTCCTTGTGAATCCGTTCACTAGCGTCGCCCGGGAGTGTAGGGATCGAGAGGCGAGATCGCCCGCCGAGGGTGGTTTGGATCCGTTCCGCGTGGTCAACAGGTCAGCTGCCGCGCCGAAGGCGAATGGCTGACGACAGGTGTCAGGAAATCCGCCGGCTCGGATTCGCAGTGATCGTGGGGGCTTCCCTGACGTTCAACGTCAGCGTGGCCGCCACGCTGACGAACCTCAGCCGCCTACGAGGGCCTGGTGGCCGTGTGGAGGGCGACGATGCCGCCGGAGAGGTCGCGCCAGGCGACCGAACGCCAGCCGGCGGCGGCGATGCGCTGCGCGAGGGCGGCCTGGTCGGGCCAGGCGCGGATGGACTCCGCGAGGTAGACGTACGCGTCGGGGTTCGAGCTCACCGCCGTCGCCACGCGGGGCAGCGCGCGCATGAGGTAGTCGGTGTAGATCCGGCGGAACGGGCCCCAGGTCGGCCGCGAGAACTCGCAGACCGCGAGCGTGCCGCCGGGGCGGGTGACGCGGGCGAACTCGGCGAGGGCGGCGTCCGGGTCGACGGTGTTGCGCAGGCCGAAGGAGATGACCACGGCGTCGACGGAGGCGTCGGGCACCGGGAGGTGCAGGGCGTCCGCGGCGACGAAGGGCAGGCCGGCGGTCGCGGGCCGCGCGCGGCCGGTGCGCAGCATGCCGAGCGAGAAGTCGGTGGCCAGGCAGCGCGCGCCGGTGCGGGCGAGCTCGACGGTCGACACCCCGGTGCCCGCGGCGACGTCGAGCACGGTGTCGCCGGGCCCGACGGCGAGCGCCGCGCGGGTGGCCCGGCGCCAGCGGACGTCCTGGGCGAACGAGAGCACGGTGTTGGTGAGGTCGTAGCGCGCCGCGACCCCGTCGAACATGCGCGCCACCGCGGACGGGTCACGGTCGAGGTCGGCGCGGCTCACCGCTTGCCCGCCCCGGCCATCTCCGGCTCGCCGTCCTCGCGCTCGTCGTCAGAAGTGTCGGAAGCGACGGCACCGGCGGGATCGGCGGGGTCGGCGGACCCGGCACCGACGGACTGACGCCACCGCGCGGCGGCCAGCGCGGCCTCGCGGCGCCGGCGGCGCGCCCGCGCGAGCGCCCACGCCGACGGGCCCACGACGGCCCACAGCACGACGAGGCCGAGCAGCACGGGCACGAGGCCCTCGGTCCAGGTGCGGCCGGCGACGCGCACGAGCTCGGGGTCGGTGCGGTCGTACTCGACCTCCACGAGCTGGCCCGGCTCGAGCCCGCGCGGGTAGAACACGCCCTTCTCGGGGGTGAGCACCGCGCCCTCGACGGTGGTGAAGCGGACGTAGACGTGGGGCCGCGAGCCGCCCTCGAGCACCTCGGCGACGGCCGCACCCCGCGCGGCGTCGATGGAGGCGTCGTTGCGGGCGGCGCCGACGAGCACGAGCGCGAGCAGCACGCTCACCACGACGCCGACGACGACCACGATCTCCGGCGCCCGCCGGCCCGCGGGGCGGATCAGCGCGAGGGCGTCGGCGAGGAACGGCGCGACCCGCGCACGGGCCCGCCGCACGAGCTCGCGCAACCAGGTCACCGCGCCGATTCTAGGGACGCCCCTCACGACCCCTCCGTCCGCCCGCTCGGGGCGTCCGAGGGCAGGTCGGGGCCCTCCGGCTCGGGGCGGTCCGGGCCGGGGTCGGCGAGGTCCGGGGAGTCCCGGAGCTCGTCGACATGGAGCAGGTCGCGGCGCACCCCGTCGCCGCGGTGCGCGAGCCGGCCCACCACGTGCGCGGTGACCGGCGCGGTGACGAGCTGGAACGCCCCGACGAGCACGAGCATCCACACGTCGACGCTGTCGCGCAGGTGCAGCGCACCGCCGATCACCACGAGCAGCAGTCCCACGACCTGGGGCTTCGTGGCCGCGTGCATCCGGCTGAGCACGTCGGGCAGGGACAGCAGGCCGACCGAGGCGACGAGGGTCAGCAGCACCCCGAGCACGATCGACACCGTGCCGACGGCGTCGAGCGTGATCGCGAGGCCGTCCTCGCTGCCGGCGCTCACCGGTCGGTCCCCCGCCGCACGAACCGCGCGACCGTCGTCGAGCCGAGGAAGCCGACGAGGCTGATCGCCACCACCACGGGCACGAGCGCGGAGTTGCCGGTGAGCGCGGCGTAGGCGACCAGCCCGCAGAGGAACTCGGCGACCAGGACGTCGAGCGCGACGAGCCGGTCGAGCCCCGACGGCCCGCGCAGCAGCCGCACCACGACGAGCACCGCGGAGAGCCCGAGCAGGACGAGGGAGACGACGAGGACGCCGTCGAGCAGGGCGGGCAGGCCGGTCACGATCCCTCCTCCGCGGCTCGCGCGGCGGGGGCCGCGGGACGGCCCAGCGCGGCGACGAGGTCCGCCTCGAGCCGCGCGACCTGGGCCCGGAACGCCGCGACCGCCGCGTCGTCGTCGGCGCCGAGCACGTGCGCGTAGATCGTGCGCCGCTCGGGGCGGGCCTCGATCACCACGCTGCCCGGCACCAGCGAGAGCATCTCGACGATCATCGCCATGACGAACTCCGACGACGACGCGAGCTGCACCGCCACCACGGAGCTGCGGATCGGTCGGCCCGGGAGCACCGACTGCAGCGACTGCCACGCCACCTGCAGGCTCGAGACCACGATGTCGACGACGAACCGGCCGACCAGCCGCAGCGCCGCGCCGGGGTGCAGCCACCCGCGCCCGGGGGCCGCCGGCAGCGGGAACACCGCGAGCACCACGAGGGCCACCACGAGCCCGCCGAGCACGTTCGCCCACGAGAACGTGCCCCACAGCAGGACCCACACCAGCACGAGCCACACGACGGGCACGGCGCGGCGCAGCACGCCGGCGGTGTCGGGCGGGGTCGGGCGCGGCGCGCCGTCGGGGCCGCTCATCGCGCGACCCGGTCGTCCACGGTCTGGGCGAAGACGGCCTGCACGTAGGGGGTGCGGGCGACGAGGTCGTCGGCGGCCTGGTCGGCGACCGCGTACAGCGGGCCCGCGGCGAACGTCAGCACCAGCCCGAGCGCGACGAGCGCCCCGGTCGCGCCGGCCATCACCCGCGGCAGGCGCGAGGACACGTGGTCGTTCGGGTCGCCGAGGAACCGGCCGGTGAACACCGGGGCGCCCTCGGTCGGGGTCAGCCGGGCCACCGGCCAGTCGACCTCGGCGCCGGAGTTGGTCTCCTGGCGCGCGATGCCCCGCGCCGTCCCGGGCCGCACGCCGGTGAGCGTCCCCGAGCGCGGCGCCGGCACCCCGGCCAGGCCGCCCCCGGCGGACACGGTCGCGTGCTCGCGCACCTCGCCGACCTCGTGCGCGTCGCCGTCGGACTCCTCGTCCTCGTCCTCCACGTCGCGGTCCGACACGTCGGGGACGGGGATCTGGTCGGCCGGGCGCCAGAACGCCAGCACCCACACCTTCGTCACCGCGTACAGCGTGAGCAGGCTCGTCAGCACCGAGACGACGACGAGGGTCCACGCCAGCGCCGAGCCGTCGGCGACGCCGGCCTGCACGAGCCCCAGCTTGCCGATGAACCCCGACAGCGGCGGGATGCCGCCGAGGTTGATCGCGGGCACGAACCACAGGATCGCGAGCAGCGGCGACGCCTTCATCAGCCCGCCGAGCCGGGTGACCGACGTCGACCCCCCGACGCCCTCGATCAGCCCGACGACGCAGAACAGCGTGGCCTGCACGGTGATGTGGTGGACGACGTAGAACACCGCGCCGGCGACGCCGAGCGGTGTCGCGAGCGCCAGCCCGAAGATCATGTAGCCGATGTGGCTGACCAGGGTGAACGACAGGACACGTTTGATGTCGGCCTGCGCGATGGCACCGAGCGCGCCGACGATCATGGTCAGCCCGGCGGCCACGAGCAGGATCGTGTGGGTCACGTCGGAGCCGGGGAAGAGCAGCGTCTCGGTCCGGATGATCGAGTAGACGCCGACCTTGGTGAGCAGGCCGGCGAACACCGCGGTCACCGGCGCCGCGGCGGTCGGGTAGCTGTCGGGCAGCCAGGCCGACAGCGGGAACACCGCCGCCTTGATGCCGAACGCGGTGAGCAGCACGAGGTGGATCGCCAGCGCCGTGCCGCCCGGGACCTGCTCCATGCGCGTCGAGATCTGGGCGAGGTTCAGCGTCCCCACCGCGGCGTAGACCAGGGCGATGCCGACCAGGAAGATCAACGAGGACACCACGTTGACGACCATGTAGACGACGCCGGCGCGCACCCGCGAGCGGCTGCCGCCGAGGGTCAGCAGCACGTAGCTCGCCATCAGGAGGACCTCGAACCCCACGTAGAGGTTGAACAGGTCCCCCGAGAGGAAGGCGTTGGCCACGCCCGCGGCGAGCACCAGGTAGGTCGGGTGGAAGATCGTGATCGGGGTGGCCTCGTCGCGGTCGTAGACACCCTGGCCGATCGCGTAGACGAGCACCGCGAGCGTCACCGACATCGACGTCAACAGCATCAGCGCCGACAGCGGGTCGACGACCAGCGTGATGCCCAGCGGCACCGGCCACGACCCGACGGTGACGACGATCGGCCCGGTCTGCACCGCCGCGACGAGCAGGAACGCCGCGATGACCACCACGGCCGCGAGCACCGCGACGCTGATGGCGCGCTGCAGCGTCGGTCGCCGCGAGAGCACCAGCGTGAGGCCCGCCCCGAGCAGCGGCAGCAGCGCGGGCAGCGGGATCAGGGTCGCGAGCAGGCTGGACCCGGGGTTCACCGCGGCACCTCCCCGTGCCCGGAGCCGCTGCCCGCGGTGGCGGGCGCCGGGTCGGGCACCGACTCGGTGTCGTCGGGGTCGGTGTCCGAGGTGTTCTCGCACCCGGTGGTGTCGAGCTCCTCCTCGTCCTCCTGCTCGCCGCGCGCGAGGCGGCGCCGGATCGAGCGGTCCTCGACGTCCTCGGTGAGGTCGTCCTCGCGCTCGAGGGTCCAGGCGCGGTGGATGAGCGAGAGCAGGAACGCCGTGACGCCGAGCGTGATGACGATCGCGGTCAGCACGAGCGCCTGCACCAGCGCGTCGCTCATCGCCTCCTCGGGGAAGCTGCCGACCAGCGGCGGGTCGCCGGCGCGCCCGCCGGCCACGACGACGAGCACGTTGGTGGCGTTGCCGAGCACGAGGATGCCGAGCAGCACGCGGGTCAGGCTGCGCTCGAGGATCAGGTAGACGCCCGCGGTGTAGAGCACCCCGACGAGCGCGAGCAGGACGATGGGCGAGGTCACGAGGGGACCTCCTCACGTCGGAGGGCGGAGGTCCGGCGCCGGTCGAGCTCGGCGCCGAGGCTGCGCAGGACGTCGAGCACGAGCCCGACGACGATGAGGTAGACGCCGACGTCGAAGATCAGCGACGTCACGAACTTGACGGTGCCGAGCACCGGGACGTCGAACTCCAGCACGGCGGTCTGCAGGACCTCGCCGCCGAGGAGCAGGGCGCCGACACCGGTGCCGCCCGCACACAACAGGCCGAGCCCGAGCAGCAGGCCCGCGTCGACGGGCACCGCCTCCCCGAGCTCGTAGCGCCCGCCCGCGACGTACCGCACGACGAGCGCGAGGCCCGCCACGAGGCCGCCGGCGAACCCGCCGCCCGGCGCGTTGTGGCCGGCGAACAGGAAGTACAGCGAGACGACCATCATCGTCGGGAAGACGAGGCGGGTGATCACCTCGAGGAGCAGGACGCGGTCGCCGTCGCCGCTGCGGGCCGAGCGCAGCCAGCCCCCGGCGCGCGTCGACGGCGTGACCGCCGGCTGGGCGTCGGCCCGGGGCGGCGCGCCGGAGCGGCGCGAGAGGAAGACGAGGCTCGCGACCCCGGTGGCGGCGGCGACGATGACCGAGAGCTCGCCCATCGTGTCCCAGGCGCGGATGTCGACCAGGGTCACGTTGACGACGTTCTGGCCCTCGCCGAAGTCGTAGGCCTGCGCGGGGTAGGCCGCCGACACCGGCGGGGCACGGCGCGCGGCGAGCGCGACCGCGCCGAGCCCGGTCATGAGCAGCCCGACGGGCACCGCCACGAGCAGGCGGCGCACCCGCTGGCGCCCGGTGTTCCGGTCGGCGATGTCCCGGGGCAGCGTGCGCAGCACGAGCACGACGACGACGAGCGTGGCCGTCTCGACCAGCGCCTGGGTCAGCGCGACGTCGGGCGCCCCGGCCAGCGCGAAGATCAGGGCGATCGCGTAGCCGAGCCCGCCGACCACGAGCACCGCGCCGAGCCGGCGCCGCACGCGCGTGGCGGTGATCGCGCAGGCGGCGCCGATGACCGCCGCGAGCAGCTGGAACGGGGAGTCGACGAGGCGGTCGACGCGCACCTCGCCGAGGTCGGCGGCCAGGAGCAGCGCGAGCCCCGGGCCCAGCACGAGCACCGCGAAGACGGTCGTGAGGATCCAGGGCAGCGAGCCGCGCTGGGTGAGCGCCGTGACCCGCAGCGAGGTGTTCTCCAGCGCGTGCACCACGCCGCGCCAGGTGATCTCGGCGCGCACCCGGGCGAGCGGGTGGCGAGCGGTGAGCCGCGCGCTGACCGGCGGCAGGCCCACGAGGAAGCCGAGGACGACGGCGAGCACCGAGAGCCCGAGCGCCATCCCGATCGACGGGATCACGGTCAGCTCGAGCAGCGCGGGGTAGCTCGCCGGCAGCGTGTCGGCGTAGGCGACGAGCAGCGGGGCGAGCCCGGCCACGCCGAGACCCGCCACGAGGCCGCCGACGCCCAGCACCACCGGCGAGGCGGCGAAGAGCGGGCCCGGCGCCTGCCAGGCGACCTCGTCGACCCCCGGCTTGCGCCAGAACGCGCCCCACACGAACCGCGTGCTGTAGGCGACGGTGAGCACCGACCCCAGCACCACCAGCGCGAGCAGCGGCACGGCGGCGGGGCCGTAGGCGTCGTGCAGGAAGGCCTCGAAGGCGCCCTCCTTGGTGACGAAGCCCAGCAGCGGCGGGAGCCCGGCCATCGACGCGGCGCCGAGGATCCCCGCGGTGGCCAGCACCGGCGCGCGCCGGCCGAGCCCCGACAGCTCGCGCAGGTCCCGCGTCCCGGCGCGGCGGTCGATCACGCCGACCACGAGGAACAGGCAGGCCTTGAACATCGCGTGCCCGACCACCAGGCCCGCCGCGGCCAGGGCGGCGTCCCGGGTGCCGGCCCCGGCGAGCAGCACCATGAACCCGAGCTGGGAGACGGTGCCGTGCGCCAGCACCAGCTTGAGGTCGTGCTGGCGCAGCGCCTGGATGCCGCCGAGCAGCATCGTGGTGACCGCGAGGGCGGCGACGAGCGGGCGCCACGGCTCGACGTCGGCGAGCCCGGGCGCGAGGCGCATGACGAGGTAGACGCCGGCCTTCACCATGGCCGCGGCGTGCAGGTAGGCGCTGACCGGCGTCGGCGCGGCCATCGCCGAGGGCAGCCAGAAGTGGAACGGGACGAGCGCGGACTTGGTGATCGCGCCCACCAGCACGCACACCACGCCGGCCCCGATCGCGGCCGAGGTGGGGGCGCCGGCGGCGAAGTAGGTGACCAGGTCGGACACGCGCGTCGTCGCGGCGGCCTGGGAGAGGATCACGAGCCCGACGAGCATCGTCAGCCCGCCCGCCGCGGTGACGACGAGCGCCTGCACCGCCGCGGCACGGCTCGCCCGCTTGTGGGCGTCGTGGCCGACGAGCAGGAACGAGAAGACGGTCGTGAGCTCCCAGCACACGTAGAGCACGAAGACGTCGTCGGACCAGACGAGCGCGAGCATCGCGCCGGCGAAGGCCGTCAGCACCCCGGCGAAGCGCCCGAGCCCGCGCGCCCCGGCGCCGAAGTAGCGCGTGCAGTAGACGAGCACGAGCGCGCCGACACCGGTGACGAGCAGGGAGAACGTGGCGGCGAGCGCGTCGAGGCGCAGCGCCAGGGAGACGCCCAGCGACGGGATCCACGGGACGACCTCGGTGGGCACCTGCCCGGCGAGGACGTCGGGGAGTCGGACGAGGATCCACGCGAACGCCGCGGCCGGCACCAGCGCCAGGACGGCGAACGCCCGGCGGTCGAGGACCCGCACGAGCGCGGGCGCGGCCAGCGCCGCCACCGCGTGCGCCACGACCAGCACCAGCACGCCCGCCGCGCTCCCTTCGTCGATCCGTCCCGTCTGCGCCCCGGTCGCCCCCGGGGCGGCGCCATCCTTCCTGATCCCCCGTGGTGACCGCGTGCGGAGACGACAGGGTCACTCCTCGGGTTCACCCGGGGATCACACGGACGGCTACTCGGCCGTGCCCAGCGCCTCGCGGACGGCCGCGGCGGTCTGCTCCCCCGCCGCGCGGCGGGTGGTGCGGTCGATCTCCACCTCGACCACCCGGGTGCCCGGACGACCCGTCGGCGCCAGGGCGTCGGAGAGCTCGTCGGGCGTGGCGCGCCGGTGGGGCACGTGGTGGGCGGCGCAGAGCGAGGCGAGGTCGGTGCCGTGCGGCGTGCCGAACACGCGCTCGAACGCCGCGGCGTAGCGCGGGGCGCCCTGCTCGAGGGTGGTGAAGATGCCGCCGCCGTCGTCGTTGGCGACGACGACGGTCAGCTCGCCCTGCGGCTCGTCGGGCCCGACGAGCAGGCCGTTCGTGTCGTGCAGGAACGTGAGGTCGCCGAGCAGCGCGTACGTGGGCCCGCGGTGGCCGAGCGCGACGCCGACGGCCAGCGAGACGCCGCCGTCGATGCCGGAGACGCCGCGCGCCGAGTGCAGGGTGACGTCGGCGCGCGGGGTGGCGGCCAGCGCGACGTCGCGGATCGGGGCGGACGAGCCGACCACGAGGTGCGCCCCCGACGGGAGCGCGGCGACGGTGGCGGCGGCGAGCGCGGGGCCGCCCGCCCCCGGGTCCTCGCCGATCACCGCAGCGGCCCGGTCGGACGCCTCGCCCCATGCGCGGGCGAAGGTGAGGTCGGGCTTCCAGTCGTCCGGGTCGGGCAGCGCGCCGACCGCGGAGACGGCGCCGGCGACGTCGGTCCAGCCCGGGCGCGGCCGCCGGCCGGTCGGGGCGACCGCGGGCACGGCCAGCACCTCGATCCCCGGGTCGGCGAGCAGCCGCGACACCGAGCGGTGCAGGGTCGGGCGGCCCAGGACCACGACCTGCTCGGGGCGCAGGTCGTCACGCAGGCCGTCGAGCGCGGCGGGCAGCACCCAGGTGCCCGCGTGCAGCGCGCGGCCGCCGGCCGGGTCCGACCACAGCGGCGACGTCGGTTCGGCGAGCACCGGCACCCCGTCGGGCAGGCGGGTCCCGGCGGGCACCGTGTCGCCGCCGAACCCCGCGACGACCAGCGTGCGGGCGCCGGCGCGCAGCGGCAGGGGGGCGAGCACGGACGACGGCGGCGCGGCGATCGTGCGCGTCCACGGCGCCGCGTCGGCGCGGCCGGCGAGCGCGGGGTCGGGCTCGCCGGGGGCGTCGTCGGCGGGGTCGAGCAGCGGCTCGCGCAGCGGGACGTTGAGCTGGACCGGACCCGGGTCGCCGCCGCTGGTGCCGGCCGCGCGGTCGAGCGCGCGGGCCACGACCGCGCGCCAGGTGCGCGCGGCGCCGTGCCGGTCCTCGGCGAGCGGCATGACGATCGAGGCCCGGGCGGCCTCGCCGAACAGGCCCGCCTGGTCGATCGTCTGGTTCGCCCCGCTGTCCACGAGCTCGACCGGGCGGTCGGCGCTGACCACGAGCATCCCGACCCCGGCCCGCGAGGCCTCGAGGACCGCCGGGTGCAGGTTCGCGACGGCCGTCCCGGAGGTCACGACGACGGGGACGACGCGCCCGGTGACCGTGCCCAGGCCCACCGCGAGGAAGCCCGCGCCGCGCTCGTCGACGCGGACGTGCAGGCGCAGGCGGCCGTCACGGTCGGCGGCGTCGAGGGCGACGAGCAGCGGGGCGTTGCGGGAGCCCGGGCACGCGACCGCGTCGGTCACCCCGGCCCGCACCCACTCGTCGACGACGACGTGGGCCTGCGCGGTCGAGGGGAACACGCACTCCACGGTAGGGGCGCCGACGGCCCGGCACCCGACGACCGGGGGGTGATCCCGGCCCCTGATCAGCTCGCAAACCGGTCACTAGCACCCAGAGTGACAGCTATGCCGCCGAACGAGTGGGCGGAACGGGCGTCGTCCGCTGCTCCGCTCGGTCGGCACGGCATGCTCCGTTAGAATTGTTCCCCCGTCCGTGTCATGCTGCGCGATAGTTGTATGTACCAACCAGCAGGGGGATGCGGTGCCGGTCAGACGTTCTCCAGGCCGCGCGGTCGGGCTCGGCGTGCTGGGCCTCACCGCCGCGGGCGTCCTCCTCGCCGGGTGCGGGGCCTCGCCGCAGGCCGCCCCGCGCACCGCGGCGGTCGAGCGCGGGTCGGTGAGCACCTCGGTCTCGGCCGTCGGGTCGGTGTCGGCGGGCCAGACGAACGTCGGCTTCCCGCAGGGCGGGCAGCTGACGTCGGTGAAGGTCGACGTCGGCGACCGCGTCACGCGCGGCCAGGTCCTCGCCACGCTCGACGACTTCGCCGCCCGCCAGGCCCTGCGGCAGGCCCAGGCCCAGCTGGACTCGGCGGAGGCCAACCTCGAGCAGGCCGAGGACTCGACGTCGGTCGGCGGCGCCGAGGCCGCGCTCGACCAGGCCCAGCGCATCCTGGACGCCACCGAGCGCGTGGCGAACCAGCCCGCCGCCGCCCCGGCGGCCGGCGCGCAGGCGGCGTCCGCGGGCGGCGCCGGGTCGGCCGCCGGGCAGCTCCAGGTCGAGCAGGCGCGCCAGGGCGTCGTGCAGGCGCAGAACAGCCTCGACGCCGCCGAGGCGCAGCGCCCGCACACGCTCGACGCCGCGCAGGCCGCGGTCGACGGCGCCCGCGCCGGGGTCCGCACTGCCCGCCAGAACCTGACCAACACCACGCTGAAGGCGCCCGCCGACGGCGTCGTCACCGCCCTCAACGGCGCCGTCGGGGAGTTCGTCGCGGCGAGCTCGGGCACGACCGCGCAGGCACCGGGCGGGGACGCCGCCATCCCGGGCGCCCCCGCGGCGAGCGCCGCCACGGGCGCGGCGGGGGCGGCGGCCGGCGCGACCCCGGCCCGTCCCGGCGGCGCGCAGTTCCTCGTCCTCGACGACGCCTCCGCGCTGCAGGTGGTCGTGCCGTTCCAGGAGGCGGACGCGGCCGCGATCGCCGTCGGCCAGCGCGTCGACGTCACCGTGGACGCGATCCCCGACGCCACGCTGGCCGGCACCGTGCAGGCCGTCGCGCCGGCGGGCGCGGCGATCTCGAACGTCGTCAACTACTACGTCACGGTCGCGCTGACCGGCGGCGACCTCCGCCTGCGCGAGGGGCAGACGGCGCGGGCGTCGGTGGTGACCGGGCAGGTCGACGGGTCGCTCACCGTCCCCAACACCGCCGTGCGCCGGCAGGGCGGCTCGACGTCGGTCGTCGTCGTCGAACCGGGCGGGCGCCAGCAGACGACGCGCTTCGCCGCCGGGCTCGTCGGCACCGACCGCACCCAGGTCCTCGGCGGCCTCCAGGACCACCAGCAGGTCCTCGTCACCGGAGGGAGGTGAGCCCCGTGCCGGACGAGTCCGACGGACACGACGACCCCAGCACCGGGCCGGTCGCGACCGCCGCTCCCGCGGAGGAGCCGTCCACGCGACGGCGGCCCCTCAAGCGCTCCACGCGGATCGCGCTGATCGTCATCGCGGTCGTCGCCGTGCTCGCCGTCATCGCGTTCGCCGTGAGCTACGTCGTGGTCTCGAGCCGCTACGTCTCCACCGACAACGCGCAGATCGACGGCACGCAGATCCCGATCGTCGCCCCCGCCGCGGGGACCCTCGTGGGCTGGTCGGCGACGCAGGGCACCGTGCTGCGCCGCGACGAGCCCGTCGGCCGCGTGCAGCTCCAGGGCGCCTACGTGCAGCCGCAGCTGACCATCCGCGCGCCCGCCGCCGGGACCGTCGCCGTGGACGACACCACCGACGGCGCGTTCGTCACCGCGGGCACCCAGCTCGCGATCGCCTACGACATGTCCGACCTGACCGTCACCGCCCGCGTGGACGAGACCGACATCGACCAGGTGCGCGTCGGCGCGCCCGTCGACATCAGCGTGGACGCCTACCCCGACGTCGCGCTCACCGGGTCGGTCCGCGAGATCCAGAACGGCGCCTCGGGCGTCTTCTCCCCGCTGCCGCAGGCGAACAGCTCCGGGAACTTCCAGAAGGTCACCCAGGTGATCCCTGTGAAGATCAGCATCGACGACCCCCGCGGCCTCGACCTGATCCCCGGCATGAACGTCACCGCGGACATCAGCAGGGACGGGGCGCGGCCTTGACCAGGCCTTTTGCTTCTCTTGACGGTCGTCTCGCGCCCGGTCGGGGTGCGAGAATCCGCCGATGACCACCGAGGCGCCCGCTGAGCAGCAGGCGCCGCCCGCCGCCGCGCGTGCGCCCGCGGCGCCCCCGCCGGCGGCCGCACCCGCACCGCCGCCGCCCGCGTCCTCCGGGCCCTGGGTGGTGTCGCTGATCGTCCTGGTCGTCGGCATGTTCATGTCGGTGCTGGACGTCAGCATCGTCAACGTCGCGATCCCCGCGATGCAGAAGGACTTCGGCGCGACCACCGAGGACATCCAGTGGGTCGCGACGTCCTACTCGCTCGCGCTCGGCGTGATCGTCCCGGCCAGCGCGTGGCTCGGGGAGAAGATCGGCCTCAACCGGGCCTACATCCTGTCGCTGATCGGGTTCGCCGCCGGCTCCGCGCTCTGCGGGCTGGCGTGGGACCTCAACAGCATGATCGCGTTCCGGATCCTGCAGGCGATCCCGGGCGGGGTGATCCCGGTGGTCGCGCTGTCGATGGTCTACCGGATCGTGCCGCGCGAGCGGATCGGCGCGGCCATGGGGATGTACGGCCTGGGGATCATCGTCGCCCCGGCGGTCGGGCCGACCCTCGGCGGCTACCTCGTCGAGTACGTCGACTGGCGGCTGATCTTCTTCATCAACGTCCCGATCGGCGTGGTGGGCGCGATCGCGGCGGTGGCGCTGCTGCCCGGGTTCGCGGGCGGCAAGGCCAGGAGGTTCGATCTGCCGGGCTTCCTCGCGATCGCCGCCGGCCTGTTCTCGCTGCTCCTGGCGCTCTCGGAGGGCGAGACCTGGGGCTGGACGAGCTACCCGGTGCTCATCCTGCTGACCTTCGGGACGCTGTGCCTGGCGCTGTTCGTGGTGATCGAGCTCGAGGTCGACCACCCGCTGCTCGACGTCCGGGTCTTCCGCTTCTGGCCGTTCACCAACTCGCTGATCCTCATCGCGATCATCTCGATCGGCCTGTTCGGCGTGCTCTTCTACATCCCGGTCTACCTGCAGCAGTTCCAGGGCATGGGCGCGTTCGACTCCGGGATCCTGCTGCTGCCGCAGGCCGCGGTCATGGCGGTGATGATGCCGCTCGCCGGGCGGATCTACGACCGCTTCGGGGCCCGGTGGCCCGCGGTCATCGGGCTGTCCGTGATGGCGCTCGGCACCTGGATGCTGCGCGACGTCACGCTCGAGACCTCGCACACCCACCTGCAGTGGCTGCTCGCCTTCCGCGCCGGTGGGATCGGCCTGGCGATGATGCCGATCATGACCAACGGCCTCTCCGCCGTCCCGCCCGCCAACACCAGCGGCGCGAGCGCCTTCAACAACCTCGTCCAGCGGACGTCGTCGGCGATGGGGCTCGCCGCCATGACCGCCCTCATGACCGGCCAGCGGGCCCAGGGCATGAGCGACATGGGCGGGCTGATGGGGGCGCAGGGTCCGCACACGACGGGCGCCGGGACGTCCCCGGACGCCACCGCGGCGCTCCTGCAGAACTACTCGCTGGACCAGGCCGCCACCGGGCTGGTCTTCACCACCGCGTTCGACGACCTCATGCTCATCACCGCCGGCCTGAGCGCCGTGGCGGTGCTGTTCGCCCTGATGCTCGGCAGCAAGAAGCCGGCGGGCGCCGGCGAGCGGGTCGTCGCCGAGGCCTGATCAGCCCAGGCGCCCGAGGGTGACCTGCGCGGTGTGCTTGCAGAGGTACTCGGCGCGCTCGTAGGACAGGCGCATGCGGCCGGTGTCGGGGCAGCGGTCGGCGGCCGCCGCGGTGCGGGCGGGGCCGGGGCGGCGGTCGGCGAGGAACACGGGCCCGCGGGTGCGCCCGGCGAGCAGCTCGTCCAGCAGACGGGCGGTGCGCGAGCGCCAGGTGACCGCGCGGTCGTGGGTGCTGCGGTCGTCGCGGTCGAGGTCGGTGACGTCGAGGGCGAGCACCGCGCGCACCGGGGCCCCGGACTCGTGCAGCAGCGACCACAGCGCGCGCTCGCGCACCGGGACCGCCGGGTCGTCGCAGAGCGCCGCCACGCGGTCCGGGTCGACGGGCGGTGCCGGGGACGTCGTCGTCGCCCGGCGGGCGAGGTCCGCGGCGAGCTCGGGGCGCTGGACGAACGCCGCGAACGACCGGGCGGCGGCGCGGTGGCGGTTCCACGTGGCGGGCGCGGCCGCGCCCCAGGAGGTCGTGAGCACCCGGGCGACGTCGGCGGCGCTGAGCGCGGCGAGCGGGGTCGTGCCGCCGAGCCCGCGCAGCAGGCGCCGCAGCGTCTGGCCGTAGGCCCGGCGCGCGGGGGCGTCGAGGCCGGTCAGGAACGCCGCGGCGACGTCCTTGAGGGTGGGCCCCTCCGGTGGCGCCTCCAGGTCGGCGGCCCGCGCGTCGAGGTAGGCGCGCTCGGCGGCGTTGCGCGTCAGGGCCGCGGCGCGGGCGTACTCCCGGCGCGCCTCCTCGTGGCGGCCGAGCCGGGCGAGCAGGTCGGCCCGCACGCCGGGCACGAGGTGGTAGTCGCGCAGCCGGGGGTCGTCGCGCAGCGCCTCGACGAGCGCGAGCCCCTCGGCGGGCCCGCGGGCGCGCGCCACCGCCACGGCCCGGTTCAGCGCGACGACCGGCGTGGGCAGCAGCGCGGCGAGCCGGTCGTAGAGCGCGGCGATGGCGGCCCAGTCGGTGTCCTCCGGGCGCCGCGCCTGGGCGTGGCAGACGGCGATGGCGGCCTGCAGGACGTAGGGGCCGGCGGTGCCCCCGAGGTCGCGGGCGCGCAGCATCGCGGTGAACCCGCGGCGTACGTGGACCGGGTCCCAGCGGCCGCGGTCCTGCTCGTGCAGCGGGATCGGTTCGCCCGACGGCCCGGTGCGCGCCGCGGTGCGCGAGGCCTGCAGCTCCATCAGCGCGAGCAGCCCGTGCACCTCGGGCTCGGAGGGGGCGAGCGCGGCGAGGCGGTGACCGAGCCGCAGGGCCTGGCCGGCGAGGTCGGGGCGCAGGAGGTCGTCGCCCGAGGTCGCGGCGTAGCCCTCGTTGAACACGAGGTAGACCACCTCGAGCACCGACGACAGGCGCGCGGCCAGCTCGTCGCGGCCGGGCAGCGCGAGCTCGGCGCCCTCCGCGGCGAGCGCGCGTTTCGCCTCGGCGATCCGGCGGGCGATCGTGGCCTCGTCGACGAGGAACGCCCGCGCGATCTCCTCGGCGGACAGCCCGCCGAGCAGCCGCAGGGTCAGCGCGAGGCGCTGCTCGGTCGGCAGCACCGGGTGGCACGACAGGAACATCAGCCGCAGGACGTCGGCGGCGTCGTCGCCCGCGTCCTCGGCCGGGGCGTCCTCGTCGTGCGCCAGCGCCTCGTGGGCGCGCCCGGCCCGGGCGGCGCGGCGCAGGTGGTCGACGGCGCGGCGCTTGGCGACCGACGTCAGCCAGGCGCCGGGGTTGTCGGGCACGCCGGCGGCCGGCCACTGCTCCAGGGCCGCGACCAGCGCGTCCTGCGCGAGCTCCTCGGCCAGGCCAACGTCGTGGACCATCCGCGTGAGAGCGGCGACGATCGTCGCGGACTCGAGCTTCCAGACCGCGTCGACCCGCGCGGGCAGGTCGGCCCCGCCGCCCCCACGCGGGGAGGTCACGGACCCATCACCCGGTGCAGGATGCTGTCGCCGTCACCGACGATCCGGCGGAAGCGCCGCGACACCTCGAGCGCCTCCTCGTGCGAGGACACCTCGACGAGCGCGAAGCCGAGGATCTCCTCCTTGGCCTCGACGAAGGGGCCGTCGGTCACCGTGATCTCGTCGCCGTGCGAGGTCATCTTCACGCCGCCGGGCTCGAGGCCCCCGGTCGCGATGAGGATGCCGGCGGCGGTCATCTCCTCGATGAACGCGCCCATCTCGGCGAACAGGGCCTCGTCGGGCCGGCGGCTGTTCTGCCCGGTGGTCATCAGGTAGCGCATCTCGATCTCCTCGGTCGTCGTGGCTGGTGCTGACGGCTCCACGTCGATCGGACCGATACGACAGGGAACGGTGCGCGTTCCCTGTCATATCAGCTCGGACGACGTCCCGGCGAGAGTCCGACCACCGCCGAGGAGGCACCCGAGATGAGCACGATCACCGCCACCCCCACCCGCACCACCGCCACCCGCCTCGGTCTCCTGGCCCTCGGGCTCGCCGGCTGGAGCGTCGTGTCGATCGCCCAGGCCGCCACCCGCGAGGGGTTCGACATCCTGGTCCACCCGCTGAGCCAGCTGTCCACCGGCGACCTCGGGTGGCTGCAGATCACGAACTTCGTCGTCGCGGGCCTCCTGGTGGTCGTCGGGGCCGGCGGGCTGCGGACCGCGCTGCGCGGCACTCCCGGCGGGGTCTGGGTGCCGCGCCTCGTCGCCGCCGCCGGCGTGGGGCTCGCGGCCGCCGGCGTCCTCGTCATGGACCCGGGCAACGGCTTCCCCGTCGGGGCGCCGACGGGCGTGACGACGATGTCCTGGCACGCCCTCGGCCACATGGTCGCCGGGACGCTCTCCTTCACGACGCTGATCGCCGCGTGCCTCGTGCTCGGCCGCCACTTCACCCGCGGCGGGCGCCGCGACCTGGCCGTCGTCTCGCGGACCGCCGGCCTGGCGCTGGTGGTCGGCTGGGGCTGGGCGATGACCGGCGGTGTCGCCGGCACGCTGACCCTCGCGGTCGGCGCCGTCGCCGCCATGGTCTGGATCGCGGTGGTCGCGCTCCGCCTGCGCCGCGGCGTCTGATCCCCGCGCGACGCGACCCCCGGGTGCTCACCCACAGGAGCCCCGGGGGTCTCGCTCGTCTGCACCACGCACGCGCCGCCGTCGAGCCGCCGCGCCGAACGGGTGGCGAAACGCTCGACCGGATGACGAGCCATCGAGTGGATCTCGCGCGCGCCTCGTCATCCTCGCGCCCGGTCGCGCCGTTCCATGAGGCGTGCGCACCGATCAGACCCGAACCGCCGCCTCGCCGGGCCGGGTCGGGGCGCCGCGGAGACGACGGACCGGACTCGTCGTGGCCGCCGGCGTCCTGACGACGGCCCTGACCCTCACCGTGACCGCACCCCTCGCCGCGGCCGACCCCGTCCCACCCGCCGGCCCCGGCACCTCCGAGCCGGTGCCGCGCGACGGCGCGGTCGGGGCCGACGCGGAGGGCCCGCAGCGCTGGGCCCCGCCGCTGGCCGGCATGACGACCGGTGTCGAGATCACCGAGGGCACCGCGCGGCTGAGCACCGCCCGCGACGGCACCGAGACCGGGCCGGCCGCGCTGCGCGGCGCCGAGCGCCAGGGCCTGCTCGACCTCGGCTCCCACCAGTTCGCGACGCCGGTGAACCGGATCGAGGCGCCCACCACCGGCGACGTCCCGCCCGGCACGCAGGTCGCCGTGGACGTCCGCGGGCAGGGCCCCGACGGGCAGTGGACGGAGTGGATCCCGGCCGCACCCGGGGCGCCGGCGATCCTCCCCGAGCCCACCCGCACCGTGGCCGCGCGACTCGCGCTCATCGCCCCGGCCGGCGGGACGGGCCCGGTGGTGCGCAGCCTCGAGGTCCGCGCCGACCAGGTGCCGACCGACGCCCGCACCATCGCCCCGCGCGCCAGCTACCGGGTGTTCGCCACCCGCGAGGGCCTCGTCGGCGGCACCACCGCCAACGGGCACAAGATCGTCGCCAACGACCAGTTCGCCGCCCTCCCCTCGCGGCGGGCGCTCTCGCCCAACGGCAAGGGCGACTACAGCGTGCGCGTCTGCACCGACGCCGGCCGCTGCGCCACCGTCCCGATCTGGGACGTCGGCCCGTGGAACACCAAGGACGACTACTGGAACCCGCCGGACCAGCGTGAGCAGTGGAAGGACCTGCCGCAGGGCCGCCCGCAGGCCCAGGCCGCGTACGAGAACAAGCACAACGGCGGGCGCGACGGGTTCGGCCGCCAGGTCAAGAACCCGGCCGGCATCGACCTCGCCGACGGCACGTTCTACGGCCTCGGGCTCAACGAGAACGCGTTCGTCACCGTCGACTACCTGTGGACCGCCCGCTCCGCGGCGCTGGGGCGCGCCATCACGGGCGGCGCGGGGCCGGTCGTCGAGCGCGCCGGCGCGAACGCGACGGCTGCGGACAGCGGGGTGGTCGGCGACGGCGCCCAGGTCGAGGTCCAGTGCCAGGTCGCCGGCAGCACCGAGCAGGGCAGCCAGGGCACGAGCAACCTGTGGCTGCGCACCCGCCCGGACCGCTACGTCCCGGCGGCGTGGATCCAGGGCGCGCCGCCCGTGCCTCCCTGCACGTAGCGGGGGCCACTAGGCTCGCCGTTCGTGGCGACCGTCGCGCAATGGGTGGAGGGTGCCCGGCCCCGCACGCTGCCGACGGCGATCGCGCCGGTGCTCGCGGGTTCCGGGGCGGCCGCGGGCGTCGTCGGGTTCGACCCGGTGGCGGCGGTGCTGGCGCTGATCGTCTCGGTGTCGCTCGTGATCGGCGTCAACTACGCCAACGACTACTCCGACGGCGTGCGCGGCACCGACGACGACCGCGTCGGCCCGTTGCGCCTCGTCGGCTCGGGGGTGGCGCAGCCGTACAAGGTGCGCCAGGCGGCGTTCCTGTGCCTGGGGCTGGGTGCCGTCGCGGGGATCGCGCTCTCGCTCTACAGCGGGCACTGGTGGCTGATCGTCGTCGGCGCGGTGTGCCTGCTGGGCGCGTGGTTCTACACCGGCGGCTCGCGCCCCTACGGCTACCGCGGGCTCGGCGAGGTCGCGGTGTTCGTGTTCTTCGGCCCCGTCGCCGTGCTCGGCACCGAGTTCACCCAGACGGGTCGCGCGAGCGGTCTCGGCATCGGCGCGTCGGTCGGCGTCGGGCTCCTCGCGTGCGCGGTGCTCGTCGCCAACAACCTGCGCGACATCCCGTCCGACCTCGACACGGGCAAGCGCACGCTCGCCGTCGTCCTCGGCGACCGCGACACCCGCGTGCTCTACGCCGCCCTCGTCGTGGTGCCGCTCGGCATGACGCTCGTGCTGAGCCTGCGCGCCTGGGGCGCGCTCGCGGGCCTGCTCGCGCTCCTCCTGCTCGGCCCCGGCCTGCGGCGGGTGCTCGCCGGCTCGACGGGCCCGCAGCTCATCCCCGTGCTGCGCGACACCGCGCTGGGCCTGCTGGTGTGGTCGGCGGCGACGGCGCTGGGCCTGGCGCTGACGTAGACCCGAGAGGCACGCCGCGCAGGCCTGCGCGGCGCGGGCGCTGCCGACCGTGCCCCTCGCCGCGGATGGCGACCCCTTTACGCGGCGGGCGGGCCGCCGTCCGCGTCGACGTCCCCGCGCAGTTCCGCCCGCAGGCGCTCGCGGCGTTCGCGGCGGGAGGCCGTCGCCGCCTCCACCTCGGCGTTCAGGCGGGTGCGCAGGCTGCGGAAGAGCACGAGCGAGAGCGGCAGGGCCACGACGATCGCGATGAGCAGCGCCACGAGCAGCGGGAGGCCGACGGCCACGAGGGCACCCGCGATCACGGCAACGACCAGCAGCCGCGCGCCGACGTAGAGCACGACGGCGAGGGCCACGCCGCCCGGTGTCCCGGTCGCGGGCGCCGGGGTCGTGGTGGTGTCCCCGGCGGTCTCGTTGCTGCGCACACCCCCAGGGTAGGCACCGTCGCGCCGGCCCGTGCGGGGTCGTGCCAGGCGCCCACAACGTCCTGTTTCGCCCTTTATGGTCCCTTTACCTGGATACAAGCGTTCGAGTACGTACGGGGTCCGGTGTCACGATTCGCTGCGTTACGTCCGCTCCGCCTGCCGGCGGCCCCTCGGCCGCCGCGGACGGTGCGGGCCAGGTTTGTGTGAGGGATAGGGAAGGTGGAGTGAACATGACCATCACTCACGAGGCCAACGAGCGGCTCATGACCCCGGGCGAGGTCGCCGCGATGTTCCGCGTCGACCCCAAGACCGTGACCCGTTGGGCGTCCGCCGGCCGCATCGGCTCCATCCGCACGCCGGGCGGGCACCGCCGCTTCCGCGAGTCCGAGGTCCGCACGCTGCTCGACGGCCTCACCAGTGAGGCGCACCACTAGTCGATGCCGGGTGACCGGCGGCCGTCCGGCCGCCGGTCACCGACGGTTCTCCGGACGCTGCGCGCTACGCCGTCCGGGGAGCTCTCCGGCACCCCCCGTGACGGCGTCATCCGCTCGTCCCGAGCACCCGACCGTCACGCGACCGCTACCTCCCGCACGCCACGCGGACTTTCCTTCCGACCGGTAGCGTGGGCGATGCCCGGTCCGCGGATCCCGCAGACCGGAGACGTCGAGATGCTGGAGGCGTCCGAGTGATCCCGTTCCTCGTGGCCGTGCTGGTCCTGGTCGTCGTGGGGACGTTGCTGTGGAAGGTGATGGCCGCCCAGGCGGCGCAGGCCGGCCACGACGGCGGCCCCGGTGGCATGGTCGAGGACGCCCCCACGGGCCCCACCCGGCAGCAGGCTCCGCGGCGCCCCCAGCGCCCCCGCCGCCCGGTGGCCCCGGACGACGACCCCGAGTTCCTCCGCTCGCTCGACGAGAAGATCCAGCGCGAGGACCCGCCCTCCGCCTAGCGCTTCCCGGCGCCTCTCACCGCGGCAGGACCGGGCGGCGTACGCGCGACCCGGCGCGCCCGAAGTCGTCGGCCACCGTGGCGGCGAGCTCCAGCAGCGCGGCACGGGTGCGCGACGCGAGCTTGTCCAGCTCGATCTCCGCGCCCTCCTCGAGGTGCGGGTCGAACGGCAGGCGCACCACGGCGCGGCAGCGGGCCGCGAAGTGGTCGGAGACGCGGTCGAGGTCGACGTTGCCGGAGCTGCGCCGCACGTAGTTGATGACGGCCACCGAACGCGACACGAGGTCGCGGTAGCCGTGCGCGTCGAGCCAGTCGAGCGTCGCCGAGGCGCTGCGGGCCCCGTCGATCGACGCCGACGAGACGATCAGCAGCGAATCCGCGACGTCGAGGACGCCCTTCATCGCCGAGTGCATGAGACCGGTGCCGCAGTCGGTGAGCACGACGTTGTAGAAGTGCTCGAGCAGCGTGACCGTGCGCCGGTAGTCGACCTCGCTGAACGCCTCGGACACCGCCGGGTCCTGCTCGCTCGCGAGGATCTCCAGGCGTGACGGGCCCTGCGAGGTGTAGGCGCGCACGTCGGAGTAGCGCCGCACGCGGTTGGCGTCGCGCAGCAGGTGGCGCACGGTGGCCGTGGTCTCGAGCGGGATCTTCTGGCTGAGCGTGCCCCGGTCCGGGTTGGCGTCGACGGCGATCACGCGGTCGCCGCGCAGGGACGCGAACGTCGAGCCGAGCGTCGTGGTCATCGTGGTCTTGCCGACGCCGCCCTTGAGGCTCAGCATCGCGATCTTGTAGCAGCCGTGGAGCGGCTGGTTGACCCGCGCGATCAGCTCGCGGCGGGCGGCGTCACCGAGGCTCTCACCGGGGTTGATCAGCCCGCCGGAGCCGACGAAGAGCGCGCGCCGCCAGCCCGTCTGCGGTGGGCGCTTGCTCGGCCGCAGGAGCTGGGCGGACGACAGGTCGTAGCTGGCGGGCCCGTTCGGGCCGGCCGGGGGGACGCCCGCGCCGCGACCCGGGGTGGTGAAGCGGCCCGAGACGGGTGCGCGGTCGGCCGGTGCCGCGCCCGCGGGCGGCCCGGGCACCCGGCCCGTCGGGGCGGCGCCGACGCGCGGGTCGAAGCCGGGGTGCCGGGGCTGGGCGGCGTCGCCGCGGGCGGCCTCGGCGGTGTCGACGCGGCGGGTGGTGTCCGGGGAGTCCGGCGGGCTCGCCACGCCGGGCGGCTCGGCCGCGCCGGCCGGCGGTGCGGGGTCGGCCTGCCCCGCGGCACCCGAGGGCTCGGACGCACCGGGGGCGGGGTCGCGCGACGGACCGCCCTGCGCGGCCGGGCTGCGCGGAGCCGCGTCCCCCGCCTCACGCTCGGCGCCGGTGTCGTCCCCGGAATCCATCCCCACGGTCCTCCCTCGTCGCTGGCGCGCGACGCACCGTATCCCGTCGGGAGATCCTCCGGCGATCCGAACTGGATCAGTCAGCCGACGCCGGCGTACGAGTGCAGCCCGGTGACGACCAGGTTGATGAAGAACAGGTTGAAGACCATGACGGCGAACCCGACGACGTTGATCGTCGCGGCGCGGGGGCCCCGCCAGCCGGCGGTCGAGCGGGCGTGCAGGTAGCAGGCGTAGACGATCCAGGCGATGAACGCCGTCGTCTCCTTGGGGTCCCAGCCCCAGTACCGGCCCCACGCCGCCTCGGCCCAGATCGCGCCGGTGATCACCGCGAACGTCCAGATCGGGAAGGCGATCGCGGTGGCGCGGTAGGCGACGCGGTCGAGGACGTCGGCGGAGGGCAGGCGCGAGGTCCAGGTCAGCTTCGACGGGTCGTTCTCGTGCACCCGGCGCAGCAGGTAGAGCACGCTCGCGACGCCGGCGAGCAGCAGGATGCCCGAGGCGATCACGGCGGCGGAGACGTGGATCGCGAGCCAGTACGAGCGCAGCGCGGGCACCACCGGCGCGGTCTGCGTGTAGAGCACCGTGCCGGCGAGGAACATCAGGATGACCACGGGCAGCAGCACGAACGCGCCGAGCCGGCGCAGCTCGGGCCGGCGGCGCAGCACCACGAGCCAGGCCACCACCGCGACCAGGCAGATCGCCGCGGTGAACTCGTACATGTTGCCCCACGGCACGCGCTGGGCGGCGAACCCGCGGACCACGAGCATCGCGAGGTGCAGGGCGGCGCCGAGGACGGTCAGCGAGACGCCGGTGCGGCCGAAGCGCTCGGCCCTGCTGCGCGGGCGGCGGGCCGGCGGCTCGGCGTCACGGGCGTCGAGGTCCGCGGCGACCGCCGCCCCCTCGCCCGAGAGCCCGGCCTCCTCGGCGCGGGCGGTCCCGACGGCCACCGGCACGCGGGCCTGCTCCTCGTCCTCCGACCCCGTCCGCCGCAGCAGCGCGTGCTCCACGGCGTGCATGATCATGGCGAACACGTAGATCGCGAGCGCGGAGTTGAACAGCAGGTCGCCGAACTGGCCCAGCTCTGCGTCAACGACCATCGTCGTCCTCCCGTTCGTCCTGCTCGTCGTGCTCGTCGGTGTCGGCCGGGGGTTCCGCCGGGACGTCCGGGTCCGGGCGCTCCCGCCCCGTCTCGCCGGCGTCGGGGTGGGGCGGGGCCAGCTCCGCGGCGATCCGCCCGAACTCCTCGCCGTAGCCCGCCCGGTCGGTCCGGGCGAGCCCACCGAGGCTCACCACCGTACGACCTCCTGTCGTAGACGGCTGGGCGGGGCCCGCGCGCACCCAGAACCGGCGCCGCCGCACGGTCAGCGAGAGGGTCAGGCCCCCGAGCAGGGCGATCGCCGCGATGAGCACGGCGGTCTGCGCGGGGTCGTGCGACACCTGCAGGGACACCCAGTTCTCGACGCCGTCGAAGCGGATGCGGGTGCCGTCGTCGAGGGCGATCTCGCCGCCCGGCTTGACGTTCTCGCGGGCCACGCGGACCAGCCGGCCCTGCTCGACCATGGTCTGGTCGATCTCGAAGATCGACTGGGCGCGGCCCGAGTCGAGGCCGAGGTCGCCGCGCATAACGTCGATCGCGGCCTCGGGGTCGTTCAGTGCCGGGAACGTCGAGGTGACGAGCCCGCCGCCGGACGAGGTGGGCGCGAACAGCCCGGTGATCGCGAGCTGGGACCGGCGGCGCTGCGACTCGTCGGTGATCCCCGGCGGGTCGATCTTGGTGGCGCCCTCGGAGAGCAGCGTGGCCTGGTCGACGGGGCGCCACTGGATCAGCCCGACGCGCTGCTCACCGTTCGGGAACGTCACCGTGAACCGCGGGGCGTAGCCGTGCCCGAGCAGGTAGACCCGCTCGCCGTCGACGCGCAGCGGGTCGTTGACGGCGAGGTCGTGCGGCTGCCAGCTCTGGTCGCCGCGCTCGACGGCGTCGGTGTCCTGGTAGCGGACGCTCGCGTCGAACGAGTCGGGCTGGCCGTCGGGGCGGAAGGTGGCCCGGAAGTCGTCGACGATCATGCAGAAGGGGTCGAGCCCGGTGCCGTCGACCTGCAGGCCGGGGCGGAAGGAGTCGTAGGCGTAGATGCCGGAGTTGCAGAACTCGTTGCCGTCGGCCATGACGATGACCTGGCCCTCGTAGCCGAAGAGCTTGCCCGCGGCGATCCCGCCGAGCAGCGCGACGAGGCTGAGGTGGAACACCAGGTTGCCGACCTCGCGCAGCGCGCCCTTCTCCGCGGAAAGCGTGCGCACGCCGCCCGGCTCGGAGCGCACCGCGACCTTCCAGCCGCGCAGGCGCCGGCGCGCGGACTCGACGACGGCGTCGGGGTCGTCGTCGGACGTGCTCCGCGCGTGGTGGGGCAGGCGGGCGAGGTTGCGCGGCACCGAGACCGGCTCGGCGCGCAGGCCCCTGACGTGCTCGAACGACCGCGGCACCAGGCAGCCGATGAGCGAGACGAACAGCAGCAGGTAGATCGCCGCGAACCACGGGGTCGCGAAGACGTCGAAGAGCCCGAGGTCGTCGAAGAACGGACCGAGGGTGGGGTTCTGGGTGAGGTAGTCGTCGACGGCGTTGGGGCTCGGCGTGCGCTGGGGCAGCAGCGCGCCGGGCAGCGACGCGACCGCGAGCAGGAACAGCAGGATCAGCGCCGTGCGCATGCTGGTCAGCCCGCGCCAGGTGTTGCGGGCGAGCGCGAGCGCCTGCCGCAGGCGGCTCGGGCGCGACGGCGGCGGGCCGGCGTCGCCGGGTGGCGCCTGCAGCGTGGAGGTCATCTTCTGGGGCCTACAGGGGGCTTGGAGGGGGCTCAGAGGGGGGTGGTGAAGCCGGCGACGGGGCCGCGCAGCAGGGCGACGATCTCGGCCCAGAGGCCGGTGGCGAGCAGCAGCCCGACGACGACGAGCGCGACGCCGCCGACGACCTGGATGCGGCGGCTGTTGGTCCGCAGCCAGGCCTGGGCCCGGACCGCGCGGCCGGCGCCGAGGGCGATGAGCACGAACGGCACGCCCAGCCCGAGGCAGTAGGCGAGCAGCAGGACGAAGCCCCGGACCCCGGCCGACCCGGCGTCGGTGCCGCTGGCAAGGGCGACGACCCCGGCGAGCGTCGGCCCGAGGCACGGCGTCCACCCGAGCCCGAAGGTCGCGCCGAGCAGCGGGGCGCCGACGAGGCCGGTGCGCGGCACCCAGTGCGGGCGGGTGTCGCGCTGCAATGCGGGGACGAGGCCGAGGAAGACCAGGCCCATGGCGACGGTGACGACGCCCCCGACGCGCTGCAGGAGCGCCTCGTTGGCGAGCAGCGCGTCGGCGAGCCACACGACCGACCCGAGGCCGAGCACGAACACCACGGTGAAACCGAGGACGAACAGCCCCGCGGCCCCGGCGACGCGGAAGCGCCGGAGCCTGCGTCGGGTCGCGGTCGCGACGGGGAGCTCGCCGGTGACCGCCGCGCGGCGCTCGGCCTCCTGGGCGCGGACCTCGTCCTCGGTGACGGCCGGGGCGTCGGCGCCGACGAGCCCGGCCAGGTAGGCGAGGTAGCCCGGCACCAGCGGCACCACGCAGGGCGACGCGAAGCTGACCACTCCCGCCGCCACCGACAGCAGCACGGCGAGCAGGACGGGGCCGGACGTGGCCACCTCGGTCAGGTTCATGGCGGGTCCAGGGTAGGACCCACGGGTCGGGCGCGCGTGAGCACGGGGACCGATCTCCGACGATGTGTCGTAGAAGACCCGGCGTCGGAAGATCACGGGCGTCCTCGTGCACCCCAGCGGCGCCGTCGCGGGGATGACGTCGCTCCTGATCTCCGGACGCCGCACGGTAATTCGCTCGCGCGCTCCAGGACGGCGTCCTAGCGTGCCCGCCGTGGACATCGACTCCTGAGGACGCCGGGACCCCGCGTCCCGCGTCCGACCCCGCTGCCCCTTCACGCCGCCCGGCGCGGTGCCTTCGCACCCCGGGTGTCGCGGCGGCGTCCCGTCCGCATCCCCAGGAGGTCCCCTATGCGCACCACCGATCCCACACCCCCGCCGGCCAACCGCGCCCAGCGCCGCGCCGCCGCCAGAGGCCGGTCGGCCGGGACGGGCGGTCAGCCCGCGGCGCCCCGGCAGGCAGGCACGAGGGAGCAGACGAAGCCCGTGCGGACCCGCACGGACTTCGCCGCGCGCCGCAGCGGCTGAGCGCGCCGCGCGGGACGGTCAGTGCTGCGAGGCGTGACCGTTCCCGTTGGCGCCGCCCTGCTGTGGCGCCGTCCAGGGCGCGGTGCCGGGCATCCCCGGCGCCGCGCCCTGGTGCGGAGAGGCCGGGTAGGGCTGGTACGGCTGGTACTGCCCCGGCATCGGCGGCGGGCCCGCGGGCGGCGCGGCCGGACCCTGCGCGAGCTGCTCGGCCTGCGCCTCGTCGACCCACATCAGGAATCCGCACGCCGTGCACTGCGTGGCGTGGCGGACCCGGACCGGGAAGAGCGGGATGAAGAACAGCGTGAACTTCGTGACCGCCTTGATGATCGCGTTCGCGGCGGGTCGGTGACAGTTCGCGCAGGTCAGCACGACCAACGCGAGCTGCGTGACGGTGCGGCGGGTGCCGAAGACGATCAATGCCTACCCCCGGGGAGCGTTCCTGTCGCCGAGCTAATCAGATCGGGCGGCCGGGTGGCACCGGGTCAGCTGGAGGGGGCCGGCTCCGCCGCGATCCGATCGACCACGGGCTGGAGGTCCTCGGCGAGGATCGCGGTGAGGAAGACCGCCGCCACGCGGTGCTGGCGGTCGAGCACGATCGTCGACGGCACCGCGTTGCGCGGGTAGCCGCGCAGCGCGAGCAGGGAGCGTCCCGGCGGGTCGTAGATCGACGGGTAGACCACGCCGCGGTCGCGCACGAAGTCGGCGGCGGCGTCGCGCTGGTCGCGCACGTCGATCCCGAGGAACTGCACCCCGCGCGGCGCGGAGGCCGACGCGACCTGGTCGAGCGCGTCCGCCTCGCCCCGGCACGGGCCGCACCACGAGCCCCACACGTTGAGCACGACCACCTGGCCGCGCCAGTCGTCGGTGGAGATGGTCCGGCCCTGCTCGAGCAGGCTCTCGCCGCTGATCGGGGTCAGCGAGCCACGACTCTCGGGCGGGTCGTAGACGACGGTGGTGCGCCCGCCGGTGCCGTTGAAGACGAACTCGCCCTCGGACGCCCCCGACGAGCACCCCGCCACCAGCAGCAGGCCCGCCAGCGCGAGCAGCAGCGCGCGCACCTCAGGCCCCGGTCGCCGTCGGGTCGGAGGTGCCGCCGGGCTCGGCGTAGGCGATGTCGACGAGGCTCTCGTCGTCGAAGACGAAGCTCGTCACCGAACCCAGCGAGCACTGCCGGTGCGTGGGGTTGTGCCACAGCCGCTGGCCGGCCAGGAAGCGCCGCAGCGTCCAGATCGGCAGCTGGTGCGAGACGCACACGGCCTCGTGGCCGGCGGCCGCCGCGCGCGCCCGGTGGGCCGCGCCGAGCATGCGGTGGGCGATCTCGAGGTACGGCTCGCCCCACGACGGGCGGAACGGGTTGCGCAGCAGCGGCCAGAACTCGGGCTGGCGCAGCGCCCCGTCGCCGACCGAGACGTGCTTGCCCTCGAACGCGTTCGCGGCCTCGATGAGCCGGTCCTCGGTGACGGGCTCCAGCCCGAGCGCGGCGGCCACCGGCTCCGCGGTCTCCTGCGCGCGCTGCATCGGCGAGACGAACAGCGCGGTGACGTCGGCGCCGGCGAGGTGCAGCGCGACCCGCTTGGCCTGCTCGCGGCCGGTGTCCGAGAGCCCGTAGCCGGGCAGGCGCCCGTAGAGGATCTTCTCGGGGTTGTGCACCTCGCCGTGGCGCACCAGGTGGACGGTGGTCCGGATCGTCACGGAGCCTCCGCCGTCGCCGCCGCGCGCGCCGCGTGGGGCAGCGCCTCGGCGATCACCGAGAACGCCTCGTCGTCCATCGCCGCGGACACGAAGCACGCCTCGAACACGCTCGGCGGCCAGTACACGCCGCGGTCGAGCAGCGCGTGGAAGAACGGCGGGAAGCGCCAGGTCTCGGCGGCGCGCATGTCCTCGTAGTCCCGCCCGACGCCCTCGGCGAAGCGCACCGAGACCAGCGAGCCGGCCCGCTGCATGGTGTGGACGACGCCGGCCTCGGCGAGCGCGTCGGATACGAGCCGGTGCAGACGGTCGGCGTTCGCGTCGAGCGCGGTGTAGACCTCGGGCGTCGCGTGGCGCAGCGTCGTCAGGCCCGCGGCCGTCGCGACGGGGTTCCCGGCCAGCGTGCCCGCCTGGTAGACCGGCCCGGCCGGCGCGAGGTGGGCCATCACGTCCGCGCGGCCCCCGAACGCCGCCGCGGGCAGGCCGCCGGACATGACCTTGCCGAAGCAGTAGAGGTCGCCGGCCACGCCCTCGAGGCCGTACCAGCCGGCGGCCGAGACGCGGAAGCCCGTCATCACCTCGTCGATCACCAGCAGCGCGCCGTGGGCCTGGCAGAGTCGCTTGAGGCCGGCGTTGAAGCCGTCGTCGGGGGCGACCGCGCCCATGTTGCCGGCGGCCGCCTCGGTGATCACGCACGCGATCTCCGGGCCGCGCTCGGCGAAGACCTGGGCGACGGCGTCGAGGTCGTTGTAGGGCAGCACGACGGTGTCGGTCGCCTGGGCCCCGGTGACGCCCGGGGTGGACGGCAGCCCGAACGTCGCGACCCCGGAGCCCGCCTCGGCGAGCAGCGCGTCGACGTGACCGTGGTAGCAGCCGGCGAACTTGACCACGACGCTGCGGCCGGTGAACCCGCGCGCGAGGCGCACCGCGCTCATCGTCGCCTCGGTGCCGGAGTTGACCAGGCGCACCTGCTCGACGGGCTCCACACGCCGGACGATCTCCTCGGCGAGCTCGACCTCGCCGGTGCTCGGCGTGCCGAACGACAGGCCGCGGGTCGCGGCCTCGCGCACGGCCTCGACGACGGCCGGGTGCGCGTGCCCGAGGATCATCGGCCCCCAGGAGCTGACCAGGTCGACGTAGCGGTTCCCGTCGGCGTCGGTGAGGTACGGCCCGGCGCCGGACACCATGAACCGCGGCGTGCCGCCGACCGACCGGAACGCGCGGACCGGGGAGTTCACCCCGCCCGGGACCACCTGCTCGGCGCGCGCGAAGAGGTCGGCGCTGTGGCCGACGCTCGACGTGCCGGAGCCCGTCATCGCTGTACTGGTCACGGACGCCAGTGTCCCAGCAGGCGGGTGACGTCGCCGTGCCCGGGATCAGGTCGGCAGGCTCTCCCCCGGCGGCGGCCGCAGGCCGGCGACCGTGCGGTCGACGACGTCGCAGTCGGGCCCGACGACCTCGGCGGCGTACGGCGCCGCGTCGTAGCCCAGCAGCGCGCGGCAGGTGCCGCCGTCCTCGGCCCGCAGGTAGGGGCCCTGGCGCGGCCCGGCGGGGGCGTTCCAGGAGGTCACCGTCTCCCCGGTCCGCGAGCCGCGGGCGTTCACCTCGGTGGCCACGTCGACCGCGCCGTTCCACCGCGTCCACGTCACCGAGGTGCCCTCGGTCCCGCCGCAGCCGTACGCCTGGACCGGCACGATCCCCGAGGTGCCCGCCGCCGGCGTCGCCGGCCGGCAGCCGGGACCGACAGCCCCCGGGAGCACCCGCTCGACGGCCCGCAGCTGGTCGCCGCTGGGCAGGCCGGCGGTGCCGAAGGCCGCGGTCACGTCCGCGCACCGGTCGGCCGGGGCGTAGAGCTGCACGTTCACGGCGAACCCGGTGTAGGCCGCGAGGCTCGTGCACGAGCCGGCGCTGACGGTCTGCCAGTACGGGCCCTGGGGCACGGTCCCGAACTGCCACTCGCGCTCCCCGGTCACCGACGGCGAGCCGGTGTAGGAGGCGACCCGTTCCGTGGCGTCGGCCGCGGTGTTCCAGCGGGCGTACGCGATCGCCACGTCGCCGGGGCCCGCGCACTGCAGCGCCTCGATCGGCTGCGCGCCGCTGGTGCTGATCCGGTACGCCGTCAGGTCGCCGGGCGCGCACCCGCCCGACACCGTCTGCGGGAACATCTGCGCCAGCGACGCCGGGGGGCCGACGGCGACCGCCGCCGGCCCCGACGACCCGCCGCCGCCCGCCACCAGCACCACCGTGACGATCAGCGCGGCGACGAGGACGAGGACGCCCGCGACCACCGCGATCGTGCGCCCGGGGCGCCGGGAGGGCGGGGCGGCGGGCTGTCCGGGCTGTCCGGGCGAGCTGGGCGCGCCCCACCCGTTCCAGGTCCCCGGCGGGGCGCCCGGCGGCGACCAGCCCCCGGACGCGCCGTGCGGCCCGCTGTCCCAGCGCACCTGCCCGGCCGGCGCGTAGGGCGCCGGCTGCGGGGGCGGGTACCCCGCGGGCCCCACCCACGTCTCGCGGTGGTGCTCCGGCCCGCCGGCCGGCGCGGCGGGCACCGGCCCGCTCCCCTCGAGGGCGGCGCGGGCGGCGTCGGCGAGCAGGCCGGCCTCCGCGTACCGGTCGGCGGGGCGCTTGGCCAGGCCGCGCAGGAGGACGGCGTCCAGCGCCGGCGGCAGCCCGGGGCGTCGCGACGACGGCGGGGCGGGCGGCACGGCCATGTGCTGGTGGAGCATCGCGGGCATGTCGCCGTCGAACGGCGGGCGCCCGACGAGGCACTCGTAGAGCACGACGGCGAGCGCGTAGACGTCGGCGCGGCGGTCGACGGCGGCGCCCTCGAACTGCTCGGGCGCCATGTAGGCCAGCGTCCCCAGCGTGGTCCCGGTCCCGGTGAGGTTGCGCCCGCGCGTCCCCGAGCTCGCGAGCCGGACGATCCCGAAGTCGACGAGGTGCACGAAGTCCGGCCCGCGCCCCGAGCTCACGAGCACGTTGCCGGGCTTGACGTCGCGGTGCACGAGGTCGTGGGCGTGGGCGTCGTCGAGCGCGTCGGCGACCTGCTCGACGATCCCCACCGCGCGGCCCGGGTCGAGCGGGCCCTCCTCGGCGAGCACGCGGGCGAGGTCGCGGCCCTCGACGATGCGCATGTCGAGGAAGAGCCGCCCGTCGATCACCCCGAAGTCGTGGATCGGGATGACGTGCGGCGACGACAGGCGGGCGGCGGTGCGGCACTCGCGCTCGAAGCGCTCGCGGATCTCCGGGTCGTCGGCGAGGTCCGGCGTCAGGCGCTTGAGGGCGACCTCCCGGTCGCGACGCGTGTCGTAGGCGCGGTACACCTCGCCCATCCCGCCCCGCCCGAGACGCCCCTCCAGCCGGTAGGGCCCGAAGGTGTCCGTCATCCGCCCTCCCCGGGTCGGGCGGACGGTCGTCGTCCCGGCGCCCGGACGGAGGATAGAGGGACCGGGCAGCCTCAGTCGATCACGACGTGCGGTCGGATCCCGGCGTCAGCGAGACGGCCGCCGGGTCGGGCTCCCCGGACGGGGGAGGCGCCTCGGCGCTCTCCGTGGGCGGCTCCTCCGCGGCGGCGGCGGCGTCGTCGTCGTTCCGTCGTCGCGCCGGCCGGGCGGCGAGGCCCGCGAGCACCGCGGCGACGGCGGCCGCCGTCCCGGCGACGAGGTAGCCGCCGACCAGGTGCAGCTGGCGGATCGGGGTGACGAGCAGGCCGCCCGTCGTCTCGCGCACCTCGACCCCGGCGAGGAGCAGCACGACCGCCGCGACGGCGAGCACCCCCGCGACCACGACGAGCACCACCGGGCGCCTCACGACGCCGCCCGCGCGCGCAGCAGGTCCTCGAGCGCCGCGCGCAGCCCGGCACCGTCGCGCGCCCACGCCACCGCGCGGGTGCCGTCGGTGAGGCGCAGGACCACCGGCTGCAGCCGGCGCGGCACGACCGGCCCGTCGCCGAGCACCCGCAGGCCGTGGTGCTCCTCGTCCACCGGGCGCAGCGAGGTCACGTGCGACATCGGCAGGCTCGTGGTGCCCTGCTCGAGCGTCGTCCGGGTCAGGCGCACCCGCAGGTAGCGCCGCCGGGTGCGCACGAGCAGCAGCGTGTAGAGGAAGACCAGCAGGCCCACGCCGACCCACAGCGGCAGCGACGCCCCGCCGGGCGCGAGGCTCTCGAGCCCGATCCCCGCCGCGGCGAGCACCGGGCCGAACAGCAGCACCCAGGGCCGCGTGCCCGACTCCTCGAAGAGAACGTCGGGCTCGGTCATGCGGACCGGCCGAACCACGCCCGCGCCGCGGGCAGGTGCAGCAGCACCGCCCCGGCCGCGAACGCGACGAACCACACCCCGCCGACACCGAGGAACGTCACCTGCACCAGGCCGACGACCCCCAGCACGGCGCCGAGCACCGTGAGGCCGATCCACGCCGCGCGCGAGTGGTCGCGCAGCCGGCGCGCCCCCACGACCGTGCCGACGCCCGCCGCGGCGAGCACGATCATCGCGGCGACCACGGCGATCGGCTCAGTGGTGGGGTCGAGCGTGCCGAACACCAGGCCCACCGCGAAGAGCACGGCCGTCCCGACCATGAGGACGCCGAGCACCGTCCAGACCACGACCGCGGCCGTGACGATCCCCGGACGCCCCGGCTCCTCCTCGGGCGGGGTGACCGCGACGGGGTCGACGGGCGCACGGTCGGGCACGGTCACCGGTCCAGCCAGGCGGTGGCCTCGGTGGCCCAGTAGGTGAGGACGAGGTCGGCGCCGGCGCGGCGGATGCCCGTCAGCGACTCGAGGATCGTGCGCTCGCGGTCGAGCCACCCGCGCTCGACCGCTGCCGAGATCATCGCGTACTCCCCGGACACCTGGTACGCGGCGACCGGGACGTCGGCGCTGTCGGCGACCCGGCGCAGCACGTCGAGGTAGGCCATGGCCGGCTTGACCATCACCATGTCGGCGCCCTCGTCGAGGTCGAGCGCCGCCTCGCGGGCCGCCTCGCGGGCGTTGGCCGGGTCCTGCTGGTAGGTCCGCCGGTCGCCCTGGAGCTGGGAGTCGACGGCCTCGCGGAACGGCCCGTAGAAGGCGCTCGCGTACTTGGCGGAGTAGGCGAGGATCGCGGTGTCGCGGAACCCCGCCTCGTCGAGCGCAGCCCGGATGACGCCGACCTGGCCGTCCATCATCCCGCTGGGCGCGACGACGTGGGCGCCGGCGCGGGCCTGCGCGACCGCCATCTCGCCGTAGATCGGCAGCGTCGCGTCGTTGTCGACCGCGCCGTGCGCGTCGAGGACCCCGCAGTGCCCGTGGTCGGTGAACTCGTCGAGGCACGTGTCGGCCATGACCGGCAGCGCGTCGCCGACCTCGGCCCGGACGTCCGCGAGCGCGACGTTGAGGATCCCCTGCGGGTCGGTCGCCCCGGAGCCCACCGCGTCGCGCCGCGCGGGCACGCCGAACAGCATGATCCCGCCGACGCCCGCCGCCGCCGCCTCCGCGGCGGCCTTGCGCAGCGACTCGCGGGTGTGCTGGACGACCCCCGGCATCGACGTGATCGGCTTCGGCGCGTCGAGGCCCTCGGCCACGAACACCGGCAGGATCAGGTGCCGCGGACGCACGTCGGTCTCGGCGACGAGGCGGCGGATGCCGGGGTTCGCCCGGAGGCGGCGCGGACGATCGGTGGGAAACATGGGCCTTCGTCCTTCAGGAGCCTGTCGGCCCCAAATTAGCGCTTGCGGGCCTTCGTCTTGCGCGGCGGGGGCAGCGCGCCCTCGGCCCGCAGCTTGTTGGCGTGCGACGCGAGCGCCTCGACCAACGACGGGACGTCGGCGGTGTCCGGCTTGACGTCGACGCGCAGCCCGAACTCGACGGCCGTCTCCGCGGTCTTCGGGCCGATGCAGGCGACGATCGTGCGGGCGTGCGGCTTGCCCGCGATCCCGACGAGGTTGCGCACCGTCGACGACGACGTGAAGCAGACCGCGTCGAACCCGCCGGTCTTGATCGCCTCGCGCACCGGCGCGGGCGGCGGCGCCGCCCGCACCGTGCGGTACGCGGTGATGTCGTCGATCTCCCAGCCGCGCGCCTGGAGGCCCTCGGCGAGGGTCTCGGTGGCGATGTCGGCGCGTGGGAGCAGCACCCGGTCGACCGGGTCGAGCACGTCGTCGTGCGGCGGGAAGACGTCGAGCAGGCCCTCGGAGGACTGCTCGGTCTCCTCGGACGGCACGAGCTCGGGGTGGACGCCGAAGGCGCGCACGGTCTCGGCCGTCGCCTCGCCGACGCAGGCGATCTTCACGCCGGAGAACGCGCGGGCGTCGAGGCCGAACTCGCCGAACTTCTCCCACACGGCGCGCACGGCGTTGGCCGAGGTGAACACGACCCACTGGTAGCGGCCGTCGACGAGGCCCTTGACCGCGCGCTCCATCTGCGCCGGGCTGCGCGGGGGCTCGACCGCGATGGTCGGCACCTCCTCGGGCACCGCGCCGTGCACGCGCAGGCGGTCGCTCATGGCGCCGGCCTGGTCCTTGGTGCGCGGCACGAGCACGCGCCAGCCGTAGAGCGCGCGCGACTCCCACCAGGACAGCGTGGAGCGGTCGGTGACCGCGTCGCCGAGGGTGACGACCAGCGTGCCCTCGAGCTCGGCGCCGTCGGTGGCGAGCTTGTCGAGGCTCGTCTCCACGGTGCGCTGGCGCGAGCCGGTGCCGGCCGTGGTGACCAGGGCCGGGGTGCCGGGCTTCCAGCCGTTCTCCACGAGCTGCGCCGACGCGCCCGCGAGCTCCGCGGCGGTGGCCTGCAGCACCAGCGGGCCCGGCGCGACGGCCAGGGCGGCGTAGTCGACGGCCTCGCCGGCGGTGAGGTCGACCGAGGTGTGGGCCGGGCCGAGCGCGACGCCGGCGTAGGTCGGCACCGCGGTGTCGGCGGGCATGCCCGGCACGACGTCGAACGGCACGGCGGCCGCCGCGACGGCGCGGACCTCGGTGACGACGTCCGGGCGGACCAGCGGGTCGCCGATGACCAGGCGCACCACCGACTCGCCGCCCCGGGCCGCCCCGACCACCGTCTCGGCGAGCGTCGCGGGGTCGGCGGGGGCGGGGCCCTCGCCGGTGGAGGTCGGGTCGTCGGCCGCGAAGCCCGGCGCCACGACGGCGTCGGTGGCGGGGCCGCCGGCCGCGGGGTCGTCGCCGGCGTGCCCGACCGGGCGCACGGTCACCGAGGAGGGCAGCAGCGCGAGGACGTCCGCGGGCACGCCGCGATCGGCCACGACCAGCGTGGCGGCGGCGAGGGCGTCGCGGGCCCGGACGGTCAGCAGACCGGGGTCACCGGGCCCGCTGCCGACGAAGGCGACCCGGCCGGCGGTCGTCGAGGGTGCTGTCATGTCTTCCGATCCCATCGTGGTGTTCAGGAGGCGGGCGGGGGCTGGTCCTGCTGCGGTGTCTCCGACCCCGCGAGCCCCTTCGGCTCCGCCCCGTCGGCGAGCAGTTCCTCGGCCAGCTCCCGGCCGATCCGCTCGGCGTCCTCGGTCTCTCCGGTGGCGGAGCCGCGCACCAGCGCGCCCTCCGCCGTGGCGGCCACCGCGCGCAGCGACAGCCGTTCGACGACGTGTCCGTCGTCGTCGAGGTCCTCGACGACCTCGGCGAGCGCCCCGACGGGGGCGCCGCAGGGTGACCCCAGCCCGCCGAGCACGGCGCGCTCGGCGGAGACCGCCACCGCGACGGACTCGTCGTGCAGGGTCGAGCGCAGGAAGTGCTCGAGGGGAGCGTCCTCGGTCCGGCACTCGCAGGCGAGCGCCCCCTGCGCGGGGGCGGGCAGCACCTGCAGCGGATCGAGCACCTCGGTGGCCTCGCCGACACGGCCCAGGCGGGCGAGACCGGCGCGGGCGAGCACCACGGCGTCGAGCTCGCCGCGGGCCACCTTGCCGATCCGGGTGTCGACGTTGCCGCGGATCGGCACGAGCTCGAGCCCCAGCCCGAGCGCGGCGATCTGCGCGATGCGCCGCGGCGACCCGGTGCCGACCACGGCGCCCGGCGGCAGTTCGCCGAGCACCATGCCGTCGCGGGCCACGAGCGCGTCGCGGGGGTCCTCGCGCGCCGGGACGGCCGCGAGGGAGAGCCCCGGCACCGGGGCCGTGGGCAGATCCTTGAAGGAGTGCACCGCGACGTCGATCTCGCCGGCGAGCACGGCGTCGCGCAGGGCGGTCACGAACACGCCGACCCCGGTCTGCGCGATCGGGGTGCCCGCGGCCTGGCTGCGGTCGCCGTCGGTGGAGATCGTGACGACCTCGACGGTGGCGCCCGCCGCGGTGAGCGCGGAGGCGACGATGTCGGTCTGGGTGCGGGCGAGCAGGCTCGCGCGGGTCCCGATGCGGATCGTGCGGGCACCCTCGCCCGTCAGGGGCGCCACGTCGGCGGTGGCCGTCATCGCCGGCCCCGCCGGGTGTCGACCGACAGCGCCTGGTCCATGCCGTCGCCCGGCTCGACGCTCGCCGTGGTCTCGGCGAGCACCGCGGGCGTCTGCGGGTCGAGCTCGAACAGCTCGCGCAGCGCCTCGGCGTAGGTGTCGCCGCCCGGGGACTGGGCGAGGCGCTTGACCTGCACGGTCGGCGTGTGCAGCAGCTTGTCGACCACGCGGCGCACGGTCTGGGCGACCTCGTCGCGGGCGTGCTCGTCGAGGTCGGGCAGGCGCCCGTCGAGCCGGAGCAGCTCGGCGTCGACGACCTCGGCGGCCCGGCGGCGCAGCGCGGTGACGGTGGGCGTGACCTCGGCGGTGCGCTGGGCGGCGAAGTAGCCGCGCACCTCCTCGGCGACGACCCCGCGCGCCTCCTCGACGGCGCGCCCGGCGCTCGCGGAGCGCAGGCGCTCGCCCAGGGCGGCGAGGTCGACGACGGTGACGCCCGGGAGCGCGCCGACGCGGGGGTCGACGTCGCGGGGCAGCCCGAGGTCACAGATCACCAGCGGCGGGGCGGCGGCGTCGCGCATCGCCAGCGCGGCGCGGACCTCCTCCTCGCCGACGACCGTGCCGATCGCGCCCGTGCAGGCGACGACGACGTCGGCGGCGGCGATCTCGGCGCGCAGCGCGCGGGTGTCGGAGAGGCCGACCGCGCGGGCCGTCGCGCCCTCGGTGCGCAGGGCGACGGCGAGGCGCTCGGCGTTCTCCTCGGAGCGGTTGGCGAGCACGAGGTCGTCGACCCCCGCGCGGCGCAGGTGCGCGGTGGACAGCGCGCCCATCGACCCGGCGCCGACGACGAGCGCGCGGCGCCCGGCCAGCGCGCCCGGCCCACCGAGCGCGGCCTCCGCGTCGGCGAGGGCCTCGGAGACGACCGAGGCGCCGGCGGCGTCGATGCCGGTCTCGGCGTGGGCGCGCTTGCCGACGCGCAGCGCCTGCTGGGCGAGCTCGTGCAGCACGCGGCCGGCCGACCCGAGCTCGCGGGCCTCGCCGTAGGCGGCGCGGAGCTGGCCGAGGATCTGCGCCTCGCCGACGACCATCGAGTCGAGCCCGGCGGCCACGGAGAAGAGGTGCTCCACCGCCGAGCCGGCGTAGTGGACGTAGAGGTGGTCGGTGAGGTCGGAGACCTCGGCGTGGGCGTGGCGGGCGAGCACCGAGGACACCTCGGTGAGGCCGCCGTGGAAGGTTTCGACCACCGCGTAGATCTCGACGCGGTTGCACGTGGAGACGAGCATCGCCTCGGTGACGTGATCGCCGGTCAGCAGGTCGTCGAGGACCTTGCGGGTGTCGTCTCCGGACACGGCGACGCGCTCGAGCACCGGCACCTCGGCGGTGCGGTGCGAGACGCCGACCAGGAGCAGGCTCATCGGGAGACCGCCTCTCGCGGGGTCTGTCGCGGGGTGGCTGTGGGACCGGCGGCCGGGACGGTGCCGTGCCGCCGGGCGACGTGGAACGACAGCACCTGCATCTCCACCGCCAGGTCGACCTTGCGCACCTCGACCCCCGCCGGCACCGCCAGCACGGTGGGCGCGAAGTTGAGGATGCTGCGCACGCCCGCGGCCACGAGGTGGTCGCAGACGGTCTGGGCGGCGGACGCGGGCGTCGCGACCACGCCGATGGTGACGCCGCGCTCGGCGCACACGCGCGGGATGGTGTCGGCGTGCTCGACCTCGACGCCGTCGACGGTGGTGCCGACCAGCGCGGGGTCGACGTCGAAGAGCGCCGCGACGGGGAAGCCGCGCGCGGCGAAGCCGCCGTAGCCGGCGAGGGCGTGGCCGAGGTTGCCGACCCCGACCAGGGCGACCGCGTGCGGACGGGTCAGCCCCAGGGTGGCCTCGACCTCCGCGACCAGCCGGGACACGTCGTACCCGACCCCGCGCACCCCGGACGAGCCGATGAGCGAGAGGTCCTTGCGCAGCTTCGCCGAGTTCACCCCGGCGGCCGCCGCCAGCTCCTCGCTGGACACGGTGCCGCGGCCCTCGGCCAGCAGGGTGGTGAGCACGCGGAGGTAGACGGCCAGCCGGGCCACGGTCGCCTCCGGCACCGGGCGGGACGCGGTGTCCGTGTCCCCGTCGGAGCTCTCGGTGCTGTCGGAGCTCTCGGAGCCGTCGGGACCCTCGGGAACGTCGACCGGCGCCAGGTCGTCCCCGGGCGTCCGGGTCGTGGGCACCGGGCGGCGGGCAGGCCGGGTGCCACGATCGACCGTCACTTCCGGGCGCCTCCTGTCGTGCCTCGCTGCGTGCCGCGGTCCGCGACCGGCGGCCCGCGCCCGTCACGCGGATCCGCATCCGGCGGCCGGCACCTCACGGCGCCCGGACGCGTTCTCTTCTGGAGACAACGCTAGCGCTCGTGAACGCACGCACAAAATCGCCGCGACCCGCCCGGCCGCGGGGTGGACCGGGCCTCGACCGGACCGTGCCCACCCGCCGCACCGACGCGGATCGCGCCGTGTCGTGCAGGCGTCGTGCCGACCGGCGGAGACCTCCAGTCTGCCCGATCCGGGCGTGGAACGCCTGCTCCAGGCCCGTCGTGAGCGTCGCCACGCGGTGCCCGGCACCCCTCGTGCGCCGTCCGGTGGGAGCAGGTGTCAGACGGTGAGCGCGTCGGGACCCAACGCTCCGGCGGTGGGGTCGTCCGGTGCGGTGGGCGGCCGTCCCAGCAGGAAGTCCGCCGTCGCGCCGTGCATGGCAGCCACGGGGCCGACACCCGCCGCGAGGGTGACGGCCGCCGCGTCCGTGACCTCGCCCACCATCGCGGTGACCGTGGCCGCGACCGTGCCGGTGACGTCGGCGGCGAGCCCCAGGAGGTCGACCGGGGCCCGCGCGGCGTCGAGGCGGGCGCGCAGCGTGGGCTCGATCGTCAGCGGGGCGCCGTCGACCGCGGTCCGGCCGCCCGCGACGAGCAGCCGGTTCCACGCCTCGGCGTGTGCGACGTGCTGGGCCGCCGCGCCCGAGAGGTACGCCGCCACGACGGGGGGCACCGCGCCGTAGCGGCCCTGGCCTGCGCCGGCGGCGGCCTGGCCGAGCAGCTCCCCGGCGAGGGCGGACACCGCGGCGCCGAGCGCGACCAGCGCCGCCTCGCCCTCGTAGGTCGGGGGCGCGGAGCTCGTGGTGGTCGAGGGGGCGGGCGGGGCGCCGGACGGCGGGGCCGGTGCCGGGGCCTCGTTCGAGCACGCCGCCAGCGCCCCGGCGCCCGCGAGGGCACCGAGGCCGAGGAGGAAGTGACGCCGCTTCATCGCACCGCCCCCTCGGTGGCCGGCGACGCCTTCTCGGTCGGGAAGAGGACGTCGGGGAAGCCGACGGTCCCGGCCGACGGCGGGAGGGCCTGCAGGTCCGGCGGCGAGGCGACCAGCTCGGTCCGCCCCGTGGACAGCAGCGTCTGGAGGGTCAGCAGCAGGGCCTTGCGCCGGGCCGCGGCGGCGGCGTGCCCGGCCACGGTCCGGCGCACCTCGGGGGTCGAGAGCTCGACGACGTCGCTCACGAGCGTCTGGGCGAGGACGTCCTCGAGGGTCAGCGCGAGCCCGACGACGTCGCCGGGGCCGCGCACGGTCGGCAGCGCCTGCTCGACGACCGGCGCGTAGCGGGGGTCGGCGTTCGTCTGCGCCCGCCCGCCGGCCCGCCGCGTCGCGGTCGCGAGGTCCGTGCGGGCCCGGGCCAGCGCGTCGAGCGCGGCGGCGAGCAGGTCGCGCAGCGGCGCGGGCGCCGAGGGCCCGCCGCCGAACGGCAGCGCCTGCAGGGAGGAGTAGGTGTCGGCGGAGAGCACCACGAGCGACGACGCGGTCTGCAGGATCGGCACGTCGGCCGGCACCGGCGCGGTCACGGGGCCTCCCCCGCCAGGGCGCGGACGAGATCGTCGGGCTCGAGGCGCCACGACCCGACCTCCACGCCGTCGACCAGCGTGACCGGGATGCGGTCGCCGTACTCGGCGCGCCACTCGGGGTCGGTGCCCGGGGCGTCCACGTCGACCACCGTGTGCTCCTCGCCGGCGCGCCCGCAGATCTCCCGCACCACGCCCTCCATCCGGTCGCAGGTCCGGCAGTCGGCCCGCACGAGGACGACGACACGGACGCGCCCGTCATCCGATCCGGACACAGGGGTGGCGGTCGACCCGCCGGGACGACCGCCCGTCGCACCGCCCACCGACGTCGTCGCCCGCTCGTCGGACCGCTCGTCCGCCACCGGCTCGTCGCCTCCCTCCGGCACCGTGTCGGTGCACCGCCCGGCGGCAGTCTCGCACGGTCGTCAGGGCCCCACGCGGAGCCCCGGGATACCCCCGAACGGCCGCTCGTCGCACCGTCGGTGCAGGTCGGAGAGGGTCGCCCCGTCCGGGGGCGCGCCGGTGCGAGGGGGGATCTCGCCGCACGTATGCTCCCCCGGCAGCGCCCCCTCCACGGGGGGATCCGGGTCGAGAGGTCGATCGAGGGAGAGGGCATGTCCGACGCTGCCGGCCGTCACGGCCGGACGTGCGCGCGCGACTGCGGCCTCGCTGCGCCCCGTCCCCCGCGTCCCTCGGGCCCGCCCACGACACTGCCCGGAGCGCCGTGAGGCGCGCGGCACCGGACCCCGCCGACGAGCCCGGCGCCGGCCACGTGCCGGCGCGGGGCGGCAGGCGGCACGGCGGCAGCGGCACCGGCACCACCGGGCGGCCGCGGGGGGCGACCGGCACCGACACCCCGCCCGAGCCGGTGATCGACGCGCGCGCCAACGGCGCCACCCCGACCGCGCCCTTCTACCCGGCGCAGCGCCGGCGCGAGGACACCTGGCCGCCGCCGTCCGCGGAGCCCCCGAGCGGGCACACGAGCACGCCGCCGAACGGCCACACGCGCACCGGCCGGCCCCAGGGCGGGCGCCCCACGCCCCCCATGGGCGTCCCGCAGCCCGACCCGCAGGGCGACGCGGTGACCCCGGCGCCCCGCAGCAACGGCACCGGCCCGCTGCCCCCGGTGCCCCCGGACGTCCCGCCCCCGGCCGGCGCCGCCGACGTCGTGCCCACGGCCGCCGTGCCGATGCAGCCGCCGGGTGACCCGACCGCGACGCTCGCCGGCCCCGCGCCGCTGCCCGAGGACGCCGGGTCCGACGGGTCCGACGGGTCCGAGGACGCCGTCGACGACGAGCTCGCCGACGACCTGCCCGACGACCTCCCCGACGACGACGGCTCGACCGCCGAGGGGTGGGCGCTCGTCCGGGCCGCGCAGGCCGGCGACACCGACGCGTTCGGCCAGCTCTTCGACCGGTACCACGACACGGTCTTCCGGTTCGTGCTCTTCCGCCTCGGCGACCGGCCCGCCGCCGAGGACCTCACCCAGGAGACGTTCGTCCGCGCCTACCGCCGGATCACGTCGGTGAGCTACCAGGGCCGCGACATCGGTGCGTGGTTCGTCACCATCGCCCGCAACCTCGTGCTCGACCACGTGAAGTCCAGCCGCTACCGGCTCGAGAGCTCCACCGCCGAGGTCGCGGACGTCGCGCCCAGCACCTTCCGCGCCGGCCCCGAGTCGGAGGTCATCGCGGGCGCCACCCACGCCGAGCTGCTGCGATGCGTCGCGCGCCTGGGTGACGACCAGCAGGAATGCATCGCCCTGCGGTTCCTGCAGGGCCTCTCGGTGGCCGAGACCGCCGAGATCATGAACCGCAACGAGGGGGCCGTGAAGGCCCTCCAGCACCGTGCGGTGCGCCGCCTCGCTCAACTGTTGCCCGAGGGGCTGCGGTGAGTCACATCCATGTGGTTCGAACCGCACACCGCATCGTCGTAACCGGTCGCCTGTCCGTTCGTTTGCCCCTGCGACGAGCACGGCGCGTACGGACCGTGACGCGCGGACGATGAGGACGGACGGCATGTCGAGCGGGCACGACGGGGACGACGAGCGGTTCGCTCGCGTCGGGGAGCAGCGCGACGCCCCGGGGCGTCCGGCGCGTTCCGATCGTGCGGGGTCGCCCGTCGACCCCGAGCTCGCCCGCGACCTCGAGCTCACCGCCGCGCTGCGCGCCGCAGGCCGCGACGCGATCGGCCCGGACCGCGCGGCCAGCGCCCGCATGCGCGCCGCCGTCATGGCCGAGATCACCGGCGGCGCGCCCGCGACGGCGACCGTCCGGGAGAGCACGCGCGTCCTGCGCACCCCCGACTCCGGTCCGGCCGGCGGTCGGGGGGCCGGCCGGGCCGGTCGCCCCGACGGCGGCCGGCCGCGCACGGGCACCCGTCCCACGGACGGCCGCCCCGCCGGCCGCGCGTCCGGCAAGCCGCGGCGCTCCGCGTCACGGGTGATGTCCTCGTTCGTCACCGGGGCCTGCGCGATCCTGCTGCTCGGCGCCCTGACCGTGCTGCTCAGCCGTGGCGCGCTGCCCGGCGAGATGCTCTACGGCGTCAAGCGGGCCTCGGAGAACGCCGAGATCGGGCTGACCAGCGGCCAGGAGGCCAAGGGCCGGCGGCACCTCGACTTCGCGGCGATCCGCCTCGAGGAGGTCTCCGACCTCATCGCGCGCGACGCCACCACCGCCGCCGGCAGCGGCCCCGCCGCCGCGGGCCTCGGCCCCGACGAGGCCGCGCTCGTGCTCGAGAACCTGCGGGCCTTCGGCGAGCAGGCCCGGACCGGTTCGCGGATGATCCTGCCGCTCGCGTCGCAGCCGGCGGGCCCGCGCCCGGCCGAGCTCGCCGAGTGGGCCCGGACCCAGTCGGCCCGCCTCGACACGCTGAGCCCCTCGCTCGACACCGACGGGCGCGCCGCGGCCACCGACTCCCAGCAGATGCTCCAGCGCCTCGGCCAGCGCGCCACCGCGCTCAGCGGCCCGGTGCGCTGCGAGACCGGCTCGGTCACCGACGACCTGGGCCCCGTGCCGTCCCGCGAGTGCGACACCTCGCGCGAGCAGTCGACCGCGTCGCCGGAGCGCACCGAGGCCGCGAACACCAGCAGCCCGACCTCCACGACGACCACCACGACGACCACCTCGCGCACCCGCAGCTCCACCGAGGAGTCGGAGAGCCGCAGCCGCGACGCGGACGACGACAACGTGGTGGACGACCTCCTGCCCGGCGGTCAGCAGCAGCGCGAGTCGCCGGACCCGGTGCGCGTGCCGCTGCCGGTGCCGCTGCTGCCGCAGGTCGACGTCCCGCCGCTCCTCCCCGGCCTGCCCGGTCTGAGCCTCGGCTGACGCGCGGCCTCCCACCGCGCGGTGACGGCAGCCCGGTCCGTGGCACGCCCGCGGTCGGGGGTCCCGTCTAGGGTGAAACGAACACCGCCGGGTCGAGAGGTTCCGTCCCACACCCGGCGACGTGGTCCCGGGACGGACGCGACGGGAGGGTCCGGCGGTGGCAGGACGGCGCGAGCGCCGGTTGCAGGCGGAGCGGGAGGCGGCACGGCTCGCGGGTGAGGCGTCCGCGGAGGCCGCGCTGCGCGATCCCGCGCTGCAGGACCCGGCGCGGGGCGAGCCCACCGCGTCCGAGCTCCTCGAGACGGTGCCCGAGAGCGCCGGCCCGACCACCGACCCGTCCTCGCCCGTCGAGGAGACCGGTGTCGAGGGCGCGCCCGACGGCGAGCTCGCCGGCGGCGGTCCCGCGGCCGCGGCCGCCTCCGCCGACGCTCCGGACATCCACCGGGTCCCGCCGTCGACCCGGGTGCCGCCCGACCTCACGGCCGCCGCGTTCTTCGACGTCGACAACACGATGATGATGGGCGCGTCGATCTTCCACTTCGCCCGCGGTCTGGCGGCGCGGAACTTCTTCTCCGGCTCCGACCTGCGGGGCTTCGTCTGGCAGCAGCTCAAGTTCCGCCTCGGCGGGGAGGGCAGCCCGGACGACGTGCGCGCCCACCGCGAGCAGGCGCTGTCCTTCGTCGCCGGCCAGTCGGTCTCGGAGCTGGTCTCGCTCGGCGAGGAGATCTACGACGAGCTGATGGCCGACCGCATCTGGGAGGGCACGCGCGCGCTCGCCCAGATGCACCTCGACGCGGGCCAGCGCGTCTGGCTGGTCACCGCCACGCCGCTCGAGCTCGCCCGCATCATCGCGCGCCGCCTGGGGCTCACCGGCGCGCTCGGCACGGTGGCCGAGAGCGAGGACGGCGTGTTCACCGGGCGGCTCGTCGGCGAGCTGCTCCACGGCCCCGCCAAGGCCCACGCCGTCCGGGCCCTCGCCGCCCGCGAGGGGCTCGACCTGCGGCGCTGTGCGGCGTACTCGGACTCGGTCAACGACGCCCCGATGCTCTCGGTGGTCGGCACGGCCGTGGCCGTCAATCCCGACTCCGACCTGCGCGCGATGGCTCGGCGCCGCGGCTGGGAGATCCGCGACTTCCGGTCCGGGCGCAAGGCCGCCAAGATCGGCGTCCCCTCGGTGCTCGGCGCGGGCGCCGTCGCCGGCGCGGTCGTCGCGGGCGCGGCCTACCGCCGGCGCTCGACGGCCTCCCGACTGGCCGAGCGCCTGGTCGGCTGACATCGCGCGGCGCCGCGGCTGCTCGGCTCTCCGCGGCTGTGGGAGCGTCGGCTGGTCGCCGTCGTCGCGCCAGACCCGTCCGACGCAGCGCCCGCTCCGTCGGTGGGCGCAGCACCGCCGGAGCGGGCCGTATCGCCGACGTCCCGCCGGGAGCGCGGCGCCCTGAGCAAGGCGCCCTGAGTAGGCCGGGTCGCCGCGCGATCCCGGACCCGGACGCGCGCCGGCTTCGCCGCGCCGAGGCGCCTGCTGGGGCTCAGCAGGGCTTCGGCGTCGGCATCGTCGTTCAGAACGGCGGCTCGTCATCGTCTGCCGAGTCCTGTGTCGGCGCGGGCGGTGGCCGCGGCGGATCGGCGGGGTAGGGGTCGTTGGTCCACAGGGGTTCGTCGGTGGCGAATTCCTGGGGTGCGGTCCGGGAGCCGAGGCCGCCGCGGGCGGGGTCGGGGACGTCGGGGGCGACGGGCCGGCGGGGTCGGTCGTAGGTGTGGCCGGTGGGGCTGGTCCAGGTGAACGACCCGGGGGTGGGCTGTGCCAGGTGCCAGCCGCCTTCGTGCTTGAGGCGGTGGTCGTGGCGGCACACCGGGTCGAGGTTGTCCTCGAGGGTGACCCCTCCGGCCGTGACGGCCAGCGTGTGGTCGATGTCGGCGACCAGCGACGACGCCCCGCACGGCGGGAACACGCACGTGACGTCGCGCATCCGGGTCCAGCGGGCCAGCGCGGCGGACGGGAACCGGCGGCGCGCCTCCTCGGGCGAGGTCGGCGGGCCGGTCCACGCCGCGAACTGGGCGCGCAGGTCCTCCAGGACCGGCGCCCACGCGTCGGGCTCACGCAGCCGCCGCGTCAGCTCGGTCTTGCTGATGTGCAACTCGAGCACCGGACGTCCAGCGGGATGTGCTGGTTCGGGGGTGGTCCGGTACCCGTGTGGTCGGCGGCGGGTGATCAGCGCGGCCAGCAGGTGCCCGTCGTCGTCGGTGACCGCGACCCGCCACTCAGCGCCGCAGAGCTGGCGGGCGAACTGGCGCGCGAATGGTGCGTGCACGACCCCGTAGCCGGGCATCGTGCCGGGCTTCTCGTTGAACCCGAGCAGCGTGAGCAGCCCGACCCGCATCTCGATCCGCCCGCGCCGCGACCCGCGCGAGGAAGGGCTGGCGCCACCTGATCCCTCCGGCGCCGGTTCGTCGGGCGTCGGTTCGTCGGGCGTCGGTTCGCCGGGCGGCGGCTCGTCGGGCCTCGAGCGCTCGGGGGTGGGCTCGTCGGGTGCGGGCTCGTCGGGTGCGGGCTCGTCGGGTGCGGGCTCGTCGGGTGCGGGCTCGTCGGGTGCGGGCTCGTCGGGTGCGGGCTCGTCGGGTGCGGGTTCGTCGGGCTCGCGATCCCGCACGCTGGTGCCGCCGCCGGGGCCGGGGCCGTGGGCGCCGACATGGCGCGGTGTCACCCGTCCGCGGGGGTCGGCGGGGTCGGCGTGGGCCACGACGTGCGCGACCAGGGCGTCGTCGTCCCAGCCCTGCGGGCGGGGGCCGAGCAGCGCGAGGTAGACATCCGCGCGGATGGTGTCGATCAGCCCCGGGTGACCCGCCGCCTTCGCCCGGAACACCAGCGACTCGACGTGCGCGGCCGACAGCGCCCCGGCATCCAGGGGCAGGTCGAGCCCCGACAGGTTCAGCGTGCCCGACTCGGTGCGCCGCGCCCGCACCCGCCGCTGCCGGCGCGCGTTGTCGTAGAGTTTGGCCGCCCACTGCGGGTCCAGACTGGTGGCCAGCGCCTTGATGCGCTCGATCAATCCCGACAGCGTCAGCCGCGGCGCCTCGGGCAGCACCCGCACCACCACCTGGCGGGCGTGCTCGGCCGACAGCGACGAGGTCCAGGTGACACAGATCCGCACCCGGTCGGTATCGATCAACCCGGCGTCCCACGCCGCCCACAGCTCGGGGATCGCCGCGATCGCGGTGTCGGCCTGTCCCAGCAGCTTTGACACCCGGGTGCGGGACTCGCACAGCAGCACCCGCAACTCGTCGGTGCTGAACTCGCCGTAGCCCTCACTCCGCCCTCCCGGCCGGGCGGGGTCGGCCCGCGCCACCTCGCGGGCAGCGAGCGCGAACCGGGCCTCGTGATGCGACAGCTGGCGGCGCCACGCCGCCGCGAGGGTCACCGTGTCGTGCGGCGACACCGCCCGCGGGTCGATCTGCTCCAACAGGGCACCCAGCGCCGCGCCGGGAGGGGCGTCGGCGAGCCCCTCCGGCAGCGATGCGAACACCTGTTCGAACACGACCCCAGACTACCGCCGACCCCCGACACCGACGGGCTGATCCGCTGCACGGGGCCGCGAGCCAGCCGAGCTGTGGCAGCCGACGGTCGTCGGTATCGCCCACGACGTCGAGCCGGACGTCGTGGTGACGACGGCGCTCGGACGCGCCGGCGAAACCGAAGTGGGCGTTCGACCGTGATGGCCGAAGTGGGCGTTCGACCGTGATGGCCGAGCGGGCCGGGCCCCTTGAAGCGGGGCGGTGCGGCGGCGCTCGCTACCGTCGTCGAGGAACCAGCGACGCCGGGTCCCCGCATGATCGAGGGGCCTTTTCTGACGTTCAACGTCAGCGTGGCCGCCAGGCTGACAACACCCCGTGCGTCGCGACGCCCGGCGTGTCGCGTCACCGAGGATGTGGCGTTCCTGGCGTGGGACGCCGGCGATGCCGCATCGCTCGCACGGCGACGTGTCGCCCGCCCGCCGCTACCCCAGGAACGCGTTCCGGCGGCCCGCCAGCAGGCGGTAGAGGGTCTGCTGGATGTTCTCGCGCACCTGGTCGGTCAGGTTGAACACCAGCATCGGGTCGTCGGCCGCACCGGGCTCGTAGGCGTCGGTGGGGATCGGCTCGCCGAACTCGATGTACCACTTCGAGGGCAGCGGCACGAGGCCGAGCGGGCCCAGCAGCGGCCAGGTCGGGGTGATCGGGAAGTACGGCACGCCGAGCAGGCGGGCGATCGGGCCGAGGTCGCCGATCTTCGGGTAGATCTCCTCGGCGCCGACGATCGAGCACGGGATGATCGGCACGCCGCAGCGCAGCGCCGCCGAGACGAAGCCGCCGCGCCCGAAGCGCTGCAGCTTGTAGCGGTCGGCGAAGTTCTTCCCGATGCCCTTGAAGCCCTCGGGCCAGACGCCGACGAGCTCGCCGGACGACAGCAGGGCCTCGGCGTCCGCGTTGCAGGCCAGCGTGTGCCCCGCCTTGCGGGCGGCGGCGCCGACACCGGGCAGGCCGAACACGAGGTCGGCGGCGAGCATCCGCAGGTGGCGCGGCACGGGCAGGTCGTCGTGGGCCGCGACCGTGGTCATCAGGGCGTCGAGGGGCAGCGTGCCGGAGTGGTTGGCCACCAGCAGCGCGCCGCCGGAGACCGGCACGTTCTCGGTGCCGATGGTCTCCACGCGGAACCAGTGCTCGTAGAGCGGGCGCAGCAGCGGCATCACCACGTGCTCGGTGAGGTCGCGGTCGAAGCCGAAGTCGTCGACGGTGTAGCGGCCCGTCACGCGGCGCTGGAGGAACTCGCCGACCTCGGCGACGCGCGCCTCGAGATCGGTCGGCCCCTCGGCCGCCGGCAGGGTCGTCACCTCGGCGCCGGTCCCGGCCACGTCCACGGCCTCCACCTCGCCGGTGCTCCCCGGCTCCAGGCCGCGCGCGGCCGCGGTGCGCTCCTGCAGGGACCCGACACCCGGGCGGCTCGCCCGCCGCGGCGCGGGGCGCGAGCGGGGTCGGGGGCGTCCGCCGTCGGAGCGCAGCGGGATCACCCGGGCCTCGGGCATGACGTCACCTCTGGTGGAACGCGGGGCGGACGGACGGTCGGGGTCGAGCGGGCCGGTCACGTGCCGGAGGGCAGGGCACGGGCCACGGTGAGCGCGGCGTCCTGGGCCCGGCCCCAGGTCGCCGGGTCGATCACCGGACGCAGGTTGCGCCCGGCCACGAAGTCGTCGAACGCCTGGACCGTCGTCCAGCGCGGAGTGAAGCCGAACTCCTCCTGCAGCTTCGTCGTGTCGACGACACGGCCGAAGTTGAGCAGGCGCAGCTGCTCGGGCGAGAAGTCCACGAGCCGGGCCCGCCGCGTGAACCGTCCGACGAGCGGCACCGCGGGCTGCGGGATCGGCAGCGGCACCCGGCCCGCGCGGCGGATGGCCTGGGAGAGCATCAGCACCCCGGCCGCACCGACGTTGAACACGCCGGGCAGGTCCTGCGCGGCCGCCCGCTCCAGCACCGCGACCGCGTCCTCCTCGTGCAGCAGCTGCACCCGGGCGTCGTAGCCCATCACCACCGGGACCACCGGCAGCGAGAAGTACCGCACGAACGACGTGTCGATCCGCGGCCCGATGAGGTTGACGAACCGCAGCGTCGTCACCGGGATGTCGGGGCGCCGCCGCGAGAAGCTCCGGACGTAGCCCTCGATCTCGACGGCGTCCTTGGCGTAGCCGCCGGGCGGGATGGCCTTCGGCTCGGTGGTCTCGGTGAACGTCGCGGGGTCGCGTCGGCTCGCGCCGTAGACCGCGCTGGTGGACTTGACCACCAGGCGCCGCACCGTGTCGGAACGCTGGCAGGCCGCGAGCAGCTGCATCGTCCCGATGACGTTCATCTCCATCATCATCGAGCGGCCCCCGGCCTGCGCCGGGTTGCCCGAGAGCGATGCGTGGACGACGGTGTCGACCTTCGCCGTGGAGATGACCTTGCCGATCAGCGGGTTGCGGATGTCCACCCGCACGAACTCCGCGCGGCCCATCCGCCGCCGCATCTCACGCGACGGCGGCGTCGTGTCGACCCCGAGCACCCGCTCGATCGACGGGTCGGCGGCGAGCCGTGCCGCCAGGTGGCCGCCGAGGAAGCGGCTGACACCGGTGACGAGGACGACGGACGGCGCCTCCGACATGAGCTGGCATCTCCTGCGGTCTCGCGGACGGGCGGGCCCTTCCGGCGGGGAGCCGGGACCCCGGCCCTACTTGCCGAGCTTGCGACGCTGCACGCGGGTCTTGCGCAGCAGCTTACGGTGCTTCTTCTTCGACATCCGCTTGCGACGCTTCTTGATGACCGAACCCATAGGAAACCTCTCGTGAACCGCTCTTGATGTCAGCAGGCGACCGTCCGGTCGCAGACACACCACCGTACCGGCCGTCGCCGTGACGGCCGGTGTGGAGGGGTGCGGCGATCGTCTCGCCGCAGCCGGCCTATCCCGCGTCGAAGTAGGAGCCGCGCAGGTACTCGTGGACGGCGTCCTCGGGCACCCGGAAACTGCGGCCCACCCGGACCGCAGGCAGCTCCCCGTTGTGCACCAGCCGGTACACGGTCATCTTCGACACCCGCATGGCGGCGGCGACCTCGGCGACGGTCAGGAACTGCACCCTCGCCAGGTTGTCTCCGTCCGCCCGCCGCGGGCCGGGGCCCGTCGTGTTGTTGGGCATGGGTCTCACGCCTTTCGAGCACAGGCCGTGCCGCCGGGCTTCCCCTCCCGACGGTTCGACACGCCGTGCTGTGCGGGTGAGGGTAGCGGGACGCGTGTGACGTCTGGTTCGACCTCACCCGCTCGTGCGGCGGCCGTGCAGGATCGCGCGTCAAGCGTCCACGCCGTGACCGCCCGACACGATCTCGTCACGACGAACGGATCCCTCCCGTCCGCCCGTCGCGATCAGCCGGCGGTCACCCGTACTGCCGGCCGAGCGCCACCGAGCGGTCGCGGGCGGCGGTGACGGCGCGCGCGAGCGCGGCGCGCAGCCCGTCGGCCTCGAGCGACGAGAGCGCGGCCGCGGTGGTGCCGCCGGGCGACGTCACGGCCTCGCGCAGCAGACCCGGGTGCGGCGCCGCCCCCTCGCGGCCGTCGCTGCCCGGCGTGGTGAGCAGCCCGCCCGCGCCCTCGACGGTGGCGGTGACCAGCTCGGTCGCGACCGGGCGCGCCAGACCCAGCGTCACCCCGGCCTCGATCATCGCCTCGGCGAGCAGGAACACGTAGGCCGGCCCGGAGCCCGACAGCGCGGTCGCGAGGTCCTGCTGCGCCTCCGGGACGCGGACCGTGCGCCCGACGGCCGCGAGCAGCTCCTCGGCCGCGGCGAGCTCCGTCTCCCCGGCCGCGGACCCCGGCGAGAGCACGCACATCGCGCGCCCGACGAGCATCGGGGTGTTGGGCATGACCCGGACGACGGGGACGCCCTCCGGCAGCCGCGCCTCGATCGCCGCCGTGGGGATGCCCGCGGCCAGCGAGACGACGGTCGGGCGGTCCCGCTGCGCCAGGACGTCGCGGACCTGGTCGAGCGCGGTGAGCACGTCGCCCGGCTTGACGGCCACGACGAGCACGTCGGCGCGGCGCGCGGCCTCCGGCGCGTCGACGGCCGCGATCCCGTACCGGTCGGTGAGCTCGGCGGCCCGGGCGGCGACGGTCTCGACGACGAGGAGCGACCCGGGGTCGCGGCCGGCGGACACCAGCCCGCCCAGCAGGGCCTCGCCGATCTTCCCGCCGCCCAGGACGGCCACGGTGGTGGTCTCGGGGCTGCTCATGGGGCGATCCTGCCCCAGGGGCTCAGACCGGCGAGCGCGGCAGGTCGGTGCCCAGGTGCAGGCGCGCGAACAGCAGCGACTCGGCGAGCATGTCGAGCCGCTCGTTGCGGGAGCGCGCCCGCCGGGTGCTGATCTCGACGACGACCGTGCCGTCGAACCCCGCCGCCCCGAGGCGCCGGCACACCTCGGCGCACGGCTGCGTGCCGCGGCCGGGGACGAGGTGCTCGTCGCGGTCCAGGCCGGTGCCGTCGGCGAGGTGCAGGTGCACCAGGCGGTCACCCATGCGGTCGAGCAGGGCGAGGGCGTCGTCGGCCGCCGTGGCGGTGTGGGAGAGGTCGAGCGTGTACCACCGCGCGCCGGGCTTCGTCGGGTCGTGGCCCGGCGTGTAGCTCGACCACCGCAGCCGCCCGCGGCGCAGCGGGAACATGTTCTCCATCGCGATGCGCACGCCGTGGGCGCGCTCCAGCTCGTCGACCTGGCGCGCCAGCCCGAGCGCGTAGCGCCGCTGCCAGCGGAACGGCGGGTGCAGCACGACGGTGGGGGCGCCGAGGCTCGCGGCCAGCACGGCGCTGCGGCGCAGGCGTTCGGCGGGGTCGGGCGTCCACACCCGCTGGGTGATCGCGAGGCACGGCGCGTGCACCGCGAGCACCGGCATCCCGGTGCGCTCCGAGGCGCGGGCCACCGACGCGAGCCGCTGGCTGTCCGGGTCGGTCCAGACCATGAGCTCGACGCCGTCGTAGCCCAGCTCGGCGGCGATCTCGAACGCGGAGTCCATGTCCTCGGGGAACACGGACGCGGTCGACAGCGCGACGGGCGGACCCCCGCGAGGGGACGGGCGGGAGACCACGGATCAGCGGCTCAGCAGCACGATCGCGGCCGGGGACACCGTGACGACCAGCCCGACGACGACCGCCAGCACCGTGGTCTGCAGGTCGTCGGATCGCCGCAGCGCCCGCACCCCGAACACCAGCCCCGTGGTCGCGGCGGCGGCGAGCACGAGCGCGACGACGGGCTGCTCCTGCCACAGGTAGGAGAAGACCGTCCACAGCACGGCGCCGAGCAGCGCGCCCAGCACCAGCTGGACGATCATGACCGCCCAGTCGCGGGCCGAGCTGCGCGGGGGCTCCGGCTCCTCGTCGAGGTCGTCGTACCCGTCCTCGTCGACGTCGTCGGAGAAGCGCGTGCGGCCGGGCGCGCGCCCGAGGCCCGCGGGGACGTCGTCGCGCTCGTCGTCGAACCGGTCGTCGAGATCGTCGTCGTCGAGGTCGTCGTCGTGCAGATCGTCGTCGAGGTCGGGGCGGGCCATCGCCGACGCCGCGGTCGGCGGACCGGCGCGGTCGTCGTCGAGCGCACCCCCGCGCGGCGGCGGGGCGCCGAGGGGCGCCGGCGCGACCGCGGTCGACGGGCCGCCGTCGCCGGCCCGCGCGGCGGGCACACCGGGCGGGCGCGGGGGCTGCTGGGGCGGCGGGGGCTGCTGCGTCGGCTGCTGCGGGGGACGCGGCGGGGCGCCGAACGCCTGGGTGCCGGTGACCGGAGGCTGCTGGGCCTGCTGGGCCGGCTGGGGCGGCGGCCCGGGGGGCGGTCCCGGCGGCGGGCCGGGCGGGGGCGCGGGCGGGCCGGACGGCGCGGCGGGCGCGCCCGCCCACGGGTCGCGGGGCGGGTACTCGGTGCCCGCGTAGCCGTTGCGGACGGTGCCGTACCCGCCGCCGTACCCCTGGCCGTCGTAGGACGGGTTGCCGTAGCCCTGGCCGTCGTAGCCGCTGCCGTAGGAGTCGTAGCTCGTGCCGTACGGGTCCTGTCCCAGGTAGCCGCCGGTGTCGTAGCCGCCCGACCGGTACCCGCCGGTGTAGGCGTCGTGGCCGCCGGTGTCGTAGCCGCCGGAGTACGCGGTGTCGTAGCCGCCCGTGGACGAGGTGTCGTACCCACCGGTCGCCGGCGGCGCGGGCTCGGGCGCGCGGGGCGGCTCCTGCCCGGTGCCCTCGGCCGGCTCGTCGGAACGGCGACGCCGGGGCTGCTGGGACTCCGCGCTGTAGGCCGCCAACAGCTCGGCCACACTGCGCTGGGTGCCTGGTCGGGGCCCGTCGTCCCTGTTCACGACACCTACCGTGCCTCGTGCAGTGTCGGTCGTCCAGTCGCGAGGGGACCGTCGGTCGACAGCATCCCACCGCCCGGCTGGAGCTGGTCGAGACGACCGAGGATGATCCCTTCGCGCAGCGCCCAGGGGCAGACCTCGACCTCCTCCAGGCCCAACGCCGTCATCGCCTCGTGCGCGACGATCGCGCCGGCGACGAGCTGGTGGCTGCGGCTGGCGGACACGCCCTCGAGCTCCGCGAGGTCCGACGAGCTCATGCGGGAGATGAACGCCACGACCTGACGCAGGCCCGCCGCGCTCAGCCGCCGCCGCACCCGCGGTCCCGCGCTGCGCGGCGCGGCGCCCGTGAGGCGGGCCAGCGAGCGGAAGGTCTTGGAGGTGACCACCGCGCGGTCCGGCGGGCCCTCGCCGAGCAGCGTGTTCGCCGCGGGGGCCAGCACCTCGTGGGCGTACTCGGTGAGCGACTTGAGCTCGCTGCGCTGCGGCGGGTCGGTGGTGAACCAGTCGCGCGTGAGCCGGCCGGCCCCCAGCGGCACCGAGATCGCGTGCACCGGCGCCTCGTCGCGGCCGACCGCCATCTCCAGCGAGCCGCCGCCGATGTCGAGCACCAGCAGGTGGCCCGCGGACCAGCCCAGCCAGCGCCGCACGGCGAGGAACGTCAGCGCCGCCTCGTCCGGGCCCGAGAGGACCTGCAGGTCGACGCCCGCCTCCTCGCGCACGCGCTCGAGCACGGCGGGCGAGTTGGAGGCGTCGCGCACCGCGGACGTCGCGAACGCCAGCAGGTCCTCGCAGCCGAGGTCGATGGCCTGCGCCCGCGCGTCGGCCGTCGCCTCCACCAGCGCGTCGGCCCCCGCGTCCTCGAGCCGGCCCTCGGTGAGGTGCTCGGCGAGACGCAGCGCCGTCTTGGTGGAGTGGGTCGGCGTCGGGTGACCGCCGCGCTGGGCGTCGACCACCAGCAGGTGCACGGTGTTCGACCCCACGTCCAGCACCCCGAGTCGCACGGGCCGCAGTCTAACGGTGGCGCTCAGGCGTCCAGCTTGTAGCCCAGACCCCGCACCGTGACCAGGTGCCGCGGCGCCGACGGCTCGGGCTCGAGCTTCGCGCGCAGCCGCTTGACGTGGACGTCGAGGGTCTTGGTGTCGCCGACGTAGTCCGCGCCCCACACCCGGTCGATGAGCTGGGCCCGGGTGAGGACCCGGCCGACGTTGCGCAGGAGGTACTCGAGCAGGTCGAACTCCTTGAGCGGCAGCGGCACCTCGACGCTGCGGCCCTCGGCCTCGACGCTCACGACGTGGCGGTCGACGTCCATGCGGATCGGGCCGGCCTCGAGGAGCTGGCGCTCGCCCGCGACGCCGTTCGCCGCCCCGCTCTCGGGCTCGCCGTCCTGGCCGCGGCGCAGCACCGCCCGGACGCGGGCGATGAGCTCGCGGGCCGAGTAGGGCTTGGTGACGTAGTCGTCGGCGCCGAGCTCGAGCCCGACCACCTTGTCGATCTCCGCGTCGCGGGCCGTCACCATGATCACCGGCACGGACGAGCGCTGGCGCAGCGCCTTGCAGACGTCGGTGCCGCTCATGCCGGGGAGCATGAGGTCGAGCAGGACGATGTCGGCGCCGTGGCGCTCGAAGTCGTCGAGCGCCGCCGCGCCGGTGCCCGCGACCGAGGTCTCGAAGCCCTCCTTGCGCAGCAGGTAGGCCAGCGGGTCGGCGAAGGACTCCTCGTCCTCGACGATGAGCACGCGGGTCATGGGGAACCTCCGGTGGCGGACGGGGCCGGGTCCGGTCCGGACCCCGCCGTGGTGAGGGCCAGGTCGGCCTCGAGGTCGGCGTCGCCGTCGTCGGCGTCGTCGACGGGGGCCGCGGGCACCCGGAGCGTGAAGGTCGACCCCACGCCGGGCTGGCTCCACAGCCGGACCTCGCCGCCGTGGTTGGCGGCGACGTGCTTGACGATGGCGAGCCCGAGCCCCGTCCCGCCCGTGGCGCGCGAGCGCGCCGGGTCGACGCGGAAGAAGCGCTCGAACACGCGCTGCTGGTGCTCGGGGGCGATGCCGATGCCGCGGTCGGTCACCGAGATCTCGATGCGGTCGCCCTGCCGGCGCCGGCGCACCGACACCGACGCCCCCTCGGGCGAGTACGCGACGGCGTTCTCGAGCAGGTTGGACAGCGCGGTGACCAGCAGCGTGCGGTCGCCCGCGACCTCGAGCCCGCTCGGCGCGTCGAGCAGGAAGCGCTCGCGCGGGTCCGGGGCCTCCTCGGTGCCCGCGGCGCTCGCGGCCTCGGCGGGCACCCGCACCCGCTTGAGCGCCTCGGTGAGCACCTCGTCGACGTCGACCCGGACGAGCTCGGGCAGCCGGTCGGCGCCCTGCAGCCGGGACAGCGCGATGAGCTCGGTGACCAGGGCGCCGAGGCGGTGGGACTCGTTGAGGATGCGCGTGGCGAAGTGGGCGACCTCGTCGGGGTCGTCGGCGTCGAGCACGGCCTCGGCGAGCACGGCGAGCGCCCCGACCGGCGTCTTGAGCTCGTGGCCGACGTTGGCGACGAAGTCGCGCCGCACGGCCTCCAGCCGGACCGCCGCCGAGGTGTCGGTGGCGTCGACGACGACGAAGCCGTCCCCCAGCGGGCGGACCTGCGCGACGATCGTCTGCGGCGTCGAGCCGGGCGGATAGGTGGCGGGCGACAGGTCGACCTCGGCGGGCTCGCCGCCGGCCACGACGCGCTCGACCGCCGCGGCGATCCGCGGGTCGGGGCGGGCGTCGACCACCGCGCCGAGCGACTCCGCCCGCTCGTTGGCGAGCACGACGTCGCCGAAGCGGTTGACCACGGCGATGCCCGACTGGGAGCGGCGCACCAGCCGCGCCAGGAGCTCGGCCACCGTCGGGCCGCGCACGCCGCGGGCGCGCTGGCGCACCGGTTCGTCACGCCGCCGGCGGGCGACGGCGGCCCCGGCGACGGCGCCGATCGCCGCGGCCAGGAGGGCCACGACGACGGCCACCAGCACGGGGACGGTCACATCTGCCGATGGTAGGGCCGTCGCGACCCCGACCGTGCGCTCCTCGTGAGCTGTCCAACGCGTCCGGGCGACAGGGTTGGCCTGCCGTTCGGCCGCCGTTCATCTGGGAGGGCTGCTACCGGCCCTGATTCGCCACCGCCGCGATCGCGTCCTGCGCCGCGTCCGGGTCGAGGTAGGTCCCGCCCGGGTTGGTCGGGCGCAGGTCGCCGTCGGGGGTGGTCTCGAGGTCGTAGCGCAGCGGGATCCCGGTCGGGATGTTGAGCCCGGCGATCGTCGCGTCGTCGACGCCGTCGAGGTGCTTGACCACCGCACGTAGCGAGTTCCCGTGCGCGGCGACGAGCACGGTGTGCCCCGCGCGCAGGTCCGGCACGACCGCGGACTGCCAGTAGGGCAGCAGGCGCTCGAGGACGTCGGCGAGGCACTCGGTGCGCGGCAGCGCATCGCCGAGGTCGGCGTAGCGGGGGTCGCCGGTCTGCGCATAAGGGTCGTCGGGGTCGATCGGTGGCGGCGGGGTGTCGTAGGAGCGACGCCAGATCTGGAACTGCTCCTCGCCGTACTCCTCCATCGTCTGCTTCTTGTCCTTGCCCTGGAGGGCGCCGTAGTGCCGCTCGTTCAGGCGCCAGTCACGCCGCACCGGGATCCAGCCGCGGTCGGCGACGTCGAGGGCCAGGTTCGCGGTGTTGATGGCCCGGCGCAGCAGCGAGGTGTGCACCAGGTCGGGCAGGAGGCCGGCCTCGGCGAGCAGCTCCCCACCGCGGCGGGCCTCCTGCTCGCCCTTCGGCGAGAGCGCGACGTCCACCCACCCGGTGAACAGGTTCTTCTCGTTCCAGTCGCTCTGGCCGTGGCGCAGGAGGACGAGCGTGCCGACGGTTCCCTCCGAGGTCATGGCGAGAGACGATGCCAGCGGCTCGCCGACGACACCACGCCACCGGGGTCACCCGCGCGTGAGATCACCCCCGGCCGGGTACGGCCTGCGTCGTCGGAGCAGCGTGCTCGCGACCCACCACCGGCCCGAGTTTCCCCCGGGTCGACCCGACTCCTCAGGAGACCGACGTGAACGACGACGACATCACCCACGGCCCGGCCGACGGCGGAGCTGCCGGCGGCGGCTCGGACGGCGGCGCCGACGGCGGCGCGGACCACGGCGCGGGCCACGGCCCGGCCGACGGCGGCGCGGCGGGCGGCGGTGCCGACGGTGGCGCGGACGGCGGCGCCGACGGCGGTGCGGACGGCAGCGCCGACCACGGTGCCGGCCACGGCCCGGCCGACGGCGGCGCGGCGGGCGGCGGTGCCGACGGTGGCGCGGACGGCGGCGCGGACGGCGGCGCCGACGGCGGTGCCGGCCACGGCCCGGCCGACGGCGGCGCCCGCGGTGGCGGCTCCGACGGCGGCGCCGACGGCGGGGCCTGAGGCCTCGTGACGACCGAGTCGTTCGCCGGGCGGTCCCCGGACCGCCCGGCGCTGCGGCGCCTCGTCGCCGGGGACCTCGACGAGTTCGCCGCGGCCGCCTGGGGCCGTGAGGCCCGCCTGTCGCGGGCCGCGGACCTGGCCAAGCACGCCGACGCCGACGACCCGCCGGCGTTCGGCGACCTCTTCGACCTCGGCGCCGTCGACGAGCTGCTCTCGCGGCGCGGGCTGCGCACGCCGTTCCTGCGGATCGCCAAGCAGGGCACCGTGGTGGACTCGCGGCAGTTCACCGGCGAGGGCGGGGTCGGCGCCGAGGTGTCCGACCAGATCCACGACGACCGCGTCGCGGCGCTGTTCGCCGACGGCCACACCGTCGTCCTGCAGGGCGTGCACCGCACCTGGGCCCCGGTCGCCGACCTCGTCACCGCGCTCGCCACCGAGCTCGGGCACCCCGCCCAGACCAACGCCTACGTCACGCCGGCGTCGTCGCAGGGCTTCTCGGCCCACTACGACGTCCACGACGTCTTCGTGCTGCAGGTCGCGGGCACCAAGCGCTGGCACGTCCACGCGCCCGTGCACCCCGACCCGCTGCGCTCCCAGCCCTGGAACGACCACGCCGACGCCGTGGCCGCCCGGGCCGGCGAGGACCCCCTCATCGACGAGGTCCTCGAGCCCGGCGACGCGCTGTACCTCCCGCGCGGCTACCTGCACTCGGCGACCGCGCAGGGCGAGGTCAGCGCGCACCTGACGATCGGCGTGCACGTCCTCACCCGCTGGGCGGTCGTGGACGCGCTGGTCAACGCGCTCACCGCCGACCCCGAGCTGCGCGGGTCGCTGCCGCTGGGGATCGACGCGTCCGACCCGGCGGCGCTCGCCCCGCACGTCGAGACGATCGCCGCGCGGCTGGCCGAGACCCTCGCGACGCCGGACCCCGCGCGCGCCGAGGGCGTCGCCCGCCGCCTGCGCCGCCGCGCCTGGACGGGCAACCGCCCCGAGGCGGTCGCCCCGCTGGTCCAGGCCGCCGCGGCGACCTCGGCGGACGCGACGACCGCCGTGCGCCTGCGGCGCGGCCTGCACCACCGGCTCCGGCCGGGGGCCGACGACGAGAGCGTCGTGCTCGAGCTGGCCGACCGCACCCTGACCCTCCCCGCGGGCACCCGCGCCGCGGTCGGGCGCCTGCTCGACGGGCGCACGGCCACCGCCGGCGAGCTGCCGGGGGTCACGCCCGAGGACGGCGCGGTCGTCGTCCGCCGGCTGCTCAAGGAGGGCGTCCTCGTCCCGGAGTGAGGTCACCCTCACCTCGGTGCCCCGCGACGGGTGTCCACCGGCGCCCGCGCGGGGTATGACTTGGAGATGACCTCGACCGAGTCCGGTGGCTTCCGCTGTTCGGACGCCGCCCGGGACCGCGACGACCCGTTCGTCGCGACCGCACCGCCGGCCCGGTGCTGGCTGCTCGTCGAGCATCCCGGACCGTGGGGCCACCAGGCGCTCGGCGACGCGGGCTACGCGCCGGAGGTCGTCGACGCGATCGACGCCTTCTGCCGTGCCCGCGGCGCGCGCTTCCAGCTGATCCGCCGCCCGCGCCTGCGCGGCGAGCCGCTCGCCGACCGCGGCCGGTTCGCCGTGGTGGACACGACGCCCGGGGCGGAGTCGGTCCGCTGGGGCCGGGTCGGCTCGCCCGACGAGCTGCCGGCGGCCCTCGCGGATGTCGAGGCGGTGACCACGCCGTCGCCGGAGCCGATCTACCTCGTCTGCGCGCACGGCCGCCACGACGCGTGCTGCGCGATGCGCGGGCGCCCGGTCGCCGCGGAGCTCGCCGGCCCCTACCCGGAGCGCACCTGGGAGACCACGCACACCGGCGGCGACCGCTTCGCCGCCAACGTCGTCCTGCTCCCCCACGGCCTGGTGCTCGGCCGCGTGCCCGCCACCGAGGCGGTCGCGGTCGTCGAGCGCTACGCCGCGGGCGAGGTCGACACGGTCTGGGTTCGCGGGCGGTCGTTCCTCACCCCGCCGGCCCAGGCGGCCCAGCACCACGCCCGGTTGGTGCTCCGGGAGCCGCACATCGACGCGCTGCGCGTCCTCGGTGTCGAGGCGCGGGACGACGGCGCGACCGCGGTGCGCCTCGACGGCGGCCCGGAGCGGGGTCCGGTCACCGTGGTCGTGCGCGAGCGGTGGGTCGCCTCACCCACGCCGCTGACCTGCTCGGCCGGGCGCGCGGCGTCGATGCGCGTGTTCGACCTCGTGGATCTGACGACCGAGGCGGGCGCGGCGGCCGGTGTCCCCGTCACGGGCGCCGTCGGATGAAGAACAGGCAAACGTCGAAAACCGGCTGACGACACTGGTTGAGCCCGCGGATACCCGGGAAAGTGGCCGTCGCACGGCTCGTACTCCCGGAACGGAGCAGGACACATGATCCTCACCATCCTCGGCTGGATCGTCTTCGGACTCATCGTCGGTTTCATCGCCCGCGCGCTGGTCCCCGGCAAGGACAACATCGGCATCCTCGCCACCATCGGGCTGGGCATCCTGGGCTCGGTCGTCGGCGGCCTGGTGTTCTCGCTGTTCAGCGGCCGCATCGAGCTGTCCAACCCGCTCGGGTGGATCGGCTCGATCATCTTCGCGATCATCCTGCTGGTGATCTACAACAAGGTGACCGGCCGCAAGCAGGTCCGTCGATAAATTGTGCACGATGTGATCGTGCGCTAGGTTCAGCGTGATGAGCACCGACGAGGGCGCGCAGGACGACCTGCTCCTGTCGGAGCAGGCCTGCTTCGCGCTCTACTCGGCGTCCCGCGCGGTCACCGACGTCTACCGCCCCCTGCTCGCCGAGCTGGGGCTGACCTACCCGCAGTACCTCGTCCTCCTGATCCTCTGGGAGTCCGAGCCGCGGACGGTCCGGGACGTCGGTGCCGCGCTGGCGCTCGACTACGGCACCGTCTCGCCGCTGCTCAAGCGGCTGGAGGGTGCCGGTTTCGTCGAGCGGCGCCGCGATCCCCGCGACGAGCGCACGGTCACGGTGCACCTGACCGACACCGGTCGCGCCCTGCGCGAGCGGGTCGCCCACGTGCCCACCACGATCGGCTGCGCCCTCGGTCTCGACGACCGCGCGCGCCACGAGCTCATCGTTCTCCTCCGGACGATCACCGCCTCGACGGTCGCGTTCCGCGGCGTCGACGGGGAGTCGTCCGCCAGCTGACACCCACGCACCCTCAGGAGGCGACGATGCCGAGCCGCGACGCGACCACGCACTGGGAAGGCGGCCTGCAGGACGGGACGGGTCACGTGACCCTGGACTCGTCCAACGCCGGCCAGTTCAACGTCTCGTTCCCGACCCGCGCCGAGGACCCGAACGGCCAGACCAGCCCCGAGGAGCTCATCGCCGCGGCGCACTCCTCGTGCCTGGCCATGAACCTCTCCGGGGTGCTCGGCGGCGAGAAGCTCACCGCGAACTCCATCGACGTCAGCGCCGAGGTCACCCTGTCGCCCGCCAAGGGCGGCGGCTTCGAGATCAGCGGCATCGCGATCACGCTGCGCGCCGACGTCGACGGCCTCGACGACGCGAAGTTCCAGGAGCTGGCGAAGACCGCCGAGCAGACCTGCCCGGTCTCGAAGGCGCTCGCGGGCACCACGATCACGCTGGACGCCTCGCTCGGGAAGTGAGCCCGGGGCCGTCGGGGGCCGCGGCTACGGTGACGCCGTGCTCGTCGTCCCGTATCCGCGGTGCCCCCGCGCCGGTAGCCTGGGGACGGACGACATCCCCCGGGAGACGCCATGGCCCACGACACGGGCGACGGGACACCCCGCACCGGACGCCGCCGCATCGTCGAGCCGGGCGAGCCGGCGGGCGACCTCGCGGCGCGGCTCCACCTCGACGATCCGACGTTGCAACAGCGCTACCGGGCCGACCTCGCGCGGGTGCGTGACGCCGAGCTGCGCGCGGAGGTCGACACCGAAGGCGTCCGCCTGCACTAGGACGGCGGCGCGGTGACCTGGTCGTTCCTGTCCTGGTCGCCCGACGACTCGGCGGGCGCGGTCTACGACGTCACCGTGCCCGGTGCCTGGGACGAGCTGGTCGACTTCTACGCCGGCGCCGAGGGCAGCCGCCCGCTGCGGCGCATCGTCGCGATCGCGCGCGAGCACGGGGTGCGCAGCGTCGTGGTCGAGCAGCGCCACCTCGACCCGGACTGGCGCAGCGAGCACGGCGCGTTCCACGGGCAGCTGTTCCGCCGCCGGCCGTCGGTCTGCCACCGCTGGCACCTGTTCACCGACGACGTGCCCGAGGACCTCTCCCGGCTGCGCCAGGAGGCCTACCGCGGCTACGTCGTGCTGCGCCCGCTCCCCTCGACGCCGGTGGGGCGCACGATGATCGCGCCGCCGCGCGGTCTCGAGGACGCGATCCGCTGCGAGGCGACCGAGCGGGTGTCGCTGTTCGGGACGCCGCTGTGGATCAGCGCGATGCCCTTCCTCAGCCAGGACGCCGAGTACCTGCGCTGCGCGCACGCGACGCTCTGGATGGTCCTGCGCCACGCGCACCTCGCCCACGGCCTGCCGCGGCGGCTCACCGCCGAGGTCCACGACGCGGCGCTGGGCGGCGTCATCGTCGGGCGGCAGATCCCCAGCGAGGGGCTCTCGGTGCAGCAGATGCTCGCGGGCGCCACGCGCCTCGGGCTCTCACCGGGGCTGATGCACCTGCCGGCCACGCCCGACGAGGACGCGGCGGCCGACGAGGTCACCGCGCCGGGGACCCCCGGCCGGCGCGCCGACCCGCAGGCCGGGCGGCTGTCGCTGCGGGCGGTGCTCTGCCGCTACGTCAACAGCCAGCTCCCGCCGATCGTGATCTCCACCAGCCACGCCTGGGTCGTCGTCGGCTACCGCCGCGAGCCCGGGAACGACCGGCGCGTCACCCTGTGGCGCCACGACGACGCCCGCGGCCCCTACCTCGAGGTCGACGACCCCTTCGCCGAGCCCGAGGACGCCCACCGGCCCTGGCAGACGGCGATCCTGCCGCTCCTGCCCGCCGTCTACGTGACCGCCGAGCGCGCCGAGGCGGCCGGGCGCCTGTGGTTCGCGGGCTACCTGCGCCGCGCCGACGACGACGAGCCGGTGTCGCGGGCCGCGGCGGCGGGCGAGCTGACGTTCCGCACCTACGTCGTGCGCAGCGACGACTACCTGGAGGGCCTGGGCGCGCGGGGCGTCGACCCGGCGCTGGCCGACTTCTACCGCCTCGCCGCCCTGCCCGAGCACCTCTGGGTGGTGGAGGCCGTCGACCGCGCGGCCCGGCGCGACGCGCGCCCCGACGTGCTCGGCGAGGCCCTCGTCGACGCGACCGCCTCGACCCACCACGAGCCGCTGCAGGAGGGCCTGGTCGCGCTGCACGGCGGGCGCCTGGCCCACCGCATCGGCCCGGACCACGGCACCCGCCGCGACCTGCGCCTCGCCGAGCCCGGGCGCTACCGCACCGGACGGCCGGGACGGCGCTGAGCCCTCACGCGTCCTCGGGCAGCGCGCCCGCGATCGCCGGGCCGACCACCCCGTCGGCGGTCTCCGTGCCGCCGTCGACGTCCTCGTCCGGAGACACCGGACCGAGGGTGAGCCGGATGCGGTGGCTGTCGCTGCGCTCGCGCTCGCCGCGCCCGGAGACGTCGCCGGAGAGCACGAACCACTTCGCGCCCACCGACCCCTCCGCCGCGCGCCGGCGACGCACCTCGACCGCGAGCTCGATCTCGACCTCGCGGACGCCGAGCCCGTAGCTCTCGCCGGGACGGCCCCGCGCGGCGACGAGGTCGTGCCGCAGCGCCAGGAGCACCTCGTCGAGACCCAGGCCGTCATCCAGGCCCTCGTCCGAGCCGTCGTCCCCCGTCGTCCCCGTCATGCCCCGACCGTAGCCGGGCCCTCCGACACCGCCCCCTCAGTCGCCCTCGGCGACCGGCAGGGGCTGGGTGCCGCCGCCGCGCCCGTCCGGCCCGGCGTCGGGCTCGGCGTCCGGCTCGGGCTCCGGCCGCCACAGGGCCAGCCCCGCCACCACGACGGCCGCGAACACCAGCCCGACGCCGAGGAACACGAGGGCGGACTCGGCCCCCGCATCGCCCGCGACGAGGTAGGTCAGGCCGGCCTGGCCCGACCACGCGAGCAGGAACTGCCGCGCCCGGACGGCGCCGCTGCGCACACCGAGCAGGAGCGCGACCTGCGCGGCGGCGAGCACGACCGTCGACGCGGCCCCGGGTCCATCCGGGCCGGCGAGCAGCATGGACGCGGCGATCCCGGCGGCGGCGAGCGCCGCGGTCACCGTCACGGCGGCGACGGGCATCCGGAGCGGCTCCACGCACGCCACGGTACGAGCGCGGCGAAGCCCCGTCGGTCACGCGGGGGGAGGGCGACCGACGGGGCCCGGGCATCGACCACCGGCCGCGCCGGGCTGCGAGCGTGCTCACGGCCCGGCACCGACGGTCCTCCCCCGAACGGCACTCGTCAAGCGAGCACTTCGTGCGCTCTGCGTCTACGGGCTACTCCCCTCGCCTGTCCGCACGCAGACGGCGGCCGAACGAGTCACCCGTGAAGCGGGCGACGCGGGCGGCGGCGGCGAGCTGCTCGAGATCCCGGCCGCCGAGCCACTCCGAGAACGCCGAGCGCGTCCCGGGGTCGTCGGGCCCGTCGTGGAGGTGGTCGTCGAGGTCGTCGTCGGGGCGGGCGTCGGCGAGGACGTCCCAGAGGTCGCGTTCGAGCTGCATCGGGTCCCCCGCACAGAGACGTGACGATGTGCGGCTCGCGGGTGAACCGGCCTGTCCCCCTCGATGGTGCACCACCGGCCGCGACAGCGGGAAGAACCCGGGTCAGCGACGCAGCGTGTCGCTCGGGGAGTGGCCGTAGGCGCGCCGGTAGTCGACGGCGAACCGCCCGGCGTTCGCGAAGCCCCAGCGCGCGGCGATGCCCCCCACGGTGTCCCCGCGGGTGGGGTCGCCGACCTGCAGGTCGTGGTGCGCCCGCTCCATGCGCACCCGTCGCAGGTAGTCCAGCGGGGACTGCTCGCGGTGGCGGCGGAACGCGGCCTGCAGCCCGCGCGGACCCATCCGGGCCGCCTCGGCCACCTGGGTGAGGCTCACGTCCTCGTGCGCGTGGGCGTCCATGAACTCGACGGCGCGGCGGACCGTCGCCGGCTCCACCGCCTCGTGGTCCGGCTCGCGGTGGTGGTCGAGGGTGCTGTTGGGGAACACGGCGAGGACGCCGGCCACCAGCTGGCGCATCGCCTCGGCGTGCATCAGCGGCAGCTCCATCAGCTCGTCGTGGGCGAGCAGCGCGCGGTCGACGTGGTCGACCAGGTCGGTCCAGTACCGGGCGAGCGCTGCCGACCGCGGCGTCATCGTCCCGAACGTCACCCCGGACGGCTCGAGCCCCGAGATCTCGGCGCCGACCCGGGCGACCTCGTCGAGGTCGAGCGTCGTCATGCGCAGGTCGACGGTGTCCCACCCGGCGGAGTGCGGCGACCAGTGCGGCGCCAGCATCACCCGCGCCGCGACGTCGCGGTCCCGGTCGGCGATCCACAGGCCCCCGCCGAGCACCTCCATGACGATCAGCGTCTCGGGTGGCTCGACCCAGGCGCGGAACCGTCCGGTGTGCCGCATCCGGCTGACGCCGAACGGCCCGGCGAAGGAGGCGGCCAGCTCGAACGCGAAGCCCTCCCGCGCGATCGGCTCGTGGCGGAAGCGGGCGTAGGCGCGCTGGTGCTCCGCCGCCACCTCGGGATCGTCGGTCCGCACGTGACGCCGGGACACTGGCCTCAGGTCCACGTTCATCGTCCTGGGAACATATTCGCCTCGCGGCCGCAGCGGTATCCACTGGGCGAACCACCGAGACCAGGGGCGAACGAGTTGGGCCGTTCAGCGGTGGAGTGTGTCCTCCGGGGTCTCGCCGCCGGTGGTCATCGTGTAGGCGACGGCGAACCGGGCGAGGCTGGTGAAGCCCCAGCGCGCGGCGATCGCGGCGACCGTGTCGCCCGCGGCGGGGTCGCCGACGCACAGGTCGGCGTGCGCCCCCCGCATCCGCGCCAGCCAGAGCTCCCGCGCCAGGGTGGTGTTCCGGCGGCGCCGCAGGGCCGTGTCGACGTCGCGGGTCGGCGCGCCGGCGCGCGCGGCCACCTCGGCGGGGCGGACGGGCTCGCCCGCGTGCGCGTGCACGAAGTCCACCGCCCGCTCGGCGCTCGTCTCGCCGACGTCGCCCGCGCGGCCCCGGGGGTCGCGGAGGGCTTCGAGCGCGGTGTTGGGGAAGGTCGCCAGCACGGCCGTGGCCAGCAGACGGTGGACGCCGTCGAGCACGAGCGGCTCGTCGACGAGGTCCTCCCGGGCGAGGACCCGGTCGCGGACGTGCGCGACGGTGCGGACCCACGACGACCCGATCCGCGGCCCGACCGGCGCGAGCCCGGTGAACCGCACGGCGTCGGCGGCGATCCCGGTGCGGGCGGCGGCGTGGGCGGCGACCTCGTGGTGACTCAGCACCGTCGCGTCGAACCCCCCGGCCACGACGCCCGCGAACCGGCCCGTCGGCGCCCCGAGGACCACCTCCCCCGGTCCGGCGACGACGTCCTCGAAGTCGCTGCAGTCGACGAGCGCGACCGACCCGGACCGCGGGACGTCCACGATCAGGGCGTCACCCACGGCGTCCGGCTCGACCTCGCACCGCATCGTCCGCGTGTGGAGCAGCTGCTGGAGCGTCACCGATCCCGGCCCGGGCACCACCATGGCGTGGTGCTCGAGGGCGAACCGCTCCGGCCGGCCCGACAGGGTCAGGCGCTGGTCGACGTACATCCGCCGGATCAGGTCCTCGGCCAGCGCCGGGTCGCCGGTGCTGAAGTCGGCGCGCACGACCGCCATGCGGCGCCTCCTCGGCCCCGTTTCACCCTGCGATCAGGACGTGCGCTCAGTGTCCACCCCGCGTCGGGGCCGCACCAGCTTCGGATCAGGCCGGAGTGCCCTCGTAGACCTCGGCGGGCTCCCGGCCGCTGAGGATCGAGCCGACCCAGGCGCCGAGCATGGCCGCCTGGACCTCCGACCGGTCGAAGGCGTGCGCCTCGGAGCCGTAGAAGTTGATGGCGCCGACCGCGTGCTGGTCGGCCTGCAGGCCCACGCGGAAGGCGCTCCAGGGCACCGAGATGGACAGCGACGAGCGCACCCCGAGCATGCCGGCGGCCTCGGAGAACCGCGGCCAGAACCGCGCTCCCTCGACGCTCGCCAGGTCGTCGGCGCGCACCGACGCGACCAGGTCCATCTCCGCGGCGTCGATGCACGGGCCCTCGTCGAGCCGGTACTGCGCCGCGTCGACCGCGCCCGACTCGCCGGTGGAGGCCACCGTGCTGTACGAACACTGGTCGCCGGAGAGCTGGTCGATGCTGGTGAGGCTGACCGACCGGCAGCCGCCGTACAGCGCGGTGGCCGCCTCGAGCACGAGGGCGAGCACGTCCTCGTACCGCAGGGTGTCCGCGTGCGCGACGAGCCCGTGCGCGCTCGGCCAGGCGTTCACGGCCCGGGCGCGCTGGGCGCGGGCGCGCCGGTCGACGGTCGCGGTGTAGCCCCGCTGGGCCCGGGCGCGGTCCTCGGCGCGTCTCCTCAGGGCGCGCGAGGCGTCGACCTCCGCGCGCACCCGCGCGCGCAGAGGCGACTGCGCTGCTTCTCCACCGCGCCCCACCGGGCAACCGTAGACGCCTCAGGGGCCCCCGACCAGCGCGCCCGTCGTCCGCACGGCCGGGTCCGCAACTGACGATCCCGCCTCGGCCGCGGGGGGAGTGGCACGAGACGGGACCGCTGACCACACTCGCGAGCCGACGAGCGGCACCGTCCGCGGACCAGGGACCGGACGATCCTCGTCCGGACGAGCCGGTCAACGGCGCCGTTCGGCTCTGACGAACGGACCCTCAGACGCTGCGCAGGAGCGGCGTGGGGGGAGCCGGCTCGCCGGTCCCGAGGTCGCGCCGACGGGCGGCCATGGTGTCGCTCTCGTCGCCGAGCCACCGCGCGACCTCGCAGAGCTTCATGTTGGTCTCCTGGGACGCCTCGCGCAGTTTCGCGAAGGCCTCGTCCTGGTCGAGACCGAAGCGCTCCATGAGCACGCCCTTCGCGCGGCCGATCGTGTCGCGCGTGTCGAGCGCCTGCTGCAGCTGCGCGGTGTGGTCGGCGGCCAGCAGCAGCATGCCCGCCGACATCGCGAGCACCCCGGCGGCGTGGCGGGCCCGGTCGTCGAACGCCGCCGGCTCGGTGCCGTACAGGTTCAGGGCCAGGCGCGGGCCGCCGTCGACCTCGACCCGCACCGAGAGCATCGAGCGGCAGCCGGCGTCGAGGGCACGCGCGGCGAACTCCGGCCACCGCTCCCCGTCGTCGCCGGCGAGGTCGGTGGCGCGCACGACCCCGTCGGCGGGGGGCTCGGTGAGCACCGTCCGGGCGGGACCGTCGACCTCGCGCTGCAGTGCGTCGAGCGTGCCGACCACCGGGACCTCGGTGGCCCGCGTGAACGCCTCGTAGCGCTCGTCGAGCAGGGTCAGCCCGGCGCTGTCGGCGCCGGCGACGACGGCCAGGGCGCTGCCGTGGATGCGGGCGAGGGCCTGGACGTGGTTCCGCGCGCCGGCGCGGTGGTTGAGGTCGAACGTGGTCCGGCGCAGGTGGGCGAGCTGCATGTCTGCGGTCATGACGACCGTCTCCGTCCGCCGGGAGCGGGTGGCCGCGCGTGGTGGGTGCGGCCGTCGGGAGAATCGGAGCGGCGGCCCCCAGCAGCTCATCCGCTCCACCGAGCGATCTGTTCAGTCAACGAGCAGCTTGTACACCCAGTGACGGTTGCCACGGTCCCCCGTCGGCACGGAGCGGTCAAGAGCGCGCACCGTCGGTGACAGGCTCGGGCTGCTCATCGGCTGGAGTCCGTCGCGGCGTCGCGGCGTGTCTCCCGGCGTTGCATCGCCTCGTTCTGCAGCCAGCGGGCGACCTCGGCGAGCTTGATGTTGGTCTCCTGGGACGAGCGCACCAGCATCTGGAAGGCCTCGTCGGGGTCGACGGTGAAGCGCTCCATGAGGATGCCCTTGGCCTGGCCGATGACGTCGCGGTTGTCGACGGCGCGCTGCAGGTGGAACGCCTGCTCGCTGCCGTAGATCAACAGGGCGGCCTGCACGCCGAACAGTCCGGCGGTGGTGCGGGCGTCGGTGTCGAAGACGTGGGGCTCACCGGCGTAGAGGTTCAGGGCCGCGCGCATCCCGGGTCCCGCGTTGAGCTGCGTGGAGAGCACCGAGCGGTAGCCGGCCTCGACCGCCTGCGGGGCGAAGTCGGGCCAGCGCGCCGCGTCGCTCCCGTCGAGGTCGTCGGCGGCGATGACGCCGTCCTCGGAGGGTTCCTCGATCGCGGTGATGCACGGCCCCTGGTAGAGGTCGCTCTGCAGCGCGTCGAGCTTGGTGACGGCGTCGTTGGTCGGGCTGCGCGAGGTGACGGTGCCGTGCTCGGTCATCGAGATGCCGCCGGCGTCCGCGCCGTGCACGGTGTCCACCGCGGCGCGCACGATCCCGGCGAGGATCTGCTCGAGGTCGCGGATGTTGCGCTGGGCCACCAGGTCACGGGCGGCCCGGCGCAGGGCGGGCACCAGCGCGTCGTCGACTTCCATCGCGGGACCTCCTCCACCGCGTCGCGGCGGTCGGGGAGGCACAGGAACGGCACGACTGTCGAGTCGGTGGCAGGACCTGTGCCTGACGTACCGGACAGCAGCCGTGGGGTGGACTGTTCGGGCCTCGCCGAGCGAGGTGCAGCGGTAGTTCCCCGCGAGCGGATGGACAACACCCGCACGGGTTGTCCGGAGCCGGAGCGGGCCCCGTCGCTACGCGGGCGCCTGCTCCCGGGCGCGGAGGTCCTTGCGCAGGATCTCAGACGATCATGGCGCGCGACTCATCTACCAGCGGAGACCGCCGCTTACAGTCGCCGTGATCACTGGCGTGTTCCGTGGTGGTTCCGCAGTTGCTCCCGGGTCACCCCAGAGGCCCACCGACTGCGCCGGTCCGCGTCCAAGTCGCCGGCGGACCGCCGCGGTGCTCTCACCCCCGGAAGTCCCATGGGTATGTCACGGGTCCCGTCGAGGCCAGGCCCGGCGGAGCCAGACGCGCCAACGCCTGCGCTGCACCGCCTTACCTGCCTTCAACCTCTGGGGCTCCACCTTCCAGCGGTAATAGGGGTACTTCCGGGCTGGCCGGAGAGAGCCCCACACGCACAACCAGATCAACATGACGAGAAATACAGAGCCGAGCCAGACGAACAGGAAAGTTCTGTTGAACGCTCGCTCTTCGAGTGCGGCCGCCTCGCCGAGTCGATGGTAGGAGAACCACTGCTCCTTGACGGGAGCGGCGAGGATGATGCAGAGACAAAGACCAACGAGAGCCGAGAAGGCGCTCGCCTTCCGAACCCGCTCCCCAACGGTTCTAGGGCAAACCGGACGATAATAGCCGACCAGAACGCCGATCAAGGCCACTCCAGCAATGCTGTCGAAAGTGTCCCAGTCACTGTCCGCCAATGCGACAGCGATCATCGCTCCAAGGCTCGCCCCGATCAGTGCTGCCTGATCTGTCCGAGCGTCGTTGGGCGAGTTGTGCGCCTCACTCGGCGACGTTCCCGCTCCGTCGTCTGCGCTCATCAACCTTCCTTGGTCCGCCCGATCCATTTCGGTGGTCGGCCTAGAAGCAATGACGTCTCCTTGTCCCGGAGACGGCTGAAGAAGAGTATTCCTGACGGTCCGTTCATTGTCAGGAGCCAGCTCAGGGTCTCTCCCTCGGCGGCGCGGGCTCTGCCCTGCCGGGCCGTTCGTGCGGGTGCAAGCGCCCTTGTCGTCGATGACCGCCGGCTGTGTGGTCCGGTGGCGCTTGCAGCTGTGCGGGCGGTCTGGCAGCCCTCGGGCGCGTCGTCGTGGGTGAGGCCCCGCCCCGACCACCCCCGCACCCTCGAGCTCGTCGCTGTCGGGGGCTCTCCTGAGGTCGGTGCCCTGGTCCAGGGCGGAGCGCCTGGCCGCCGGAGGCCGAGTCTCGTGCTGCTCCCGGCGGCCGCCGAGGTCCAGGTCGTCGCTGCCGTCGTCGCGGTGGCCAGGCCCGCCCGGGTCCGCCGCCCCGCCCCCGACGCAGTCATTGGGGGTGCAGGGAGGCGTGGCCCGGCAGGGCCGGGCCACGCCGGCGCGCCAGCGCCGGCTCTGACCGTGGGTGGTGCCCGGTGAGCGGGCGGGTTCTCGGTAAAGGGGTAACAGGTCTTCGAGCCGGACGGCGCCGCCGCGAGGATGCTCCCGGCCGCCGAGGTCCGGGGCGTGGCCGTGGTGCGGGCAAGGGTGCCGAGTCCGTCGAGAAGGATCGCCAGGAGCGCTCCCAGGCCCGCCGCCGGGATCGCTGGGTCCGCCGTCGTCAGCTCCGGAAGGTGTCGCAGCTCAAGCGGGCGCAGCAGTGCGGCCACAAAGATCGGCGGCCCGGACAATGGCCCGACGCTCGGGGCGATCACGAATAGGGACGGCACCCGCTCAGCGGCGTATGGCGGGCTTAAGCACTGCGGGTCGGTGTGGAGCTGCCCGGTGTGCGCGGTCAAGGTCGCCACCCGTCGCGCTGACGATCTCGCGGCCGTGATGCGCGCGGTGCACGAGCACGGCGGATCAGCGTTCATGCTCACCCTGACGATGCGTCATGCCCGTGGAGACCGCCTCGGCCTCTCGACCACTGACCGGCGTCGGCGGGACCTGCTCGAGGAACGTCGCGCCGACCGTGAGGTCGCCGAGGCCAACGGGTGGGACGTCGACGAGCGCGCCGCCGAGGCCGAGGAGATCGAACTCGCCGAGATCAAGGGCAAGGAGGGATGCTGGGACGTCCTGGGCTACGCCTGGGCCGCGGTCACCTCCGGCTCGACCTGGGCGAAGGACTCTGCGCTGTTCGGCGGGCTGCTCGGCTGGGCGCGGGTCGTGGAGGTCACCGACGGCGCCAACGGCTGGCACGTCCACGTGCACGCGCCGCTTTCCTTCGCCGACGACGTCTCCGCCGAGCTCGTCGCCGCGGGCGTCGGAGCCCGCATGTTCGGCCGCTGGCAACGCGCGTTGGAGCGCAAGGGCTTCGACGCGTCCGATGAGCACGGCTGGGACCTGCGCAAGGCCCAGCTCGGCGAGGGGGACCTAGCCGACTACTTCACCAAGATGGCCCACGAAGTAACGGGCGCTGCCGGGAAGCACGGCCGCAGCCAGGGCGGCCGTACGCCTATGCAGCTCCTCGCGGACGCCGTCGACACCTACGAAGCCACCGCGACGACGCGCTGGTGGGAGTGGCAGGAAGCTTCGGACGGACGCCGCCAGCTCACGTGGTCGCGAGGCTGCCGGGACCTTCGAGGTTTCGCAGAGCTCGAGGAGGAGGCTACGGACCAGGAGATCGCGGAAGAGGACCAGGAAGCGGAAGGCCATCTTGGTCTGCCCAAGGATACGTGGGATTGGCTCACCGCAAGCCGCCGAGAGGTGGACCTACTCGAAGTTGCCGAACGCGGCGGTCTAGCCGACGCTCGTCGATGGCTTGAGCAACACGATCTTCGGTGCGTTGAGCAGGGTCCGCTCTAGGAACCTTGGCCGAACTGGCCCACTGACGAGCACTCCCTCTCTGGGAGCACGCGGCCCGCGACGGGCGTGCCCCGCACTCGCAGTGCATGACAAGGCGCTAGCGCCATGCCTGAGACCAGCATCTACCTCTGGCTTTATGGTAGCCAGATGACGCCGATTTGGGTGCCGCTTGTGGTGGGCGCCTTAGGTCTAGCTGGCTCGGTCTTGGGGACAATTGTTGGCGTGGCAATAACTCAGCGCCGCTCTGATCGCCGCGAAGAAGTTGCCTGGCAGAGGGAGCGACTACGCCAACAGGAACTTTGGTCCCGCGAGGACCTGCTTCGCAACTTCGATGCCAAGCGAGAAGCAACTGTCTCGTTCTACGAAGAACTGCGTGAGATGTCGCGAACCGTTTACGATCACGGCATGGGACTATCTGCAGAAACACCTTCGGGCGCCGAGAATGCGCTCCCATTCGGCTGGAACAGCATGGCCTTTCAGCGCATTGAGCGACTTCGTGTTTACACGTCGCCTGAGGTCTTGGCAAGAGCGGACGACGCCTACAATGCGTGTTGGATATGGGGTGAAAGCACCAAACGCGGCGAAGACGACGAAGTCTTCTACAGTCATAAGGAAGAATTCGACGACGCCGAGCTCTTGCTCTACGACTCGATTCGTCGAGACCTAGGGTTGTCGCCAGCTATCGAGAATGGCTATCCTATAGCCGGTAGCGGCTGGGGCCCATTCCCAGTAACACCTGGACCCGAGGACATCCCCACATGAATTTGCAATTACACTGAGTCTCGAACCAGTCGAGAAAAGAGCGACGGCGACTTAGAGATGCATCGACGGTTGATCCGAATAGAAAATGGTGACACCCTTAAGAACCACCTAAGATGTTAGCACCCAGAGAAAACCGGGGCCGCGCACGGCGATGCTTCGACTTGACGTGTAGCCGACATCGTTTTCACAGGCCGTCGTGGTTCTAGGCGCAATCTTCCAACGAGAAGATGGGGACGTTCAGCCGAGAGCGGCATAGCTCCTAGCTCAATAACCCCCGATGCAACTGTAATCTAGCTAGCGGCCACAACAAGGGCAGGCGCGGCCGGTCGGCCCGACGTCAATCTTCATCTCGTAGCCTGAGCCGAGCACCGGCCTCTGACCGGGGTTACCGATGTACTCGTTTAGAAGGTCGACGAACCTTCTTTGCTCATCTTGGCTCAGTTTGGTGTATCCACGCATCATCCTTAGGACCGCCTGACTCGGTGGTGGAGGCGGGAAGCTACCGCCACCCTGATAGCCAGTTGTTGTAGTCACCACATACTCCACACTCGGTCGGCTGCATGCTCTCAGGTATCTTCTCGCATCTAACGCATTTACGTTGCGTTCGCAGCAGCGCGGAGCGCATACCTTCCCGCTTCTGCGGCTCGGTGACGCCGGCTCGAGTGTCAAGATCGCGTTGAGCGTCGTCTCTCGCCTCGAGGGTTCGCAGTTCAATTTCGGCTGCGGCGCTGTCATGGATCGTAAGGGCGCGGGCGACTCCCTCAAATTCTCTGGTTAGTGCCTTATTGTTCACAGCCGATCTGACCGCGTGATCGTACGCTTCGACCCACGTCGCGACCAAAGACCAGAGCGCTACGACTGCTTGCGCGATTCCGATAGCGGACCCGACTATAATGATCACGGGAAGCGCGCTGAAGCCCACTCCGTACGAGAGTGCTAGACCTCCAACGACCAGAGGTACGACTAACCCCAGGAAAGAGACCAATTGAAGCTTCTTCCTGAGAGCCTGAGCACGCTTCTCGAAAATATAGCCCGTTGCCCACGCATGAAAGGCTCGATCTCGTGCGTCGTCTGCACGCTCTTTGAGATTGCTACTCAAGCTCCCTCCTGTACTCTCGTCTGCGCGGGCCAGGCTGTGCGTGGCAGGTTGGGACAAGACCCGGAAATTGCCTTCCTCAGGTGAAGTCCCAAATAACATTCGCAAGAGTTACCATGAAGAAAACCCCCGCAAGAGCGTACAGCACCACGAAGGTGCCCACGATAGGCGTGAAGTCCTCTTCCCAATCATCAACCCAACCAACGAACTTCATGAGAGAAATAAGCCCACCGAAGAATGCCACCAGAGCCCAGAACGACAGTCCGTTCAACCCGTCGTAGCCCGTCGCTCCCCACTGCGCAGCGAGAAGTATCGAGCCGACCACACCAATCGCGCCTGCGGCAGTTCCGAGGCCATTGATGAGCCTCGTGATCGGCGACCTGGCGCGATGGACGAGTGGAGGCGATCCTGAACGTGTACCTGGCCCAGTGGGCTCCGCATTCATTGTCGAGTTGCTCATTGCCCGCCTTACAAGGTCTTCTATCTCAGCCTTGAGGATGGTGGACTCGACCTGCGGTCGCCCTGTGCGTGGGTGTGGATTCGAGCGCCCGTGGCTCTGACCGCTCCCGTCTGGACCAGTGTCCGGAAAATAGAGCGGTTTGCCATCATAACTTGATATTGGGCCGCTCGCATCCTTTGCGCGGACTGGAGAGTAGCCCGATCGCAGAACGCGTCCGTAACCACCGGTGGTGGTGTCTCTCGCCTGATAGCCACCACTTCCGGACTCTTCGCACCATGCGTCGCTACCGGATTCTCGGACGTATCGGTATCCGTCCTCATCTACCAGATAATCCCGATCTGACACTGTGATGCCTCCGTCCTCCGGCGCTGCACGTGTCCAGTCGCTGTTCGGCGCTATTGCTACTCGCAGCAGTGCGGCATGCACCTAGTGCGATCAGGTGTTCGAGCGGACCTTGATCTCGTGTGTTTCGACCGCTGCTCCACTTGGTTGGTCGCCAATAGTGCTAGATGCACGATGAGTTCGTTAGCGCTTCACCCAAATGAAGAAGTATTTCGCTGATGTGGCCTAGCGCAACCGGGTTGCTCGATGCTCCGTCGCAGCCACCGGGACCGAGTGTGGCAAGACTCGCCGCCACTACGTTGTCCTTGGAGTGGGCTCCGGCGGTCGAGCATCAGCGGCACAAGCGGTCGTCTCCGGGACAGAACGCTGGAAGAGCGCCCCGGACGGTCGCCATGGCGCGTCGACCGTGCGGACGTGGGACCAGCCGTGTGCCTTGTAGTAGCGGTGCAGTCCCGTATTGGAGCGGTAACAGTCGAGGCGGACGTAGTCGTAGCCGAGCGCGCCGGCAGAGTGCTCGACCCACTGCGTCAGCTCGTCGCCGACCCTTTGGCCGCCGTGGTCCCGGGCCACGATCATGCGGTGGACGTAGAGGGCGCTACTTGGGTCGTCCTCGGGTCGCCAGAAGTCGGGGTCGGCGAACGTATCGACGGTGACGGTGGCGATGATTCGACCCTTGTCGTCCTCGCCGACGAAGACGTTGCCCTGCTCGATGTCGCCGCGGACCTGCTGGATGCGGGGTTCCCACTGCCACTGATCGATGCCCTTGTCGACGAGCCAGCGGGAGGCTTCGCGGAAGAGGTCGAGGACGGCGTCGAGGTCGTCGGGGCCGGCGCTGCGGACGATCACAGCTCGCCTTCCTTTGTGAGCTTGGTAGGACGGGTGCGCTCGAAGGCGATGAGGTGACGGTCGCCTGGCAGCACGTTGCGCACGACGCGGACGGGTCGGCCGTCGTCGGTGTAGCCGGTGACGCGGTGCATCGCGACGGGGACACCCAGACCGATCTCGAGGCGGCCGGCTTCATCGGGGGGTAGGCATGCGGACCTCGATCTCGTCGACCGCATGAGTCTGTTCGGCGCCCAGCTCGGCGAGAACCTGGTTGGCGCCGCGGCCGATGTCGGCGGGATGCATGATCTCGCTGCCCTGCACCACTCGAGCGCTACAACGACCGCCTGCGGGACCCCGACGCCCGCCCGCTCAAGCGCCGCCGCCGAGAGGCCGTCCGCCGGGTCCCGGCCCCGCCCGCGCTGGTGCTCGCCGTCGAGGCACGCGGCGTAGACCGAGAGCAGGACCTTGACCGAGTGGCCGGCCCGCTCGGCGACCTCGGTGGGCGGCACCCCCGGCGTTGAGCCAGGACGACAGCGCCGCGTGCCGGAGGTCGTACGCGGGCCGCCAGCGGTGAGGCCGCCTGCGCCGGGCTCAGGCGATCTCGCGGGCCTGCTTCCAGGTCCGGGTGTAGACCGACTCCCGGATGCGCCCGCCGCCCGCATCCAAGATCTACTCGACGGAGAGGCTTGATCGACTATGCAAGATCCGTTCCGTGACTGTTCCGTGGAAACCCGGACACAACGCCGCACCGCTGCGGAGCCTCACAGAGACTTCACATCGGACATTCGGCGTCGTCGCAGGTAAGAGGCCCGAAACAGCGGGTCAGGGACCCTACGCGTTGGCCGCTTCGCGGGCGCGGAGGTCCTTGCGCAGGATCTTCCCCGACGCCGACTTCGGGATCTGGTCGATGAACTCGACGACGCGCACCTTCTTGTGCGGGGCGATGCGGTCGGCCACGAACGCGATCACGTCGTCGCCGGAGAGGTCCGCGCCCTGCTGCAGCACGACGAACGCCTTCGGGATCTCCTCGCCCTCGGCGTCCTTGACGCCGATCACGGCGGCGTCGGCGATGCCCTCGTGGGTCAGCAGCAGCGCCTCGAGCTCGGCCGGCGGCACCTGGTAGCCCTTGTACTTGATCAGCTCCTTGACCCGGTCGACGATGTAGAAGATGCCCTCGTCGGTGACGGTGGCGACGTCGCCGGTGTGCAGGAAGCCGTCGGCGTCGAGCGTGGACGCGGTGGCCTCGGCGTTGTTGAGGTACTCGCGCATGACGTTCGGCCCGCGGACCCAGAGCTCGCCGCGCTCCACGCCCTCCTGCCCGGTGTCCGGGTCGACGAGCTTGCACTCGACGTTGGGCAGCGCGACGCCGATCGAGCCGAGGTCCATGTCGGGACGGTCGTCGGGCATGCAGTGGCTGACGGGGCTGAGCTCGGTCATGCCGTAGCCCTGCAGCACCGTGCAGTTCAGGCGGCGGGCGACGGACTGGCCCAGCTCGGCGTCGAGGGCCGCGGCGCCGGAGAAGACGATGTCGATGCAGTCGATGTCGTACTGGTCGACCATCGGGTGCTTGGCGAGGGCCACGGCGATCGGCGGCGCGATGTAGACGCGGTCGATGCGGTGCTCGGAGATGATCCGGAGGAACTCCGCGAGGTCGAACTTCGGCATCGTGACGACGGCGGCCCGGGCGTGGATCCCCTGGTTCATCATGCAGGTCATGCCGTAGATGTGGAAGAACGGCAGGACCGCGAGGATCTTCGAGTCGGCCGTGACGTGCGTGCCCATCGCCTGGACCTGCAGCAGGTTCGCGACGAGGTTGCGGTGGGTCAGCACGACGCCCTTGGCTCGCCCCGTGGTGCCCGACGAGTACGGCAGCGCGGCGACGTCGTCGCCGGACAGCGACACCGACGGCCGGTCGGCGGTCGTCGCGAGCACCTCCGACAGCGAGGTCTCGTCGATGACGCCCGAGACGCTGGGCGCCCCGTCGATCACGATGATCTCGGTGACCGCGAGGCCCTCCTCGTCGAGCGCGGCCCGCGCGCGGTCGAGGAAGGCGGACACGGTGACCAGCACCTTCGACCCCGAATCGCGCAGCTGGAAGGCGAGCTCGTCGGGCGTGTAGAGCGCGTTGACCGTCGAGACCGCGACCCCGGCGGCGAGCGCGCCGTGGAAGACGACGGGGTAATGCGGGTTGTTCGGCGCGAAGAGCGCGATCACGTCGCCCGGCCCGAGACCCCGCTCCCCGATGCCGGCGGCGAAGCGGTCGACGGCCTGCGCCAGCTCGCCGAACGTCATCTGCCGCCCCGAGGGCCCGTCGATGACCGCCACCCGGTCGGCCGCGTCGCCCAGGTCGCCGAAGAGGAACTCCGGCAGGCCCACGTCCGGGACGTCGATGTCGTCGTACGGGCTGCGAACGATCATGCGGGAGCGTCTCCTCGTCGGGCGGCGGGGTGAAGTGGCGCCAACCTAGCCTGCCGGGACGAACACCGCGCGCGTTCCCTGAGTGATCGGGGACGACCCGACGACAGGCTTCCTGTCACCCGTTCGGCGGCAGACGATGCCTTGTCCTGTGCTTTGCGTGGTGGGAGGCTTCGTAACCGGACGCCGATCCACTTTCGTCGGATCGGTCACGAGTCGGCCGCCCCGAGCGGCTCCCTTACGCCCGTCGCCGGCGTCGGATGCCCCCCGTCCCACGCCGGCGGCGTGGCCCATGCCTCAGGCCGGGTCGGGCCGGTCCTCCACGAGGTGCGCGAACGCCGACAGGTTCGCCAGCGACTCGCCCCGCGACTCCCGCCACGCCCACTCGCGGCGGATCGAGGTGACGAAGCCGAGCTCGAGCAGGGTGTTGAAGTCGCCGTCCGCGGCCTCGAGCACCTGCCCGAGGATCTTGTCGATCTCCTCGTCGGTCACGGCCACGAGGGGCACCCGGCCGACGAGGTGGATGTCACCCGCGCGGTCGATCGTGTAGTGCACGCCGTAGAGCCGGGCGTTGCGCTGGAGCAGGAAGCGGTAGACCTCCTCGAGGTTCTCGTCCGCGTGGCGGCAGACGAACGCCTCGACCAGCAGCGCGTGCGGGGTGAGCACCAGCCAGCAGTGCGTCGCGAGCTTCTTCGTGCCGGGCAGCGTGACGAACAGCCGCCCCGGCCCGCGGCGCAGGTAGGTCAGCTCGCGCTCGTCGAGCGCGGCGACCAGCACCTTCTCGAGCTCGTCCAGATCGGGCACGCTCACACCGCCACCCCCGCCGCGCGGTCGCGGGCCAGGGAGCGCGACGCCTCGGCGTAGGTTGCCAGCAGCGCGTCGGCGGTGCGGTCCCACGAGAACATCGCGGCGTGCTCGACGGCCCCGGCCGCGAGGCGCTGGCGCTCGGCCTGGTCGAGCCCGACGCGGGAGAGGGCGTCCGCCCAGTGGCCCGGGTCGTGGTCGGTGACGAGCAGCCCGGAGCGGTCGTGGGCCACCGCGGTCGGCAGGCCACCCACGGCGGCCGCGACCACGGGTGTCCCGCACGCCTGGGCCTCGAGAGCGACGAGGCCGAACGACTCGGAGTAGCTGGGGACGGCGACGACGTCGGCGGCCCGGTAGACCTGCGCGAGCTCGTCGCCGCCGCGCGGGGGCAGGAAGCGCACGACGTCGGCGATACCCAGCTCGCGCGCCAGCGACACGAGCGACTCCGGCTCGGCCAGCCCGCTGCCCGAGGGACCGCCGACGACGAGGACGGCCAGGCGCGCGCGCAGCTCGGGGCGGCGGGCCACCATCGTCGCGGCCGCCCGCAGCAGCACGTCGGGGGCCTTGAGCGGCTGGATGCGCCCGACGAACGCGAGCGTCACGGCGTCCGGCGCGATCCCCAGCGCGGCGCGGGCCTCGTCGCGGTCGCGGGCCGGCGTGAACGTGCGCAGGTCCACCCCCGGCGCGATGGTGCGGACCCGGTCCGGATCGGCGCCGTACGCGGCGATGAGGTCGTCCGCCTCGGCCTGCGTGGACGTGACCAGCCGGTCCGCCTCCGCGACGACCTGCTCCTCGCCGACCACCCGCGACAGCGGCTCGGGACGGTCGCCGTCGGCGAGCGAGGCGTTCTTGACCTTGGCGAGCGTGTGCGCGGTGTGCACCAGCGGGACGCCCCACCGGTCGCGCACGAGCCACCCGACCTGCCCGGAGAGCCAGTAGTGGCTGTGCACCACATCGTACCAGCCCGGCTCGTGGCGGGCCTCGTCGCGCAGCACCCCGGCGGTGAACGCGCACAGCTGGCTGGGCAGGTCCTCCTTGCCGAGCCCGCCGTAGGGACCGGCGGTGACGTGCCGCACCAGCACGCCGGGCGCGAGCTCGGCCACCGGCGGCAGGTCCGACGACGTGGCGCGCGTGAAGATCTCGACCTGGACGCCGCGCTGGGCCATGCGCCGCGCGGTCTCGACCACGTAGACGTTCATGCCGCCGGCGTCGCCCGTGCCGGGCTGCGCGAGCGGCGACGTGTGCAGCGAGATCACCGCGACCCGCCGGGGTCGTCCCGGTTGATGACGGAGGACCCGATTCTGGGAACGGGCCGTCGCTGCCGTCGCCGTCGTCGCCGCCGGGGTCACCCCGCCAGCTTAGGTGTGCGGCCGCCGTCCGGCCGCGTCGACGGTGATCCGGGACGTCCTAGGGTGCGGGGCGTGAGCGCGCCGAACACCGGATCCGACCGCCCCCTCGTCGTCGTCACCGGAGCCAGCTCGGGCATCGGAGCCGCCTCCGCGCGGGCCCTCGCGGCCGACGGCTGGCACCCCGTGCTCGGGGCCCGGCGCGTCGACCGCCTGCAGGAGGTCGCCGACGAGACCGGCGGGACCGCCCTGTCCCTCGACGTCACCGACGCCGACTCGGTCGCCGCGTTCGCGGCCGCGGTGCGCGACCTCGTGGCCGGCGGGCAGCCGCTGCGCGGCCTGGTGAACAACGCCGGCGGCGCCCAGGGCACCGAGAAGGTCATCGACGCCGACGAGGACAAGTGGCGCTGGATGTGGGAGTCCAACGTGCTGGGCACCGTGCGCGTCACCAAGGCGCTGCTGCCGCTGCTCATCGAGTCGGGGAACGGGCATGTCGTCACCATCACCTCGATCGCCGGGCTCGAGGTCTACGACGGCGGCTCGGGCTACACCGCCGCCAAGCACGCCGAGGGCGCGATGCACCGCACACTGCGCGGCGAGCTGCTCGGCGAGCCGGTCCGCGTCACCGAGATCGCCCCGGGCGCGGTGGAGACCGAGTTCGCGCTGGTGCGCTTCGACGGCGACGAGGCCCGCGCGGCGAAGGTGTACGAGGGGATCACCCCGCTCGTGGCGCAGGACGTCGCCGAGGTCGTCGCGTTCGCGATGAGCAGGCCGTCGCACGTCAACCTGGACACGATCGTGCTCAAGCCCCGCGACCAGGCCACGGGGATGCGCTTCCACCGCACGTGACCTAGAGCGCCGACATCGACTGCCAGCGGTCCCACGGGATCGTCCAGTCGTAGACGTCGCCGTCGCGCTCCGAGTAGTCGACGCCGGAGCCGGTGACCTCGACGGGGTCGCCGTAGAGGGCCGAGTCGAAGAAGGTCCGCGCGTCGGCGGTGGAGAGGTTGACGCACCCGTGCGTCACGTTGCTCGACCCCTGGGACCCGACCGAGCCCGGGTTGGCGTGGATGAACTCGCCGTTGTTGCTGATGCGCACGGCCCAGCCCATGACGACGTCGTAGCCGAACTGCGGGCTGACCATCCGTTTGTTGGCGAACTTCTCGGTGACGACGTGGATGCCCGAGCGCGTGGTGCGGTCCGGGTCGGAGTCGAGCCCGTAGCTCGCGGGCACGTCCATGACCTGCTGGCCGTCGCGCTCGACGACCAGCCGGAAGCTGTTCACGTCGGCCCGCACGACCTGCGCGCGCCCGATGCGGAACGACGTCGTGAGGTCCTCGCGGCCCCACGCGCCGCCGCCGAACGGGACCCCGAGCAGGTCGGCGCGCACGTCGACCTGCGTGCCCGCCTTCCAGTACTCCTTGGGTCGCCAGTGCACGCGCGAGCCGCCGTCCTGGTCGGGCAGCCAGGCCCACGAGCCCTCGGTGGGCACCGAGGTCCGCACCGACAGCGCCCGCTCGACCGCCGCCTTGTCCTCCACCGGCGCCGAGAACTGGATCGTGATCGGCGCGCCGACCCCGACCTCGCGGCCGTCGCCGATGTTCAGCGTGGCCCGCACGGTCTCGGCGGGCGCCACGGTGGTGAACGCCCCGGTGACGGGCGTGGAGCGCCCGTCCGGCGCGGTGGCGGTGCCGCCCCAGGTGTAGGTGGCGCCGTAGGTCAGCGGGCCGGCGGGCGTCCAGCGCTTGCGGTCCGGCGAGAGCGTGCCCGCGACCGGGCCGCCCGGCGCGGCCGTGAGCGTGACATCGGCGAACGTGCCGTCGGTGGTGGCCGCGACCTCGGCCCGCGGGGCGACGTCGGCGGCGTTGCCGGTGGGAGTCACCGTGACCTGCAGGGGCGGGGGCGGTGGCGCGGACGACGTGCCCGGTGCCCCCGATCCGCAGGCCGCCAGCACCAGCAACATCCCGCTCAGCACGGCGACGAACGCCCGACCCATGGCTCCCCCGATCCCGATCGGACCAAGGGTCGCAGGTCACCCCGACATCGGCAGGGTCTCTCAGGACAGCGCCGACATCCCGCGCCACTCGTCCCACCCGATGGCCCAGTCGTAGACGTCGCCGTCGGCGGCCGAGAGCTGCACCGGCGAGTTCGTGACCTCGACCGGGTCGCCGTAGAGCGCGGTGTCGTAGTACGCCCGCGCGTCGGCGGTGGAGAGGTTCACGCAGCCGTGGGTGACGTTGCTCGAGCCCTGCGCGCCCGCCGAGGCCGGGTTCGCGTGGATGAACTCGCCGTTGTTGCTCATCCGCACCGCCCAGTGCTCGACGAGGTCGTAGCCGTACTGGGCGCTGGTCATCCGCTTGTTGTCGAACTTCTCGGTGACGACGTGGACGCCCGAGCGCGTGATGCGGTTCGGGTCGCTGCCGAGCCCGTAGCTGGCGGGCACGTCCATGACCTGCTGGCCGTCACGGACGACGACCATGCGGTGGCTGGTGACGTCGGCGCGCACGATCTGCGAGCGCCCGACCGTGAAGTGGCTGGTGAGGTCCTCGCGGCCGTAGGCGCCGTCGCCCAGGCCCACGCCGTACAGGTCCGCCGAGACGTCGACGACCGTGCCGGGCTTCCAGTACTCCTTCGGGCGCCAGTGCACCCGCGAGCCCAGGGCGTCGTCCGGGAGCCAGGCCCAGGAGCCCTCGGTGGGCACGCTCGTGCGGATCGACAGCGCCCGCTCGGCGGCGGCCTTGTCGGTCACCGGCCCGTCGAACTGGATGACGACCGGCGCCGCCACCCCGACGGTCGCGTTGTCGGGCTGTGCGAACTGGGCGCGCACGACGCGCTCGGGGGCGACCGTCGAGAAACCGCCCGCGACCGGCGTCACGGCCCCGTCCGCGCCGACCGCCGTCCCGGACCACGTGTACTGCTTGCCGTAGCCCAGCGCCTCGGTGGCCGCCCAGCGGTGCCCGTCCGGGCTGACCGCGCCCGCGACCGCGCGGCCGTCGGTGCCCGTGAGCGCCACGTCGCGCAGGGCGGCGTCGGGTGCCGACACGCTGACCTCGCCGCCGGGGTCGACGTCGGCGCGTCCCGGCTGCGCGGTGGTGGTGACGGTCGGGGGTGCGGCGGTGTCCGACGGCGCGCTCCCCGGCCGGCCGGGCGTCGCCCCCGCCGAGGCACACCCCACGACGACCGCGGCGACGGCGACCAGCGCCACCACCACGGACAGCACACCCTGCACGCGACCCCGCACCGAGGAACCCCCTCCTGATCGATTCCGGACCGCACGACGCGATCGACCCGGACCCGGTTGTCAGGGAACGGGGCCGCTCACACGGGTGGCCCAGCGATCGTGAGTGGGGTCTCCCCCGGCTCTCCGGACATCGCCGGAGCTACAGGGCGCAGGCCACCAGAACGGGCTCGGGCTCGAGCACGATGCCGAACGCGACGGCCACGTGGTCGCGGACGTCGCGGGCCAGGGCGAGCAGGTCGTCGGTGGTGCCGCCGCCGCGGTGGGTCAGGGCGAGCGTGTGCTTCGTCGACACCCGCACCGGGGAGTGCACCCCGGGGTGGCCGCGCGGGATGCCGGCGCGCTCGATGAGCGCCGCCGCCGAGAGCTTGACCCGCCCGTCGGGCTGCGGCCACGCCGTGACCGGCACCTGGCCCCGCTCCTCGGTGCGGGCCGCCACCCGCGCGGCGGTCTCGGTGTCGACCACCGGGTTCGTGAAGAACGAGCCGGCGCTGCGGCTGTCGGCGTCGTCGGGGTCGAGCACCATGCCCTTGGCCCGCCGGAGGCCCAGCACCGCCTCGCGCGCGTCGGCGACCGGCACCCGCGAGCCCGGCGCCACGTCGAGGACGCGGGCGAGCTCGGCGTAGCGGATCGGCGCGGAGAGCCCGTCGGTCGTGAGGCGGAACCGCACGCCCAGCACGATCTCGCCGTCGACGTTGCGGGCGCCCTTGAGCCGGCTCGTGCGGTAGCCGAGGTCGAGGTCGGACGCCGCCGCGGGGCCGCGCCGGCCGGTGCGCCGCGCGTAGAGGTCGACGCCGACGAGCAGGTCGGCGACCTCCACCCCGTACGCGCCGACGTTCTGCACCGGCGTCGCGCCGGTCCGCCCGGGGATCCCCGAGAGGCACTCCAGCCCGCCGAGCCCGTCGGCGACGGTGTCGGCGACGAGGGCGTCCCAGTCGTGGCCGGCCGCGGCGTGCAGGACGACGGAGTCGGCGTCGCGCTCGACGACCTCGTGGCCGCGGTGGTCGAGGAGCAGCGCCGTCCCGGCGAAGCCCGCGTCGCCGACGACGAGGTTCGATCCCCCGCCGACCAGCAGCAACGGCTCGTCCGCCCCATCGGCGGCGCGGGCGCGCTCGACGACCTCGTCGGCGGTCGTCGCCCGCACGAGCCGCCGGGCGGGGCCGCCGAGGCCGAGCGTCGTGTGGGGTGCGAGCAGCGCCGTCTCGAGTGTCGCTGCCGTGGTCGGGCCGGGTGTCACGGACTCCGACGGTAACCTCCCGCCCGTGCCACGCCGCATCACCCACCGCGCCACCTGGGACGCGCCCGCCGAGGAGGTGTACGCGGAGCTGGTCGACGCCGACCACCTGCGCGAGCGCCTCGCCGAGCTCGGGGGCAACGACCCGGCGCTGCTCGAGCACGCCGTCGACGACTCCGGGGCGCGCCTGCGGCTGCGCCACTCGGTGCCCGTCGAGTTCCTGCCCTCGGTGGTCCGCCGGTTCACCGGCGACGACCTCGTGCTCGACCGCGTCGAGACCTGGACGCCCCGCGGGGGCGGGGGCTACGACGGGACGTTCGAGGTGACCGTCCGCGGGCTGCCCGGGACGATGAGCGGCACCCAGCGCCTGAGCGACGACGGCGCCGGCTCGGTCTCCGAGGTCGAGGGGCAGGCGGCGGTGAGCGTGCCGATGGTCGGCGGGAAGATCGAGGGCGTCGTGGTCGAGCAGGTCGGCAACCTGCTCGACGCCGAGGACGCGTTCACCCGCCGGCGCCTCGCCCGGGGCTCGAACGGGTCGGCGTGACGCGTCGGGTCGTCATCACCCTCGCCTGCCCCGACCGCACCGGCATCGTCGCCGCCATCACCGGGCGGCTCGCCGCCCTCGGGGCGTCGATCACCGAGGCCGCGTACCACGCCGACACCGCCGCGGGCTGGTTCGTGACCCGCCAGGTCGTCGACGGCGCGTCGGTCCCCGGCGGCGCCGACGTCCTGCGCGCGGTGGTCGGCCAGGTGGCCGCCGAGCTCGAGGTGCCCGGCGGCGAGCCGGTGCGCTGGAAGGTCCGCGACACGAGCGAGTCGCCGCGCGTGGTGCTGCTGGTCAGCCGGGAGACGCACTGCCTGCACGACCTGCTCGGCAGGGTGTGGGGCGGCGAGCTCGACATGGACGTGCGCGCGGTCGTCGGCAACCACGACGTGCTGCGCCCGGTCGCCGAGGCCCACGGCGTCCCGTTCCACCACGTGCCGTTCCCCGCGCGCGCCGACGACGACGAGCAGCGCACCGGCCGCGACGCGGCGTTCGCGCGGGTCGCCGAGATCGTCGACGAGCACGACCCGGCGGCGATCGTGCTCGCCCGGTTCATGCAGGTCCTGCCGCCCGCGCTGTGCGACCGCTGGGCGGGCCGGGCGATCAACATCCACCACAGCTTCCTGCCCTCGTTCGCCGGCGCGCGGCCGTACCACCAGGCGCACGCCCGCGGCGTGAAGCTCGTCGGGGCGACCTGCCACTACGTGACGCCCGACCTCGACGCCGGCCCGATCATCGAGCAGGACGTCAGCCGGGTCGACCACGCCGACACCCCGGAGGACATGGTCCGCCGGGGCCGCGACGTCGAGAAGCTGGTGCTGGCCCGCGGCCTGCGCGCCCACCTCGAGGACCGCGTGCAGGTGCACGCGGGCCGCACGGTCGTCTTCCGCTAGACGCGTTCCGCGGGGATCGCGCCGAGCCGCCCCGCGTGGAAGTCGACCATCGCCTCGCGGACCTCCTGCTGGGTGTTCATGACGAACGGCCCGCCCCAGGCCACCGGCTCGCGGATCGGGCGCCCGCCGAGCAGCACCACCTCGAGCTTCGGGTGCCGCGCCTCCTGGACCCGCTCGGCGGCCACCCGCAGCGACGCGCCGGGACCGAGCACGACGAGCTGCCCGGTGTGCACGCGGCGCCCCTCGGCGCCCACCGTGCCGTCGCCGGAGAGCACGTAGACCAGGGCGTTCTGCTCCAGGTCCCACGGCAGGTGCAGCTGCGCGCCGGGCTCGAGCGAGGCGTGCGCCATCGTCATCGGCGTGTACGTGGAGCCCGGGCCGGCGTGACCCGCGATCTCCCCCGCGATCACCCGCACGAGCGCGCCCGCGTCGGGCGAGGTCAGCAGTGCGGCCTGTCCCGGGCGGAGGTCCTGGTAGCGGGGCTGCACCCACTTCTGTGCCCGCGGCAGGTTCACCCAGAGCTGCAGGCCGTGGAACAGCCCGCCCGAGACCACGAGCGACTCCGGCGGCCGCTCGATGTGCAGCACCCCGCCACCTGCGGTCATCCACTGCGTGTCGCCGTCGCTGATCGACCCGCCGCCGCCGTGGCTGTCGGCGTGCTCGAAGGTGCCGTCGACGATGTAGGTGACGGTCTCGAAGCCGCGGTGCGGGTGCCAGGGCGTGCCCTTGGGCTCGCCGGGCGCGTACTCGACCTCGCCCATCTGGTCCATGTGGACGAACGGATCGAGCAGCGCGAGGTCGACGCCCGCGAACGCCCGGCGCACCGGGAAGCCCTCGCCCTCGTACCCCTGGGGCGCGGTGGTCACCGAGCGCACGCCGCGCTCGGTGACGCCGACCCGCGGGCCGTCGGGCGCGGGGATGCGGGGCAGGACCGTCAGGTCGGCGACCGTGAGCGCGGGCATGTCGGGTGAACGTCGGTCCCGACGCGTCCGATACCCGAAGTGGAGATCGTCTTTTCTGCGCCGGATGTCTCCTCACGGCCCCCTGATCGGGCTACGGTTCGCGCACAACCGGTTTCAGTGTGGCTGCGGGCGGGTGCGGGGGGCGGCTTTGGCGGGGGACGACGACGGCCGACGCGACGACCATCCGGGCGCCGAGACCGATTCCGCACCACCGACCGAGACCACCTCCGCGGAGACCACGGAGCAGGCGCCGGAGACCGAGGCGGCCACCACGGTGCACCCGACCGGCGCCGCGCCGACGGTCGTCAACGACACCACCGCTGCCAACGCCGCCACCACCCCCGCCACCGAGCCGGACAGGGCGGCCGACACCGACACCCCGCCGAGCGGCATCCCGGCCGCGCCGGAGGCCCCGGGCGGGAGCGACGGCACGCAGAAGTACGCGGTGCCGCCGCCGGCGCCGGGTCCCTGGCAGCCCGGGACGGGCACCACACCCCCGTCCTCGCCGTGGGGCACCGCACCGGGAGCGCCGGGCACCGGCCCGGGGGCCGGCGGCGCCGCGCCGCCCGGCGCGGGGCCCTGGGGCACGGCGCCGTTCGCCGGTCAGGGACAGCCCGGCTACCCGCCGCCGGGATACGGACCGCCCCCCGGTCAGCCCGGTCGACCCGGTCAGCCCGGCCCCGGCGGGTACACGGGCCCGTTCGGTCCGCCGCCCGGGGCGCCGGGCGCCGGCCCGGGCACGTCCGCTCCCCGCCGCAAGGGTCTGGTCATCGGGATCGTGGCGGCCGTCGTCGTGCTCCTGCTCGTGGCCGTGGCCGTCCTCATCGCGGTCCGTCCGGCGTCGCCGGCGACGACGCTCGAGGCGACCGTCGCCGACGTCCGGGGCTGGGAGGGCGCGACCTACAGCGGCCGGATCCCCGACGGCGACGGCACCCCGACGAACCTCGAGATGACCGTCGACCGGGCCGGCAACGCGGCCGGCACCCTCGTCCGCGACGGGGGCGGGCGCGCCGAGTTCGTGCTGGCCGGCGACGAGCAGGCGATCCGCGGCGACCGCGCCTGGTGGGCGCGCGCCGCGCCGCGTCCGGAACTCGCCGACCGGCTCGCCGACCAGTGGCTCTCCGACGCCGTCCTCGTGCTCCCGCGCGGGCTCGCCTCGTGGGAGCAGGCGCCGGCGGCGCTCGCCGACCGTCTCGCGGCGCCCGACGTCGGCGAGCGGGACGAGGTGGTCGTGGCCGGGGAGGAGGCGCGCGTGCTCACGCCCGGCACCGACGGCCGCAGCGTCACCGTCGTCGACGGCGAGCCGCCCCGGCTCGTGGGCTTCGACCTCCCGGGCTTCGGCGCGGGACGCCTGTCGCCGGTCACCGTGAACCGCGCGGCGCCGGCCGCCCTGGGCACCGTGGCGGACCTCGCGCGCCAGGCGCCGACGATGAAGAGCTACCTCCTGGCGGTCATCGAACGCCCGCGGCTCGCGCTCACCGTCGAGGGCGGCGAGAACACCTGCCGCACCCCGACCTGCACGATCACGGTGCGCCTGGTCAACCAGGGGACGATCGCGACCAGCGGCACGATCGTCGTGACGCTCAACGACGCGGAGGTCGCCCGGCACCCGTTCACCTCGGCGCCCGGGTCCAACCTGACGTTCCCCACCACGGCCCCCAACCCGGTGTACGACCAGCCGGGCGCCTCGGTCTCCGCGCTGTGGCGGGCGCGCGTGGAGGGCGGGCGCTAGGCGGTCAGCGACCCCTCAGCGACCGAGGCCCTCGAGGACCTCGGCCCCGGGCAGCTCGGCGAGCACGGCGCCGGGCACGAGCAGCTTGCTCTCGCGCAGCCCGCTGCCGACCACGACGGCGGGCGTCGCGACCACCGCGGCGTCGACGAGCACCGGCCACCCCGCGGGCACGCCGAACGGGGTGATCCCGCCGTAGGCCATGCCCGTGAGCTCGACGGCCTCGTCCATCGGCGCGAACGACGCCTTGCGGACGTCGAGGCGCTTGCGCACGACGGTGTTGACGTCGGCCCGGGTGGTCGCGAGGACCACGCAGGCGGCGAAGCGGCGCTCGCCCGAGCGCGCGCCGGCGACGACGACGCAGTTGGCCGACGCCTCGAGCGGCGAGCCGTAGGCCTCGCAGAACGCGGCGGTGTCGGCGAGCCCGGGGTCGATGGCGGCGACCAGGCAGTCGGCGGCGAGGCCGGCCGGCAGGGCGCGCAGGGCGTCGGCGACGGGCGCGGCCACGAGGTCGAGCCGGTCGAGGGCGGGCTCGGGCTCCAGCGACCCGGCGACCGCCCGGGCGGCCGCGGCCGTCACCAGCGGGGGCCCTGCTGGATCTCCACGACGCGCGGGCGCACGTCGACGATGTAGATCAGCACCGCGATGATGCCGATGAGCCAGAGGAAGCTGTACGGGCCGCTGGTGGAGATCGCGAGGATCGCGAGACCGACACCGGTGATCGCGCACCAGACCGGCTTGGTCAGCTTGTCGGCGGCGGTGAAGGCGTCGGAGCGCTGCATCAGGGCGTGCACGAACGCGTAGAGGCCCACGGGGATCCCCAGCAGCCACAGCACCAGCAGCACGTAGCCGTCGAGGTTGTAGAGGACCGACACGCCACCACGATACGTGCCCTCCTCGGAGGGGCGACAGGCGCGCGGTCAACCCCGAACGCGCGACGGCCCCGGGACGGCGGAGCGTCCCGGGGCCGTTCGGAGCAGCTGGATCAGCTGGGGTCAGCGCAGCGTCATGGCTGCGTGACCGGTGTTCAGGCCTTAGGGGCCTTCTTCTGCGCGGCCGTCGCGGTGGCGGCCGACTTGGGCGCGTTCTTCGGGCCCTGCTTCTTCGGGGCGGTGCGCGCCGCGGCCTTGCGGGTCGCGCTCCGGGTCTCGGAGGCGACCTCGTCACCGGCCTCCTTGATGTCCTCGGACAGCTCGGAACCGGCCTCGGCCACGGCCTCGGCGGCCTCGGCGCTGAAGCGCTGGGTCGCGCGGGCGGCACGCTCGCCGACCGAACGGGTCTGCTTGGTGACCTCGGCGAGAGCGCTCTCGCCGCGGACCCGGACACCCTCGACGGTGTCCTCGAGCCGGCCCTCGATCTCGGTCGAGACCTGGTCGACGGTGTCCAGCGCCTGCTTGACCTGCGGCTGGCTCTTGATGTCCTTGTAGCTCTTCTCGCCGCGCTTGACGAGGTCGGCGTAGACGCTGCGGACGGCGGCGAGGTAGCTGTCCACCAGGCGGCGGAAGTCCTCGGTCGTCAGCTTGGAGCGCAGCTCCTGCAGCTCGGCCGGCAGGTCCTCGACGCGGGCCTGCACCTCGGTGGCGCCGGCCTGCACGCGGGTGACGGCGTCACGCGCGGTCGCGACGGCGACGTCGCCGAGCCCGAGCACCGCGAGCGCCGGGTGGCGCAGCGGGTCGATGGCCTCGGAAACGACCTTGTTGGCCTGGTCGCGGGCCTCACGGACGTCGAACTTGGTCGGGAAGGTGACAGCCATGCTCGTCTCCACTCCTGGTCGGTGCTTCTTGCGGTAGGTGTGCGTCTCGAACGTCAGGACGACCGGCGGACCGTGGCGGTCTCGTCGACGGCCACAGCGGCGTCGACCACCGCCTCGACCGTGCTCACGGTGTCCTCGGTCCCGGTCGCGGCGCTGCTCGCGGGTTCGGCGACGTTGCCGCGGCGGAAGGACTCGTAGATGTCGGCGAGCACCTGCTTCTGGCGCTCCGACAGGTCCGGGTCCGCGGCCACGGCGTCCAGCACCGGTGACGACGACTCCCTCGGCTCGAGAATCCCGGCGCGGACGTACAGCGCCTCGGCGGAGATCCGCAGGCCGGTCGCGATCTGGGCCAGGATCTCGGCGGACGGCTTGCGCAGTCCGCGCTCGATCTGGCTCAGGTAGGGATTGCTGATCCCCGCGACCTTGGCGAGCTGACGGAGGGAGACCTCCGCGCCCTCGCGCTGCCGGCGGATGTAGGCCCCGATGTCCTCGACGGCCTGGCCGATCTTCTCGACCCCGTCCGTCCCCGGCACCGGAACCACCTCCTCCGAACTCGCTGACACCCACGCTAACACGAGTGCTAGCTGATGCAAGCACTGTGCTTGCGCTGGTCACGTGGCCTGTCGCACATACGAACGGGCGACGGGACTACGCTCGGGGCCGATGGCGGTGGGGCCCGCCGACAACCGCGCACCGGTGCGCCAACGGTCCCTGGAACCCGCAGTACGCGTGTGCCCAGGGAGGATCGATGACCACTCCGGACCCCGACGCCGAGGACGTCCTCGCCGGACGCCCGCCCGGCGCCGCGGTGCTGCGGGGGCAGGGCCCGGCGGTCGCCGTGGTCGCCCTCGGCGGCGTGCTCGGCTCGCTCGCGCGCTGGGCGGTGGGCCTGCTCGCCCCGGTCGCGCCCGGCGGGTTCCCGTGGGGCACGGTCGGCATCAACGTGCTCGGCAGCCTGCTGATGGGCGTGCTGGTCGTCGTGGTCACCGAGGTTCGCGCGGCGCACCCGCTCGTGCGCCCGTTCCTCGGCACCGGCGTCCTCGGCGGCTTCACGACGTTCTCGACGTTCGCCGTCGACGCCGAGACGCTCCTGGGCGGCGGGCACCGCGGCACCTCGCTCGCCTACGTGGCGGCGACGATCGTCGGCGCGGTGGGGGCGTGCGCACTCGCCGTGTCCGTCACGCGACGGGTGGGGGGCGCGCGATGACCGTCCTGCTCGTCGCCCTCGGCGCCGCGATCGGCGCGCCCACCCGCTACCTCACCGACCGCTGGCTGCAGTCCACCCACGGCACCGGCTTCCCGTGGGGCACGTTCACCGTCAACGTCGTCGCCGCGTTCGTGCTGGGCCTCGTGGTCGGCGGCCCCGCCCCGCACGCCGCCGTGGCCGCGATCGGCGTCGGCTTCTGCGGGAGCCTCTCGACCTGGTCGACGCTGGCGTACGAGACCGTCCGCCTCGCGCACGAGCGCGCCCGCACCGCGAGCGTCATGAACGTCGTCGCCTCGACCCTCGCGGGCCTCGGCGCCGCGGGCCTGGGCCTCGCCCTGGGCGGCGTGCTCTGGACCTAGCCGTGCCAGCGTGGCGGCCACGCTGACGCTCAACGTCAGGAAAGCCCCCGGCTACACCAGCAGCTCGCCCACCGAGTAGATGATCAGGCCCGCCAGCGCGCCGACGAGCGTGCCGTTGATGCGGATGAACTGGAGGTCGCGCCCGACCTGCAGCTCGACCTTCCGCGACGTCTCCGGCCCGTCCCAGCGCGCGACGGTGTCGGAGATCAGCGTGGAGATCTCGCCGGAGTAGCGGCCGACGACGTACGACGCGGCCTCGACGATCCAGCCGTCGATCTTGTCGCGGAGGTCCTGCTCGTTGTCGAGACGCTCACCGAAGCGGGCGATGCCGTCGGTGACCCGCAGGCGCAGCTGCGACGACGGGTCCTCGGCGGCGTCGAGGAGCATCGCCTTGCCGGTGGCCCACGCCCGCGAGATCAGCGCCTGGACGTCGGGGTGCTCGAGGAGCTGCTGCTTGATGGCCTCGACGCGCTCGCCGGTCTCGGGGTCGTTCTGCAGGTCGCCGGCGAAGGAGACGAGGAAGCGGTCGATGGCCTTGCGCAGCGGGTGCTCCTGGTCGGACTTCACCGCCCAGGCGAACGACAGCGCCTCCGCGTAGAGGCGGTCGGCGATGATCCCGTCGACGAACCGCGGCGACCAGCTCGGCGCCTGCTTGCTGACCAGCGCCATCACGGTCTCGTGGTTGTTGCGCACCCAGTCGTAGGCGCGGTCGCAGATCAGGTCGACGAGCCGGCGGTGCGACCCGTCGGACAGCACGCCCTCGAGCAGCCGGCCCAGCGGCGGCCCCCAGGGCTGGGCGACGACCCGGCGCGTCACGGCCTGGTCGACGACGGCCTGGATCTCGTCGTCGCGCAGCACGGTGACCGCGCCGCGCACGACGGTGGCGAGCTCGGCGGTGACGCGCTCGGCGTTGCCGGGCGTCGAGAGCCAGCCGCCGAGGCGCGCGGAGATCTGCGCCGCACGCAGCTTCTCGCCGACCACCGTGGGCGCGAGGAAGTTGCCGCCGACGAAGTCGGACAGGCTCGCCCCGAGCTGGTCCTTCTTGCGCGGGATGAGCGCCGTGTGCGGGATCTTGATGCCCAGCGGGTGGCGGAACAGCGCCGTGACCGCGAACCAGTCGGCGAGCCCGCCGACCACCCCCGCCTCGGCGGCCGCGCGCACGTAGCCCGTGAACGCCGGCCCCCCGTTGTTCTCCCAGAGCAGGAAGACGACCCAGACGACCGCGGCACCGAGCAGGAAGCCCAGCGCCACCGCCTTCATGCGGCGCAGGCGGGCGCGCTTCTCGGGGTCGTCGACGAAGCCGCTGGGCGTGAAGCTCCCCGAGGACGGCCGCGACGACCCCGACGGCGGCGGGGCGTCCTCCTCGGTTCGCACGGCGGGCACCGGCCGGACGACGGGGTCGGTCGGCGGGTCCAGCCCCGGATCGAGCTCGGACGCACTCCGGCCGGCACCACGGTCCGGTCCCTGGGCGGTCTGCACGTCCTCCAGTGTCCCACCGGCGGCGTGGGGCGCAGGCGGTGCGCGGGGCGTCGCCCATCCCCACCGTGGAGTGGTCATGAGACCTGGATCACACCCGATTCGTCCCCCGCTTCGGTGAACCCGGCCACCGCCCGGCGCGAATCGCGGACAGGACGGCGAGAGTGCGTATCGCCCGGGCGACTTCGCTCGTTGGACTGGTGCCGTTGTCGCCGCCGTTCGCGCCGGAGTCGCCGCACGGTCGTCACGGCCGTCGGTCGCCCCGGGTGACGTGGACGTCGACGGACCCGCCGACACCCGAGCCGTCCCGCTGGGGACGACCCGGTCCCCCCTGCGACCGACCGCGCCCGGCCGCAGGGGGTCTCGCGTCCCCCGGTCGCCGTGCTGCCCCACGGTGACCGGGGGGCGCCCCTACGGCCAGGGCGCGATCGCCGGGCTCAGAGCGCCAGCGTCGGGCGGTACCGGCGCAGCCACGCGTCGAGCTGCAGCACCGACTCCAGCTTCGCGCGGTCGGTGTCGATGCTCGGGCCGTCCTGCGGGGCGTCGACCGCGGAGCGCAGGGCCTCGACGTCGACGAGGTCGCGCACCGGGGCCTCGCGGTCGGACACCAGGTCGGCGATCGAGGTCCGCAGCGCCTTCTCGTAGCCCGGGTCCTGCGTCGACGGGTAGGGGCTCTTGACCCGGTCGGCGATGGACGCCGGCAGCAGGTCGCGGGTCGCCGCGCGCAGCAGGCTCTTCTCCCGGCCGTCGAAGGTCTTGAGCGCCCACGGGGTGTTGAAGACGTACTGGACGAGCCGGTGGTCGCAGAACGGCACGCGCACCTCGAGCCCGCTCGCCATGCTCATGCGGTCCTTGCGGTCGAGCAGGATCTGCACGAACCGGGTCAGGTGCAGGTAGCAGACCTCCCGCATCCGCCGTTCCTGCGCGCTCACCCCGTCGATGTGGGGCACCTCGGCCAGCGCGTCGCGGTAGGAGGCGTCGACGTAGTCGGCGAGGTGGAGCTGGTCGCGCAGATCCGGGGCGAAGTGCGAGGTCGAGTGGTCCAGCGGCCCCATCCGCGTCGCCGCCATCCACGGGAACGTGTCCGCGTCGACGGCGTCGGCGTCGTGGAACCAGCGGTAGCCGCCGAACACCTCGTCGGCCGACTCCCCCGACAGCGCCACGGTCGAGCGCCCGCGGATCGCCTTGAACAGCAGGTAGAGCGAGGTGTCCATGTCGCCGATCGACACGGGCACGTCCCGCGCGGCGAGCACGGCGGCCCGGGCGTCGGGGTCCGTGAGGTCGTCGTTGGACAGCGTGATCGCCGAGTGGTCGGCGGCGACGTGCTCGGCGAGCTCGCGGACGTAGGGCCCGTCGGGGGTGTCGCGCATGGGGTCGGCGGCGAAGGAGTCCTCGTAGCCGACGAAGTCCACCGAGAACGACCGCACCGGGCCGGCGTCCTGGGCGCGGAGCTTCTGCGCCGCGAGCGCGGTGATCGCCGAGGAGTCCAGGCCGCCGGAGAGCAGCGCGCACAGCGGCACGTCGGCGATGAGCTGGCGGTCGACGATGTCGTCGAGCAGCTCGCGGACGTGGGCGACCGTCGTCGCCCGGTCGTCGGTGTGCTCCAGGGCCTCGAGCTGCCAGTACCGGTGGACGTCGACGCCCTCGCGGCGCACGCGCACCCACGACCCGGGGCGCACCTCGTACAGGCCCCGGTAGATCCCGTGCTCGGGCGTCTTGACGTGCGCCAGGAGCTCGCGCATCCCGTCGAGATCGAGCACGGCCTCGCTGCGCGGGTGGGCGAGGATCGCCTTGGGCTCCGAGCCGAACAGCGCACCGTCCGGCGTCGGGTAGTAGTACAGCGGCTTGACGCCCATGCGGTCGCGCACCAGGAAGAGCTCCTCGCGCCGGGTGTCCCAGATCGCGAAGGCGAACATGCCGTTGAGGCGCTCGACCACCGCGGAGCCCCACTCGAGCCAGCCGACCAGCACGACCTCGGTGTCCGAGGCGGTGCGGAAGGTGTGCCCGCGGCCCTCGAGCTCCTGGCGCAGCTCGCGGAAGTTGTAGACCTCGCCGGAGAACACGAGCGTCAGCAGCGTCTCGCCACCGTGCTCGATCGTCATCGGCTGGCGTCCGCCGGGCACGTCGACCACGGCGAGCCGGCGATGACCCATGGCGGCGGGGCCGCGGTCGCCGTCGGACAGCCACAGACCCGCGTCGTCCGGACCGCGGCAGCTCATGGTCTCGACCATCGGTTCGACCTCGGCGCGGTCCACCCCACGCGCCAGGTCCACGGCTCCCGCGATGCCACACATGGCCACGACCTCCTCGTCGACGGTGACGGAGGAGGACTGCCCTGATATTTAGCTTACGTAACTAAGTAAAGCTCACTTTGATGTCACACGGTCTCGTCGACGTCCTCGGCCGGCACGTCCTCGCGGGCCGGCCCCTCGAGCGGCAGGCAGACCTCGAACGTCGTGCCCTCCGGGCCGGTGTGCACGCGGATGTCGCCGTGGTGCTTCTTGACCACGATGCGCCAGGAGATGTCCAGGCCCAGGCCGGTGCCCTCGCCGACGTCCTTGGTGGTGAAGAACGGCTCGAAGATGCGCGGGCGCACGTCCTCGGGGATGCCGGGGCCGGTGTCCCCGATCTCGACGATCGCGTGCGGGCCGTCGCGGCGGGTGCGGATGGTCAGCGTGCCGGTGCCGTCGCCGTGGGAGTGCATGGCCCCGACGGCGTTGTCGATGATGTTGGTCCACACCTGGTTCAGCTCGGCGGCGTAGGCCGGGATCTTCGGCAGGTCGGGGTCGAGCTCCTTGACCAGCCGGATGCCCTCGAGCTTGCGGTTCATCATCACCAGCGTCGACTTCAGCAGGTCGCGCAGGTCGACCTCCTGGAACGGCGCACGGTCGAGCTGCGAGTACTGACGGGCGGCGCCGACGAGGTTCGAGATGCGCGCCGTGGCGTCGGTGATCTCGCCCATGAGCGTCTCGGTCTCGACGGCGTAGGCGATCCAGCGCACCGCCGCCTCGATCGAGCCCTCGGGCACCGCGCGCTCGACCTTGTCGAGCCACTCGGCGTCCAGGCCGCCCGCGACCAGCACGGGCGCGAGGTCCCACGCGCCGCCGACGCCGCGCTCGTCGAGCCAGTCGCCGAGCTCGTCCTCGGCGTCCGAGGCCTCGAGCGCCGAGAGCTCCGGGGCGGTCTCCGCCCGGTTGACCGCGTCCTCCTGCAGCTCGACCAGCTGCGCGACGGTCGGGCCGTCGAGCTTGCCGCAGGCGAGCAGGCCGAGCTTGTGGCGCATGCCGGCGACGCGGCTGCGCAGCGACTCGGTGGCGCGCTGGGCCGCGGCGGCGGGGTTGTTGAGCTCGTGGGTCAGGCCCGCGGACAGCGAGCCGAGGGCGAGCAGGCGCTCGCGCTCGCTCTGGATCGTCGAGGTGCGGCGCATGCCGACGACGAGGCCCTCGAGCAGGTGGATCGGCAGCGGGAACCACGTGCGCAGCGCGTCGGCCCACTCGGTGGCGGGCAGGGCGAGCAGCGTCGACGCCTTCGTCGCCCGCAGCGTGGACTGGTAGGTCTGCTCGGCGCTCGGGATGTAGGCCTGCATCGATCCGCCGTAGGCGCCGCGCTGCGAGGTGCGGGTGGTCTCCACCTCGTCGCCGCGGATGGTCTGCGCCATCGAGATCTCGCCGGCCAGCAGCACCCAGAAGCAGCTCGCCGGGTCGCCCTCGCGGCACACCGTCTCGCCGGCCGGGAACGCGACCTGGTCGCCGTGCGCGGCGAGCCAGTCGAGCTGGTCGTCGTCGAGCTTCTCGAAGAGGAACAGCTCGCGCAGCTCGTCGCGGGTGACCTTCTCGGGGAGCTGCTCTGTCGTGGTCATCGGTTCTCCAGCCATCGGTGCACCAGACTCACCGCCATCGCGCCCTCACCGACCGCGGACGCGACGCGCTTGACCGAATCGGCCCGGACATCGCCGACGGCGAAGACCCCGGGCACGGACGTCTCCAGGTGGAACGGATCCCGGTCCGGTTCCCATCCCGCCGGAGCGCGTCCGTTCTCCTCGCGGGGCAGGTCGGGCCCCGTGAGGACGAACCCGCGACCGTCGCGGGCGACGACGCCGTCCAGCCAGTCGGTGCGCGGGGCGGCGCCGATGAACACGAACAGCCAGGACGCCTCGACCGTCTCCTCGGCGCCGGTGTTCCTGTCGCGCAGCGTCAGCTTCTCGAGGTGGCCGGTGCCCGCGGCCGCGCACACCTCGGTGCACGTGCGCACCTCGATGCGCGGGTTCGCCTCGATCTGCTCGATGAGGTAGTGCGACATCGACGCCGTCAGCGACGGGCCGCGCACGAGCATGACCACCTTCGCGGCGTGGCGGGAGAAGTTCATCGCCGCCTGGCCCGCGGAGTTCGCCCCGCCCACGACGTAGACGTCCTGCGCGGCGCACGAGGCGGCCTCGGTGGCCGCGGCGCCGTAGAAGACGCCCTGCCCGGTGTGGTCCTCGAGGCCCGGGCAGTCGAGCATCCGGTACGAGACGCCGGTGGCCAGCACGACGGCGTGCGCGGTGATCTCCGAGCCGTCGTCGAAGCGGACCACGCGCGCCCGCCCGCGGGGCTCCAGGGCGGTGACCGTGCGCGTGGTGAGTACCTCGGTGCCGAACTTCTCGGCCTGCAGCCGCGCGCGCGTCGTCAGCTGGTCGCCGGAGACGCCGTTGGGGAAGCCGAGGTAGTTCTCGATGCGGCTCGACGTGCCCGCCTGGCCGCCGGTGGCGCGGGACTCGACGAGCACGGTGCGCAGGCCCTCGGAGCCGCCGTAGACGCTCGCGCCCAGGCCCGCGGGCCCGCCGCCGACCACCACGAGGTCGTAGACGTCCTCCGACGCCGTGGTCGCGAGGCCGGCCGCCTCGGCGACCTGGGCGTCGGTGGGCTGCACGAGCGCGCGCCCGTCCTCGGTGATGACCACGGGCAGCAGGTCGGGATCGGCGCCGGCCGCCTCGAGCAGCCGCGCGCCCTCGGGCGCCTCGGCCAGGTAGAAGTCGTAGGACACCTGGTTGCGCGCCGCGAGGTCGCGGAGCTCGTAGGAGCGCGCCGACCAGCGGTTGCCGACGATGCGGATGGTCGCCGAGGGACGGTCCGAGGAGTCGCGCCAGGCGGCGAGCAGCGAGTCGACGACCGGGTAGAGCTTCTCCTCCGGCGGGTCCCACGGCTTGAGCAGGTAGTGGTCGAGGTCGACGACGTTGATCGCGGTGATCGCCGCGTCGGTGTCGGCGTACGCCGTGAGCAGGACGCGGCGGGCGCGCGGGAACAGGTCCATGGCCTGCTCGAGGAACTCGACGCCGGACATCCGGGGCATCCGCTGGTCGGCGAGGATCACCGCGACCTGCTCGCCCCGCAGCGCGATCTCGCGCAGCGCGTCCAGGGCCGCGGGCCCGGACTCCGCGCGCACGATGCGGTGGTGCTCGCCGTACTCGCGCCGCAGGTCGCGGGCGACGGCACGGGACACCGCGGGGTCGTCGTCGACGGTCAGGATCACCGGGCGGGCCACGGCGTCCAGCCTAGGCCGTCACCGGTCGCTTCTCGATCGATTGAGCGGAGGGCGAACCCCTCAGTCACTGCTGGTGCCGCCGCTGTCGCCGCCCGTGTCCGTGCCCGTGTCCGACGAGCCCGTGTCCCACCACGTCGAGTCGCTCCCGCCGTCCGTGCCGCCGCCGGTGAGCGGGGCGTCGCGCGCGGCCCGGATCTTGCCGTCGAGCTCGGCGACGAACCAGACGACGAACGCGGCCGCGGCGGGCGAGAGGCGCTCGGGCACGCGGCCCGACGGGTGGACCCGCCCGCGCCGGGCGCGGCCGACCTGCACGAGCCACGCCTTCCCGTCGTCGTCGACGAGCGTGCGGCGCGGCACCGGGAACGAGCCCCGCACCGCGCAGCGCAGCCGGATCCCCTCGACGGTGATCTCCCAGTGCCGCTGCCCCGCTCGGCCGGAGCGGCGCGCGACGAGGACGGGGCCGGTCGACTCGCTCGCCGTCATGAGCCCCGACCGCGCCCGCAGCCGCAGGCGCCGCTCCCCGTCGTCGAGCCACGAGGAGGGCCCGCCGCGCCCCTGGCGGTCGCGGACGACCACGGCACCGGGGACGTGGTCGACGTCGACGAACCAGCGCACCCGGTCGTCACTGCCACCCGGCGAGGCCGGGTCGGGCGGCCGCACGGCGACGGGCTGGCCGACGCCGTACTCGCGGACGTCGTCGCGCACGCGGCGGCGCACGGCCGAGACGAGCTGGTGGACCAGGCCCCACAGGAGGATCGGGGTGATCACGATGACCGCGGTCAGCACGTTCACCGCACCGTCGTCGGCGATGCCGGGCGCCGGGTCCGGGTCGGACGTCACCGCGACGGCCGCGACGACGCCGGCGAGCACGAGCGCGCCGAGCCACCACAGGTAGCGGTGGTGGCCCAGCCGCCGCGGTGACCACCGGGGCGCGGGGCCCCCGTGGGCGGGGCGCGCGGGGTCGAGCGTCGCGGTCACGGGCGGGCCTCCTGCATCGGGACGTGGACGTCGGCCGGCGGGTGGCCGGCCCAGGCGTCGGCGACGGGCTCGGGCCCGCGCGGGGCGTCGTGCTCCTGGCCGTAGCGGCGGGTCCGGTCCAGGTGTGCCTCGAGCTCGCAGAACAGCCACAGGCAGAAGGCGACGGCGTCCGGGTCGAGGTCCTCGGGCAGGCGGCCGTGCGGGCGCAGGCGCGCGGCGCGCCCGCCGCGCAGCTGGTCGAGCAGCGAGGGCGTGCCCGTGTGCACGAGCCACGCCGTGCCGTCCGGCTCGAGCAGGGTGCGCCGGGGCACCGGCGGCAGGCCGCCGACCTCGCAGCTCAGGCGGCGGCCGTCGAGGTCGACGTCCCAGCGGGCCCGGTAGCGGCCGGGGCGGGCGACGCGCGTGGCGCGGTGGCGGATGCGGCCCCCGCGCTCCGTGGCGGTGAGCGTGCCGCGGCCGCTCTGCAGCCGCAGGACCTCGTCGCCGCCCTCGACGTAGCGGTGCCGGCCGTGGCGCACGGCGCGCTCGACGACCCGGGCGGCGTCCGGGACGTGGTCGACGTCGACGTGCAGGAGCACCTCCTCGGGGGCCCGCTGCCACGACAGCTCGCCGGGCACCGACGCGGGCGCGGCGCCGCGGACGGCCTGCCCGGTGCCGTAGACCCGGACGTCGTCGCGCACCCGGCGGCGCACGGCCGTGACGACCTCGTGGACCGTCATCCACACCAGCACCGGCGCCGTCAGGCACACCACCACCATCACCGTGAGCGCGCCGCCGTCGGTGAGGCCGGGACCGGGCGAGGTGTCGAGCGCGATCGCGATGCCCATGGCGACGGCGGCGAGCAGCAGCGCGCCGGCCCACCCGAGGTAGCGGTGGTGTCCGAGGCGTCGCGGCGACCAGCGGGGCGCCGGCCCTCCGCCGGGCAGCCCACCGTCACGCGTCGTCGTCGTCGCGGTCATCGTTCCTCCCTGATCAGCGTGGATGCTACGGAGAGAGACGACAAGACGGACAACTAGACCATCAGGGTGAAGCTCTGGACGAGATGCCCGCGAACCGTGCCACCGAGAGCCACCGATGCCCAGGGCGCCGTGCGGGAGCGAGGGACACCCTGGGTGCGCGGGTCGCGAGCGAGGGACGCCCTGGGTGCGTGCCACGCAGCGAGGGAGTCCCTCGCTACCCCACCCCGGCGCCGCCCGAGTCCCGCGAAAGCCCCACCCCCGGGGCGCGCACCTCCTACTGTGCGAACGGTGATCCTCGGGGGGCGGGCGGCCCGCACGGTCGTCGTGGTGGTCGCCGCCGCGCTGCTCGTCGCCACCCCCGGCGCCGCGCACGCCGACGCCCCCGTGCCGCCCCCGCCCGATCCCGCGGCGCTCGTCCGCCTCGACCCGGACCCCCGCCCGCTGCCCGGCTCGCAGGCGCGTGTGCCGTGCGTGCGCTCCGACGGCGGCGGGGTGATCGCGGGCGCGCCCTGGTCCCAGCAGCGCCTGCGCTTCACCGACGCCTGGCGGTTCACGCGCGGGGCGGGCCAGACGGTCGCGGTGATCGACACCGGCGTCAGCAGGCACCCCCGCCTCGCGGGCCGCCTCGTCGACGGCGGCGACTTCGTCGGCTCCGCGGGCGGCCTGGTCGACTGCGACGGCCACGGCACGCTCGTCGCCGGGATCATCGCCGCGGCGCCGGACCCGGGCACCGGCTTCGTCGGCGTCGCCCCGGACGCCCGCGTGCTCTCGATCCGCCAGTCCAGCGCCACCGTGTCCACCACCGCGCCGGACGGCTCGACCACCACCGGCGGGGGCAACGTCGACACCCTCGCCGAGGCGGTGCTGCGCGCGACGGCCCTCGGCGCGACCGTCATCAACATCTCGGAGGCCGCCTGCGTCCCCGCCGGTGACGCGGGCCGCGGCCTCGCCGGTCTGCGGGCCGCCGTGCGCGCCGCGGTCGACGCGAACGTGGTCGTGGTCGCGGCCGCGGGCAACGCCGGGTCGGGCGCCTGCGTGCAGAACCCGGACGGCCAGAGCTCCGGGCAGGTGGTCGCGCCTGCGTGGTTCGGCGACGACGTCCTGTCGGTCGGCTACACGCGCCGCGACGGCCTGCCCGCACCCCAGAGCATCCGGGGCCCGTGGGTGTCGCTCGCCGCGCCCGGCTCGGAGATCGTCTCGCTGGACCCGGCCGGGTCGGGGCTGGTCGACACGATCACCCCGATCGGCGCCGGCCGCCCGATCGCGATCGAGGGCACGAGCTTCGCCGCCCCCTACGTCAGCGGGGTGGTCGCGCTCGTCCGCGCCCGCTACCCCGGCCTCGACGCCCGCCAGGTCATGGCGCGCGTGACCTCCTCGGCCGACCGCGGCGGCCAGGCCGGGGGCCGCGACGACGCGGTCGGCGCCGGCGTCGTCGACCCCGTGGCGGCGGTCGCCGACGTCCGTCCGGACGAGTTCACCGGGCCCGGACCGGCGTCGGTCTCGCCCGCGGGGGCGGGTCGGGTCGACCTGACGGATGCACGGGATGCACACTCCGGATCGCGCACCGTGGCGCTGGTCGGGTCGGCGGCAGCGATGGCGCTGCTGGGTGGCGCCGGCCTGATCGTCCTCGTCGCGCGACGGGCACGTCGGTCGCGCTGAGGCGGCCGGGGTGGCCCGGAGTCGTCCGTCCTCTTCGCCGCCCGCGGCACCGACCCCGAGGAGCCCGCGTGCGCATCACGCTCGCCCAGACCGACGCCGCGCTCGGCGACCTCGACGGCAACCTCAAGCGCGCCGAGCGGGTGGTCGCGGAGGCCGTCGACAACGACTCCGACCTCGTCGTCTTCCCGGAGCTGTCGCTGTCGGGCTACCAGATCGGGGACGTGCCCCAGGACCTCTCGCTCTCCCCCGACGACCCGCGCCTGCTGCGCATCTCGCAGCGCGCCGGCGGCGCCGGGGTGCTGCTCGGGTTCCCCGAGGCCGGCGGGCACGGCCTGCACACCTACAACAGCGCCGGCTACTACGAGGGCGGGCAGCTCGTCCACACCCACCGCAAGCTCTACCTGCCGACGTACTCGACGTTCGAGGAGCGCAAGCACTTCCTGCCCGGCCAGCACTCCCGCGCGTACGGGGTGCGGGGCGGGCGCCACCGCGCGGCGACGCTGATCTGCAACGACGCCTGGCAGCCGCAGGTGGCCTTCCTGTCGGTCCAGGACGGGGCGCACCTGCTGCTCGTGCCGGCGAACTCGGCGCAGTCGATGTCGCCGGAGCGCTACGACTCCAAGGAGTACTGGCGCAACATCACCACGTTCTACGGGCGGCTGTACCAGCTGTTCGTCGTGTTCGTGAACCGGGTCGGCGTCGAGGGCGGGCTGACGTTCTGGGGCGGCAGCCACGTCGTCGACCCGTGGGGCGAGGTCGTCGGCGAGTGCGGCGAGGGCCCGGAGGCCGAGGAGACCTGCACGATCGACATCGACCTCGCCGACGTGCGCCGGCGCCGCCGCGACATCCCGCTCGTCCGCGAGGCCCGGCTGGGGCTGCTGCGCCGCGAGATCGACCGGCTCCTCGACGAGGGTGGGGATCTCTAGAGCAGCCCGACCACGACGAGCACGAGCCCCAGCACCGCGAGGGCCGTGCCGCCCCACGCGAACCAGCGCTGCGAGCCCACCGCGCTGTCCCGGATCTCCTGCTCGGAGCGTGTCGAGACGATGAAGTGGTCCGACGACGACTCCGGCTTGCCGATCACGAGCGGGCCGATCCGGTCGTGCACCTCGCCGAGGACGTAGAGGCGCTGACCGGGCCGGATGACCCACTCGGTGTAGGTCATGCCCAGCGTCTCGCTGCCGCGATTCCAGAACCCGCCGCCACCGCCGCCGGGCTCGAACCGCTCGTGGATCTTCTCGGGGCGGTCGGGCGCGGTGCCGTTCGGGTCGACGCCGATGATCCCGGTGTCGTCGACGAGGGCGTAGCCCTGGCGGGAGGTGTCGTCGAGGACGGTGTCGTTGCGCTCGCGGCGGTGCCAGTCGCCGTCGGAGTCGCGGTACGACTCGCTGATCTTGTGCACGACGGTCTGGCGGTACCAGACGCACTCGACGCCGCTCTGGGGCGCGCGCAGCGGGCCGTCGGGGTGCGGGTGCGCGGCGCCGACGACCTCGCAGACCTTGCGGAAGCCGCCGGTCGTCCCGAGGTCGGACAGGGTGCGCCGGTGCTCCTCGAGCTCGGCGATCGGCAGGGTCTCGGCCGCGATCATCGCGTGGCGGCGCTTGCGGGTGCTCTGCGCGGCGAAGAAGCCGGCGACACCGAGCGCGACCAGCACGAGGCCGACGATCCACATGATGGGTGACTCCCTGTGCCGATCAACGGACGAACGCTACAGAGAGTAGGCGAGAACCGGACAGGTGACCAGCCTCAGATCTTCGTGGCCGCCGGGAGCAGCTCGCCGCGACTGACGGTGACCGCGTCGCCGCGCAGGTACACGCGCTCGCCGGCCAGCTCGACCCCGACCTCGCCGCCGCGCGGGGAGAGCTGGGCCCCGACGAGGCGCTCGCGCCCGAGCCGCCTGGCCCAGTACGGCGCGAGGCAGCAGTGCGCCGACCCCGTCACGGGGTCCTCGTCGATGCCGACGGCGGGGGCGAAGAACCGCGAGACGAAGTCCGGCGCGCCGGGGCTCGGGTCGTCACCCGCCCGCGCGGTGACGATCACCCCGCGCCCGCTGGCCGCCTTGAGCACCGACAGGTCCGGCTCGAGTCCCCGCACCTCCTCGGCCGACGGGATCTCGACGAGGACGTCGTAGCGGCAGCGCGCGAGCTCGACGACCGCGGCGCCGAGGGCGTCGGCGAACTCGTCGGCCAGGTGGCCGTCGGGCAGTGCCGACACCGGCTCGTCGACCGGGAAGTCGAGCTGGATGCCGCCGCCGGCCAGCGCCTCGGCGAGCAGCACGCCGGAGGCGGTGCGGAAGGCGATGGGCGACGTCGCGAGGCCCTGCTCGAAGAGCACGTGCGCGCTGGCCAGCGTCGCGTGCCCGCAGATCTCCACCTCGACGGTCGGCGTGAACCAGCGCAGGCCCACCTCGCCCGTGCCCGCGAGCGTCGAGAGGTCGACGAACGCCGTCTCGGAGACGTTGACCTCCGCCGCGACCGCCTGCATCCAGGCGGCGTCGTCGGCGTCGGTGAGACACACCCCGGCCGGGTTGCCGGTGAAGGGCGAGGACGTGAACGCATCGACGAGGTGGAGCTGCACGACGCCCATGGTGCCGTGTGCGACCCGTCGAAGTCAGGCCGTCGGCCCACTGATCGACGGGCAGCTGGTCCGTCCCGGGGCGTGGGCCGCCCCACCACGCCCCGGGAACGGGATCCGGCGGGGACGCCGGGAGGTCCGCTGATCGCGTTTCGCCACTGACGGTCACATTGTTGGCAACCGTCAGCCAAGTACCTCCACCCTGACGGCCGAAGATCACCACCGCCGGCGATCGGCGTGTCACCGTCCGCGGGCGGGGTAGCCGCGTCGATGCGACTGCTGGTGCTGGGCGGCGGCGGGTTCCTCGGCTACCACGTGGCGGACGCGGCGCGCGTCGCCGGCCACGAGGTCACCGTCGCGAGCCGGTCGGGCACCGCCCCGCTCGACGGGGTGGAGGCGCTGACCGTCGACCGGCACGGCGACCTCTCCGCCCTCGACGGCCGCGCCTTCGACGCCGCGCTCGACACGTTCTCCGACCCCGACGCCGTCCGGGCGACCGCGCGGCGGCTGCGCGGGGCCGTCGGCGCGCTCGGCTACGTGTCGGGCATGAGCGTCTACCACCCGCGCGGCCCGGCGGTGCCGGACGAGGACGCCCCGGTGCGCCGGCCCGGCGACGCGGCGTGCGACGACCCGCTCCAGGAGCGCTCGCTGGCCAAGCTCGCCGCCGAGGACGCGGTCGCCGGCGCGTTCGACGGCCCGGTGACCGTGCTGCGCGTCGGCGTCATGGTCGGGCCGCGCGACCCGTCCGACCGCTTCACGTGGTGGCCGGTGCGCCTCGCGCGCGCGCTGGCCGGGCAGGCGTCGCGGACCGTCCTCGCGCCGGGCGACCCCACACGCGCCGTGCAGTACAGCGACGCCCGCGACATCGCCGCCTTCGCGGTACACGCGCTCGGCGAGGGGCGTGCCGGCGTGTTCGACACCGTCGGCCCCGGGCGCGCCCAGCCCTTGTCCGCGGTGCTCGACGCCTGTCTGGAGGCGGCCGGCGGGCGTCCCGGCGACGTCACGTGGGCCTGGGCCGGCGAGGACGCCCTGCGCGCGGCACTGCGCGACGTCGACGAGGAGCAGCGGCCGCTGTGGTTCCCCGAGGACCAGATCCCGCAGGACGCGATCGACTCCTCCGCGGCCCTGACCGCCGGCCTCCGGTTCCGTCCGGCGCTCGACACCGCCCGCGACGTCCTCGCCTGGCAGCGGGAGCGCGGCGACCCCGGGCTCGCCGCCGGATTCGGGGCCACCCGGGAGGCGGAGCTGGTGCAGCGCTGCGCAACAGGGGCTGCCCCGACGGGGTGACGGGTGGGCCTCGCTACTGTGATCCCGCCATGAGCACGGTCTTCCTGGTCAGCGGAGCCTCCTCCGGGGTGGGGCGCGCGCTCGCACAGTTCCTCACGCGGCACGGCGTGTCCGTCGTCGGCCTCGACCGGCGCGAGCCGCCCGACCGCGAGATCGCGCACGTCACCTGCGACCTCGCCGACCCGGGCTCGATCGACACCGCGGTCGACCGCCTCGACGGGCAGGTCGACGCGCTCGCCAACGTCGCCGGTGTCCCGGGCACCGCGCCCGCGGAGACGGTGCTGTCCGTGAACTTCCTCGGCATGCGCCACCTCACCGAGAGCCTGGTCGGGCGCATCCGCCGCGGGGGGTCCGTGGTCAACGTGTCGTCCTCGGAGGGCCGGCACTGGGTCGCCCACCTCGCGGAGCTCCGCCCGCTGCTCGCCACCCGCACCTTCGCCGAGGGCCTGCGCTGGTGCCGCGAGCAGCGCCCCGACCGCTCGGTCTACGACGTGTCGAAGGAGGCCGTGCTCGCGTACACGACGGCGTCGTCGACGCTGACGTGGAGCGACGGCGTCCGCATGAACGCGGTCGCGCCCGGCACGGTCCGCACGCCCTCGCTGCCCGAGGTGGAGCGCTCGACCGACCCGCGCCGCCTCGCCCGCCAGCGCACGGCCGCCGGCCGCGACGCCGAGGCATCGGAGATCGCGTCCGTCGTCGCGTTCCTCATGTCGAACGAGAGCCGGTGGGTCAACGGCCAGACCCTGGCGGCCGACGGCGGCGTCGCCGCGGCGACCACCTGGGCCGCGCTCCAGTCCCGCTGAGGACCAATTCCGAACCGATCGTCACCCGATCGTGATCTGTCCGTTGGACGAGTCGGATGTGCACTCGGCTCGCGGGAGATCACGCATGGGAGCAGGACGCTCGGGGCAGCGGACGGGGCGCCGCACGATGGCCGCGCTGGTGACCGGGGTGGCGGTCGCCGCCGTCGCCTGGCTGGGCGCCGCGCCGGCCGTCGCCGCACCCGGCGATCCCGGCGGGGAGGGACCGACCCCGACCGCGCCCGGCGTGCACCCCGGCGTGCAGACCCGCACCGACGGCGCGCAGTGCACCGCCAACTTCCTGTTCACCGACGGGACGGACACCTTCATCGGCCAGGCCGCCCACTGCTCGGGCACCGGAGCCTCGACCGAGACCAACGGCTGCGACTCCGCGTCCCTGCCGCTCGGCACCGAGGTCGAGGTCGGCGGCGCGAGCAGGCCGGGCGAGCTCGTCTACAACTCCTGGCTCGCGATGCAGGAGGCGGGCGAGACCGACCAGGACGCCTGCAACCACAACGACTTCGCGCTCGTGAAGCTCGCCCCCGAGGACGCGGCGACCGCGTCCGGGGCGGTCCCCTTCTTCGGTGGGCCCACCGGGGTGGACACCGACGGCGCGCGCGTCGGCGAGGTCGTGCGCAGCTACGGCAACTCCGAACTGCGCGGCGGCGTCACCCTGCTCAGCCCGAAGATCGGGACGGTCGCCGCCGAGACCGGCAACGGCTGGAGCCACGACGTCCTCACCGTCACCCCGGGCATCCCCGGCGACTCCGGCAGCGCGTTCCTCTCGGCCGACGGGCGCGCGCTCGGCGTGCTCTCGACGCTGCAGTTCGCGCCGCTGCCCGCGAGCAACGGCATCAGCGACCTGGACAAGATGCTGGGCTACGCCCGCGACCACGGCGCCGGCGACGTCGTGCTCGTCACCGGCTGACCCGTCAGGGCTGGAGGACCTTGCGCGTCCGTCCGCTCGTCGGGCTCGACGAGTGGGCGGACGCCGCGCGCCGGCGGGCCTCCGCGGCCTTGCGGTCGGACCGCCCGCTCCAGGACCTCATCGCGAGGTACAGCGGCACCCCGATCACCAGGACCGACACCACCGCGAACACCACCAACGCCACGATCCACTCCACGCCTGAACCCCCTGCGCGCGCACCGACACCCGCGGGGACGTCGCTCGATCGGGTGACCTCGTTACGTCGGGGCCGGCGTTGATTCCCGAACGGTCCGGGCTGCTCGCCGTCCGGCGCGTCGGGCGGGCCGAGCGGTCAGTCCAGCGGCGCCTCCGCGATCACCCGCCACCGTCCCTCGGCGGACCCGGCGAGCAGATGGACGCGGTCGATCTCCGCGCCGACGGGGAGCCGCGGCGCGAGCTCCTCGGCGGCGCGCTGGAGGGCCTGGAGCGAGGAGTGCCGCCGGTAGCCGACGGTCAGGTGCGGCACGGGTTCGTGCTCGCCCTCGTAGGGCGGGTGGTCGGGGAAGGCGCGGTGGACGCGCTCGGTCAGCGCGGCGAACGTCGCCTCCGGGGTGGGCGCCAGCCAGACGAAGTCGTCGCCGAACCAGCGGACGGCGTCGAAGGTGCAGCGGAAGCGCCCGGTGCCCGCGACGGCGCGGCGCAGCCGGTCGACGGTCGCGTCGTCGACGTCCGCGGCCGGGACGAACGGGAAGAGCACCGTGACGTGCGCGGGCACGCCCTGCGGGGCCGACGGGTCGAGGCGCTCGCGCAGCGCCCCGACCACCGGCTCGGCCTCGGGGACGAGGACGAGCGCGGCGGTGTGGGTGGCGTCAGCGGGGACCTCGACCATGCCGAGATCGTGGCGCGCCTCAGGCGTGGCTGCGCGCCGGCGCCGTCCAGTCGAGCACCTGCTCGGGCGGCGCGTCCGTGGGCGGCTGCGAGAGGTCGAGGTCGAGGGTGTCGCGGAGGTACTCCCGGAACTCGACGTCGAACGGCTCCTCCGACGTCGCGATCATCTGGAGCGCCCGGCCCGGGTCGTCGGCCTCCATCACCATGATCTCCATCGGGCCGGACGGGGTCTGCGCGACGAAGACCCCCGGGCGGTCGCGCTCAGCAGCTGCCCCAGGGATCCAGCGCGTGGTGGGACCAGACGCCGGTGAGCACCTCGGCGGCGATCTCCACCATCGTCATCGCGCGGGTAGCCGCCTCGTGGCGCAGCATCTCCGCCGCGGCCTCGATGTCCACGCCGAGCCGCTCGGCCACGACGCCCTCGGCGCGGTAGACGTCGGCGGGGACCATCGCGCGATCGTTGTCGGCCGGAAGCATCATGCGCTGCTCCTCGGAAGTCCTCGACGAGACCTCCGCTGCAGCCGTGCGGTCGACCACCGGGAAGGGCTGTAGCAAGCAGTACCCGTCCGACCACGAACTGTCTATCGGGCACGCGGCGGAACGGCCTGCAACACCCGCTGCACGAGAAAGCCCACCGGACGACTCCGATGGGCTTGGTGTGGCCAGGGGCGGGGTCGAACCGCCGACCTATCGCTTTTCAGGCGATCGCTCGTACCGACTGAGCTACCTGGCCGAGAGGTCGAGGGCGAACCTCGACCGATGGAGCGACCCAGACGGGACTCGAACCCGCGACCTTCGCCGTGACAGGGCGACGCGCTAACCAACTGCGCCACTGGGCCTTGATCGTGCTTGTCCTACCGTACCCCCAACGGGATTCGAACCCGCGTTGCCGCCTTGAAAGGGCGGAGTCCTAGGCCGCTGAACGATGGGGGCGCGACCCTCTGGCTGAGGACCTTACCCGCCAACGGCGTACCCGTTGGGAGCACGCCAAGCATAGGTGACGGGTCTCAGACCCCTGGCACCCACCCCCTGCCCTCGGCGACGCCCGGGACGAGGTGCGGCCCGAGCACGGCGCGCATGCCCCCGTCGGCGGTCCAAGCCCGCAGCCAGGCGGGCTCCGCGGCGGCGCCGAGGAGCAGCTCCCAGTTCTCGCAGACGCGCTGGGCGAGGTCGGTGAGGTCGCTGACCGCCAGCGACACGGCGAAGGCTCCGGCGGAGACGTCGACGATCGTGCGGGCGAACGAGGAGGGGTCGACCGACGGGACGAGCAGCTCGGTGGCCACCGCGCGCTCGAAGACATCGGTGAAGACGTCCTGCCAGAAGCTGTAGGGCCACCCCGGGCGGTCCGGGCCGGCGTGCCCCTCGGCGCAGAGCCGCTGGCCGGCGCGCAGCACGGGACCCTCGAGGGCGTCCTGCATCTCCCGGGCGATCCGGGCGGCCGTGCGCAGCGGGTCGAGCCCCTGGGCCTCGGCCCGCTCGAGCACGGCGCGGCAGATGACCTCCATCTCGTCGACCACCGCGGTCGCGATGCTCTCCTTCGAGACGAAGTGGAAGTACAGCGCGCCCTTGGTGACCTTGCTGCGCTCGAGGATCCGCGACAGCGACGCCTCGTGGTAAGAGCGCGCCGCGAACTCCTCCGCGGCCGCGGTGAGGATCGCGGTGCGTGTCGCCACCGCGCGCGCCTGGCGTGGGGGATCGCCCCGCGCCTCCGGCGGGTGGCGCGGGGGATCAGCGGTGTCGGACATCGGCGGCCACGGTAGCGGGAGCGCCTTTCACCCACGTGCGCCCACACCGCGATCGACCGGAGTCGGACGATCGGGTGCGGGCCACGAGTGGACGACCGGTCAGCGCCGGACGGGTGGCGGGTCGCCTCCCTCGCCGATCAGGCCGAGCATGTCGAGCAGCTCCCGGCAGTCGTCGGAGTCGAGCGAGTTGCGGGCCACGGCGATGCGCGCGCGGTGCACCTGCTCGTCGCTGACCCCGTAGACGTCCGCGGCGGTGCGCTGCGCGGGCACCGATGGCTCCTCCGCCGCCGTCCGCTCAGGATGAGGTCCGTTCGGTCGTCGCCGAGGTCCTGACGTCGCATTCATGCTGGCTCCCGGTGGCCGCCTGGTCCCGACCCGCTGCATCACCTCGCGCGGCGGGATCACCCGGACCAGCGACACCGTCGGTCACGCTTCGTGCCCGCCGCCGTCCCTCGTCCGAGTCGAGGCGACGCTACCCACACGGCCGCGCTGATGCAGCCCCCTTCCCGAGTGACGGCTGTGCCGTTCGCGCACCGCTCGCTTCGTCGCCACACGGTCACGGAGCGCGACGATGATCGTCCGAGACGGTCGCCGCGGGGCGACTCCGGCGCCCGTGTCCGGTCCGACGCCTACGGAGCGAACGGCTCAGTCGACGAGGGCCTGGTAGACGAGCCCGCGCAGCTGTGTGCGGATCGGGTGAGCGCTCGACGGGAGCAGCTGGGTGAAGAACATCGCGGTGATGCGCTCCGCCGGGTCGACCCAGAACGCGGTGCTCGCGGCCCCGCCCCACGACATCTCGCCGACGCTCGCGTGCGTGCGGTACCGGACGGGATCGGTCACCACGGCCACCCCGAGCCCGAACCCCACGCCGTCGAAGGGCATCTCGGCGAACAGGGGCCGCCCGACCTGCTCGAGGTCGAGGCCGCCGGGGAGGTGGTTGCGGCCCATGTAGTCGACCGTGCGGCTGCCGAGCAGACGGACGCCGTCGACCTCACCCCGGCCGGCCAGCATCTGGGTGAACCGGTGGTAGTCCGCGGCCGTCGACACGAGCCCGCCCCCGCCGCCGAGCCACGTCGGCTCCAGCACCTCGCGGGCCATCGCGCCCATGCCGGCGGCCTCGGCGGCCAGGAAGCGCCCGGTGGCCGGGTTCTGGACGTAGAGCCGGGCGAGCCGCTCGGGGTCGTCGACCACGAAGCCGGTGGCGGTCATGCCGAGCGGCTCGAGGACGTTCTCCGCGAGGAAGGTGTCCAGCGCCTGCCCGGAGACGACCTCGATCAGCCGGCCCAGCACGTCGGTGGCGTGGCTGTAGTTCCACTCCGTCCCCGGCTGGAACACCAGCGGCAGCCGCGCCCACGCCTCGACGATGCCGGCGAGGTCGAGCCCGGTGGGCGCCGACCACTCGAAGCCCGCCGCGCGGTAGAGCTCGTCGACGGGGTGGGCGTGGTGGAAGCCGTAGGTCAGCCCGGCAGTGTGCGTGAGCAGGTGCCAGACGCGGATGGGCTCGGTGGCCGCCTCCAGCAGCGGCTTGCCCGACGACCCCTTGACGTAGACGCGCGGCTCGGCGAACTCCGGGAGCCAGCGGCTGATCGGGTCGGTGAGCTCGAGGGCGCCCCGCTCCCACAGCATGAGCGCCGCCACCGACGTGATCGGCTTCGTCATCGAGTAGATCCGCCAGCGCGTGTCGTCGGTGACGGGCAGGCCCGCCTCGGCGTCGCGCTGTCCCACGGTGGACGAGTGGACGACCTTCCCGTCGCGGGCGACCACCGCGTGCCATCCGGCCAGGCGACCGTCGTCGACGTAGCGGGCGAAGTGGTCGTCGATGCGCGCCAGTCGCGCCGGGTCGAAGCCCAGCTCCGCGGGGTCGGCCTCGATCTTCAAGGGGCTGCTCACTTCCGCCACTATGCCTCCGCGAGGAAGGTGCGCAACTCCTCGATCACCTCCTGCGGGCGCTCCTCGGGCACGAAGTGCGCGCACCGCTCGATCCCCCGGCCCGACACGTCGTCGGCGTACTCGCGCCACAGGTCGAGCATCGGCAGCGTCTGGCCCATGACGCCCTCGGCGCCCCAGAGCGCGAGCAGCGGCTGGGTCACGCGGCGCCCGGCGCCGAAGTCCTCCTCGTCGTGGCGGGAGTCGACGGCATCGGCGCGGTAGTCGTCGAACCCGCACCGCAGCGCGCCCGGCTGGGAGAACGCGCGGACGTACTCGGCGATCGCCGACGGCTCCAGGCCCTCGCGGGCGTAGGTCCACTTCTCGAGGAAGTAGCGCAGGTAGCCCTCGACGTCGGCGCCGGCGAGGCGCTCGGGCAGGTCGGGCTGCAGGTGGAACAGCCAGTGCCAGTACTTGGCGCCCAGCTCGGCGTCCATGCGCTGCCAGGTGGCCCGGGTCGGGGCGATGTCGAGGACCGCGAGCCGCGTGACCTCCTCGGGCCGGTCGAGGGCCCAGCGGTGGGCGACGCGGCCGCCGCGGTCGTGGCCTACCACCGCGACGCGGTCGAACCCCAGGTGTCGCACGAGCGCCGAGACGTCCGCGGCCATCGTGCGCTTGTCCATGCCGCTCGTGGGCTTGTCGCTGGCGCCGTAGCCGCGCAGGTCGGGGACGATCACGGTGTGGTCGGCCGCGAGCGGGCCGGCGACGTGGCGCCAGCAGTGCCCGGTCTGGGGCCAGCCGTGCAGCAGCACCACCGGCGGGCCGGAGCCCCCGCGGCGGAAGTGCAGGCGCACCCCGTTGGCGACGAGGGTGTCGGGGACGAGCGCAGGTCCGGTCACGAGCCGGAATCCTGCCCGCCGACGCCGCGGCCCGTCAGCCGGCGATCGGCCCGGCGGGGCCCTCCGGCCCCGGTGCGTGCGGGCCGGGGGCGTGGTCCGGGCGCGACCGGACGACCGGCTGGATGAGCGCGCCGGGCCGGTGGCCGTCGCCGGTCGGCGGTCCGCCGGGGGACGGCCCGCGGCCTGCGTCGACGATGGCCGCGGTGGCGTCGACGGACGTGGTGCGCCACAGCCGGTCGCGCATGCGGCGCACGAGGCCGTCGGCGTGGCAGAGGCTCGCGAACTCGTGAGCGCGGCGGGCCACGGCCGCGCGCGGCTGGGCGCGAACGTCGGCGTACTCCTCGAGCGCGGGCACGATCCGCCCGTCGGCGTGGTCGAAGGCGCGTCCGAGCGTCGCGGCGTCGAGGATCTCCAGCGCCACGGCCTGCGCGGTGTGCGGCAGCATCGGCTGCGCCGCCCCGCCGACGACGGTCAGCCGGTGCCGGGCGCCGCGCTCGAGGGGGGCGTGGTGGCGGTGGACGCGCGACGGCGCCCGCACCACGGCCTCGCCGACGGCGTCGCGGACCTCCGGGGCCGTGCCCGCGAGCAGGCGCCCGACGACGCCGGCCACACCGTCGCGGTGCATGTCGTCGAGGGCGTCGACGCGCACGGTCATCGACACCTCCCCGCCCCCGCCGCGGACCGCGGCCTGGGTGACGTGCAGCGTCGGCGACGACCAGAGGCGCAGCACGTCGTCCGGCGGCGCCGGGCCGGCACCGCGGTGCACGAGATACGGGCTGGACAGCGCGTGGCCCCCGCCGAGCAGGGCGCGCACGCGGCTGCCCGGGCCGTCGGCGCCGATGACCGCCTCCGCGCGGTAGCTGCCGCCCTGGTCGTCGCCGACCAGCACGGCGTCACCCAGGTCCTCGACGCCGGTGGCGCAGCGCCCGTAGGTGACCGTGACCATCTCGTCGGCCTCGCACGCCGCCACCAGCTGGGCGCGCAGCACGGCGTGCGGGGCGAGCAGGTAGGGCCGCCCGTAGCGGGCGCGCACCACCGGCCCGAGGTCGGCCACCCGCAGGACGGCGCCGCTCTCGGCGTCGGCGTGCGCGAGACGGCGCGGCTCCCACGCGTGCGGGGCGAGGGTGTCGGCGAGCCCGAGGGCCGCGAGCTCGCGCAGCGTGGCGGGGGTGAGGACGGCGAGGCCGCGGTCGACGTCCTCGGGGCGGTCACGGTCGAGGACGTGGACGGGGAAGCCCTGGTGCGCGAGGAACAGCGCTGTGGCGAGCCCGGCGAATCGGGCCCCCAGCACGAGCAGCGGTACGGCAACCACGGCTCACCTCGTTCACCCGGGCGGACGAGACAAGCGTAGGCAGATCATCTCGGACGGAGCAATCGGGCACCGTTCTGTATTCGAATAGTGCCCTGACCACCCGAAAGACGGTCACTCCGCAGAATGAGAAGTGCCCGGACTATTCACGGGGAGGTCGCCGTCCGGTGAATCGCCGAGCCGGGCGCGGGCATCGAGGACGCGGGCGAGCGTGATGCACGTGACGGCCAGGGCGGTGCCGAGGAACCAGCCGGCGAGCACGTCGGTGGTCCAGTGGACGCCGAGGTAGACGCGGCTCGCCCCGACGAGCAGGGCGCCGAGCACCGCGAGCACGACGACGACGCGCCGCACGAGGCGCGCGCGGGGCGTGCCGACGGTCAGGGCCATCACCGCCGCGGCCGTCAGCGTGAGCCCCAGCGCGGCCATCAGCGCGTGGCCCGAGGGCAGCGACGCCGTCGTCTCCTCGGCGAGCCGCAGCGCCTCGGGCGGGCGCGGGCGCTCGACGGCCACCTTCACCAGCCGGATCGCCAGCGCCCCCGCGACGACGCCGAGCACCCAGATCAGCGCGGTGCGCCGGTGCCCGCGCGCGAACAGCACCACCGCCGCCACGACCGCGAGCCCGCCGGTGCCCACCGTGCCGCCGACCAGCGACACGGCCTCCGCGGCGGACGTCAGCCCCGGGGTGCGGATGCCGAGGACCCACGACAGCACCGGCGCGTCCGCGTCGGCGAGGGCCTGGTCGGTGGCGACGAGGGTGAACACGAGTCCGGCGGCGAGGACGAGGAGCGCGACGATCCCGGTGTCGCGCAGCGCGCCGGGCACGGTGGCCAGGGCACCCCCGGCGGCCCGGTCGGCGAGCACCGCGACCCCGATCAGGACCCCGAGGGCCAGCAGCGTCACGGCGGTGGCGTCGAGGGCCACGGGACCTCCTGCGATGTCGAGATCGGTGTCGGGGCGGGTGTGGGCATCGCGACGCGCCGGGCTTCCCGTCGTCCGTCCCGATCATCCCAAGGCAGACTGGGTGCGTGCTCCTCCTGGGGCTGCTCGCCGCGCTCGCGTCGGCGGGCGCCAACGCCGGTGCCGCCCTGCTCGAGGCGAGTGCCGCTCGCCGCGCCACCCGCGCCGCGACGGTGGTGCTGCACCCCATGTACCTCGCCGGGCTCGCCCTCGACATCGGCGGCTGGGTGCTCACCGTGCTCGCGCTGCGCTACATGCCGATCGTGGCGGTGCAGGCGATCGTCGCCGGCCAGGTGGGCATCACGGTCATCGCGTCGCACTGGGTCTTCGACACCCCGCTGCGCCGGATCGACCTCGTCGCGGCCGGCGCCAACATCCTCGGCCTGGCGCTGCTGGTGGCCAGCGCGAGCGTCGACGACGCCGAGGTGGTCCCGTCGACGGCCGGCGAGGTCGCCCTGGTCGTGACGTTCCTGGTGCTGCTCGCGGTGTCGGTGCCGATCGCGTTCCGCAGCAAGCGCGCGATGCTGCTGTCCTTCTTGGCCGGGCTCGCGTTCGGCGGGACGGCGGTGGCCGTGCGCATGGTCGACCTGCGCGGCTCGCTGGGCGACATGGCGCGCACCGCGGCGCTCGACCCGGTGATCTGGGCGCTGCTCGGGTTCGCCGGCCTGGGGCTCGCGCTCTACACGGTCGCGCTGGGCCGCGGGGCGGTCGGGCCGGTGGTCGCCGTCCTGGCGGTGACCGAGACCCTCGCGCCGGGCCTGCTGGGCCTCGTCGCGCTCGGCGACTCCATCCGGCCGGGCTGGACGCCGTGGTTCGTCGTCGGACTGGTGCTGGCGCTGGGCGGGGTCGTGGTGCTGGCCCGCTCGCCCGCGCAGGCGTCGCTGTCGGGTGACGACGGCGTCGCGCCGCCGCCCCTCAAGAGGCTCTGAGCTCGGAGGGACGGCGGCGCGCTCGCGTCAGTCGCGGAAGGCGTCCTTGACCTTCTCGCCGGCGTTCTTGAGGCTGCCGACGGTCTGGTCCTTCTTGCCCTCGGCCTCGAGGCTCTCGTTGCCGACGGCCTTGCCCACCGACTCCTTGGCCTTGCCCTTGAGCTCCTGGATCTTGTTGTCGGCCTTGTCCTCGCTCGCCATGTCGGCCTCCTCCCCGGGCGCGCCACTGGTGGGCGCCGCGTGGACGGACAGGTACCCGGGGTCCCGGGAGGTCAACCCGTCGTCGATCGTTCCGGGGCGCCGAGGACGACGTCGCGCACGGCCTGCGCGTCGCCCGGCACGTCGACCCAGGCGACCGCCGGATGGTGACCGTCGGCGCGCGTGACCAGCTGGAAGCGTCCCGGCGTGGTGGGGGCGAGGTGGAAGGCACCCTCGTCGTCGGCGGCCACCGAGGCGGCCTCGCGCCCGTCGGGGTCGACGAGCGTGAGCGTCGCGCCGCCCACCGCCGACCCGGCGGCGTCGGTGACGCGGCCGACGAGGCCCTTCGCGTCGGACACGGAGGCGGCCGGGGCCTCCGCGACCGCGGGGGAGCCGCCGTCCGCGGGCTTCCGGCGGCGCCGACCGAGCAGGAGGTCGATCACCCCGAGGACGAGCGCGAGCACGACGAACGCGACCGCACCGACGAGCCCGCGGCTGATGGCGAGCGCCCAGTCGCCGTTCGTGGCGGTGAGCTGGCCGAAGAACACGGCGCCGACGGCCGAGATGCCGACCGCCGAGCCGACGCGCTGCCCGGTCTGCAGGACGCCCGCCGCGGTGCCGCCCTCGCGGGGCGGGACCTCCTCGAGCGCGAGGGTCTGGTTCGGGGCGATGACGAACCCGCTGCCGATGCCGGCGACGAGCAGCGGCCCGGCGATCGCCCACCCGACCTGCGCCGGGTCGAGGCGCAGGACGATGTCGACGGCGACGAGACCCAGGGCGACGAGGACGAGCCCGCCGACGACCAACGGCTTGCCGAGCCGCGACACGAGCCGCCCGCCGATCGCCGACGACACCGCGGAGCCGAGCGCGAACGGGGTGAGCGCGAGCCCGGCCTCGAGCGGCGTGTAGCCCCGCCCGTTCTGGAGGAAGAGGGTGACCACGAAGAAGATCGCGGTGAAGCCGGCGAAGTAGAGCAGGCCGAGCGAGGTGCCGAGCGCGTAGCTGCGGGTGCGCAGCAGGGCGAAGTTCACGAGCGGGTGGCCGTGGGTCCGGCGGGCGCGGCGCTCCCAGAGCACGAAGACGACGAGCAGGACGACGGCGACGCCGATCAGCCACCAGGGTGCGCCCGACCGGTCCTGCTCCGAGAGCACCAGCGGGACCATGAGCGACACCACGGCGCCGCCGAGCAGGATCGCGCCGACCGCGTCGAGGGGGCGCTTCTCGCCGTCGGTCGGGGCGTCGCGGGGCAGCAGGCGGGCGCCGAGAACGAGCGCGGCGACGCCGATCGGCACGTTGACGTAGAAGACCCAGCGCCAGCCGTCGGTCTGGCCGCCCCACTCGAGCAGCAGCCCGCCGAGCAGCGGGCCGATGGCCGTGGAGATGCCGATCGCGGCGCCGAACAGCCCGAAGGCCCGCCCGCGCTCACGTCCGGTGAACAGCTGCTGGATGAAGCCGATGACCTGCGGGTTCAGCATCCCGCCCGCGGCGCCCTGGAGGAGCCGGAACACGACGAGCGAGGCCGCGTTCGGGGCGAGGCCCGCCGCGATGCTGGTCAGCGTGAACAGCGCCAGCGAGATCATGAACATCTTCTTGCGGCCGCGGTCGTCGCCGAGCCGGCCGGAGGCGACGAGCACCAGCCCGAAGGTCAGCGCGTAGCCCGACACGACCCACGACAGCTCCGCGGACGACGCGCCGATCCCCCGCTGCATGGCGGGGAGGGCGACGTTGACGATGCTGACGTCGAGCAGCGTCATGAACCCGGCGATCAGGCACACCGCGAGGGCGTGCCAGCGCCGGGGATCGGGCTGGGGAGAACTCACGGGAATCGAGTGTCCCAGGCTCGACCAGGCCAATCGTGACACGAGACGGAGGGAACGCCCGTGGAGATCCTGTCGAGCCGCATCCTCGTGTGCCCGCGGGACTGGGAAGTCTCGCGGCGCTTCTACGCCGAGACGCTCGGGCTCGCGGTCGCCCGGGAGTTCCCCGGCGGTGTCGTGTTCTTCCTCGGCACGGGCTACCTGGAGCTCTCGAAGGCCGGGGCGGTGGCGACGGGGGACAGGGAGACGGAGCATCAAGGGGAGCACGCCGATAGGGGAGCTCGACCCGAGGGGGACGCGCTGTGGCTGCAGGTGCGCTCGCTGCCCGACGCGGTCGGCGCCCTGCGCGGCCGGGGCGTGACCATCACCCGCGAGCCGCAGCGGGAGCCGTGGGGCCTCGACGAGTGCTGGATCGCCGACCCCGACGGCCGCGCGATCGTCCTCGTCGAGATCCCCCCGGGCCACCCGATCCGCACCGACCTCCGTGAGTGAACTTCGGGGCCATAGCCCCGAAGTTCACTCACAGCCCCAGGGCGCGCGCCAGCTCGCGGAGGTCGTCGCGGGGGTCGGCCATGGGGTTGCCGCGGAGGGCCTGGACGAGGACGTGGTCGGCGCCGGCGTCGAGGTGGGCGGTCACCGAGGCCGCGACCGTGTCGATGTCGCCCATCCCGACCAGGGCCCTCTTGAGGCGATCGGAGCCGCCGCGCGGCATGTCGGACTCCTCGAAGCCCTGGCGCAGCCACGAGTTCCGGTAGTTCGGCAGGCCCGAGTAGATCTCGAGGTGGCTGTGCGCCCGGCTCATCGCGTCGTCGGGGTCGTCCCCGACCGCGACCGCCTGCTCCGAGACGACCCACTTGTCGGGACCGAGGGCGTCGCGCGTCACCCGGGTCTGCTCCGGGGTGACGAGGTAGGGGTGCACGCCGTCGGTCTCGGCGCCGGCGAGCTCGATCATCTTCGGCCCGAGGGCCGCGACGAGCCGGGCCGGGCGTCCGACACCGGGCTCGATCTGCTCGGGCACGGCGGCCATGCGCTGCAGGTAGTCGCGCATCGTCGCGAGCGGCTTCTCGTACGTCCCGCCGCGCCCGCGCTCGACGAGCGGCGCGTGGCTCACGCCGAGCCCGAGGACGAACCGGCCCGGGTGCAGCGCGGTGAGCGTGCGCCCGCCGCTCTCGGCGGCGATCGGGTCGCGGGCGTGGATGTTGGCGATGCCGGTGCCGACGACGAGCCGGTCGGTGGCGGCGAGGAAGGCGCCCGCCTGGGTCAGCGTCTCCTTGCCGTACGCCTCGCCGTAGAAGATCGAGCCGTAGCCCATCGCCTCGATGTCGCGGGCGGCCTGCTGGGCGTCCGGCATCGACCAGGTGTCGCTGGTCCACCAGACGCCGATGCGGGACGGGAAGTCGATGCGTGCGGCCATGGCCGCGGACGCTAGCCCGCGCGGTCGGCGGCCGCCTGCCCGGACCGGTGCGCGGAGACCGACGCCTCGGCCATCCCCCGCAGCGCCGTCATGAGCGCGCCGCCGAGCACGATCCCGACCACCATGCGCTCGACCGAGCGCTCGCGGTCCTCGTCGACGACGACCGCCTCGACCTCGTGGGGCGCGACGGCCTCCATCGCCTCGGCGTAGACGTCGAGCAGCCCGGCGACCTTCTCGCCCCCCAGGCGTTCGAGGGTCGCGAGGACGTCGACGGCCGTGCGCCAGCCGGGGTTCCTCTCGTTCGTGATCCACCCGCGGCGCTCGATCAGGGCCGCGACGGCCTGCTCGGCGCGCGCGGCGGCGTCGTCCTCGACCGGCTCGGTGCGCGTCATCACGGCCGCCTGCGCGGTGCCCAGCGCGTCGTGCAGCGACACGTGCGGGTCCTCCACGGCCGCGAGCACGGTGCGGGTGCCGGCGATCGACAGCCCGCCGACGTCGACCAGCGCGCGGATCAGGCGCAGCCGGCGCACGTGCGCCTCGTCGTAGCGCGCCTGGTTCGGGCTGGTCCGCTCACCGGGCGGGAGCAGGCCCTCGCGCAGGTAGTACTTGATCGACGCGACGCTCACGCCCGTCTCGCGGCTCAGGTCCCCGATCCGCATCGCTCTCCTCTCTGGACACCACTGACGGATAGTTCTACTCTCCAATTATGGACAGCGTCACTATCCGATCGATGGCGAGAGAGTCACGGTCCCTCGCCGCGTTCTGTGTCGCCATGGCCGCGCTCGCGGTCGTGTGCATCGTCGGGCTCGTGCTCGACCCCCGCCTCCTCGGCGGCCAGCCCATCTGGGCCAAGCCGCTCAAGTTCTCGATCAGCTTCGTCCTCTACTCCGCGACCCTGGCCTGGATGATCTCGCTCGTCGCGGTCCCGCGGACGCGCCGCTGGGCCCGCCGCGCCGGAGTCGTCGTCGCGGCCGCCGGGACCATCGAGATGATCGCCATCGTCGGTCAGGTCGTGCGCGGCCGGGCGAGCCACTTCAACGTCGCCACCACGCTCGACACGGCCGTGTGGAGCGTGATGGGCACGACCATCGTGGTGCTCTGGCTCGCGACGGCCGCTCTCGGCGTCCTGCTGCTGCGCGAGCGCAGCCTCGCCGTCGACACCGCGTGGGCCGTGCGCCTCGGGCTGGTCGTCACCCTGCTCGGCATGGCGGTCGCGTTCCTCATGACGAGCCCGACCGGCGCCCAGGTCGCCGCCGCGCAGACGACCGGGGCGATGCCGACCGTCGGCGCGCACGCGGTCGCGGTGCCCGACGGCGGGCCGGGCCTGCCGCTGGTGGGCTGGAGCACCACGGGCGGCGACCTGCGCATCGCCCACTTCGTCGGGCTGCACGCGCTCCAGGGGCTGCCGCTGCTGGTGATCGGGCTGACCCTGCTCGTCCCGCGGGTGCCGGTGCTGCGCGACGCGCGGGTCCGCGCCCGTCTCGTCGGCGTCGCCGGCGCGGCCTGGACCGGCCTGACGGTGCTGCTGACCTGGCAGGCCCTGCGCGGTCAGCCGCTGATCGCCCCCGACGGCGCGACACTGCTCGCCGCCGGCGTCCTGGTGGTCGCGACCCTCGTCGCCACCCTGCTCGTCCTTCGTCCTCGCCCCACCGGCGACCGCATCCTGGAGCCCCGATGACCACGCTCACGCCCGCCCGCACCGGCAGCCCCGTCCTCGTCGCCGTCTACGCGGCGCTCTCGGTGGTCGGCCTGCTCGGGACCTGGTACTTCAACCTGGCGTTCTTCGCCGCCGGCGGCACCGACTACCTCGGCGGCTGGTTCGCCAACGCCGCCAGCAGCTCGGCGGCCGTCGACATCATCGTCATGGCCGTGGCGGCCTGCGTGGTGATGGTCGTCGAGGGCCGCCGGCTCGGCTTCCGCACGATCGTCCTGGTCGGGCTCGTCGTGTTCAGCTTCGTCCTCGCCGTGGCGTTCACGTTCCCGCTGTTCCTGGCGCTGCGGGAGAGGCGCCTCCGGCGCAGGTGAGTGATTCGGGTCGTCATGGCGACCCAGATCACTCACCTGGGCCGCACGCCCATCACAGCCCGAGGTGCCGCGCGATGAGGATCTTCTGGACCTCGCTGGTGCCCTCGCCGATCTCGAGGATCTTGGAGTCGCGGTAGTGGCGGGCCACCGGGTACTCGTTCATGAAGCCGTAGCCGCCGAAGATCTGCGTGGCGTCGCGGGCGTTGTCCATCGCGGCGTTGGAGCTGACGAGCTTCGCGACCGCTGCCTCTTTCTTGAACGGCTTTCCGGCGGCCATCTTCTCCGCGGCGTCGTGCCAGGCCAGGCGGGCGCAGACGGTGCGCGCCTCCATCTCGGCGATCTTGAACTGGATGCCCTGGTAGCTCCCGATCGCGGCGCCGAACGCCTCGCGCTCGCGGGCGTAGCGCAGGGACTCGTCGACGCAGCCCTGCGCGGCGCCGGTCGAGAGCGCCGCGATGGCCACGCGGCCCTCGTCGAGGATCGAGAGGAACTGGGCGTAGCCGCGGCCGCGCTGCCCGACGAGGTTCTCGGCGGGCACCCGGACGTCGTCGAACGAGAGCTCGTGGGTGTCCGAGGCGTTCCAGCCGACCTTCGAGTAGCTGGGCGCGACGGTGAAGCCGGGGGTGCCGGACGGGACGAGGATCGCCGAGATCTCCTTCTTGCCGTCCGCGCCGCGGTCGGTGACGGCGGTGACGGTGACGAGCGAGGTGATGTCCGTGCCGGAGTTCGTGATGAACGCCTTCGTCCCGTTGATCACCCAGTGGTCGCCGTCGAGCTTCGCGGTGGTCCGCGTGGCGCCGGCGTCCGACCCGCCGCCGGCCTCGGTGAGCCCGAACCCGCCGAGGTGGCGGCCCGCGGCGAGGTCGGGCAGCCAGCGCTGCTTCTGCTCGTCGGAGCCGAAGCGCAGCAGCGGCATGATCCCCAGGGAGACGCCGGCCTCGAGCGTGATGGCCACCGACTGGTCGACGCGCCCGAGCTCCTCGAGGGCGACGCACAGCGCGACGTAGTCGCCGCCCATGCCGTCGTACTCCTCGGGCACCGGCAGCCCGAACAGCCCCATCTGCCCCATCTGCGCGACGAGGTCGTACGGGAACTTCTCCCGGATGTAGTAGTCGCCGATGACCGGCGCGACCTCCTTCTGCGCGAACTCCTCGACGGTGGCGCGCAGGGCCTCGTGCTCGTCCGACAGCTGCATGATCATTCTCCCGGTTCGGGCACGACGGTGACGAGGGGCGCGTCGAGGGCGACGGCGGCGCCGGCCTTCGCGGCCAGGTCCTTCACGACGCCGTCGACCGGCGCCGACACCACGTGCTCCATCTTCATGGCCTCCACGACGACGAGTCGCTGGCCTGCGGTGACGTGGTCGCCCTCGGCGACCTCCACGGCGGTGACCGTGCCGGGCATCGGCGCGGTGAGGGGGCCGTCGGCGGCGCCCGCGGCGGTGCGCGCGGCGCGCAGGCGCTCCTGCTCGCGCAGCGCCCACACGCCGCCCTCGCGACCCAGCCAGCGCACCCCGCCGGCCATCGCGGTGCGGAACCGGCGGGTGGCGCCGTCGAGGGTCAGGACGACCTCGGCGCCGTCCCTGCGGGCGGTCACGGCGCGCGGGGTCCCGTCGGCCCCGATGGTGACCGTGGCGTCCGCCGGGGGTCCGGCAACGGCGACGTCCACCGGGTCGCCGGTCGCGCCCGCGGCGGGCACCACGCGCCAGCGGGCCGGCGCCGGGTCGGCGCCGAGGCGCCAGCCGCCGATGCGGTCGAAGGGGTCGTCGCCGGTGGGCAGGTCGAGCACGCCCGCGAGCGCGGCGGCGGCGAGCACGTCGTCGGGGAGGTCCTCGGCGGGCACCGGCAGGCGTGCGATCAGGCCGGTGTCGAGCCGGCCGGCGCGCACGTCGTCGTCGGCGATCAGGGTGCGCAGCCACGCGAGGTTGGTGCGCACGCCGAGCACGGTCGTGCCGGCCAGCGCGGCGTCGAGGCGGGTGAGGGCGATGAGGCGGTCGGGCCCGTGCACGATGATCTTGGCGAGCATCGGGTCGTAGCGGGACCCCACCTCGGTGCCCTCCGCGACGCCCGCGTCCACGCGGGCGTTCGCCGGCCACACCAGGTCGAGCACCGTGCCGCCGGTGGGCAGGAAGCCGCGCGCCGGGTCCTCGGCGTAGAGGCGGACCTCGACGGCGTGGCCCTCGAGCGTCACGTCGCCCTGGTCGTAGCCGAGCTCCTCGCCGGCGGCGACGCGTAGCTGCTCGGCGACGAGGTCGAGCCGCCCGCCCCGCACGCGCACGACCTCCTCGGTGACCGGGTGTTCCACCTGCAGGCGGGTGTTCATCTCGAGGAAGAAGAACTCGCTCGCGTCGGCGTTGGTCACGAACTCGACGGTCCCGGCGCCGACGTAGCCGCAGGCGCGCGCGGCCTCGACCGCCGCCTCGCCCATCGCGTGGCGCTGCCGGGCGTCGAGCACCGCCGACGGCGCCTCCTCGACGACCTTCTGGTGCCGGCGCTGCAGCGAGCACTCGCGCTCGCCGAGGTGCACGACGGTGCCGTGGGCGTCGGCGAGCACCTGGATCTCGACGTGGCGGGGGTCGGTGACGTAGCGCTCGACGAGCAGGGTGTCGTCGCCGAAGCTCGACCGCGCCTCCCGGCGGGCCGCGGCGATCGCGTCCTCGAGGTCGGCGTCGCGCTCGACGACGTGCATGCCCTTGCCGCCACCGCCGGCGCTGGGCTTGAGCAGCACGGGGAAGCCGATCCGCCGCGCTTCCGACGCGACCTCCCCGTCGGACAGACCCGACCCGTCGGAGCCGGGCACCAGCGGGACGCCCGCCGGGCCGACGGTGGCCTTGGCGCGGATCTTGTCGCCCATCGCCTCGATGGCCGCGGGCGGCGGGCCGATCCAGGTCAGGCCGGCCTTCTCCACGTCGCGGGCGAACGCCGCGTTCTCCGCGAGGAACCCGTAGCCGGGGTGCACGGCCTGCGCGCCCACCGACCGGCCGGCCTCGACGATCGCGGCGCCGTCGAGGTAGTCGGGCACGCGCACGGCGACGTCGGCGGCCGCGACGTGCGGGGCGCCGGCGTCCGGGTCGGTGTACACCGCGACGGCCCGCAGGCCCCGCGCGTGCAGGGTCCGCGTGATCCGGACGGCGATCTCGCCGCGGTTGGCGATGAGGACGCTCGAGAACACGGTGACCCTCACATCCGGAAGACGCCGAAGTGCGGCGCGTCGAGGGGGGCGTTGGCGCAGGCGGAGAGCGCGAGGCCCAGGACGGTGCGGGTGTCGGCGGGGTCGATGACGCCGTCGTCCCACAGGCGCGCGGTGGAGTAGTACGGGTGGCCCTGGTGCTCGTACTGCTCACGCACGCCCTCGGCGTCGCTCGACCCGACCGTGCCGAGCACCGTCGCCGCCTGCTCGGCGCCCATGACGCTGATCCGCGCGTTCGGCCACATCCACAGGAAGCGCGGCGAGTACGCCCGCCCGCTCATGGCGTAGTTGCCGGCGCCGTAGGAGCCGCCGATGACCACCGTGAGCTTCGGGACCCGCGTCGTCGCCACGGCGGTGACCATCTTGGCGCCGTCCTTGGCGATGCCGCCCGCCTCGTACTCGCGGCCGACCATGAACCCGGTGATGTTCTGCAGGAACACCAGCGGGATGCCGCGCTGGTCGCACAGCTCGACGAAGTGCGCGCCCTTGAGTGCCGACTCGCGGAAGAGCACCCCGTTGTTGGCGACGATGCCGACGGGGTGGCCGTGCAGGCGCGCGAAGCCGGTGACGAGCGTGGTGCCGTAGTCGGGCTTGAACGGGGTGAACGCGCTCCCGTCGACGAGGCGGGTGATCACCTCGTGGACGTCGTAGGCGGTGCGCCCGTCGACCGGGACGACGTCGTAGAGCTCGCTCTGGTCGTGCTCGGGCTCGACGGTGGGCCGGCGCTCCCAGGGCGGCGCGGGGCGCGGCCCGAAGGTGTCGACGATGTCGCGGACCATCGACAGCGCGTGGGCGTCGTCGTCGGCGAGGTGGTCGACCACGCCGGACGTGCGCGCGTGCAGGACGCCGCCACCGAGCTCCTCGGCCGTGACCTCCTCGCCGGTCGCGGCCTTCACCAGCGGCGGGCCGCCGAGGAAGATCGTGCCCTGGTCGCGGACGATGATCGCCTCGTCGCTCATCGCCGGGACGTACGCGCCGCCCGCGGTGCACGAGCCGAGGACCGCGGCGATCTGCGGGATGCCGAGCCCGGACATCGTCGCCTGGTTGTAGAAGATCCGGCCGAAGTGCTCGCGGTCGGGGAAGACCTGGTCCTGCTCGGGCAGGAACGCGCCGCCGGAGTCGACCAGGTAGACGCACGGCAGGCGGTTGTGCAGCGCGACCTCCTGGGCGCGCAGGTGCTTCTTCACCGTCATCGGGTAGTAGGTGCCGCCCTTGACGGTGGCGTCGTTGGCGACGACCACGCACTCGCGCCCCGCGATGCGCCCGATGCCGGTGATGATCCCGGCGCCGGGGGCGGCGTCGCCGTACATCCCGGTGGCGGCCAGCGGGGAGAGCTCGAGGAACGGGCTCGACGGGTCGAGCAGGGCGTCGACGCGGTCGCGCGGGAGCAGCTTGCCGCGCTCCACGTGCCGCTGCCGCGAACGCTCCGGGCCCCCGAGCCGCGCGGTCGCCAGCCGCTCGCGCAGGTCGGCGACGAGCTCGCGGTGACCTGTCGGGGCCTCGGTGCCGATCGTCGGCGCAGCCACGGGCGACCCTCCTCGTCGAGACGTTAACGCTCATTCACGTTAGCGTCCGTTCACAACACCTGGCAAGAGGCGTTAGTGTGCCGAGGGTGCCGGTCACGACGTCGCGCCGCGAGCAGATCCTCAGCGAGGCCGCGCGCCTGTTCGCCGCCCACGGCTTCCACGGCGTGTCCATCGACGGGATCGGCGCGGCCGTCGGGGTCAGCGGGCCCGCGCTGTACCGGCACTTCCCGTCCAAGGAGGGCCTGCTCGCCGAGATGCTGGTCGGCATCAGTGAGCACCTGCTCGCCGGCGGGCAGGAGCGCGCGGCTCAGAACACCGACCCGGTGGCGCTGCTGGACGCGCTCATCGCGTTCCACACCGACTTCGCGCTGCACCAGCCCGAACTGATCACCGTGCAGGACCGCGACCTCGCCAACCTCCCCGACGACGCCCGCCGCCAGGTGCGCGGCCTGCAGCGCGCCTACGTCGAGATCTGGGTCGGCGCCCTCGTCCGCGCCGGGCTCGCCGCGAGCGACGAGACCGCCCGCGTCGCCGCGCACGCCGCGTTCGGGCTGATGAACTCGACCCCGCGCAGCGCCGCCCACGCCGGCGCGGACGTCGTCGCCGGCATCCTGGTCACGATGACCCGGTCGGCGCTCCACGCGCACCCTGTCTGACCGGCTGTCTGACCGGCTGCCCGACCGGCTGTCCGACCGGCGACAAGCCGAGCGAGAACCCACCGCGGCGACCCCTCCCGCCGCTACGCTCCGCGCCTGTGAACCAGCCGCAGGGCCAGTACCCGCCTCAGCAGCAGCAGGGCCAGCAGCCCGGAGCATTCCAGGGCCAGCGCTACCCGATCCTGCTCTCGACGATGAACGACCTGCCGGGCTACGAGGTCGTGCGTGTGTTCGGCGAGGTCTTCGGCCTCACCGTCCGTAGCCGGAACATGTTCTCGACCATGGGCGCGGGTTTCAAGGCGATGGCCGGCGGCGAGCTCAAGGGCCTGTCGAAGCTGCTCTCCGACTCGCGGCACGAGGCGCTCGGTCGGCTCTCCGAGGAGGCGATGGCGTTCGGCGCCAACGCCGTGCTCGCGCTGCGCTTCGACTGCAACGAGATCGCCCAGACGGCGAGCGAGATCGCGGCGTACGGCACGGCCGTCTACGTCGTGCCGCACACGCAGCGCTGAGGCGCGGGAACGGCACGACAGCGCGACGCAGGAGCGCTGTCGGGTCGTCTCCTCGTCGCCGGGTAGGCCTCAGTCGTCAGATGCTGCGCGTCGCCGCGCGCAGCTCCTCCTCGGTGCCGAGCAGGCGGTTGCGCCGCACGATCGACTCCTCGAGACGGGCGCGGACCGCGCGCTGGCGGGAGAGCAGCTCGCGGACGTAGTCGGTGCGGCTCTCCTCGGTCGCCTCGTGGATCTGCTCGCTCAGCTTCGCGTCGAAGCGCTCGAACACGCCCACCTGCTGGTCGGCCTCGCGCCGGCGGCGCACCGCGTCCTCGTACTGCGCCCACGTCACCACCCCGACGGGCGTGCGCGGCGCCGGCGGGCCGTAGCCGGCCGTGCCGTGGCCCGGCGCGCCCGGGGGCGCGTCGTACTGCCGCGGCGCGCCGACGCCGGTGTACTCGGGCGGCGCGGTGTCGACCGCCCCGTCGTCCTGGCCACGGCCGAAGAAGCGGCCCAGTCGTGAGCTCGCCATGGTCGATCCCTCCTCACCCGGAGTGACGCGCTTCACTGTGCACCGCACGCAGCCGGGACGGAAGCGGACACCGGCGATCGGGCTAGCGCTCGATCGGTACGGGAGTGATGTCCTCGTCCGCGGGGAGTGCGAAGCCGAACATCTCGGCGTAGAAGGCGAGCTCCGCGTCGAGGGCACGCCGGATGTTCTCGGCCTTGCGGAACCCGTGCTGCTCGCCCTCGAAGAGCAGGTACGCGACGGGCACGCCGCGCCGGCGCAGGGCGTCGACGATCATCTCCGACTGGTTCGGCGGGACGATCGCGTCCTCGTCGCCCTGGAGCACGATCAGCGGGGTCGCGAAGCGCTCGACGTGCGTGATCGGCGAGCGCTCGACGTAGACCTCGCGCGCCTCCGGGTAGGGACCGACGAGGCCGTCGAGGTAGCGCGACTCGAACTTGTGGGTGTCGGCGGCCAGCGCCTCGAGGTCGGCGACGCCGAAGTGGTCGGCGCCGGCGGAGAACGGGGTGTCGTCGCGGGCCAGGGCTGCGAGCGTGGTGAACCCGCCCGCCGAGCCGCCCCGGATGGCCAGCCGGTCGGGATCGACGCGGCCGGCGTCGGCGAGGGCGCGGGCGGCGGCGAGGCAGTCGGCGACGTCGACGACACCCCACGCGCCCTTCAGCTGCTCGCGGTAGGCGCGCCCGTAGCCGGTGGAGCCGCCGTGGTTGACGTCGACGACCCCGAAGCCCCGGCTCGTCCAGTACTGCAGGCCGAGCGCGAGCACCGGGGCGGCCTGTCCGGTCGGGCCGCCGTGGATGACGACGAGCAGGGGCGGGAGCTGGTCTCGAGGCCCGTCTCCCGCCGGCGGGTAGTAGAGCGCGTGCGCGTCGCGGGGACGTCCCGCGCCGTCGACGGAGGCGAACGTCATCGGCTCCGGGACGGAGATCGTCGCCGAGTCGAGGCCCAGGTCGCGCGGTGCCCGCAGCGTCGTGACGGTGCCGTCGAGGCCGACCCGGTGCACGCCGGCCTCGGAGGTCGGCGAGCCGGCGATGCAGACGACGGCGTCCGTCCCGTCGGCGCGCACCGAGCGGATGGCGCTGAAGGGGGTGTCGAGCTCGCTGACCGCGCCCCTATCGGCGTGCTCCCCCTTCTCGCGGACGCAGAGGGCGTCGAACCCCTGCGAGGAGCGGGCGAAGACGACGCTGTCGCCGACGGTCGCGGACCGGGAGCCGGCGAGCTGCCAGGCGGGCAGGCCGATCTCGGCGTCGACGACGACCACGCCGGAGACCGTGGAGCCGTCCCAGCGGTAGAGGTTCCACCAGCCCGTGCGGTCGGAGAGGAAGTGCAGCGAGCCGTCGGCCTGCCAGGCGGGCTCGGCGACCGACTCGCCGGGCCCGCCCGCGACGACGGTGTCGGCGCCGGTGGCGAGGTCGCGCACGGTGAGCACGGTGTCGTCCCACGGCATCGACGGGTGGTCCCAGGAGACCCAGGCGAGCCGGCCCGCGTCGGGCGAGAGGCGCGGGGCGGCGACGAAGTCCGGGCCGGTGACCAGCACCTGCGGCTCGCTCGGCTCCCGCGCGTCGAGGCGCACGATCTCGTTGACGACCTCGGTGGCCGGGGCGCCCTCGCGCGGGTGGCGCTCGCGGACACAGACGAGCCAGGTGCCGTCGGGCGCGACGTCGCCGTCGGCGTAGCGGTCGCCGCGCGGGGTCGCGGGCTCCGGGGTGAGGACCGTGATCGTGTCGCCGTCGAGGCGCCGCAGCCGCTGGTCGGCCCAGTCGACGAAGAAGACCGCTCCGCCGTGGAGCCACCACGCCCCGCCGCCGTACTCGTGGACCGCGGTGCGCGCGTTGGCGCCCTCGGGGAGCAGGTCGGTGACCGTGCCCTCGGCGTCGCGGCGCACGAGCTGCGTGCGCCCGCCCTCGGCCGCGCGGCCCTCGCCCCACACGACGCCGCCGCTCCCGTCGGGGCGGACGTCCTCGAGGCGCACGGCGGCGGTGACGACGCGCTCGGACGTGATCGGTGTCGGCCAGGATCCGTAGGGCAGCGGGGTCACGCCGTCACCGTAGGCGGCTCATGATCGACGGAAGAATACGGACACTGGGTGTCAGCGACGCCACGTCGCTGACACGCGCGCTACTCCGTCCGGTCGCGGAGGACGTTCTTCTGGATCTTCCCCGTCGAGGTCTTGGGCAGGTCGCCGAAGACGATCTTCTTCGGCGCCTTGAAGCGGGCAAGGTGGGCGCGGACGTGCTCCACCAGCGCGTCGGGGTCGACGTCCTCGGACACCGTCACGAACGCGACGGGCACCTCGCCCCACCGCTCGTCGGGCGCGCCGACGACCGCGGACTCGATCACCGCGGGGTGGCTGTCGAGGACCCGCTCGACCTCGACCGAGGCGATGTTCTCGCCGCCGGAGATGATCACGTCCTTGCTCCGGTCGCGGATCTCCACGTAGCCGTCGGAGTGGATGACGCCGAGGTCACCGGTACGGAACCAGCCGTCGGCGTCCACCTCCGCGGTCGCCTCGGGGTCGCGGTAGTAGCCGAGCATGACATCGTTGCCGCGCAGCACCAGTTCGCCGAGGGTCTCGCCGTCCCACGGCACATCGCTGCCGTCGTCCTCGGAGAGCACCCGCAGGCGCTGCGCGACGACGTTGCCGACGCCCTGGCGCGCCTTGAGCCGCGCCTGCTCGTCGGCGTCGAGGGCGTCCCACTCCGGGTGCCAGTCGTTCACGGCGGCCGGGCCGTACGTCTCGGTCAGGCCGTAGAGGTGCGTGATGCCCATCCCGAGCGAGTCCATCCGCGCCAGCAGCGTCGGCGAGGGCGGCGCGCCGCCGGTCGCCACCGTGACCCGCTCCGGCGCCGGGCCCTCCTTCGCCGCCTCGGCGTGGGCGATCATCGTCAGGACGGTCGGCGCCGCGCAGTAGTGAGTGACGCCCTCGGTGCGGATGAGCCGCCAGATCTCCTCGGCGTCGATCGCCCGCAGGCACACGTGCAGCCCGCCCGCCGCGGTGACCGCCCAGGGGAAGCACCAGCCGTCGCAGTGGAACATCGGCAGGGTCCACAGGTACCGCGAGGCCGGCTCGAGGCGCATGTGGAACGCCATCGCCAGCGCCTGGAGGTTGGCGCCGCGGTGGTGGTACATCACGCCCTTGGGGCGCCCGGTCGTCCCGGACGTGTAGTTGATCGCGAGCAGGCCGCGCTCGTCGGCGACGGGCACGACGCGCTCCGGGGAGTCGGCGACGAGGCCCTCGTAGCGCTCGCCCTCCTCGACGAGCTGGACACCGGTCCGCTCCGCCACCGCGCGCGCGTTCTCGACCAGCTCGCGGGTGGCGATCAGCAGCTTGGCGCCGGAGTGCTCGACGATGTGGACGATCTCGTCGACCGAGAGCCGGGTGTTCAGCGGCACGAGCACCGCGCCGGCGTACGGGACGCCGTGGTGGCACTCGAGCATCACGTGGCTGTTGCTCGCCAGCGCCGCCACCCGGTCGCCGGGCTCGATCCCCAGCTCGTGCAGCGCCCCTGCGAGCCGCCGGGAGCGCGCGCCGAACTCGGCGTAGGTGAAGCGCTGGTCGCCGTCGACGACCGCGTCGCGGGTGGCGAACACGTGCGCGGCGCGGTCCAGGAACGCCGTCGGGGTGAGTTCGGCGAAGCTGAAGGGCGCGGGGGTGACGGACATGCCCCGAGGTCTACCCGATCGCCCTAGACGACGCCCAGGCTCGTCATCGCCTCCGCGACGCGCAGGAAGCCCGCCGCGTTGGCGCCGTTCTCGAGGTCGGTCGGATCGCCGTGGTAGCGCTCGGCGGCGTCGCGGACCCGGTCGAAAGCCTCGCCCATGATCGTCTGGAGGCGCTCGTCGACGTCCTCGCCGCTCCAGCGCTCGCGGCCCGCGTTCTGCTGCATCTCGAGTGCCGACACCGCGACCCCGCCCGAGTTGGCGGCCTTGCCCGGACCGAAGCCGACCCCGGCCTCGCGCAGGATCTCCCGCGCCTCCGGCGTGACCGGGCCGTTGGCGCCCTCGGCCACCACCCAGCAGCCGTGGTCGACGAGCGCGCGCGCCTCCTCCGGGCCGATCTCGTTCTGTGTCGCGCACGGCAGCGCGACGTCGCAGTCCAGGGTGAACGCCGACCCGTCGGACGCCGTCGCGTTCGAGCGCTTCTCGGCGTAGTCGGCCACCGAGCCGCCCTGCCCCTTGACCTCGCGCAGCGCGTCGACGTCGACGCCGTCGGGCTCCGCGACCGACCCCCGCGAGTCCGAGCAGCCGACGACGGTGCCGCCCGACGCGATCACCTTCTCCATCGCGAAGAGCGCGACGTTGCCGCTGCCGGAGACGACGACGCGGGCGCCGTCGAGGTCGCGCCCCTGCTCGGCGAGCATGCGCCGGGTGAAGTAGACGGCGCCGAAGCCGGTCGCCTCGGGCCGCAGCGCCGAGCCGCCCAGCACCGCCGGCTTGCCGGTGAAGGCGCCGGGCTCGTGGTAGCCGATGAGGCGCTGGTACTGCCCGTAGATCCAGCCGATCTCGCGGGACCCGACGCCCATGTCGCCCGCGGGCACGTCCACCGCGGCCCCGACGTGGCGGGCGAGCTCGGTGGCGAACGACTGGCAGAACCGCATGAGCTCGCCCGTCGACAGCGTCTTCGGGTCGACGTCCGCGCCGCCCTTGCCGCCCCCGATGTCCTGGCCGGTCAGGGCGTTCTTGAACACCTGCTCGAAGCCGAGGAACTTGATGACGTCGAGGTCCACCGACGGCGCGAACCGCAGGCCGCCCTTGTACGGGCCGAGCGCGGAGTTGAACTGCACCCGGATCCCGCGGTTGACCCGCACGGTGCCCGCGTCGTCGGTCCACGGGACCCGGAAGACGATGACCCGCTCGGGCTCGCAGAGCCGCCCGACGACGTCGGCGTACTCCGGGTGCTCGACGAGCACCGGCCCGATGCTGCGGAGCATCCCGCGGACGTCGGCGTGGAAGAAGTCCTGGTGGGGGTCACGGCGCAGGACGTCGCGCCAGACCTCCCGCAGCACCGCGTTCTCGGGCTCGTGCGTGTCTGCGCGCGTCATCGCCGTCCTTCGTGACGTCGTCGTCCCGTCGGGCTTCCGCCTGCGTTGTTACCCGCCGGTCGGCGGACTCAGTCGGACTGCTCGGCCGAGCACCACCACGTCGTCCGGCCGCCGACCGTGCCCTTCTCCATCGGGGCGCCGCAGCGCGGGCACGTCTCGTCCTTCGCGCGGTGCGGGATCACCTCGCCGGTGTGCACGCCGCCCTTCTTGATGGCGTCCCGGGTGGCGCGGCGCAGGACCCGGCGCAGGTCGTCGAGCTCCTCGGTCGAGAGGTCGCCCGCCGGGCGCGACGGCGAGAGCTTCGCCTCCCAGAGCGTCTCGTCGGCGAGCAGGTTGCCGACGCCGGCGAGCACCGACTGGTCGAGCAGCTTCGCCTTGATCGCGACGATCCCCTTGCCGACGCGGGCGCGGAACTCGTCGCGGGTGATCTCGGCGGCGTCCGGGCCGAGCGCGTCGACGTCGGGCTCGAGGTGCACGCGCCCGAGGCGGCGCTTGTCGAACAGCCGCAGGGCCCCGCCGTCGTCGAAGCTGATCGTGACGCGGTCCCACTCCGGCTTGTCCGGCCGCTCGCCGGGCTTCTTCGGCATGCCGCCGACGTGCGGGTCGCCGCCGGCGTAGAGGCTGGAGTCCTCGTTCCCGGTCGGTCCGGTGACGAAGATGCGCCCGCCCATGCCGAGGTGGATGCCCAGGTGGGGACCCGCCTCGCCGTCGGCGGTCACGGTGTCGCACCACATCGTCTTGCCGCGCCGGTGCGCCGCGGTGAGGCGGCCGCCCTTGAGGGCCTGGTCGATCTCGCCCGGGTGGTGCGGGCGGCAGACGTACTCGTCGGTGTCGTCGACGCTCGCGATCACCCGGTCCAGGGCCTTCTCGACGACCTGGCGCGCGTTCTCGACCTCGGGCAGCTCCGGCACGCGACCCATTCTGCCGTGGTGGTGGGGCTGCACACTGATCCTCGTGCTGACTCCCACCGCCATGCTCGCCGTCGCCCTCGAGGAGGCCCGGACCGGCGCGGCCGCGGGCGGCGTCCCCGTCGGGGCGGCGCTGTTCGGCGCCGACGGGGAGCTCCTCGGGCGCGGCCACAACCGCCGCATCCAGGACGGCGACCCCGCCACCCACGGCGAGACCGCCGCCTTCCGCGCCGCCGGGCGCCGCCCGCACTACCGCGAGACGACGATGGTCACGACGCTCTCGCCGTGCTGGTTCTGCGCGGGACTCATCCGGCAGTTCCGCATCCCGCGCCTGATCGTGGGCGAGGCGGAGAACTTCGGCGGGCAGCACGCGTGGCTCGCCGACCTGGGCGTCGAGGTGACGGTGCTCGACGACCCGGACTGCGCGGCGCTCATGCAGCGCTTCGCCGCCGACCACCCGGAGGCGTGGCTCGAGGACATCGGCGGGCCCGAGTAGAAGTTTTTCCGGGACCGTGTCGAAACGCGTCGTCGCCGTTCGACCTGGGGGCAGAGAAACCCGCTGACACCCCGCCCCGGAGGTCACCATGTCCGTCGTCGTCACCGCCCCCGCCGCCACCGCCACCGCCGCCCCGGCCCGCACCGTGTCCCGCGCGACGACCCGCGGCCTCGCCGTCGTCGGTGCCGGTGCCGCCGCCCTCGCGGGCTGGACGGTCGGCGCACTGCTCGGCGCCGACTACTGGATCACCGACGTGCAGGGCACCGCCCGCGTCGACATCCCCGCGGCCGTGGGCTCGACGGTGATCATCGCTCTGCTCGGCTGGGCGCTGCTGGCGGTCCTCGAGCGCGTCGCCACCTGGGGCCGCACCGCCTGGACCTACCTCGCCGTCGGTGTCCTGGCCGTGTCGATGACCCCCATCGGCCTGGTCGAGGCCACCGCGTCCACCCGCATCGGCCTGATGATCGCGCACCTCGCGGTCGCGGCCGTCGTGATCCCCGCCTTCACGCGCCGCTGAGCACCGTCACGGCACGAGCCCCGGGACCCCGGTCCCGGGGCTCTCGTGCGTCAGGACCTCGGTGACGCAGCGGGCCACCGCACCGTGCGGGTCGGACGCCGCCGCGCCCCGCTCGTCGGGCACCCCGAGCCCGCGCAGCAGCGTGCGGCAGAACTCGGCGGCGACGTCCTCGGGCGTCATCCGGCCCTGCGGGTCGAACCACGTCCACATCCAGTGCAGCGAGCCGAACATCTGCAGGCTGCGCAGCCGCGCGTCGCCGGGCGCGAACACCCCGGCCTCCTCCCCCTCGTGCAGGACCGCGACGACGAGGTCGCGGTACGCGTCGCGCTGCGCCCGCGCGGTCTCCATCCCCGGCACGTCGGTGAGGCGCACGACCTCGCGCTGGAAGGCGACGGTGGTGGCGGGCTCGAGGGTCGAGTAGCGGACGCCGGCGTGCACGAACGCGGCGATCCGCTCCTCAGGGGCGGTGAGCCGGGCGAGGAGCGCGTGCGCCTCGTCGAGGCGCCGGCGCATGTAGCGCTCCTGGACCTCGGCGAGCATGCGGTCCTTGGTGCCGAAATGGTGGACGATCGTGCCCTTGCTCATCCCGAGCTCGGCGGCGACGTCGCCGAGGTTGGCGCGGTCGTACCCGCGCTCGGCGATGTGGCGGGTGAAGGTCGCGAGGATCTCGTCGCGCCGCCCGCCGCGAGGGCGGCCCGGGGCCACCACCGGTTCGGTCACGACGCCCCCTTGAAAACTGACCGCACGTACGGGCAGAGTAGCGCACGCCACGGGGTCGTGGGACGCGTCGAGAGGAGCCGGCGGTGGACGGTGGGATCGCCGACTGGGTCGCGCGACGCGCGGAGCGCCGGCCCGCGCACACGGCCCTCGTCGACGTCGCCACCGGCGCCCGCCACGACTACGCCACGCTCGACCGGCGCGTGAGCGCGCGGGCCGCCGCCCTCGTCGCGCTCGGCGTCGGGGCGGGCACGCGCGTCGCCCTGCTCGGCGAGAACTCCGCCGCCTACCTCGAGTGGCTCTTCGGCGCGGCACGGGTCGGCGCGATCGCCGTGCCGGTCAACCACCGCCTCGCGCCGGCCGAGGTCGCGCACGTCCTGGGCGACTCGGGGTCGACGGTGCTGGTGCGCTCGGCGACGTTCTCGTCCCTGGCCGAGGAGGCTCTAAGCGGGCTGGACGACCCTCCGGCGGTGGTGGACCTCGGCGCGGAGCCGGGCGACGGCACCGTCGCGCCGCACCCGGCGGCCGGTGACGACCCCTGCGTGATAATGTACACCTCGGGGACCACGGGCGTCCCGAAGGGCGCGGTCCTCACGCACGACAACATGCTGTGGAACGCGATCAACATGGTCACCGCGGGTCCCGGCATCGGCGGCTCCGAGGTGACGATCGCGGCGGCACCGCTCTTCCACATCGGCGCGCTCGGGCTCTCCGCGCTCCCCCTGCTCTACGCCGGCGGCACGGTCGTCGTTGTCCCGGCGTTCGACCCCGCGGCGTTCGCCGAGCTCATGGCCACCGAGGGCGTCACCACCCAGTTCCTCGTCCCCGCGATGTGGGCGGCGCTGACCCGGCTGCCCTCGCTGCCACTCCAGCCGGCGCTGCGCTGGGCGATCTCCGGCGGGGCGCCCTGCCCGGTGACGGTGATCGAGCACTTCACCGGCCTCGGCTGGACGTTCACCGAGGGCTTCGGGATGACCGAGCTGTCCCCCGCGGCACTGTTCCTCGACGCCGCCGACGTGCTCACCCACGCCGGCTCGGTCGGGCGCCCGTTCCTGCACGTCGACGCCCGGCTGGTGTCCGAGAGCGGGGAGGAGGTCGGGGTCGGCGAGGTCGGGGAGCTGGTGCTGCGGGGCCCGACGGTGTTCGCGGGCTACTGGAACCGGCCGGAGGCGAGCGCCGAGGTCCTGCGCGAGGGGTGGTTCCACTCCGGTGACCTGGGCGTCCGCGACGCCGAGGGCTTCGTGACGCTCGTGGACCGCAAGAAGGACATGATCATCACGGGCGGCGAGAACGTCTACCCGATCGAGGTCGAGCAGGTCCTGCACCGCCACCCGGCGATCGCCGACGTCGCCGTCGTCGGGGTCGGCGACGCGCAGTGGGGCGAGACGGTGCTGGCGGTGGTGGTCGCGTCCGGGGCGCTCGACCCGGACGAGGTGATCGCCTACGCCCGCGAGCGCATCGCGCACTTCAAGGCGCCGCGACGCGTCGAGGTCGTCGAGGAACTGCCCCGCAACGCGACCGGGAAGCTGCTCAAGCGGGTCCTGCGCGAGCAGTTCGCCGGGCAGGCCGAGGCGGTCCGGCGATGACAGAGGCGGTGACGGGGTCGGCGAGCCTGTCGAGCGAGGGACGCCCTGGCTGCGTCGCAGGCAGCGAGGGTCACCCTCGCTCCAACGGCTCGGCGCACGACGCGTGGGCGACGCCGGAGCGGCGGGCGCTGCGTGAGCTGGTCGCCGACTTCACCGCGCGCGAGATCGTGCCCCACCTCGCGGCGTGGGAGGACGAGGGCGCGCTGCCCCGGGCACTCCACGAGCGCGCCGGGGCCCTGGGGCTGCTCGAGCTGGGGTTCCCGGAGGCCGCGGGCGGGGTCGGCGAGCACCTCGACGCGTGCCTCGTCGCCGAGCAGCTGATCCTCTCCGGCGGGTCGAGCGGGGTGTGCGCGGGCCTGTTCACCCACGGCATCGGGGTCCCGCACATCGCCAACGCCGGCGACCCCGACCAGATCGCGCGCTTCGTGAAGCCCGCCCTCGCCGGGCGGCTGATCGCCGCGCTCGGCATCACCGAGCCCGAGGCCGGCTCCGACGTCGCGGCGATCACTACGCGCGCCCGGCGCGACGGCGACGAGTACGTCGTCGACGGCGCGAAGACGTTCATCACCTCGGGGACGCGGGCGGACGTCGTCACCACCGCCGTGCGCACCGGCGGCGAGGGCCACCGCGGCCTGTCGCTGCTGGTGATCGAGACCGACCGGCCCGGGGTGTCGCGTGCGCGGCTGCGCAAGATGGGCTGGCACTGCAGCGACACCGCGGAGCTGCGCTTCGACGGGGTGCGCGTACCGGCGGCGAACCTCGTCGGCGCCGAGGGCACCGGCTTCCGCCAGATCATGGTCAACTTCGCGGCGGAGCGGCTGTCGATGGCCGTGCAGGCGTACGCGACCGCGCAGCGCTGCGTCGACCTGACGATCGACTGGGCCCGCTCCCGGCGGACGTTCGGCGCGCCGCTCGCGCAGCGCCAGGTCGTGCGGCACCAGATCGCGGAGATGGCGCGTTCGGCCACGGTCGCGAGGACCTACGTGCGGGACGTCCTCGCGCGCTGGCAGGCGGGCGAGGACGTCGTCACCGAGCTCGCGATGGCCAAGAACACGGCGGTCGTGGCGTGCGACGCCGTCGTCGACCGGGCCGTCCAGCTGCACGGAGGGATGGGCTACATGCACGGCGTGGAGGTCGAGCGCCACTACCGCGACGCGCGGATCCTGGGCATCGGCGGCGGCGCGAACGAGATCATGACCGAGGTCGTGGCGGGCCGGTTGGGGCTGGACGGATGAGCGCACCGACCGTGGAGTCGCTCCTGGGCGACCTCGACGCCGAGCGGGCGGCGGTGATGTCGCTGGTGCGCGAGATCCCGCGCTCGTCGTGGACGCTGCCGACGCGGGCGGAGCCGTGGACCGTGCGCGACCAGGTCGCCCACCTCGGCTGGTTCGACGGGTCGTTCGCGCGGGCGATCTCGACGCCGGCGGAGTTCGAGGCCGAGCGCGACGCGATCACCGACATCGCGGGCTACGTCGACCGGACCCTGAGCGAGGTCCCGGAGGTCGGGCCCGCGGCGCTCGCGTACTGGCAGGACGCGGCCCGGGCGTTCGACGACGCGGCGCGCGCCTGCGACCCGTCGGCGCGCCTGCCCTGGTACGGGCCGCCGATGTCGCTGCGCTCGGCGATCACGAGCCGGATCATGGAGACCTGGGCGCACGGCACCGACGTCGCCGACGCCCTGGGCACCCGCCTCACGCCGACCGACCGCCTGCGCCACGTCGCCGACATCGCCGTCCGGGCCCGGGCGCAGGGCTACCGGGTCCGCTCGCGGGACGTCCCCGACGTGCCCGTCCGCGTCGAGCTCACCGGCCCCTCGGGCGGTGCTCCCTGGGCATGGGGAGATGTCAGCGACGTGGCGTCGCAGACGTCCAGTGTCCGTAACGCCACGCGCTCGATCCCGGATCGGATCGCCGGCGACGCCGAGGAGTTCTGCCTGGTGCTCGTGCGCCGGGTGCACGTCGACGACACGAACCTCGAGATCACCGGTGACGCGGCGCGCGAGTGGATGGAGCTCGGGCAGGCGTTCGCGGGCACGCCGGGGAAGGATCCGCAGCGCGCATGACCCTCCAGGAGATCACGCCGAGCGCGGTCCTCGGTTCACGGCTGGACCCGAGCTCGCCGGAGTACGCCGCCGACCGTGCGGCGATGCTCGACGCGCTCGCCGGGGTCGACGAGGTCGCCGCGACGGTGCTCGCCGCCGGCGGCGCCAAGTACGTCGACCGGCACCACGCGCGCGGCCGGCTGACCGCCCGTGAGCGCGTCGACCTGCTGCTCGACCCCGACGCCGCGTTCCTCGAGATCGGCGCGCTGGCCGGGGCCCACGAGCCGGACCTGACGACGCCGGGCGCGGGGCTGGTGGTCGGGATCGGCGCGGTCAGCGGCGTCGAGTGCATGGTCGTCGCGAACGAGCCGACGGTGAAGGGCGGGTCGATCACCCCGATCGGCGTCACCAAGCAGCTGCGCGCCCTGGAGATCGCCGAGCGCAACCGGCTGCCGGTGGTCGCGCTCGTCGAGTCCGGCGGCGCCGACCTCCCGCGCCAGGCCGACCTGTTCGTGCCCGGCGGGCGCACGTTCCGCGAGATGACGCGGCTGTCGGCGGCGGGCATCCCGACGATCGCCGTGGTCTTCGGCTCCTCGACCGCCGGCGGCGCGTACATGCCGGGGATGAGCGAGTACACGGTCTTCGTCCGCGGGCAGGCGACCGTCTACCTGGGCGGTCCGCCGCTGGTGAAGATGGCGATCAACGAGGACGTCGACGACGAGACCCTCGGCGGCGCGGAGATGCACGCGCGCGAGTCGGGCCTCGCCGACCACCTGGCCGCCGACGAGCGCGACGCCCTGCGCATCGGGCGGCGCATCGTCGCCGACCTGGGCTGGCGGAAGGCGGGGCCGGGGCCGTCGCTGCCGGCCGACCCGCCGCTGCGCCCGGCCGAGGAGCTCCTGGCGTGCGCGGCGAGCGACGCCAAGCGCAGCGTCGAGGTCCGCGACGTCCTCGCCCGGGTGCTCGACGGCTCGCGGTTCGACGAGCACAAGCCGCTCTACGGCACGACGCTCGTGTGCGGGTGGGGCTCGATCGGAGGCTTCCCGGTCGGCGTGCTCGCGAACAACGGGATCCTGTTCTCCGAGGAGTCGCAGAAGGGCGCGCAGTTCGTCCAGCTCGCCAACGCCCGGTCGATCCCGCTGCTGTTCGTCCAGAACATCACCGGGTTCATGGTCGGCTCGGCCTACGAGCGCGGCGGGATCATCAAGGACGGCGCGAAGCTGATCAACGCGGTGTCGAACTCCGAGGTCCCGCACCTGACGCTCATGGTCGGCGCGTCCTACGGGGCCGGGAACTACGGCATGTCCGGGCGCGCCTACGACCCGCGCTTCGTGTTCACCTGGCCCAACCACCGCATCGCTGTCATGGGCGGCACCCAGCTCGCCGGCGTCATGTCGATGGTGCAGCGGCGCTCGGCGGAACGGGCCGGACGCTCCTACGACGAGGACACCGACCGCGCCACCCGGAAGGCGATCGAGGACGGCGTCGAGGCACAGTCCAACGCCGTCTACGCGTCGGGGCGGATGTGGGACGACGGCGTCATCGACCCCCGTGACACCCGCACGGTCCTCGGCCTCGCCCTGTCCGCGGTCCACTCGGCCCCGATCACCGGCGCGACCCGCTTCGCGCCGTTCCGGATGTGACCACCCTCGGGGGGCTCCGCCCCCCGAGCACCCCCCGCTCCGCTCGCGCGTCATGGAAGGACCACTCGGTGATCAGCACGCTGCTCGTGGCCAATCGCGGCGAGATCGCGCGACGGGTCATCCGCGCGGCGCGCGCGCAGGGCGTCCGCACCGTCGCGATCTACTCCGAGCCCGACGCCGACGCCCCGCACGTCGCCGAGGCCGACCGGGCCGTGGCGCTGCGCGGGTCGACGAGCGCCGAGACCTACCTCGACGCCCCGCAGGTCCTCGCCGCCGCGCGGGCGACCGGCGCCGACGCCGTGCACCCCGGCTACGGCTTCCTGTCCGAGAACGCGGCGTTCGCCCGCGCCTGCACCGCCGCCGGCCTGACCTGGGTGGGCCCGGACCCGGCGTCGATCGAGGCGATGGGCGTCAAGCACACCGCCAAGGCACTCGCCCGCGAGGCCGGCGTCCCGACGCTGCCGGACGCGCTGCTCGACACCGACGACCCCGCCGACTGGGCCCGCGCCGGCGAGCACGTCGGCTTCCCGCTGCTGGTCAAGGCCAGCGCCGGCGGCGGGGGCAGTGGGATGCGGGAGGTCCGTGCGGCGGACGAGCTGCCCGACGCCGTCCGCTCCGCGCGCGCCGAGGCCGCGCGCAGCTTCGGCGACGACACCGTCTTCCTCGAGCGCCTGCTCGACGCGCCCCGGCACGTCGAGATCCAGGTGCTCGGCGACGCCCACGGGCACGTCGTGCACCTCGGCGAGCGCGAGTGCTCGATCCAGCGCCGGCACCAGAAGGTCGTCGAGGAGGCGCCGTCGCCGGTCGTGTCGCCGGAGCTTCGCGAGCGGATGGGCGCCACGGCCGTCGCGCTGGCGGAGAAGCTGGGCTACGTGGGAGCGGGGACGGTCGAGTTCCTCGTCGAGGATGCGGAGTTCCTGGCGTCTGACGCCAGCGATGCCGCATCGCTCGCACCGGCCGCGTTCTACTTCCTCGAGATGAACACGCGGCTGCAGGTCGAGCATCCGGTGACCGAGGAGGTCTACGGCGTCGATCTCGTCGCGCTCCAGCTCGGCATCGCCGAGGGTGCGCCGCTGCCGTTCGCCCAGGCCGACGTCGTCCCGCGCGGGCACGCGATCGAGGTGCGGCTCTACGCCGAGGACCCCGCGGCCGGCGACCGCCCCAGCCCCGGCACGCTGCACCGCTACCGCCACAACTCTTCGGGCTACGACGACACGCTGCGCTGGGAGGACGCGCTCGGCACGCACGGCGAGGTCAGCGCCTTCTACGACCCGATGATCGCCAAGGTCATCGCCCACGCCCCGACGCGCACCGCGGCCGCCCGCACGCTCGCCGCCGGGCTGGCGCAGGCCGAGATCCACGGCCCGGCCACCAACCGCGACCTGCTCGTCGCCGTGCTCCGCGACCCCGACTTCCTCGCCGGGGAGACCCGCACCGACTTCCTCGACCACCACGACGCGCTCCGCACCCCCGAGCCCGCCACCCCGCGCGTCGTCCACCTCGCGGCGGCCGTCGCGTGCACGAGCGCGGCGCGCAGGCAGCACGACCCCCTCCGCGACCTCGCCCCGCCCGGCTGGCGCCTGCTCCGCGGCGCCCCGCGACCCGCGATCACCTGGGCGGGCCCGGACGGCGAGGTCACCCCGGACCTCGACGGCGTCGAGCTGCGTGACGTCACCCCGCACGGCGCCCGCGTCACCCACGCCGGCGTCGAGTACCGCTGCCGCGTCGCCCACCACGACGGCACCGCCTTCGTCGACGACGGCGAGGGCCACAGCGCCTGGCGCGAGGTGCCGCGCCTGCCCGCCCCGGACGCCGCGGCGGGCGGGGCCGGGCCGGTCAGCGAGGTCCCGGGCACCGTGGTCGAGGTGCTCGTCCAGGAGGGCGAGCACGTCGTCGCCGGCCAGAAGCTCGTCGTGCTCGAAGCCATGAAGATGGAGCACCCGGCCCTCGCCGCCGCCGACGGCGTCGTCGAGACGGTGCACGTCGCGGTCGGCCAGTACGTCGAGGCGCACGCCACGCTCGTCACCCTGGGGGCAGCCGAGTGATCGCCATCGCCAACGTGAGCGGCTTCTACGGCGACCGCCTCGCGGCCGCCCGCGAGATCGTCGACGCGCACCTCGAGGGCCGCGTGCACGTCGACGTCCTCACCGGCGACTGGCTCGCCGAGCTCACGATGGGCCTGCTTGCCAAGCAGCGCGAGCGCGGCAAGGGCGGCTGGGCGACGACCTTCGTGCGCCAGATGCAGGACGTGCTCGCCGACTGCCTCGAGGCCGGCATCCTCGTCGTCGCCAACGCCGGCGGGCTGGACCCCGCGGGGTGCGCGGCGGAGATCGCCGCGATCGACGAGCGCGCCCGCGTCGCCTGGGTCGGCGGGGACGACGTCACCGACGTCGTCGTCGGGCTGCCCTCCGAGCAGACCGCGCACCTCGAGACCGGCGAGCCGCTCGGCGAGAAGCCCCTGGTCGCCAACGCCTACCTCGGCTGCCGCGGCATCGTCTCCGCGCTCGAGGCCGGGGCGAACGTCGTCGTCACCGGGCGGGTCACCGACGCCGCCGTGGTCGTCGGGCCCGCCGCGTGGCGGCACGGGTGGGGTCCCGACGACCTCGACGCGCTGGCCGGCGCGGTCGTCGCCGGGCACGTCATCGAGTGCGGCGCGCAGGCCACCGGCGGCAACTTCTCCTTCGCCGGCGAGCTCGCGGGCACCGAGCACGTCGGGCTGCCCGTCGCCGAGATCGAGGCCGACGGGTCCGCGGTGGTCACCAAGGCGGCCGGGACGGGCGGGGCGGTCACCGTGGAGACGGTCACCGCGCAGCTGCTCTACGAGGTCGACGGCCCGCGCTACCTCACGCCCGACGTGGTCGCGCGCCTCGACACCGTCGCGCTGGCCCAGGAGGCCCCGGACCGCGTGCGGATCACCGGTACGCGGGGCGAGGCGCCGCCGGAGACGGTCAAGGTCGGCGCGATCGTGCCCGCGGGCTGGCACAACGAGATGACCTTCGTGATCACCGGGCTCGACGTCGACGGCAAGGTCGATCACGCGCTCGCGGCGCTCTGGGCGGGCGTGCCGGGCGGTCGCGACGCCTTCGACCGCGTCGAGACCCGGCTGCTCCGCGCCGACCGCGACGACCCGACCCGCATGACCGACGCCGTCTCCCTGCTCACCGTCGCCGTCGCCGGGAGCAGGGAGGCCTGCGCGCGCCTGTCCCGCGCGGCCGTCGAGACCGCGCTCAGCGGCTACGCCGGCTTCTTCGCCACCACCCCGCCCGGTCCCGGCAGCGCGGCGAGCGTGTTCTGGCCGATGCTCCTGCCCGCCGCCGACCTGCCCCAGCTCGTCGGGCTCGCGGATCGGACGTGGACGGTGCCGCCGCCGAGCGCGTCCTCGCGGACCGAGGGACTCCCCGAGTGCGTGGGAGGCAGCGAGGGCGTCCCTCGCGCCCACACCGGCGCCGCCGACCTCCGCAGCGAGGGACTCCCCAACTGCCTCCCATGCAGCGAAGGTGACCCTCGCTCCCACACCGCCACCACCCGCGCGCCGCTCGGCCGCGTCGCCGGCGCGCGGTCCGGCGACAAGGGCGGCAACGCGACGCTCGGGCTCTGGGCGCGCGACGACGACGCCTACGCCTGGCTCGCCGCCTGGTGGGACGACGAGCACGTCGCCTGGCTGCTCGGCGAGGACGCCGCCGGGTGCCCGCGGCGCCTCTGGGCGTTCCCGCGGCTGCGCGCCGTCGGCGTCACCGTGGTCGGCTTCCTGGGGCGCGGGGTGGCCGACAACCTCGCGCTCGACCCGCAGGCCAAGGGGCTCGGCGAGTTCGTCCGGGCCCGACACGTGGACATCCCCGAGGAGCTGCTGCGATGAAGGTCGACGCCACCGTGGTCACCGGTGGGCTCAGCGCGTTCGCCGACGACGCGGTCACCGCCGAGCAGGCGGGCTACGACGCCGTGTGGGCGTCGGAGACCCAGCACGACCCGGCCGTGATGATCACGCTCGCGGCCACCCGCACCGAGCGGATCACGCTCGGCACGGCGATCACCGTCGCGTTCGCCCGCACCCCGATGACGACCGCGATGACCGCCAACGACCTGCACCAGGTCACCGGCGGGCGGTACATCCTCGGCCTCGGCACCCAGATCAAGCCGCACGTCACCAAGCGCTTCTCGATGCCGTGGTCGCGGCCCGCCGACCGGATGCACGAGTACATCCGGGCCGTGCGCGCGATCTGGGACGCGTGGAACACCGGCGAGCGGCTGGACTTCCGCGGCGAGTTCTACACGCACACCTTGATGACGCCGTTCTTCTCGCCCGACCCGAACCCCTACGGCACCCCGCCGATCCACCTCGCCGGCGTCGGCCCGCGGATGACGGCGGTGGCCGGCGAGGTCGCCGACGGGTTCATGGCGCACGCGTTCTCCACCGAGCGCTACCTGCACGAGGTGACGCTGCCGTCGCTGCACCAGGGCTTCGAGAAGGCCGGCACGGACGGCACCGGCTTCGAGTTCTCCGCCACCGCGCTCATCGCGACCGGCAACACCGAGGAGGAGTTCGCCGCGTCGGTGAAGGACGTGCGCCGGCAGGTCGCCTTCTACGGGTCGACGCCCGCGTACCACCCGGTGCTCGAGCTGCACGGCTGGGGCGATCTCGCCCGCGAGCTCAACACGCTGTCCAAGAGGGGCGAGTGGGATGCGATGGGGGAGGCCGTCGACGACGAGGTCCTGCACACGATCGCGATCGTCGCGGAGCCCGACGAGGTCGGACCGGCCCTGGAACGGCGCTTCGGCGGCGTCGCCCAGCGCATCCCGCTCTACGCGCCGACCGGGTCCCAGACCGACCGCTGGGGCGCCGCGCTCCAGCACCTCCAGGGAGTGAAGTAAGTGGTCGCGTTCACCGAGGAGCACCAGGCGTTCCGCAAGACCGTCCGGACCTTCGTCGAGCGGGAGATCGACCCGTACGTCGACCAGTGGGAACGCGACGAGCGCATGCCCACCCACGAGCTGTTCGGCAAGCTCGGTGAGCTCGGCTTCCTGGGTCTCGAGTACGACCCGGCGTACGGGGGCGGCGGCGCGGACCACCTGTTCTCGGTGGTGCTCGCCGAGGAGATCGGGCGCGCGGACGCCGCCGGGGTCGGCATGGCGATCGCCGTGCAGACCGACATGGCGACGCCGTCGCTGGCCCGTTTCGGCTCGGAGGAGCTGAAGCAGCAGTACCTCGCCCCGGCCATCCGCGGCGAGCACGTCACCGCCATCGCCGTCACCGAGCCCGACGCCGGTTCCGACGTCGCCGGCCTGCGCACCCGCGCCGTCCGCGACGGCGACCACTGGGTGATCCACGGCTCGAAGCTCTACATCACCAACGGGGTGCAGGCCGACTGGCTGTGCCTGCTCGCGCGCACGTCGGACGAGGGTGGCGCGCGGGGGATGTCGCAGATCATCGTCCCGACGGACACGCCCGGGGTGTCGGTGTCGCGGACGCTCGACAAGCTGGGCAACCGCTGCTCGGACACCGCCGAGCTGTCGTTCGACGGCGCGCGGGTGCCGGTCGCGAACACCATCGGCCGCGAGGGCCGCGGCTTCCAGCAGCAGATGTCGCAGTTCCAGAACGAGCGCATGGTCGCCTGCTACGGCCGCGTCGGGGCCTGCGAGCGGGCCCTGGACCGCACCGCGGCGTACCTGCGCAACCGGCACGCGTTCGGCGGGCCGCTGATCACGAACCAGTACCTGAGCTACCAGCTCGCCGAGCTCTACGCCCGCGTCGACATGTGCCGGCACTACAACTACGCGTGCGCCGAGGCGTTCATGCGCGGCGAGGACACGTCGCGGTTCGCCACGATCGCCAAGCTCGCGATCGGCCGGCTCTGCGAGGACGTCGCCCGCACCTGCCTGCAGTACCACGGGGGGCTCGGCTACATCGAGGAGACGTGGACCGCGCGGTTCCTGCGCGACATGCGGATCACCTCGATCGGCGGCGGCGCCGACGAGGTGATGCTCCAGGTGATCGCGAAGATGCACGGCATGTAGGGGCCGTTCGGCGTACGTGAGTGAAATTCCCGGCGATAGCCGTGAATATCGCTCACATGGGAGTCGAGGTGCTGCCGCTGCCGCCGGAGCAGGCGGTCACACTGCTGACCGAGCCGGAGGCGTTCGCGGAGCGCTTCGGGCTCACCCTCGTCGACGGCTACCTCGCCTTCCCCGACGCGCTCGAGCCCACCGTCACCGCGCTCGAGGGCGGGGTGGACCCGCGGTGGTTCGCGCACCTCATCGTCGAGGGCACCGAGGTCGTCGGGCTGGGCGGGTTCACCGGCCCGCCGACCGACGGCGAGGTCGAGATCGGCTACTCGGTCGCGCCCTCCAGGCAGGGCCGCGGGGTGGCGACGGCCGCCGTCGGGCTGTGGCTCGAGCGCGCCACGCGCGGCGGGGTCCGGCGGGTCCGCGCGCACACCCGGCCGGAGGAGAACGCCTCGGCGCACGTGCTGCGCCGCCACGGGTTCGTGCGCGACGGCGAGGTCACCGATCCGGACGAGGGCACCGTCTGGCGCTGGGTGCGAGACCTGCCCCGACCGGCAGGTTGATCTACCGTGTCGCCCGTGCCCACCCCGACGGCCGCGCCGACCTCCGTCCAGCGCTCCTTCCAGCTCTGGATCGCCGCGGTGGTGGTCGGCGTGCTCGGCAGCGTGTTCTCGCTCGCGACGTCGGCGACCGTCCCGAACGGTCTCCTCGCGGCCGGCGGGATCGTCGGCGTCGTCGTCGGGCTGCTGTTCCTCGCCGCCCTGGTCTACCTCGCGCTGCGGATGCGGCAGGGCGAGAGCTGGGCGCGCCTGGCGCTCGCCGTCCTCGGGGGCGTGACGGCGGTCTTCACGGTCGTCGGCGTGCTGCTCACCGTGGGCCTCGGTGTCAGCCTGGGGGCCCTGTCGACGGTCCTGAGCCTCGTGCAGGCCGCGCTGATCATCGCTGCGATCATCTTCTCGTTCCAGGCGCCCGCGAACGCCTATTTCCGCTGATCGCGGCAAGAGTAGTGGGCGCGCAGCGTGCCCCGGAGTTGAGTAGTCGGTTCGTCTGCCCGGGCGTACGCGAGCGCCCTAGGTTCCTGCCATGAGCGCACCGAACCCCCCGTACGGACAGCGACCCACCGGCCCCCAGCCCGGACAGCCCCCGTACGGCCCGCCCCGGTACGGGCCCCCGCCCGGCTACGGCCCTCCCCCGGGCTACGGCCCGCCACCCGGCTACGGTCCCCCGACCGGCCCCCACACCGGACCCCACACCGGCCCCCACTACGGCCAGCAGTACGGGCACCAGCAGCGCCCTCCCCAGGGCCCGCCGCCCGGGCCCTCGGCCGGCGGCCCCAACCCGGTCATCCCCCCGGGCTTCGGCGGCGTGCCGCTGCCCGCGGACATCCCGCAGTCGGTGCAGCGCGCGTTCCTGCTCTGGGTCGGCATCATCGGCGTCAACGTCCTCAGCGTGATCGTCTCGACGATCGGCTTCGCCGACGTGCTCACCGGCGCGGGCGTCGTCTCCGCGCTCCTCGGCGGCGCGATCGGGATCTTCCTCGCCCTGCACTTCCGCGGCGGCCGGCCGTGGGCGCGCCTCGTGCTCACGGTCCTGACCGGGCTCGCGATGCTGTCGAGCGTCTTCTCGTTCTTCGGCGCGTTCGTGCTCATGGCGCTCGCCCCCGCGTGGGGGTTCCTCACGCTCGTCACCAGTGCCGTGTTCCTCGCCGGCGGCGCGCTGGCCCTGATCCTCGCCTGGAACGCCTCGTCGAACGCCTGGTTCGTCAAGGTCACGTTCTGAGCGCACCCGCGGCGGCGCCGGTGCGGTAGAACGGCGGTGTGGAAGGACAGGACCGACCCTGGGGTTTCCGGACGCGCGCGGTGCACGCCGGCGCCGTGCCCGACGCCGCCACCGGGGCCCGCGCCGTGCCGATCTACCAGTCGACGAGCTTCGTCTTCGAGGACACCGCCGACGCCGCCAACCTCTTCGCGCTCCAGAAGTACGGCAACATCTACAGCCGGATCGCGAACCCGACGGTCGCGGCGTTCGAGGAGCGGCTCGCGAGCCTCGAGGGCGCGCTCGGGGCCGTCGCCACGGGCTCGGGGCAGGCTGCGGAGTTCCTGACGTTCGCGACGCTCGCGGGCGCCGGCGACCACATCGTGGCGTCCTCGGCGCTCTACGGCGGCACGGTCACCCAGCTCGACGTCACCCTGCGCCGCTTCGGGGTCGACACGACCTTCGTGCCCGGCGACGACCCCGCCGACTTCGCCGCCGCGATCACCGACCGCACGCGGTTCGTGTTCGCCGAGATCGTCGCCAACCCGTCGGGTGCCGTCACCGACGTCGCCGCGCTGGCCGAGGTCGCCCACGACCGCGGCCTGCCACTGATCATCGACGCGACGATGGCGACGCCCTATCTCTGCCGGCCGATGGAGCACGGCGCGGACATCGTGATCCACTCGGCGACCAAGTTCCTCGGCGGCCACGGCACCACCATCGGCGGCGTGATCCTCGAGTCGGGCCGGTTCGACTGGGGCAACGGCAACTTCCCGCAGATGACCGAGCCGATCCCGTCGTACGGCGGGCTGACGTGGTGGGGCAACTTCCAGGAGTACGGCTTCCTGACCAAGGTCCGCTCCGAGCAGCTGCGCGACATCGGGGCCACCCTCAGCGCACACTCCGCGTTCCTGCTCCTCCAGGGCATCGAGACGCTCCCCCAGCGCATGGAGTGCCACGTCGAGAACGCCCAGCGGGTCGCGGAATGGCTCGACGCCGACGAGCGCGTCGCGTGGGTCAGCTACGCCGGCCTGCCGAGCCACCCGCACCACGAGCGCGCCAAGCGCTACCTGCCGAAGGGCCCTGGCGCGGTGTTCAGCTTCGGGGTCCGCGGCGCGTCCGACGGCGAGGACAGCGAGGACGCCGCCCGCGCCGCCGGCCGCCGCTTCATCGAGGCCGTGCAGCTCTGCAGCCACCTCGCGAACATCGGCGACGCCCGCACGCTCGTGCTGCACCCGGCCTCGACCACCCACCAGCAGCTCACCGCCGAGCAGCTGCGCGAGGGCGGCGTGCGCCCCGACCTCATCCGCATCAGCGTCGGTATCGAGGACCCGGAGGACATCCTCTGGGACCTCGACCAGGCCCTCACGGAGGCGACCAAGTGAGCTGGACCCCGCCGTCGGCGCAGGAGCGCCAGGCGATCCTGCGCAAGACCCACAGCGTCGCCATGGTGGGCGCCTCGCCCAACCCGGCGCGCGCGTCGAACTTCGTCGCGACCTACCTGCTCTCCACCGACCTGGAGATGTACTTCGTCAACCCGAACGCGAGCGAGATCCTCGGGCACCCGGTGTACCCGTCGCTCGACGCGCTGCCGGTGGTCCCCGACCTCGTCGACGTCTTCCGCCGCCAGGAGGACCTGCCCGAGGTGCTGGACGCGACGATCGCGGTGGGGGCCTCGACGTTCTGGACGCAGTTCGGGCTCTACGGCGAGGCGCTCGCGGAGCGCGCGGAGGCGGCCGGACTCACCGTGGTGATGAACCGCTGCCTCAAGGTCGAGCACGCCCGCTTCCACGGGGGACTGCACCTGGCCGGGTTCGACACCGGCGTGATCACCTCCCGCCGGCGCTGACCGTCAGCCCCGCCGGCGCCGCACCTCGGACGCGAGCACCGCGGCCTGCACCCGGCGCTCCAGGCCGAGCTTGGCGAGCAGCCGGGTGATGTGGTTCTTGACGGTCTTCTCGGCGAGGAACAGCCGCTCGCCGATCTGCCGGTTGGTCAGGCCCTCGCCGATCAGCTCGAGCACGGCGTGCTCCTGCGGGGTCAGCTCGGCCGTCGGGTCCGGCGGCTCCGGCGGGGTGCGCAGCTTCGCCATGAGCACCGCGGCCGCGCGGTGGTCGAGCAGCGAGCGCCCGGACCCGACGTCGCGCACGGCGGTCGCGATGTCGCTGCCCCGCACGTCCTTGATCACGTAGCCGGACGCGCCGGCCAGCACCGCGTCGAGGATCGCCTGCTCGTCGGTGAACGACGTGAGCATGAGGCACGCCAGCTCCGGGCGGCGTGACCGCAGGTCCCGGCAGAGCTCCACCCCGTTGCCGTCGGGCAGGCGCACGTCGAGCACCGCGACGTCGGGCCGGACGGCCTCGATGCGCGCGACCGCCTCGGCGACGGTGCCCGCCTCCCCGACGACCTCGAGGTCGGGCTCGTCGGCGAGCAGGCCCGCCACACCCCGGCGGACCACCTCGTGGTCGTCGACGAGGAAGACACGGATCACGCTCCGAGCCTAGGCGCGGGCACCGACGATCGGGGACCGACGTCCCGGGACCTCGGGACCACCAGGACCTGACCGAAACCCCACGCCCGCCCCGACGCTGGACGCCGTCATCATCACCACGAGGCGAGCGAGGCGACGGTGTCGGCACTGGATGCGGCCCGATGGCAGTTCGGGATCACGACCGTCTACCACTTCCTGTTCGTGCCGCTCACGATCGGCCTGTCGCTGCTCGTGGCCGTGATGCAGACGGTCTGGCACCGCACGGGCTCCGAGCACTGGCTGCGGGCGACCAAGTTCTTCGGGAAGCTGTTCCTGATCAACTTCGCGATGGGCGTCGTCACCGGCCTCGTCCAGGAGTTCCAGTTCGGCATGAACTGGAGCGACTACAGCCGCTTCGTGGGCGACGTGTTCGGCGCGCCGCTGGCGATCGAGGGCCTCGTCGCGTTCTTCCTCGAGTCGACGTTCCTCGGCCTCTGGATCTTCGGGTGGGACCGGCTGCCGCGGCGCGTCCACCTCGCCTGCATCTGGCTCGCCGCGATCGGCACCGTGCTCTCGGCGTACTTCATCCTCGCCGCGAACTCCTTCATGCAGCACCCCGTGGGTTTCTGGATCAACCCGGCGTCGGGGCGCGCCGAGCTCACCGACATCGGCGCCGTGCTGACGCAGAACACGACGGTCGTGACCTTCGCCCACACGATCTCGGCGTGCCTGCTCACCGGCGGCGCCGCGGTGCTGGGGATCAGCGCCTGGTTCCTCGCGCGCCGCGCCGAGACGCCGATCTTCCGGCCCACCCTGAAGCTCGGCGCCTGGGCCGTCATCGTCGCGACCGTCGCCGTGATGATCAGCGGCGACACCCAGGCCAAGGTCATGACCCAGCAGCAGCCGATGAAGATCGCCGCGGCGGAGGCGCTGTACACGACGAGCTCGCCGGCGCCGTTCTCGCTGTTCACGATCGGCACGCTCGACGGCCAGCAGCCGATCTACAGCCTCGACGTGCCCGGCCTGCTCAGCTTCCTCGCGACGGGCTCCTTCGACGGCACCGTCCAGGGTGTCGACGAGCTCCAGGCGCAGGAGAGCGCGCAGTTCGGCCCCGGGAACTACCGGCCCTACATCCCGGTCACGTACTGGGCGTTCCGCTTCATGATCGGGTTCGGGATCCTCGCGTTCCTCGTCGCGGTGGCCGCCCTCTGGTACTCGCGCGGCGGGCGGACACGAAGCGGAGCGGAGCTGGACCATCAAGACCGGGTCCCGCAGCGCTGGTTCGCGCGCATCGCGCTGCTCTCGATGGCGTTCCCGCTGCTCGGGAACTCCTTCGGCTGGATCTTCACCGAGATGGGCCGCCAGCCCTGGGTGGTCTTCGGGCAGCTGAAGACGGAGGCCGGCGTCTCCCCGTCGGTCGGGCTCGGCTCCGTCCTGACCTCGCTGATCGTCTTCACGCTGCTCTACGGGGTCCTGGCGGTGATCGAGGGCTGGCTGCTGGTGCGCACGGTCAGGGCCGGCCCGGCCCCGGCGCCGCCACCGGAAGCCGTCGGTCCTCGGGGCTCCGACCCCGAGGACGCCGACCGCCCCTTCGCCGTGGCCTACTGAGGAGCAGGAGATGGCACTCACCGACGTCTGGTTCCTGCTCATCGCGATCCTGTGGACGGGCTACTTCGTCCTCGAGGGGTTCGACTTCGGCGTGGGCGCGCTGCTGCGCGTCCTGGGCCGCGACGACACCGACCGCCGCATCATGATCAACACGATCGGTCCGGTGTGGGACGGCAACGAGGTCTGGCTGATCGTCGCCGGCGGGGCGACGTTCGCCGCCTTCCCCGAGTGGTACGCGACGCTGTTCTCCGGGTTCTACCTCGCGCTGCTCCTGATCCTGGTCGCGCTCATCGGGCGCGGCGTCGCCTTCGAGTACCGCGGCAAGGTCGACACCCCGCAGTGGCGCGCGCGGTGGGACCGGGTGATCGTCGCCTGCTCGATCACCCCGGCCCTGCTGTGGGGCGTGGCGTTCGGCAACATCGTCGGCGGGGTCCCGCTCGACGCCGACCACGAGTTCGTCGGCAGCCTGCTCACGCTGCTGCACCCCTACGCCCTGCTCGGCGGGCTCACGACGCTGCTGCTGTTCCTGCTGCACGGCGCGGTGTTCCTGTCGCTGAAGACCGACGGCGACATCCGGACCCGCGCCCGCGCGCTCGCGGTGCGGCTCGGGTTCGGCGCCGTGCCGGTGGCGGCGGCGTTCCTGCTCTGGACCTGGTTCGACCACGGGGCGGACGTGGTCACCGCGGTGCTCGGGCCGGCGGCCGCGGCAGCGCTCGTCGGCGGCATCCTCGCCACCCGCGCGGGACGCGAGGGCTGGGGCTTCACGCTGACCGCGGGCACGATCGTCGCGGCCACCGCGTTCCTGTTCACCGCGCTCTACCCGGACGTCCTGCCCTCGACGATCGACCCGGCGTTCAGCCTGACGACCACCAACGCGTCGTCCACGCCCTACACGCTGACGATCATGACGTGGGTCGCCGCGGTCATGACGCCGATCGTGCTGCTCTACCAGGGCTGGACGTACTGGGTGTTCCGGCAGCGGATCTCCCGCGCGCACATCCCGTCGTCGCCCGCCCCGGCCGAGGAGCACGCGTGAGGCCCCTCGACCCCCGCCTGCTGCGTCACGTCGCGCCGGTGCGCCGGCACGTGGTGCTCTGCGCCGGGGTCGGGATCGCCACCGCGGGCCTGGTCGTCGTCCAGGCCGACCTCCTCGCCACGGCGGTGACGCGGGGGTTCCTCGAGGGCGCGAGTCTCACGGCCCTGACGGGGGTGCTCGCCGCGCTGCTCGCCGTCGTCGCCGGGCGCGCCCTGCTCGCCGGGGCCGGCGAGGTCGCGGGCGCGCGCGCCGCCGCGTCGGTGGTCGCCGGCCTGCGCGGGCGGCTCGTCGCCAAGGCCCTCGAGCTCGGCCCCGACGACCCGCGCCTGCCCGCCCCGAGCCGGCTCGCCACGCTCGCGACCCACGGCGTCGACGGCCTCGACGGCTACGTGCGCCGGTACCTGCCGACCCTGCTCGTGGCCGCGGTCGTCCCGCTCGCGGTCGGGGCGCGCATCCTCGGCGCCGACTGGCTCTCCGCTGTGATCATCGCCGCCACCGTGCCGCTGACCCCGCTGTTCATGGTCCTCATCGGGATGTACACGCAGCGGGACGTCGCGCGGCGCCGGCGCACCCTCGCCGTGCTCGGGCACCACTTCCTCGACCTCGTCGCCGGGCTCGACGTGCTCGTCGCCTTCGGTCGCGCGCGCCGACAGACCGGGCGGATGCGCGAGATCGCCGAACGCCACCGCACCGCCACCATGGCCACGCTGCGCGTCGCGTTCCTCTCCGCGCTGGCGCTCGAGCTGCTGGCGACGCTGTCGGTGGCGCTGGTCGCGGTGGCCGTCGGCCTGCGCCTGGTGCACGGCGACCTCGACCTGCACACCGCGCTGCTCGTGATCGTCCTGGCGCCCGAGGTGTACCTGCCGCTGCGCGCGGTCGGCGCGCGGTTCCACGACAGCCTCGACGGGCTCACCGCCGCGCAGGAGGCGTTCGCGGTCCTCGAGCTCGAGCCCCTCGCGGCGGGCGACCGCCGTCCCGCCCCCGACCCGCGCCGCGTCCCGCTGCGCGTCCGGGAGGCCGGGGTCGCCGGGCGCGGCGGCGATCCCGTCCTCTCCGGGTTCTCCCTCGACGTCGCGCCGGGCGAGGTGGTGGGCGTCGCCGGCCCGAGCGGCGCCGGCAAGACCACCCTGCTCGACCTGCTGCGCGGCGCCCGCCGGCCCGACGACGGGCGGGTGGAGGTCGGCGGCGTCGACCTCGCCACGATCGACCCGGCGTCCTGGCGCGACCGCGTGGCGTGGGTGCCGCAGCGCCCGGTGCTGCTCGCGGGCACGGTGGCGTCCAACCTGCTCCTCGGGTCGCCCGGCGCCGCCCGTGGCGACCTGCTGGCGGCCGCCCGGGCCGCGGCGCTCGACGTCCCGCTGGGGACGCCGGTCGGGGACGGCGGCGCGGGCCTGTCCACCGGGCAGCGCCGCCGGGTCGCGCTGGCCCGCGCGCTGCTCGCCGACCGCCCGCTGCTGCTGCTCGACGAGCCCACCGAGGGCGTCGACGCCGACACCGAGCGCGCGATCCTCGCCGCCCTGCCCGGCGTGCTGGCGGGGCGCAGCGCCGTCGTCGTGAGCCACCGCGCGGCGGTGCTGGAGCGCTGCGACCGGGTGGTGACGGTGCCGCACCGGCCTCGCGCCCGGGCGTCACCGACGGTGGAGACGGCACCGGCCCCGGCCACCCGCCGCGCGCCCGTCCCGGTCCCGTCCGCCGCGGACCTCGCGACGCCCGCCGACCCCGTCGGCACCGGGCGCTGGCTCGCCCGGCTGCTGCGCCCGCGCGCCGGGCACTGGGCCCTGGCGGTCCTGCTCGGCGCCGGGGCGGTGGCGTGCGGGGTCGCGCTGACCGGCACGTCGGCGTGGCTGATCTCCACCGCCGCGCTGCACCCGCCGGTGCTGACGCTGATGGTCGCGATCGTCGCGGTGCGCGCGTTCGGGCTGGCCCGCGGCGCCCTGCGCTACGCCGAGCAGCTCGTCGCCCACGACGCGGCGCTGCGCCTCGGCGCCGACCTTCGCGTGCGGCTCTGGACCGCGCTCGTGCGCCTCGGCCCCGCCGTCACGGCCCGCCGGCGGCGCGGGGACCTGCTCGCGCGCCTCGTCGGCGACGTCGACGCGGCCGAGGACGTCGTCGTGCGCGTGGCCCTGCCCGCGGCCCGGGCCGCGCTGGTGGGCGTGGCGGCGGTCGCGGCGCTGGCGCTGGTGCTGCCCGCCGCCGGGCTCGCGCTCGCGGCCGGGCTGCTCGTCGCCGGCGTGGCCGCGCCCGCCCTCGCGCTGTGGGCGGTCCGCCGGGCCGCCGCGCGCACCGCCGGACTGCGCGGCGAGGTGCTCGCGACCACCACCGAGACGCTCGAGGCGGCCGGGGAGATCGTCGCCTTCGGCGCGGCCGAGGACCGTCGCCGCGCGCTCGCCGTGATCGACGACCGGCTCACCGCCGTGGCCCGCCGCGCCGCGCTCTCCGCGGGGCTGGGCTCCGGGCTCGGGGTGCTCGCGCTGGGCGTCACCGCCGTGGTCACGACGGCGCTGGGGCTGGCCGCGCTCGGGTCCGGCGGGCTCGCGGGCACCGCGCTCGCGGTCCTCGCGCTCGTCCCGCTGGCGTGCGCCGACGTCGTCGCCGGGCTGCCCGAGGCGGCGACCCGGCTGGCCACCGCCGGCCCCGCGATGCGCCGGCTCGTCGAGCTGGAGACGGCGTCGGCTCCCGTGGCGGACCCATCCCGCCCGCTCGAGGTGGGCGCCGGCGACCACCTCGGCGCCGAGGACCTCGCCGTCCGCTGGCCGGACGCGGCGAGCGATGCCGTGCACGGCGTCGACCTCGACCTCGCGCCGGGCGAGGGGCTCGTCGTCGCGGGCCCGTCCGGGGCGGGCAAGAGCACGCTGCTGGCGGCGCTCGCCCGCACGCTGCCCGTGCGGACCGGGCGGGCGAGCGTCGACGGCGTCGACATCGCCCGCTGCGACGGCGACGACGTGCGCGCCCGGCAGGCGTGGTGCGGGCCCGCGAGCCACCTGTTCGACTCCACGCTGCGCGAGAACCTGCTGCTGGCGCGGCCCGAGGCCGGCGACGAGGACCTGGTGGCGGCCCTGCATCGGGCACGCCTCGGCGCGTGGTTCGCCGAGCTCCCCCAGGGGCTCGACACCCCGCTCGGCGAGCACGGCGGCGCGGTGTCCGGCGGCGAGCGCCAGCGCCTCGGCGTCGCCCGGGTGCTGCTCGCCGACCGCCCGGTGCTCGTGCTCGACGAACCCGCCGCCCACCTGGACCCGGCCACCGCCGAGGCGCTGTGCGCCGACCTCCTGGCCGCGGGTCGCGACCGCACGCTGCTCGTCGTCAGCCACCGGCCCGACGAGTTCCCCGGCCTGCCGGTGCTGCGGCTCGGCGGTCACGCGCGGGCGGGGGCGACGGTGTCATGACCTCGGTGCTGAGCCCGGAGGCCGTGCACGAGGTCCTCGTGGCCGGGTCGCGGGCGCCGTCGGGGCACAACACGCAGCCGTGGATCCTGCGCGCCGACGGGCCCGACGGGTTCGAGGTCCGCGGCGACCCGGCCCGCGCGCTGCCGGTCGCCGACCCCGAGCACCGGGCGCTGCGGCTCGCGTGCGGCGCGGCGCTGGCCGGGATGCGCCTGGCCGTGCGGGCCCGGGAGCGGCGCACGCACGTGCGCCTGCTGCCCGACCCCGACGACCCGTGGGCGTTCGCGCGCTTGCGCGTCGGCAGCCCGCTGCCGTGCGCCCCCGCCGAGCGGGCGCTCGCCGGCGCGATCGGGCACCGCCACACCCACCGGCGGGCGTTCGGCGAGGGCGAGGTCCGGCCCGCCCTGCGCGCCGAGCTGCGGCGCGCCGCGGAGGCCGAGCGCAGCTGGCTGTACTGGATCGAGACGTCCGGGGAGCGCGACGCGGTCGCCGCGCTCGTCGCCGAGGCGGCGCGGACCCAGGACGCCGACCCGGCCTGGCGCGCCGAGCAGCGGGCGTGGACGGGCCGGGGCCAGGACGCGCTCGACGGCGTCCCGGCGACCGTGTCCCGTCCCCCACGCGACGACCCGTGGCGCGTCCGCGACCTCACCGGCGGCGCCGGCGACCCGGACCGCCCCGACCGGCACGCCACGATCGGCGTGCTCGCCACCGCCCACGACCTGCCCCTGGCGCACCTGCAGGCCGGGCAGGCGCTGCAGCGGGTCCTGCTCACCGCGACCGTGCACGGGCTCGGGGCGTCGTTCGTCGCCCCGCCGGTGGAGGTCGCGCCGATCCGCGACCGGCTGCGGACCCTGCTCGGCGGCGCGCTGTGGCCCCAGGCGGTCCTGCGCCTGGGCCCGAAGGCCGGCGACGACCCGCCCTCCCCGCGCCGCCCCATGTGAGTGCTTTCCCGCCCTATAGGGCGGGAAAGCACTCACGTAGGGAGGGGGACGCGCCAGACGAGGCGGGTGCCGGGGGCGGGGTCGCGGGGGGCGACGGTGAGGTCGCCGCCGTGCGCGCGGGCGCGCCGCTCCAGGTTTAGCAGCCCGGACAGGGCCGCCGCCTCGGGCATCCCGCGCCCGTCGTCGCTGACGTCGACCACGAGCTCGTCGCCCACCGACACCGTCACCGTCACCCCGTCCGCGCCGGCGTGGCGCACGGCGTTGCTGACGCCCTCGCGCACGACGGCCTCGACGTGGTCGGCCAGCTCGTCGCCGACGACGTCCATCGGACCGGTCACGCGCACCACCGGGGTGATCGCGCCGTGGGCGGTGAGCTCGGTGACCGCGGCCCGGATGCGCCCGCCGAGCCCGGGGCGCCCGGCGGGGTCGGCGTGCAGGTCGAAGATGCTGGTGCGGATCTCGCGCACGACCCGGTCGAGCTGATCGACGGCGTCGGCGATCCGCTCGGCGACGTCGGTGCGGGCCGCGCGCCGCTGCGCGCTCTGCAGGCCCAGGCCCACCGCGAACAGGCGCTGGATGACGTGGTCGTGCAGGTCGGCGGCGATGCGGTCGCGGTCGGCGAGGACGTCGAGCTCGCGCTCGGCGCGCCGGCTCGCGGCCAGCGCGAGGGCCAGCGCGGCCTGGTCGGCGAACGCCGCGACGACGGGGAGCTGCTCGGCGTCGAACTCCGCGGCCCCCGGGCGCCGGCCCGCGATCAGCACCCCGGACACGTCGTCGCCCGCGCGCAGGGGAACGACCAGCGCGGGCCCGAGCGCGTCGACCCCGGGCGCCAGGGTCAGCGCCGTCTCCCGGCGCGGCGCGCGCGAGACGGCGACCGCGCCCAGCGGCGAGTCGGCCGTGGGCAGCGCGAGCCCCACGGGGAAGGCCTCCTCGCGCCCCACCGACGCGGTCACCGCCACGGCGTCGTCACCGGCCGGCTCCACGATCAGCGCGCACTCGGCGTCGGTCAGCTCGGCCGCGCGCTGGGCGACCAGGGCGAGCGCCTGGTCGGCGTCGGTGCCGCGCAGCAGCTCGGTGGTGATCTCCCCGGTGGCCTCGAGCCAGCGTTCGCGGCGCTGCGCCTCGTGCATCAGCGTCGCCGTGCGCCCGTAGAGCCGGGCGTTGTCGATGGCGACGCCGGCCGCCGTGGCCAGCGCGGACACCACGGCCTCGTCGTCGGAGGTGAACGCGCCGTCCCGCTTCTCGGTGAGGTAGAGGTTGCCGAACACCTCGCCGCGCACCCGGACCGGGACGCCGAGGAACGAGCCCATCGGCGGGTGGTGCGGCGGGAAGCCGACCGACGCCGGGTGCGCCGCGAGCTCCTCGAGGCGCAGCGGGCGGGGGTCCTCGATCAGCAGGCCGAGCAGGCCCTCCCCGTGCGGCAGCCGCCCGATCCGCTCGCGCAGCTCGTCGTCGACGCCGACGTGGACGAACCGCGCGAGCGAGCGCCGGTCGGCGGCGAGCACCCCGAGCGCTCCGTAGCGGGCGTCGACCAGGTCGAGCGCGGCCTCCACCACCCGGCGCAGCGTCGCGTCGAGGTCCAGGCCCGACGCGACCGCGAGCACCGCGTCGAGCAGGCCCTCGGTGCGGTCGCGCGTGCGCCCGAGCGCCTCCATCCGCGTGGAGACCTCGTCGAGCAGCTCGCGCAGCGCGAGCCGCGACGGGTCCGAGCGCGCGGCGGCCTCGGCCGCCGGGTCCCACGCGCCGCTCATGCCGCCATCGTGGCGCAGGGGTGCTCAGGAGGGCGCGGCCGGCGCCGCCTCGCGGACGACGAGCACGGGGCACGTCGCGTGGACGACGACCCCCAGCCCGACCGAGCCGATCAGCCGCGAGGCCAGCGCGCCGCGGCCGCGGTGGCCCACGACCAGCAGCTCGGCGTCGCGGGCGACCCGGCACAGCACGTCGGCGGGCGCGCCGGCCCCCACGACGAGCGTCACCTCGGGCACGGCCAGGCCCTCCGCCGACGCCGCGGCCACCGCGTCGTCGACGGTCTTCTGCAGCGCCTCGCGGACCTCGCGGTCGATCTCGGCGAGGTCGGGGGCGAGGGCGCCGAGCTCGACCGCCCAGAGGTCCGGTGGGGTCGTCGCGGTCACCGCGGTGACGCCGACGCCGATCCGGGCCGCCTCGCGCAGGGCGCGGTCGAGCGCCACCCGCGCGTGCTCCGAACCGTCCACTCCGACGACGACGGTGCCCGCCCCGACCGCGGCGTCGTTCACCAGGCTCATCACGCGTCCCTCTCCTCCGGCGGCACTCCCGGCCGCTCGGGTCCCAGCCTCCACGCGCGGGCGGTCGGGGAGCAGGGACCTGCAGGGCAGGCCGGTGGGGACGTGGGTCCCCGCGCGTCGAGGATTCAGCGTCCGGTCGGTGCGAACGACCACGCCGCGACGACGACGGCGCCGATCGTCAGGACCATCGCGCCGGGGATGTGCACCGAGAGCGGGCCGTGGCTGCCGACGTAGGCCTGCACGAACGTCAGCACGAACACCACCGCGGCGAGCACGGTCGGCCACAGCGCGGCGCCGGCCCGCCACAGCACCGCCGCGGCGACCACCGTCAGCCCGGCCACGACGTGCAGGACGATCGCCCCGGTCGCGTGCAGGCCCTCGGCGGCCTCGCCGCCGCGCTGCTCGACGAACCCGCCGGCGGTGAGGAACTGCCAGAGCAGCGCGAGGACGGTCAGCGTGGCGGTGACGCGCAGCGCGGTGAGCACGGCGGGCGCCGCGCCGGCCCGTCCGGTCGCGGTGTGGGACATGGGTCCTCCGTGGTGGTGGTGACCAGGGATCCGACCACGCCCGGGCCGATCGCGCTCACCACGCCGCGAGGCGCTCCGTCACGCCGTCCAGCCGGGTGAGGGCCTGGCCGAGGGCGCCCAGCTCCGCGCGGCCCTCGCGCAGCACCTGCAGCGCGACCTCGGGCGGCAGCCCCGGGAACGGGGTGTGCCGCGTGCCGATCGCCGTCCCCACGCCCTCGGCCGCGACGACCAGCGGGCGGCGGATCGCCTCGGCCGTGTCGCCCCCGCGCAGCGTCGGGGACACGGCGCCGACCAGGTCGGAGACCCCGGCTGCCTCGGCGATCGCGGCGAGCTCGCGCGAGATCGCCGCCGCGGCCTCGCGATCCATCTCGGGGGTCGCCGGCGCGTGGTGGCGCCCGCTGCCGTGCCGGACCTTCTCGGTCGCGCCCGCGGGCGGCGTCGGGGCGGTGAACCCGGCGGGGGTCAGCGGCGGGGTCGGGCCCGCCGGGGCGCGCCGGGCCTCCTCGCGCGGCCGCGGCGGGAGGCGGACGTGCTGGGTGGCGCTCACCGACCCCGGGATCGTCGACAGCGCGCCGAGCACGACGACGGCCTTGGGGTCGTCGCGCATGCCGGGCACGTGGCCGAGCAGGTCGGCGAGCAGCGCGCTGATCCGCGGGGTCCGGCTCGTGCTGCCGGTGAGGTAGACGTCGACGAGCCCGTCGGGTGTGGTGCCGGCCCGCGCGACGGTGTCCTGCAGCTCGCTGACGCTGCGCGCGAGGAGCGGCTCGACGGCCTTCTCGTACTCGCGGCGCGTCACGCGGATCTCGTCGTCGTACCCGGCGACCCAGAGGTTGACCGCGGGCAGGCGCGACAGCGCCTCCTTGGCCTGGGTGATGTCACGGCGCAGCAGCGTGCGGTGGCGCTCGGCGACCCGGCCCTCGGCCTCCCACAGGGCGTTCCACGTGTCGGGGTCGAGCGCCTCGGCGTGCTCGGCGAGGATCTCCATGAAGGCGGCGTCGAGGTCCTCGCCGCCGAGGGCGACGTCGCCGCCCGGCGAGCCGGCCAGCTCGAACCCGTCGCGGCGCCGGCGCAGGACGGCGGTGTCGAAGGTGCCGCCGCCGAAGTCGTAGACGCCGATCATGCCGCCGTCGGGCACGGCGTCGCCGGTACGCACGTAGTGGTGGGCGGCCGCGACCGGCTCGGCGACGAGGTCGGGCTCGCCCAGCCCGGCGCGCTCGGCGGCCTCGGTGAGCCGGCGCAGCTCGGTGCCCCCGGCCTGCCAGCGCGCGGGATGGGTCAGGACGACCCGCGACGGGCGCCGCCCCGAGAACCGCCGCGCGGCCTCGCCGGCGACGCGGCCCAGCACCGCGGCGACGAGGTCGACCGTGGCCACCGTGCTCGTGCCCAGCAGCACCTGCTCGGAGGCCACGAGGGCGCGCTTCGGCACGCGCTCGGTGCGGTCGGGGGCCATCGCCGCCTCGTTGACCGCGTCGCGGCCGGTGAGGATCGTGCCGTCGTCGTCCACGCAGACCAGCGACGGCACGTACTTCGACCCGTCGATCTCCACGACCTCGGCGCGCCCGGCGGCGAGGGTGGCCGTCGTCGTGAACGAGGTCCCGAAGTCGATCGCGAGGTCGAAGCCGCTCACACCCAGCCGCCGTCCCCGTCGTGGCCGGCGTCGTGGACCCCGTGGTCGTCGACGGCGGGATCGTGCGGCTCGTGTCCGTCGGCCACGGGATCGGCCGAGGGGTCGTACGCCCAGTCGTCGACGGCCGGGTCGTCGGTCCCGTCGTCGGCGGCGGGGTCGGTGTCGTCGGCCGGGTCGGTGTCGCCGGTGACGACGGCGAGCATGTGCTCCCAGACGCTGTCGGGCAGCGCGCCGTCGTCGACGGCCAGCGCCGAGGTCAGCAGGCCCTGGTCGTCGGGCGAGAGCACGGTGTCCGGGTCGGTGTCGGGGTAGCGGGACATGTCCAGCCAGTTGTTCGAGCCCGGTCCCCCGGCCTCCTGGGGCGCGGTCACGACGACTCCTCTCGGTGCGTGGACAGGCGGGCGGCCAGCTTCTCGGCGGCCTCCCGCAGCTCGTTGCGCTTCTTCAGCCGGGCGTCGACCTCGACCTTGCGGCGCTGCAGCGAGGACTTCTCGGCGGCCAGGTTCTTCTCGTGCTCGGCGAGGCTCGCGGTCAGGCGGTCCTTCTCGGCGGCGAGCGCGGTGGTGATCTGCCGGCCGAGCACCTCGCGGGCGCCGGCGACGGCCTGGGCGACCACCGGCGGGATCTCGTTGGTCAGGCGGGTGGCCACCTCCCCGAGGTAGCGGCGGGCGTCCTCGCGGCTGCGGGCGCCCCGCTCCTTGCTCCAGCGCCGCCAGGAGAAGAACCCGACGGCGCCGATGCCGGCCAGGATGCCGATCGGCGGGGCGACCACCAGGGCCACGAGGTGCCCGAGCCCCATGCCGAGGCCCGCGGCCATGATCCCCTGCTCGGCGAAGCTCGTGCTGCCCTGACCGCGCGCGGCCTCGGGGAGCTGCGCGAGGCGCTCCGGCGCGTCCGGCACGACGCCGGTGAGGTCCACCTCGACGCCCTCCAGGTCGACGATCAGGGCCTCGCCGAGCGCGGTGAGCTCGCGGCGCAGCAGGGTGTCGAGCTCGATCCACAGCGCCTGCGCGCGGGGCGGCAGGTCGGTGGCGACGGCGTCGAAGACCTTGCTGGACCCGGTGGCGATCTGGTCGCCGACCTCCTTGCGCAGGTCCTCGAGGCGGCGCGCGAGCTCGGTGCGCATGCGCTGCTCGAGGCGGGCCGAGCGCTCGCCGAGCGTCTGGCGCCAGGTGGCGTTCTGGCCCTGCAGCGCGGTGAGCGCGTCCTTCTCGCGCTTCACCGAGGCGGCGAACTCGGGGCTCAGCGACAGCGACAGCGCGCGGCGCACCTGGAGCGCCGACAGCCGCTTGGCCAGCGCGGACGACTGGTGGAGCAGGTTGCCCAGGCGCAGCCCGTCGGCGTCCTCGGCCAGGCCGGCGAGGTGGTCGGACAGCGGCACGATCCCGCTCGCGGCGCGCTCCTCCGCGGCCTCCTCGGGCTCGCCGTCGGCCTCCGCCGCGATCGCGTCCGCTGCCGCCCGGCTCGACACCCCGAACCACGGGGCGTCGGCGTAGCGCGGGGCGTGCGCCGCGATGAGCTCGACGTTGCGTGCCCGCACCTCCTCCCACGCGGGGAACAGGTCGATCTTGGTGAGCGCGAAGGCCACGGTGGTGATCCGCTCGGTGGCCCGCTCGAGGAACGCGAGCTCGGAGGCGGTGATCTCGCTCGACCCGTCGAGGACGAACACGAGCGCGTCGGCGCGGTCGAGCGTCGCGAGCGTCAGCGCGGCGTGCCCGGCCACCAGCCCGCCGACGCCGGGGGTGTCGATCAGCTCGAGCCCGCCGGCCAGCAGCGGTGCCGGCACGCGGACCTGGACCTGGCTGACGTCCTCGTGCTCCGGGGCGCGGGCGCCGGGGTCGAGCGCGGCGTACTCGGCCAGCGCGTCGAGCGGCACCTCGCGCCCGGCGCTCCCGCCGCCCTCGACGACGGTGACGCCGTCCGGGCCGTAGGAGACGATCACGTGCACGCAGGTGGCGACGTCGGCGTCGACGGGCAGCAGGCCCGGACGCCCGATCAGCGCGTTGATCAGCGAGCTCTTGCCGCGCTTCTTCTCCCCGACGACGACCACGGCCGCCGTGCCCCGGGCGACACGGGCGACGTCGCCGTCGAGCGCCTCGGCCGCGTCGGTCTCGTCGTCCTCCACCGCGGCCGCGCGCACCTGTGCCACCAGCGCGAGGGCCTCGTCGGCCAGCGGGTGGGGACGGCGCTCGCGCGTCGCCGGGGCGTCGGTGATCATCGGTCCTCTCCGCTCTCGGTCCGCACGGCGTACACCACGACCTCGGGGCGGCGCAGGACGCGCCCGTGGTCGAGGTAGCCGGTGCGTTCGGTGCTCGCGACCGTGCGATCGCGGGCGGGGTCGGTGGTCGGCTCGCGGTCGACGGCGTCGTGGTGGGCGCCGTCGAACGGCAGGCCGTCCGGCTCGACCGCGACCACCCCGACGTCGGCGAGGCCGCGGTGCAGCCGGGCCCGGAGCCCGGGTCCTGCGGTGCGCAGCCGGTCGGCGAGGTCGATGCACAGCTCGACCAGCGCCGCACGCTCGGTGATCGGGGCGGTCATCGAGGTCAGAAGCCGGCGGGGTCGTGGGCGGTGGTGTCGGCCTGCCCGTCGCGGTTCGTGTCGACGGCCGCGGTGTCGTAGTCACCGTCGCCGTCGGTGTCGAGGACCATCGTGTCGTAGTAGCCGTCGGCGTCGGTGTCGACGATGCCGGTCTCGAACGAGCCGTTGTGGTCGGTGTCGGCGATCGAGGTGTCGAGCGCGCCGTCGCCGTCGGTGTCGGTGGTGACCAGGTCGACGTTGCCGGCGTCGTCGGTCTCGTAGGTGCCGATCATCGTCCCGGACGCGTCGTACACGCCGCCGTCCGCGCTGAAGTACATGTCACCGGCGGTGTCGGTCGTGCCGCTCATCTCGCGCTCCCCGGACCCGGGCCCGCCGCCGTCGGCGGGCCGTTCGGGTCTGTGACGACGCGGGCGCCCCCGGATGTTCCGCGGTCCCGGGAATTTCTTTCAGGCGAGGGCGGCGCGGGCGGCCGCGGCGAGCGTGCCGACGGTCGCGGTGCGCTCGGCGGGCGTCTTCGCCAGGGCGCCGGCGATCACCGCGTCGAACCCCGCCGGCACGCCGGGGCGGGCCTCGGACGGCTTCGGGACCGGGCTCTCGAGATGCCCGCGCATCCGCTCGGGCAGGCTGCGCCCCGGGTAGGGCCGTGCCCCGGTGAGGCAGGTGTAGAGCACGCAGCCCAGCGCGTAGACGTCCTCGCGGTGGTCGGTCGCGCCGCCGCGGAAGCGCTCCGGGGCGGTGTGGTCGAGCGAGAGGCCGTTGCGGGAGACGAGCCCGAAGTCGCCGACGCGCACCTCGGTGGCGGCGGGGTCGGCGAAGAGCAGGTTGCCCGGCTTGACGTTGCGGTGGGCGAGCCCGCGGGCGTGCGCGGCGGCCAGGGCGCGCGCCGCCTGCTCGACCACGGCCACCGCGCGCGACGGCTCGAGGACCTCGTCGCGGTGCAGCACCGTGCGCAGGTCCGGGCCGGCGAGCAGGGGCGTCGCGACGAAGAGCCGCCCGCCGCTCTCGCCGAAGTCGAGCACGGGCAGGACGTGGGGCTCGCGCAGCGTCCGGGCGACGCCGCACGAGCGGTCGAAGCGGGCGCGGTACTCGCGGTCGGCGGTGTCGGGGGGCAGCAGTTTGAGGGCGACGACGCGGTCGTGGGCGGTGTCGTGGGCGCGCACGATCTCGCCGGAGCGCCCGCGGTGGACGACGTCCTGCACCACGTACGGCCCGAGGACGGCCCGCGGCGGACCGGCACGGGGCGGGACCCCCACCGCGGCCTCCTCTCCCGATGGTCGAGCTCTGCTCCGCGTCGTCTCCTGCCGCGCGGCGGTCATCAGCTCGGTGTCCGAGCCTGCCAGCTCGGCGCCGTCGGCGCTGCCGTGCCGAACAGGATGTGCTCGCAGAGTTCGCGGGCCGTGCGGACGTGGCGCTGCAGCACCCGCGACGGGCGCGCCTCCAGGCGGCGCCACTGCGGGATCTGCGCGGTGGCCGCGGCGGCGACCTCGTCCGGCCCGGCGTCCGCGGGCAGCCCGAGCCGGCGGGCGTCGTCGGCCCCGGTCGCGAGGTCGCGCAGGCGCGCGACGTCCTCGTCGCCGAGGCGCATCCGCCCGGCCTCGAGGTCGACGAGCGCGGCCGCGAGGTCGACCTGGCGCAGCGCGGGCTCGAGACGCAGCCGGTCGAGCTCGGACTGCAGGGTCAGCAGGGCGCGCCGGTCGACCTCGTCGGGGGCGTCCCAGAGGTGCTCGAGGGCGGCGATGCCGGCGCTCGCGCGCAGCCGGTCGGCGCCGGCGACGAACACCGTCTCGATCCGCTCCAGCACGGTCTCGATCCCCGAGCGCTCCGCGAACCCCTCGAGGAGGGCGGGCGTCGCGCGCCGGCCCTCGTCGAGCAGCTCGAGCCCGACGCGGACGCCGTGCAGCCCGAGCAGGTCGAGCAGGCGCTCGCGCTCGTCGTCGGCGAGCGGGCACTCCTCCCAGGCGCGGAAGCGCTGCACGGTGCGCAGCTTGCGCAGCACCCCGGCGCGGTCGGCCTCGGCGAGCGTGCGCAGGGCGCGGGCGTCGGTCTCGGAGAAGTCGGGGCCGCGCGCGGTCTCGGCGAGCAGCCCGGCGACCGGCACCACGTCGGAGAGCACGGCGCGCAGCTCGGAGGCGTAGCGGTCGGCGACGCGGCGGGCCGTCGGCCAGGGGTCGTCCTCGCCGGAGAGCGTGTCGACGCGCGACAGGACCCCGAGCATGTTCGCGGCGCCGAGGCGCAGGCCCCCGGCCCACCCGCGGACCGCCTCGATGGCCTCGACGTCGCGCTCGCCGGGGTGCGGCATGAGGTAGACGACGGCGTCGGCGTCGCCCAGCGCCGCGAGCGAGTCCGGGTCGAGCTTCGAGAGCGAGTCCATGCCCGGGGTGTCGATCAGCGTGTGCCGGGTGAGCGCGTCGTTGGGCGTCTCGACGGTGAGGTGGGAGATCTCCTCGCCGTCCCGGCTCACCGTCGCGCCGACCCCGCCGCCCGGGTCCAGCGGCACGAGCCGGTCGGTGCCGTCGCGGTGGTGCACGCGGATGCGCGCCTGGTGGCCGTGGCGGAACCAGGTGACGAGCCGCGTGGTCTCGGTGGCGCCGGTGGCGGCGAGCCGCTCCTGGAGCAGGGCGTTGGCCAGCGTCGACTTGCCGGCGTTCATGCGCCCGCCGACGGCCACGCGGATGCGGGGCTCGGACAGCCGGGTCACCAGCGCGTCGAGCCGCTCGCGCAGCTCCGGGGTGCGCAGACGGTCGCGCGTGTCCGCGCAGAGGGTGACGAGCCGGGTGGTGACGGGCCCGACGGGGCTACCCGTGCCGGCGTCCTGCACGTGGGGCGACGGAGGAGCACCACGGGCCGACGCTCGGCGCGGTGAATCACCGCTCATACGTTCTGGGCGACGTCGTCGCGCAGCAGCTCGACCAGGGCCTGGCGACCCCGGGAGAGCTGGGACTTGACGGTCTGGACGGGGATGTCGCGCAGCTCGGCGATCTCGGTGTACGACAGGTCGCACAGCTCGCGCAGGACCACGACCGCCCGGTACTGCGGGGGCAGCTGGGCCAGGGCGCGGTCGACGTCCATGCGGGCGATCACACCACCGTCGGCGGCGCGCGCGGGCGTCGGCTCGGGGACCGTCTCGGCGGGCTCGGGGGCGCGCTTGCGGCGGCGGACCTCGTCGATCGCGGCGTTGGTGGCCACGCGGTAGAGCCAGGTGCCGACCGCGGAGCGGCCGTCGAACTCCCCGAGCCGCTTCCAGGCGATGATCATCGTCTCCTGGAGCGCCTCCTGGGCGTCCTGGTCGTTCGTCGTGACGCGCCGGCACACCGCGTAGAGGCGGGGGCGGTGGCGGGTCATCAGCTCGGCGAACGCGACCTGGTCGCCGCCGGCGGCGAGCACCGCGAGCTCCGTGTCGGGTCGGTCGTCCGCCGCCACGATCCCCTCCTCCCACGTCCGCCCGCCGGTGTCACCCCGGGTGACCGGAGCGCCTGACCTCGGGCCCTGACGTTACGTTCCGTTGACGACGGTGGCGACACTGCTCACTCGAACAGTCTAATTCTGGTTTCGCTGCGTGACCAGTGTGGTCGGGAACAGCCCAGGTGCCGTGTGCGCTGACAATGGTGACCGGGAAGTCCGTGGACCAGGCAGTGACCATGGTCCTGCCGCGGTCCCGTCGCGGTCCTGTCCCGGTCCCGTCCCGTGTCCCGCCGCCGTCCCGCCGGCGCGGGACACCACGTCCTCCAGGAGGAGCCCGCACGGTGTCCGCAGCCACCGACCCCGCGACCGTCACCGACGGGGACCTCGCCGCACGCGTCGCCGCGCTGGGGACCGCGGACGCGCACCGGCTGCGCCGGCGGATCGCCGGGGCGGAACGGATCGGCGACGCCGGCAAGCGGGCGGGCACGCTCGACAAGATCGCCGGCGACGTCACCGCCGCCGAGGAGCGCCTGGCGCGCCGGCGCGCGTCCGTACCCGCCGTCTCCTACCCCGAGGCGCTGCCGATCGCCGACCGCGTCGGCGACATCCGCGCGGCGCTCGAGGACCACCAGGTCGTCGTCGTCGCGGGCGAGACGGGATCGGGCAAGACCACGCAGCTGCCGAAGATCGCCCTGGAGCTGGGCCGCGGCGTCCTCGGCACGATCGGGCACACCCAGCCCCGGCGCATCGCCGCGCGCACGGTCGGCGAGCGCGTCGCCGAGGAGCTGGGCACGACGGGCACCGACACCGTCGGGTACCAGGTGCGGTTCACCAGCCGGGCCAGCGAGGACACGCTGGTCAAGCTGATGACCGACGGCATCCTGCTCGCCGAGATCCAGCAGGACCGGCTCCTGCGCCGCTACGACACCCTGATCATCGACGAGGCGCACGAGCGCAGCCTCAACATCGACTTCCTGCTGGGCTACCTCGCCCAGCTCCTGCCGCGCCGCCCGGACCTCAAGGTCATCATCACCTCGGCGACGATCGACCCGGAGCGCTTCTCGGCCCATTTCGGCGACGCCCCGATCATCGAGGTGTCCGGCCGCACCTACCCCGTCGAGGTCCGCTACCGACCGCTGGTCGACGAGGAAGGTGACCAGCGCGACCAGGTCGACGGCATCCTCGACGCCGTCGACGAGCTGCGCGGCGAAGGCCCCGACGGCGATGTGCTCGTCTTCCTGTCCGGCGAGCGGGAGATCCGTGACGCGGCCGACGCCCTGCGCGACCACGCCGACGACCTCGACGTCCTGCCCCTCTACGCGCGCCTGTCCGCCGCCGAGCAGCACCGCGTCTTCGAGCCGTCGAAGGGTGGCCGGCGCCGAGTGGTGCTCGCGACGAACGTCGCCGAGACCTCGCTGACCGTGCCGGGCATCCGCTACGTCGTCGACCCGGGCCTCGCCCGCATCTCCCGCTACTCGCGGCGCACCAAGGTCCAGCGCCTGCCCATCGAGCCGATCTCGCAGGCCTCGGCCACCCAGCGGGCGGGACGCTGCGGTCGCGTCGCCGACGGCATCTGCATCCGGCTCTACGCCGAGGACGACTTCGACGCGCGCCCCGAGTTCACCGACCCCGAGATCCAGCGCACCAACCTCGCCTCGGTGATCCTGCAGATGGCGGGCGCCAAGCTCGGGCCCGTCGAGGAGTTCCCGTTCGTCGACCCGCCCGACCGGCTCGCCGTGCGCGACGGGGTCCGCCTGCTCACCGAGCTCGGGGCGCTCGTGGACGGCGACGCCACCCGGCTCTCGGACATCGGACGCCGCCTCGCGCGCCTGCCCGTCGACCCCCGCATCGCGCGCATGGTGCTCGCGGCCGACGAGCTGGGCTGCCTGCACGAGGTCACCGTCATCGCCGCGGGCCTGTCCGCGCAGGACCCGCGCGAACGGCCCGCGGACAAGACCGACGAGGCCGACGCCGCGCACGCGCGGTTCACCGACCCGCGCTCGGACTTCCTGTCCTGGGTGCACCTGTGGGAGCACGTCCGCACGGGACGCCGCGAGCTGTCGTCGAACCAGTTCCGCAAGCGCAGCCAGGCCGAGTTCCTCAACTACCTGCGCATCCGCGAGTGGCAGGACCTGGCCGCACAGCTGCGCCAGCTCGGCGACGAGCTGGGGCTCACACGCAACGAGCCGGCCCCGGAGATGACCAAGGAGCACGCCCAGCGCATCCACCAGGCGCTGCTCACCGGGCTGCTCTCCCAGATCGGCCTGGCCCAGGAGCCGCCGAAGGACCCGAAGACGGGCAAGCCGCGCAAGCGCGCGCTGATCGAGTACGAGGGCTCACGGGGCGCCCGCTTCGCGATCTGGCCCGGCTCGACGCTCGCCAGGCGGCCGCCGACGATGGTCATGGCCGCCGAGCTCGTCGAGACCTCGCGGCTGTGGGCCCGGACGGTCGCGGGCGTCGACCCGGCGTGGGTCGAGGAGGCGGCGGGCGACCTCGTCACCCGCACCCACTCCGAGCCGCGCTGGTCCAAGCGGCGCGGCACGGCCGTCGCCACCGAGCGGGTGTCGCTGTTCGGGGTGCCGCTGACGATGGACCGCACCGTCGACTACGCCCGCATCGACCGCGAGACCGCGCGTGACCTCTTCGTCCGGCACGCGCTGGTGCTCGGCGAGTGGAACACCCGCCACGCGTTCGTCACCCGCAACCGCGAGCGGCTCGAGCAGGTCGCCGAGATGGAGCGCCGGGCGCGCCGCGAGCTGGTCGTCGACGAGGAGACGATCGTCGCGTTCTACGACGCGCGCGTGCCCGCCGACGTCGTGTCGGTGCGCGGCTTCGACCGCTGGTGGCAGAAGGCGTCGCGGCGCGACCCGCACCTGCTCGACCTGGACCTCGACGCGCTGCTCGCCGGCGAGGCCCCGACCGCCGAGCAGTACCCCGACACCTGGACCTCGGGCGGGCTGACGCTCCCGCTGTCGTACGCCTTCGAGCCCGGCGCGGAGAGCGACGGTGTGACGGTCAGCGTGCCGCTCGCGGTGCTCGGGCAGGTGCGCGCCGAGGACCTCGCCTGGCAGGTGCCCGGGCTGCGCGAGGAGATGCTCACCGCCCTGGTGCGCTCGCTGCCGAAGAACCTGCGGCGCTCGCTGGTGCCCGCCCCCGACTCGGCGCGGGCGCTGCTCGCGCGCCTGGCCCACGACGGGAAGCCGGCACCCGACCAGCCGCTGCTCCCGGCCCTGTCGGAGGCGGTCCGCCGGCTCTCCGGGCTCGACGTGCCCGTCGACGCCTGGAACGTCGCGGGGCTCCCGTCGCACCTGCGGCTGACCTTCCGGGTGACCGACGACTCGGGCGGCAGCGACGCGGAGCGCAGCGGAGCCGGCGCCGAGCGGGTGGTCGCCGAGGGCCCGGACCTGGGCGCGCTGCGGCGCCGGCACGCCGCGGCGACGCGGGCGGCCGTGGCGGCGGTCGCCGACGGGGCCGAGCGGCGCGGGCTGACGTCGTTCGCCGAGATCGGGGAGCTGCCGCGCACCCGTGAGCAGCAGCGCTCCGGCGGCACGGTGACCGCGCACCTCGGCCTCGTCGACACCGGGCGCGCCGTCGACGTCCGCGTCTTCGACTCCGCCTTCGAGGCGCGCGACGCGATGCGCGCGGGCACGCGGCGGCTGCTGCGGCTCGCGGTCGCCTCCCCCGCGCGGTCGCTGGTGCGCTCGCTCGACAACCGGGCGGTGCTGCGCCTGCGGGGGGCGATGACGGCCGGCGGCTATGCCGACGTCGACGCGCTCGCCGAGGACTGCGTGGACGCCGCGATCGACGCCCTCGTCGCGACCGGCGGCGGTCCGGCGTGGGACCCGGCGGCGTTCGAGAAGCTGCGCGCCCACGTCGCCGCGCGCCTGCCCGCCGCGGCGGCCGAGGTGCTCTCCCGCGCCGAGACGGTGCTGGGCGAGGCCGGGCAGGTGGAGTTGGCGATCCACGATCTCGCGCGGCGTCCCGGCGGCCTGCTCACCGACGCCCTCGACGACGTGCGCGGGCAGCTGCGCACCCTGGTCGGCGACCGCTTCGTCGCCCGCACCCCGGTGGCGCGCCTTCCCGACGTGACGCGCTACCTGCGGGCGGCGCGCAAGCGCCTGGAGAAGCTGCCGACCGCGCCGGCGCGCGACGCCGAGGGAATGGCGGCCGCGCACCAGGTCGAGGCGGCGTACCGCGCGCAGCGCACCCGCGCCGGCGCCGAGCCGCGCCACTTCGACCGCGACGCCTACGACGCGGTGGCGTGGATGCTGCAGGAGCTGCGCGTGAGCCTGTTCGCCCAGGAGATCGGCACCCCGGGCCCCGTGTCCGAGCAGCGCATCACGAAGGCCCTCGCCAAGCTCTCGTGAGTGCTTTCCCGCCCTATAGGGCGGGAAAGCACTCACATATGGGGTGGCGGGCCGCCCTGGCGCATCGCCCAGGCGATGAGGACGATCGGGACGACGAGGAGCACGGCGGTGGCGACCGCCGCCAGCACGAACACGCCGGGCACGACCAGCAGCGCCACCCCGAGGACGGCGAGCACGCCGGCCAGGACCCACGGCGCCTTGCCCGCCTTGCGTTCCGCCTCGCCCCGCAGCCGCCGCGCGAACGCCGGGTCGGCGCCCGCCTCGTGCGCCGCGAGCCGGGCGAGCAGCTCCTGTTCCCGGCCGGTGAGGGGGCGTTCCATGGCAGACCTCGGGGGTGCGCGCCGGCCTCGTCGCCGGACGCCGATCAGCATGCCGCGGATCCCCGCGCGGCGCACCCACCGAGCGGGAGAGAGGATGCGCGCTCGTGGTGAGCGATGCCGAGGAGGCGCTGGTCCAGGAGCAGCTCGAGGCGCTGCACGATCACCATGCCGACGAGCACGAGGAAGACATCGTCTCCATCGCCCTGCCGGCCGCGGAGGGCGAGGAGGACGTCTTCGGGCTGGCCGGGACGTCGGTCGACGGGACCCAGTGGACGGTCGGCGACTGCGAGTTCCGCTTCCCGCTGCAGTCGATCTCCAAGGTCGTCACCTACGCCCTCGCGCTCGAGGACAACGGCCGGGAGACGACGCTGCGCCACGTCGGCGTCGAGCCCTCCGGCGACCCCTTCAACTCGATCACCTTCGACGACGAGCACCAGCGCCCGCACAACCCGATGGTCAACGCGGGCGCCCTCGTCGCCGCCTACCTCGTCCACGGCGAGACCGCCGACGAGAAGATCGAGCGGATCCTGGCGCGGATGCGGACGTTCAGCGGCGTCCCGGACCTCGAGGTCGACCAGGAGCTGCTCGCCGACCAGCTCGCCGCCGCCGACCGGAACCTCGCGATCAGCTACCTCATGCGCTCGCTGGGCATGCTGACCGGCGACATCGAGGAGAACCTGCGCGTCTACCTGTCGATGTGCTCGGTCCGGGTCACCACCTGCGAGCTCTCGGCGCTCGGCGCGACGCTCGCCAACGGCGGCCTGAACCCGCTGACCGGCCAGCAGGCGCTGAGCCAGGGCCACGTCCGCGACGTGGTCAGCGTGATGATGACCTGCGGGATGTACGACGCCGTCGGCGAGTGGGCCACCGACGTCGGCATCCCCGCGAAGAGCGGGGTGTCCGGCGGGATCGTCGCCGCGATGCCCGGCCGTCTCGGGCTCGCGACGTTCTCGCCCGGGCTCGACGAGCACGGCAACTCGGTGCGCGGCCAGGCGGTGTTCCGCGAGCTGTCGCTGCGCTACGGGCTGCACATGTTCGCCTCGCCCGACCAGACCCGCTTCGGGCGGCTGCGCCGGACCGGAGGACCTCGCCTGACCCGCGCCTGAATTGGCAGGATGTCGATCGTGGTCGCCGTCGGAGAAGCCGAGCTCGTCCGCAAGCAACTGGACGAGCTCCACGCGAAGTACACGACGTTCGGTGCCGAGGACGTCGTCAGCTACTACCCCGAGGACGCCCCCGAGGAGCAACGGCACCTCTTCGGGCTCGCGGGCACCAACGTCGACGGGACGCAGTGGCACGCGGGCGACTGCTCGGTGCCCTTCCCGCTGCACTCGGTGTCCAAGGTCTTCACCTACGGCCTCGCCCTCGAGGACAACGGCTCCGAGGCGACGCTCGCGCGCATCGGCGTCGAGCCGTCCGGCGACCCGTTCAACTCGATCACCTTCGACGAGGTCCACCACCGCCCCTACAACCCGATGATCAACACGGGCGCGCTGGTGGCGGCGAGCCTCGTGAAGGGCCGCGACGTCGACGAGAAGGTCGACCGGATCCTCGAGCGCTACCGCGCCTACTCCGGCAACCCCGGGCTCGCCGTCGACCAGCGCATCCTGCGCCAGCAGCTGCGCAGCAACGACCGCAACCTCGGGCTCTGCTACGTCATGCGCTCCCTGGGCATGATCACCGGTGACGTCGACGAGGTCGTCGAGACCTACCTGTCGGCCTGTTCGATCACCGTGACCGCGTCCGACCTCAGCGTCATGGGCGCCACGCTGGCCAAGGGCGGGGTCAACCCGATCACCGGGGAGCGGGCGATCGGGCGCGAGCACGTCCGCGACCTCGTCAGCGTGATGATGACCTGCGGGATGTACGACGCGGCGGGCCAGTGGGCCAACGAGGTCGGCATCCCGGCCAAGAGCGGGGTCTCCGGCGACATCGTCTGCGTCCTGCCCCGCTACTTCGGGTTCGGCGTCTACTCCCCCGGCCTCGACGCGCACGGCAACTCGGTGCGCGGGGTCGGGCTGTGCCGCGAGCTGTCCGAGACGTTCGGCCTGCACGTGTTCGCCGACCCGGCCGACTCGCGGTTCGGGCGCGTGGCACAGCCGACCGTGGAGGGATGATGGTCCCGTGCGTGACGTCCGGGCCTCCGACGCCGAACGCGAGCTCGTGGTCCAGCGGCTCCAGCGCGCCGTGGGCAACGGCCGGCTGACCGTGGAGGAGTTCGAGGAGCGGGCGGCGGCGGCCTACGCCGCCACCACCCGCGGCGAGCTCGCCGAGCTCACGAAGGACCTGCCCGGCCATCTCTGGTGACCGGCTCGTCGACCGGGTCGTCGTCGACCGGCTCGTCGGCTGGGACGTCGGTCCGCTCGTGCTCGCCCGGCGGGAGCAGCGGCGCCGCCGCCGCGTCGACGGCCCGCCGCACGGCCTCGGGATCGGGGCCCGCGTTCTCGAAGAATCGCAGCAGCTCGATCGGCAGCGGCATGACCAGCGTCGAGTTCTTGTCCGAGGCGACGTCGGTGACGGTCTGCAACAGGCGCAGCTGCAGCGCCCCCGGCGCGGCGCTCATGCGCTCCGAGGCCTGCGTGAGCTTCTCGGACGCCTCGAGCTCGGCCTGCGCGGCGATGACGCGGGCGCGGCGGTCACGCTCGGCCTCGGCCTGCCGCGACATCGACCGGCGCATGCCCTCGGGCAGCGCGATGTCCTTGATCTCGACGCGGTCGATGCTCACGCCCCAGTCCTCGGTGGGCGCGTCGATGACCGCCTTGAGCTCGGAGTTGATCGCGTCGCGGTCCGAGAGCAGCGTGTCGAGGTCGGCGCGGCCGATCACCGAGCGCATCGAGGTCTGGGCGACCTGGGAGGTGGCCCGCAGGTAGTCGTCGACGTTGATCACCGCGCGGACCGGGTCGGCGACACGGAAGTAGACGACCGCGTCGACGCCGATGGTGACGTTGTCGCGGGTGATCGCGTTCTGCGACGGCACGTCGAGCACCGTCGTCTGCACCGGGACCTTCCGCATGCGGTCGACGAACGGGACGATCACCCGCAGGCCCGGCTCGCGCACGGCCGGCAGCAGCCGCCCGAAGCGCAGCACGACGCCGCGCTGGTACTGCTGCACGGCCTGCACGGCCGCACCCCCGGTGATCAGGGCAAGCAGGACGACCACGATGAGCACCACCACGAGCGCGTCCATGGCGCGCCTCCTCCCGACGGGGCACGCCAGCGTCCCCGCCTCGGCTGAAGATCGCCTGGCGGGGCGCTGAGCGGCGCCTGAGTCACCGCTTCGGCATGATCACCCACAGCGCGATGTAGATGATGAACTGCGGCCCGGGCAGCAGGCACGAGAGCACGAACAGCAGGCGGACGACGCCGGCGGACAGCCCGAAGCGGTCCGCGAGCCCGGCGCACACCCCCGCGATGACCTTGTTGGACTGCGGCCTGGTCAGCGTGGCCATGGTGATGCCTCCGTCTCGTCGGTGGTTCGCTTCCGACTCTCCGTCAACGTCCACCGCCCGACGTGGGTGCCCGACCCCGGAGTTTTCCGGGGCCGTCACCAGGGCTGCGTGACGCCGCTCACCGAGGTTCCCCGACCGTTCGGCGCGAATCCACGGTTTCGAGCCCGAGAAGCGGGTGGTACGTCCGCCGGGGTCCACACCGGGCCGGGAGTTCCAGGTCGAGGAGGACCACGTGGCGGAGAACGCTCGCACGGGAGTGGCGATCGTCGGGCTCGGTGGGGCGGTCGCCACCACCGCGGTCGCCGGCGTCGAACTGATGAAGCTCGGCGCGGTCGGCACGGACGGGCTCCCGCTCGCCGACACCGCGGGCCTCGTGCCCTACACCTCGCTGGTGTTCGCGGGGTGGGACGTCGACGGCGACGACCTCGCCAAGGCCGCGCACGGGCACCGGGTGCTCGACGACCGGCAGATCGAGGCCGCGGGCCCCGCGCTCGCCGACATCGAGCCGTGGCCCGCCGTCGCGGACCCCGAGTACTGCCGCAACGCCCGCGGCACCAACCTCGTCGCCGTCCCCGCCCTGCGCGACCGGGTCGCGCACATCGCCGGGGACCTGCGGCGCTTCCGCGAGGAGCAGGGTCTCGACGCCCTCGTGGTGGTCAACCTCGCCTCCACCGAGCGCTGGCCCGACCTCACGCTGCCCGCGCTGGCGAGCGCCGACGGCTTCGAGAAGGCGCTCGACGTCGACGACGCGGCCATCACCCCGGGCATGCTCTACGCCTACGCGGCGATCACCGAGGGCTGCCCGTACGTCAACTTCACCCCGAGCGCCGCCGCCGACGTGCCCGGGCTGCTCGAGCTGGCCGAGCACCGCGGCGTGCCCGTCGCCGGCAAGGACGGCAAGACCGGCCAGACGATGATGAAGACGGTGCTGGCGCCCGCGTTCCGCTCGCGCGCCCTGACCGTCGACGGCTGGTACTCGACGAACATCCTCGGCAACCGCGACGGCGAGATCCTCGACGACCCGGACTCGCTGTCGAGCAAGGTGCAGACCAAGGGCTCGGTGCTCGACGACATCCTCGGCTACGAGGTCGGCGACCACGTCGTACGCATCGACTACTACCGCCCGCGCGGCGACGAGAAGGAGGCCTGGGACAACATCGACCTGTCCGGCTTCCTGGGCCAGCGGATGCAGATCAAGGTCGATTTCATGGCCCGCGACTCGGTGCTCGCGGCGCCGCTGGTGCTGGAGCTCGTGCGGCTCGTCGTCGAGGCCCAGCGCCGCGGCGAGGGCGGCGCGCAGGAGCAGCTCGGCTACTTCTTCAAGGCGCCCACCACCCGCGACGGCCGCCGTCCCGAGCACGCCCTGCACGTCCAGGAGCAGGTGCTGCGCGACTGGATCGGCGCGGGCGCCGCGTGACGACGGCCCTCGCCGCCCCGACCGCCCGCTACGCCGCGGTCCCGGGACTGCTGCGGGAGGTCGGCGACCTCAAGCGTGTGCGCACCGCGGACGCCGACGGCTCGATGGCCTCGCGGGCGTTCGTGCGGGCGTGGTCGGCGCTGTTCGCGGGCGCGGACCCGGCGGAGGTCGCGGGCGCGGAGACCGCGGCGGCCGTCGCCGGGGCGCGCCTGGCGGGGATCGACGCCGCGGTGCTCGCCGACGCCGGCCTGACGCCGGAGGACGTCGACACGGTGCGGCGGCGCGCGATCGACGAGATCGCGGACGGCGTGGTGCACCCGGCGACGCTCGCGTGGCTGCGCGCGGCCCCGGCGCCCGCCGAGTTCGCGGTCGCGCTCCCGCCGTTCGTCGGTGCGCTGTGCCGCCAGCCCCGGGCGGGTGCGACGGCCCCGGGGCGGGCGCGGCTGATCGCGGAGCCGCCCGAGGACCACGGCGAGCACTGCTGGGCCGTCGCCGTGTACGGCGCCCTGCTCGCCGAGGACCACGGCGCCGACCGGGGCGACGCCTTCCTGCTCGGGCTCGCCCACCACCTGCACAACGCCGCCCTGCCCGACGCGGGGTTCGCCGGCGAGACGCTGCTGGGCGAGCACCTCGACGGCGTCGTCGACCGGCTCACCCAGCGCGCCCTCGCGACGCTGCCCGACGACCTCGCCGCGCGCGTCCGCGCCCTGCTCGCCGCCCGCGCCGACGCGGACACCCCGCTCGGCGCGACGTTCCACGCCGCCGACGTCCTCGACCGCGTGCTGCAGGTGCACCACCACGCCCGGGCCGCGGCGTTCACCGTGCGCGCGGCGCTCGACGACCTCGAGCTCGTGCACGCCTCGCCGGTGCAGGAGCACCAGAACGCGGTGCTCGCCGCGGCGGGCCTGCTGCCGTGAGGGTCTCGACCGCGTCGGCGCTGGTCAGCCCCGAGAACGGCGCCGACCTGCACGCCGACTCCCCGCACAGCCTCGCCGACGGGGCGACGCGGTGGCCGGTGCTCGAGGGCATCCCGTACCTGCGCGCCGGGCGCGACGAGGTGCGCGAGGCCGCGCTCGCCGCCCTCGACGACGGCCGCCCCGACGACGCCGCGGCCGTGCTGCTCGCCGACAACGACGACTGGTGGGACCAGCCCCCGCCGCCGGCGGAGCAGCTGCGGGCGACGCTGCGGAGCACCACCCTGCGCGAGGCGGTGGCGGGCCTCGGGCTGGGGCGCGTCGGCGACTACTTCCTGCACCGCGACCACGACCCGTCCGGGCTCGCGGTCCTCGCGCTCACCGCGGCCCACCCGCCGGCCGGGCGCCCGGTGCTCGACCTCGCCTGCGGGGCCGGTCACCTGCTGCGCCGGCTCGCGCAGCACGGCGAGCGGGAGCTGGTCGGCGTCGACGTGGTGTTCGCCAAGCTCTGGCTCGCCCGCCGCTTCGTCGTCCCGGCGCACGTCGACCTCGTCTGCGCCGACCTCGCCCACCCCTGGCCGGTGCCGGCCACCGAGGGCACGTACGTCGCCGCGCACGACGTCCTCTACTTCCTCGACGACCCGGCCGCCGTGCTCGCGACCGCCGCCGGGCATGCCGGCCCCGGGGGCGCCGTGGTCGCCGCCCACTGCCACACCCCCGGTCAGCCCGGGCACCCGCGCCCGCCGGAGTCCTGGGCCGCCCTCCTGCCCGGGGCATCCTGCTACGGCGAGGAGGAGCTGACCGCCGCCACCCTCGAGCGCCGCCTGCCCCGCTCCGCGCCCGCCGAGGAGCTCGCCGACACCGAGGCCGTCGCGCTGGCGCGGGACCTCGCCGGCGCCGGGGGCGACAGTGCCCTGCTCGACCCCGCCCCGGGCGCCGAGCTGCGCCCGAACCCCCTCTACGCCGACGGCGTGCGCCGGTGGCCCAACCCGGTGTGGGGCGGGGAGTACGGGCCGCGCGCCGCGACGTACCTCCCGGAGCGCCGGCCCGACCCGCCGCCCGACGACGCCGTCGCCCGCCGCCTGCTCGTCGACCTCCCGGAGCGCTGGTGACGGGCTGGGGCGTGGTCGGCGCCGGCTGGGTGGCGCGCGACTTCGTCCTGCCCGCGATCGACGCCGACCCGGCCGCGCACCTCGTCGGTGTCCACGACCGCGACCCGGCGGCACTCGACGGACTGTCGCCGGGCTACGCCGACCTCGACGACCTCCTCGCCGCGCCCGGCCTCGACGCCGTCTACGTCGCCACCCCCAACCACGCGCACGCGCCGGTCGTCGCCGCGGTAGCGGACGCGGGCGTCCCGGTCCTCTGCGAGAAGCCGCTGGCCCACGACGTGCCGGCGGCGAAGGAGATCGTCGCCGCGACCGGGGGCCTGCTCGCGGGCACCGCCTTCGACCAGCGCTTCCACCCCGCGCACGAGGCGATCGCCGGGATGGTCGCCGCCGGCGACCTCGGTGTCGTCACCACCGTGCGCATCGTCTACGGGTGCTGGTTGCCCGCCGACTGGAGAACACCGGTCGGCGGGAGCGACAACTGGCGCGTGGACCCGGCGCGGGCCGGGGGCGGCGCGATGATCGACCTCGCCCCGCACGGTCTCGACCTCACCGGGCGCCTGCTCGGCGAGGACGTCGTCGACCTCGTGGCCCTCACCGCGACGCGGGTCCACGACTACGCCACCGACGACACCGCCGTCCTCGCCGGACGCACCGCGAGCGGCACGTTGCTGTCACAGCATGTCAGCTTCTCGACCGCCGACCCGCTGCCTCGCCGACGGCTCGAGGTCGTCGGCACCCGGGCGCAGCTCGTCGCCGAGAACACGCTCGGCCAGGACGCCGGCGGCACGCTGACCCGCATCGACGCTTCGACCGGCGCGGCGGAGCCCGTCGTGTTCGACGCGGACGCCGGCCCGTTCGCCCGGCAGCTCGCCGCGTTCGGCGCCGCCGTCCGCGGCGAGGCGACCTGGCCGTACCCGCTGCAGCGCGACCTCGCCCTGCACACCCTGCTGATGGAGGCGGCATGCCCCTGAGCCCCTGGACCTGCACCAACTGCGGGCACTGGCAACGCTGGTTCGCCGTGCCGCCGCAGTGCCCGGTGTGCGTCGACGTCCGCAACGCCCTGCCCGAGGACGGCTGGGAGTTCCGGTCGTTCGCCGACCTCGCCGCGGGCCGCGAGGCCCGCTGGGAGGAGGTCACCCCCGGGGTCACCGCCTTCTGGTGCGAGCCGCAGGTCGGGCTGGGCACGTGCGGTTGGGTGATCGAGACCGATCAGGGCCTCGTCGGCTGGGAGGCCGCCGGCTTCTACCCGGACGCGGCGATCGCCGAGCTGCGCCGCCGCGGCGGGCTCGCGGCGCTGGGCGCGAGCCACGTGCACGGCTACGGCGCGCTGTTCCAGCTCCAGGACGAGCTCGACCCGCCCGTGCTCGGGATCGGGGTCCGCGACCTGGAGTGGACGAAGACCTTCCGCGTCACGTGGCCGCTCGACGACCGGCACGCGTTCGCGCCCGGCCTCGTCGCCCACCGCACCGGCGGGCACTTCGACGGCCACAACGTCCTGCACGACGAGCGCCGCGGCATCCTGTTCTGCGGCGACATGCTCAAGCCGAGCTTCGACGCCGACGGCGCCACGGTCGGGCTGTCCGCGCACAAGGCGTACCACGCCCAGATCCCGCTGTCCCACCAGGAGATCCGGGACGCGTACGCGGTCATCGAGCAGCTCGACTTCGAGGCCGTGGCCACGCCGTTCGAGTACGCGCCGCACATCACCACGAAGACCGTCCTCGCGCTCTACGACCGGCTGCTCGCGGCGCAGCCGGTGGCCGGGCCGATCCCGCTGGACGAGCTGCGGTGACCACCTCTCTCGACGCCGTCACCGCGGCCCTCGACGCCGCGCTGCCCCCGGGCGAGGTGGGCGACACCGAGCTCTCCGCCGCCGACCGCACCGGCGTCGCGGTGGTCTCGGCCGACCACGCCGACCCCGACGGGCGGTGGCCGCGCAGCGGCGCGTTCGGCTACGGCCTCTCCGCGGACCGCGCGCGGGTCGCGGCCCACGCCGAGCTCGCCGAGGAGATGCTGCTGTCGCGGCACCTGCGCGGGCTCACCCCGGTCCGCGACTCGTACACCGCGCTGCGGGCGGTGCGCGGCGAGGCGCGCGTCGTCGACCCGGTGGCGCTCGTCCTGCCCGCGGGCACCGCGTACGACCCCGAGCGGCCCCGCTGGTGGCTGCCGACCACCCGCTGGCGCACCGGTGAGGAGGTGCTCGTGCCCGCGGAGTTCGCGGCGGCCTACCCCGTCGACCTCGACTGGCAGCTCGCCGACGAGCGCCTGGTCACCGTCATCACCAACGGGTGCGGCGCCGGCGACACCGTGGAGCGGGCGGTCGGGCACGCCCTGGGCGAGCTGCTGCAGCGCGACGGGAACGCGACCGCCTTCCGGGCGCTCGACCGCGGCGTCGTCATCGACACCGACGGCGTCACCGACCCGGACACCCGCCGCCTGCTCGACCACCTCGCCGACGTCGGCATCACCGTCGTCCCCAAGCTCGCGTCGACGGCGTTCGGCGTCACCGACCTGCACGTCGTCGGCCACGACACCGACCCCGCCGACGCCCCGCACCCGATCTCGGTCACCGCGTGCGGCGAGGCCGCGCACCCCGACCGCGAGGTCGCGCTGCAGAAGGCGCTGCTCGAGTTCTGCTCCGCCCGCGTGCGCAAGCTCGTCGCCCACGCCGGGTTGGACACGGTGCGCCCGCTGTTCGACGCCCGGTACTGGGAGCGCGAGCTGGCCCACCCGGTGCCCCCGCAGGAGCGGCGGGCGGTGGAGGCGATGGCGGACTGGATCGCGCGCGGGCCGGCCGAGCTGCGCGAGCTGCTGGCACCGACCGTGCTCGCCCGCCGCAGGAGCGTGGCGTTCACCGACCTCCCGCACACCCCCGGGCTCGACACCCCGGGCGCCCTGCTCGACGACCTGCTCGGGCGCCTCGACGGCTTCGACGTCCTGACCGTCGTCGCCGACGCCGGCTCGGCGGTGACCGCCAAGGTCATCGTGCCGGGGCTCGAGGTCGAGACGATGTCCTACGGGCGGATCGGGGCCCGCGGCGTCGAGCGCCTGCTCGCCCGGGGGAGCGACCTGGTCGGGCTCGGCGACCCCCCGCACGCCGGCGCGCAGCCGGTCGCCCTGACGGTCGAGGGCCGTGCCCGCCTCGGCGGGCCGGCCTGGCTCGACCGCGCCGCGGTGGACCGCACGGTGGGCGACCTCTACCCCCTCTACCGCGAGCCCACCCGCCACGCGCTGGCGCGCGCGGAGGCCGGCGAGCGCCTCGACCTGCGATGATGCATCCATCAGGGAGCCCGGCGGCCCCCGAAGATCCTGTCCGGGGGCCCGGTCGTCGCGCCGTCCCACATTGAGACAGGCGTCACGCCGGGATGGTCCTACCGTCGGTGACGTGGACGACGACGTGGTGCCCGTGGGCGGAGGGTCGCGGTCGCTGAAGACCGCGGCGACGGTCCTGCGCGCGTTGCGCCTGCTCGGCGACCACCCCGAGGGCCTGTCCGCGAGCGACCTCGCCGAGGAGCTCGGCAAGAGCGCCGCGACCGCCCGGTACATGATCAACACGCTGTGCGAGGCCGGCTATGCCGAGCGCGCCACCTCGGGCCGCTGCCGGCTCTCCGACGCGCCGCCCTGGGGGCACTGGGGCACGACGGCCGAGCCCTCGAGCCCGGTGCCCGGCGACCCCGACCCGGGCGCGGTGCTGGCCGAGGCCACCACGGAGCTCTACCGGCGCACGCGCCAGCGCTCGTACCTCGTGCGCCGCACCGGCACCGTCGTCGCGACGGTCACCGACTCGCGCGGCCACCAGGGGCTCGCCAAGCACCCCGGGCTCGGCACCCACGTGCCGCCGGCCCACGCGCACGCCCTCGCTCTCACGAAGGTCCTGCTCGCGACCTCGGCGGAGTACCGCGAGGCCGTGGAGGAGGAGGGCGAGCCGCTGGCCGACCTGACCCCCGCGACGCTCACCGACCTGGCCGCGCTGCGGGCCGAGCTCGAGGACGTGCGCCGCGAGGGCGTCGCGCTCGACCGCGAGGAGTTCGCGGGCGGGTTCGCCACCGTCGCCGCCCCGGTGGTCTCGCCGTCGGGCGCCGCCACCGTCGCCCTCGGGCTGTCCTGCTCGGCGCGGCGCCTCGCGCTCGACGAGGAGGAGCTCGTCGAGACCGTCCGCGCCGTGGCCGCCCGGGCGAGCGCGCAGTGGGCCGGGGAGATCGGCGCGCGCCACGTCGGCATGCCGCCCGCGCGTCCGAACGAGACGGTGGAGATCGAGCCGTTCGTCGGCGGGCTCAGCGGCCCACGTCGGTGATGCCGAAGGCCCGCAGGCGCCGGTAGAGCGTCGCGCGACCGATCCCGAGGGCGCTCGCGGCCTGCGAGCGGTTGCCGTTCGCCTCGACCAGCGCGGACACGATGAGGTCGCGCTCGGCGGTCTCGAGCTTGGTGAGACGCCGGCGGGTGCCGCTGACCGCGAACTCGGCGGGCAGGTCGGCGGGCTCGACGTCGCCGGCGGGGCGCGCGGCGAGCGCGCGGCGCAGCACCCCGGCGAGCTGGGTGACGTTGCCGGGCCAGCGGCCGCCCGCGAGCAGCGCCGCGGTCTCCGGGGTACATCGCGCCCGGCGCGAGGGCGCGAGGCGGGCGATCAGGGCCGCGGCGATGAGCGGGATGTCGTCGGGGCGGCGGCGCAGCGGCTCGACCAGCACGGACGTGGCGAAGCCCGCGAGCACCCCGCTGATCGGACCCTCCTCCGGCGTGCGCTCCGCGGTGATCAGGCCGACGACCCACCACGACGGCGGGACCTGCCCGAGCAGGGCGGTGAGCGCCCCGGCCCCGGCCTCGTCGAGCGCCTCGGTGTGCCGGACGACGACGGTGGCCGCACCCACGCCGGCGGTGGTGGCCTCCGCGGCGTAGCCCGCGAGCGTCACGGCCGCCTCCGGGTCGGCGCCGTCGACGGTGACCCAGCGGGCCTCGGGACGCACCTCGCCGTGCGCGGCGCGGACGGCGGCGGCCTTGCCGGTGCCCGGCTCACCGAGCACCACGGTGCTGCGGGCCGCGCCGGCGGCGGCGCGCAGCGCCCCGGCGACCGTGCGCCACGGCCGCGAGTCGCCGGCGAGCCCGGGCAGCGGCCGCTCGACCGACGACGGGGACGGCGGGAACCACGCCGACGACGACCCGGCGCCCTGCGGCGGCGCGGGCAGCTCGCCGGTGCGCGCGGAGGCGCGGCCCGCGTCGTCGCCGCCCGCGAGCCGCAGGCTGCTGCGGCTCGGCACCACCTCCACGACCACGCCGACGGGACGCTCGGCGGGCACCGGCGTGATCATCAGGCGGGCGGGCCCCGCGGTGAGCAGCACACGGTCCTGGTGCGGGCGCCCGCCCACACCCAGCTCCATCGCGCGCATCGTGACCCGCTCCTGGTCGAGCGAGGAGAGCTCGCGGGCCGAGCGGTTGACCATGACGAGGTCGTCGGTGAGGGCGAGCACCGGCCCGCGGGTGCGCGCGCACGTCGCGCGGAACGCCGCCATCACGCGGCGGACACCGACGCCGCCGCGCTCGCGCAGGACGTCCTCGATGTCGGTGGCGGCCTGCTGGGCCAGGAAGCGCATGAGGTCGTTGGCCTCGGAGCGCAGGCAGGTGACGTCGAGGATGCCGGCGAGGGCGCCGTCGGGGCCGCGGACCGGCGCGCCCGCGCACGCGAACGCCTGCAGGCGCTCGCTGAAGTGCTCGGCGCCGACCACCAGCGCCGGGATCGCGCCCTCGAGCGAGGTGCCGACGCCGTTGGTGCCGGCGAACTCCTCGGCGTAGCTGAAGCCGGGCGCGAGGGAGATGGCGTCCAGGCGGCGCTGGAGCTCGCCCTCGCCGACCCGGCGCTCGAGCACGCGGCCGTCGGCGTCGGTGAGCACCACGGCCACCGACATGCCCGAGAGGCGCTCGGCGAGGTCGTCGAGCACGGGACGCGCACAGTTGGTGAGGCTGCCGTCGAAGTCGAGATCGGGCTCGTAGGGGAGATCGAGGTGGGTGGCGTCGACGCCGGCGGCCCGGGACCGCTCCCAGGAGTCGACGATCTCTGGCCGGACGATGCCGGAGGCGCTCACGGAGCCCCGGTCCACGAACCACTCACGCGCGCGACCGAGGGCGCTCTGGGCGCGTCCGTCCATGGGCCACCTCGCCATCCGCCGTCACCACCGAGTGACGGCTAACACGCGATGGTACGGCCCCGACGGGCCCTTGAGGGACCCTCGATTGTCTCGGATCGAGACGTTCGGGACGGCGACTGCGCAGGTCAGGACCGGGTGGACGGATCTGCGGCGGTCCCCGGGAACCGTCCTCAGCCGGGCTCGGCGCCGGGCGTCCGGCCCTCACCGGCGTCCGGCGGGCGGGCGAAGTCCTGCGGCGTCGCCTGCTCGAGGAACGCGCGCATCTCCTCCACCTGCTCGGCGGCCTCGCGCGCGGGCTCCTGCCGGTCACCCCCCAGCTCGCTGTAGGACTGGCCCACCGCGTCCACCACGGAGTCCGCGACCTCGAGGGGCAGGGCCTCACGCACGGTCACCGCGAGCACGTCGCTCGGACGTCCCGGCAGGCGCGTGCCGTCGTCGAGCACCAGCTCCGCGCGGAAGCGGTCGTCGACGAGGTCGACGATCTCGCCGCGCGCCAGGCGGCGCCCGAGCCGCACGGCGAGCTCGCCGATGAGGTCCTGGGTGAGGCGGTCGTCGTCGTCCGGCTCGGCCGCGCGCGGGCCCCGGTCGATGACCTCCGCCTGCGGTCCGCGCACGGAGACGACCACGCACCGGTCGGCGTTCTCCTCGACGAGCAGCGCGAGCGGTTCGCGGGTCATCCGGTGCACCACGAGCCGCGCGAAGCGCATGGCGACCACGGTCAGTCCCGGGAGGAGTCGGTCGAGTCGACCGGGTCGAACGCCGCCCGCAGCGCCGCGAGGTCCTCGCGCACGCGCTCGGCGTCCTGGCCCTCGCCCCACGACGGGTCGCCGGGGGTGATGCCCAGCGAGGTCAGCAGCTCCGCGGCCGCCGCCGAGGGGTCGCCGTTCTCCCCGAGGACCGGGTGCAGGCCCTGGTCCGCGAGGTGCTCGAACACGAGGTTGACGACGGTCCACGGGTTGTACTTCTCGATCACTCGTCTCCCTCCGGGGTGTCGGTGAGCTCGACCTCGTCGAGGGTCTCGAGCTCGGACGGGCTCAGGGCGCGGGCGCCCTCGAGCACCGTCCCCTGGTGCTCCGCGATGCGCTGGTCGACGCGCTGGCTGAGCTGGTAGGCGATCGCGCCGGTCTGGTGCACCGAGACCGTGTCCGGCAGTGCCTGGCGCGTGGACGTGATCGCCACGCCCTGGGGCACGCCGTCCGCGACGGCCACGCCGACCTCGAACGTCTCGCGCGGGTTGGTCCCGGGGTCGGCGTAGTGCTTCTTGAGCTGGCGCAGCATCTTGTGCCAGCCGAGCACCTCGCCCTCGAGCTCGAGGGCCGTGACGTCGTCCTCGGTGAGGTTCATGCCGCGCTCGCCGGGCGCGAAGCAGCGCGAGTACGACAGCAGCGCGGTGGTCCACAGCGACTCGACCACCACCGGGTCGGGCTCCGGGATGTTGAGCGCCGTGACGAGGCGCTCGCAGCACAGCAGCACCGTCTGCAGGTCGTCGAAGATCGCGGCGAGGTCGGCGAGCGCCACCGCGGCCGGCGATCCGATGCGCCGGACGGTGCGCGGGGTCTCGCTGGGGGCGCTCATGCGACGAGCTCCTTCATGACGATGGTGGTGTCGGGGGCGGTCGCCCCCGACGGCGCGGGCACGGCAGGCTCGGCGGGCACGTCGTCGAGCACGCAGTCGAGGACGCTGTCGAGCAGGGCGACGAGCGCGATGTCGCGTTCCGCCGAGCCGGGCGGCCCGGCCACGGCGATCAGCCCGTGGACGGCGGCGACGAGCTCGTCGAGGGCGGCGAGACCGCAGCTCACGAGGGCCCAGCGCGGGAGACGGCGCGCGAGCGGGCCCGGCAGCGCCGTGCTCCACAGCCGCCGGGAGCGGCGGGCCCGGGCGAGCCGCCGGGACGCGCCCCGGTCGTACGGGCGGCTCAGGAGCGTGGCCTCGGCGGTGAGCGCCACGAGCCGCCAGGTCAGCGCCGGGTCGTCGCTGTCGGCGCGCGCGAGCGCCTCGGCGCGGCCCAGCAGCGCCGCCCGCCCCTGCGGCGAGCACCGGTCGTTGACCTGGGTGGCCAGCGCGGCGACGGCGGGGTGCGTGCACCGGGGCCAGGCCCGGAACGGTTCCCCCGCCAGCACCGAGACGTGCTCCATGAGACAGCGGCCGGCCCCGGGGTCGTCGTGGTTGCCGGGGTCGAGCTGCACCGGGTCGCTGTCCGGAAGCGGCATGGCGGGAGCTCTCCTCTCGAGCGGCCCGCTCTACAGCCCGTAACGGGCCGCGAGCTGACCACGGCAGATGCTGGTGTTCGCGTCGACGCCCACCTGGTACGAGCGCGCCTTGCGCAGGTGCAGCGGCAGGGCCTCGAGCCCCACCGTCCGCCCCACGGGGTCGACGACCAGGGGCGCGTCGTCGTCGGCGGGGATGCCGAGCTCGCGGCGGCGGGCCCGCAGGCGACGCAGGTCGTCGGAGTCCGGGGCGTCGGCGAGGGTCATCTCGGCGACCTGCTCCGGCGTCGCACCCGCGCGCATCAGCGGGCGGACGACGAGGTCGGTACCGGCCATCATCGCCCGCTCGGTGAACGAGCGACGCAGGTCGTGCAGCTCCTCCACCGCCTCGCCGACCTCGCTGCCGGCCATCGAGCTGACGAAGCCGGCCCGCGCCGCGACGCCGGCGTTGATGGCGTCGGAGGCGAAGTGGTCGATGAGGGCCACGTCGACGTCGGCGAGCCCCTCCACCTGCGACACCGCGTCCCAGGCGTCGGCGACCATGAGGAACGCGAAGTTGGGGGCGCAGAAGTACGTGGGCAGGCGCAGGCGCACGTGCGCGATCGCGTCCTCGGTGACCGAGCACTCGGCCACGAAGTCCAGGCTGACGACGTCGTTGTCGAGCTCCGGGTCGCGCACCGTGCGCAGCGCCTCCCACACCCCGCCGGCCATGGTGGCCGGCGGGGTGTCGGAGACGTGGGACACGGAGCGCAGCGGAGCTGGACCCGTGTCCAGCGTCATGCCTGGGCCACCGACCGGTCCTCGACCAGCTCGGCGTCGTCCGGCGAGGCCGGCGCGGAGCTGTCCCCGGTGATCTGGCACTCGGCCGGCACCTCGATGCCGTAGAGCTTCGCCGCGTTCAGACCGAGGATCTTCTTCTTGCCGTTCGTGTCCAGGCGCGGGTAGTCCGCGAACTGGTCGTCGTCGGGCATCGTCCAGTCGACGAGGCCCTCGATCTGCCACTTCGGTTCCCAGATGTTGTAGTCCGAGCCGAAGGTCATCTTGTCCTCGCCGACCCAGAACAGCAGCTCGCCCATCACCTTGGCGAAGAACTTCGGGCGGGCGTGCATCAGGCCGCCGATGACCACGGAGAGCCCGGCGTACACGTTGGGCTCCTGCGTCGCCATGAAGCAGAAGTCCTCGATGCGCGGCAGGCCCACGTGCTCGACGATGAAGTTCAGGTTCTGGAAGTCGGTGGCGGCGTGGTCGACGTCGGAGACGTCGAACGCGTCCTTGTCCAGCGGCCAGATCGTCGGGCCCTTGTGGACGTGGATGTTCTTGACCCCGAGCTCCTCGGCCCGCTGCAGGAAGCGGTAGGCCTCCGGGTCGGTGAGCTTGTAGCCGCGGGAGTCACCGTTCCACTCGGCGGTGTAGAGCTTCGCGCCGATGGCGTTGAACTTCCTGGTGTTCTCCTCGAACTCGCGCATGCCGGCGTCGCCGTCGCGCGGGTCGAAGCGGGTGTTCACGATGAACTTGTCCGGGTACTTCTGCGCGAGGTACCCGTTCCGCTCGGTCGTGTTGAAACCGTCCTTGTACCACTCCTTGAGGTACGTCGACTGGAAGATCGCGACGTCGACGTGCCCCTCCTCGAACTCCTCGCGCATCAGCTGCTCTTCGGAGACCTTCTGGAACTCCTCGAGCGGCTGGTGGGTGTCCGCGGGGCCGAGGCCCTGATAGGCGTGGAAGCACTCGATCCACCCCTTGGCGTACTGCTCGGCGCCCTGGACCCAGTTCTCCGGGGAGGCGTCCCAGAAGTGCATGTGGGAGTCGACGATGAAGTACTTCTCGCCGTCCTTCTCGTACATGTGGTGGTGTCCTTCCTGTACTCCGCCGTCTACGGGACGAGGATCGCCCGGCCGCGGACCTTCCCCGCGTCCAGGTCGTGCAGGGCGTCCAGCGCCTGGTCGAGCCGGTACTGCACGGTGTGCAGCGTGACCTTGCCCGCCTGGGCAAGGACCATGAGCTCGGCGAGGTCGTTGTAGGTGCCGACGATGTTCCCGATGACGTTCTTCTCGCCGGCGACGAAATCGAGCGTCGGCGCCTGGAACTGTCCGCCGTATCCGAGGACGAACTGGTAACCGGCCGGGCCGGTCATCTGCCACGCCTCGAGCTCGACGCCCTGCTCGGCGACGAAGTCGAAGACGACGGTGGCGCCGCCCCCGGTCAGGTCCTGCACCGCCGCGACGTGGTTGCCGTCGGCCACGACGGTCTCGTCCGCGCCGATCTGCTTGGCGAGCTCGAGCGCGGCGGGGTTCTTGTCGACCACGATGATCTTCGTGGCGGTCAGGGCGGCGAGGGCCTGGATGCCGATGTGGCCCAGACCGCCCGCGCCGATCACGACCGCGCTCGTCCCCGGGTACAGGTACGGCACGGCCTTGCGCACCGCGTGGTACGCGGTGATGCCGGCGTCGGCGAGCGCCGCGACGTCGGCCGGGTTGGTGGACGGGTCGAGCTTCACGCAGGCCCGGGCGGTGGTCCGCAGGTACTCGGCCATCCCGCCGTCGTTGTTCGACAGCCCGGGGAAGAACGCGTCCCCGGTGCACTGCATGTCCCGGCCCGCCCGGCACGCCAGGCACAGGCCGCAGGACGGCTGCGGGTGCAGGATCACCGTGTCGCCGACGCGGACGTTGGTGACGGCGTCACCGATCTCGTGCACCCAGCCCGCGTTCTCGTGCCCGATGACGTAGGGCAGGTCCGGGTTCTGGATGTCGGCCCAGTCGCCGTCGACGATGTGCAGATCCGTCCGGCAGACGCCCGCGCCACCGATCTTGACGATGACGTCGAGCGGACCCTGGAGCTTGGGCTCCGGGATGTCGTCGATGCTCGGATCCTGCTTGTACCCGTGGACACGGACGGCCTTCACGACGAGCTCCTCACAGTGGTCACAGTGGTCACAGCGGTCACCCCATCGACGGGCCGAGGCCCATCGACTGCGGCGTGCTCGAGTCGGGCGCCGGCTGCGGCAGCCCCTCGTCGAGCTGGCCGAACTCTGTCATGAGGGACTTGTTCCAGGGGGTCTGTTCCTCGGCGACCAGCGAGTTCGTCGTGAGGATCAGGCCGGCCACCGAGGCGCCGTTCTGGAGGGCGGAGCGCACGACCCGCAGCGGGTCGATGATGCCGAGCTCGACCATGTTGCCGAAGCGTCCCTCGAGGGCGTCGAAGCCCTCGTCGACGCCCAGGTCGCGGGTCTGCTTGACGACGTCGCCGCCCTCGTAGCCCGCGTTCGACGCGATGAGGTTGGCCGGCTCCGACAGCGCCGCGCGCACGATCTCGGCGCCGATGCGGCCGTCGCCGGTCAGGCCGTCGAGGTCGGCGAGCGCCGCCTCGGCGTGCAGCAGCGCCGCGCCGCCGCCGGCGACGATGCCCTCGGCCATGGCCGCCCGGGTCGCCTGCAGCGAGTCGTCGACGCGGTGGCGGACCTCCTTGAGCTCCGCGTTGGTCGGCGCGCCGACCTGCAGGATCGCGGCCTTGCCCGACAGCCGCGCGATGCGCTCGGAGAACCAGTCCTCGTCGGTGCCGATCGTGGCCCGGTCGAGCTCGGCGCGCAGCTGCTGGACCCGGGTCTCGCGGGCCGTCGGGTCGCCGAGGCCGCCGATGATCGCGGTCTGCTCGCTGGTGGCGCGGACCTGGGTCGCGCGGCCGAGGTGCTCGGCGCCCATCTGCTCGAGCGCGAACGCCGAGGCCTTCGAGTACACCTTGCCGCCGCACAGGGCGGCCATGTCCTCGAGGAGGTGGACGCGCTTCTCGCCGAAGCCCGGGGCCTGGATCGCGGTGACCTTGAGGTGCCCGTTCACGTGGTTGTGCACGAGCATCTGGAGCGCGGAGCCCTCGACCTTCTCCGCGACGATCACGAGCGGCCGCGGGTCACGCATGATCCGCTCGAGCACCGGCATGAGGGAGCGCACGTCGGTGATCTTCTCGGCGGAGAAGAGGATGTACGGGTCGTCGAGGACGGCCAGCATCGAGCCGGGGTCGGTGACCAGGTACGGCGACACGTAGCCGTTGTCGAACTCGAAGTCCTCGACGAAGTTCACGTGCAGGCCCAGCATCGGGCCGTCGTCGACGGTGATGACGCCGTCGTCGCCGACGGTGTGCAGGGTCTCGGCCACGACGCGGCCGATGGAGTCGTCGTCGTTCGCGGAGATCGCGGCGACGCGGGCGAGCGCCTCGACGTCGTCCACCGGGTGCGCCACCGTCGCGAGGTGGTTGACGATGCGCGCCACCGCGGCGTCGATCCCGCGCTTGACGAGCACCGGGTTGCCGCCCTGGCCGATGGCCTTGAGGCCCTCGCGGACGATCGCCTGGGCGAGCACGGTCGACGTGGTGGTGCCGTCACCGACCACGTCGTTGGTCTTGACGGCGGCCTCCTTGAGGACCTGCGCGCCCATGTTCTCGAACTGGTCGCGCAGGTAGATCTCCCGCGCGATCGTCACGCCGTCGTTCGTGACCTCCGGCGTGCCGGTGATCTTCTCGAGGATGACGTTGCGTCCCTTGGGCCCGAGCGTCGATTTCACCGCTTCGGCGAGCTGGTCGACTCCAGCCTGGAGAGCCCTGCGCGCGTCGGCGCCGAATCGCAGTTCCTTGGCCATGTCCTCACTTCTCCGGTGCTCTGGGGCGCGAACGGGGAGTCAACGGTTCTCTCGTGCAACGGCCTCGGGTCGTCGCACACCCACCCCGCGCGCGGGAGTGCGACGACCCGAGGAACCGGCGTGCTACTTGTTCACCACCGGAGGCAGCATGTCGCCGATGAACTCGGCGGCCTCCTCGAGATTGCCGAACATGATCGTCCGGTCGTCCATGTGGATCATCTTCCCGTAGTGGGTCGACATGTTCTCCTCGAACTCGGCGGCGTTGTAGAAGTCGGGCTCCTCGCCGAGCGCCTCGGAGATGTCCGCGTAGACGAAGTCCATGCGGCCCTGACAGTCCACGCGGATCATCGAGGGGAGGTGCTGGACCGTGACGTTCGGCTGACGGTCCATCACCTCGGCCACCACGACGCCGACCTGGTTGTTCATCAGCGTCACGCCGGCCATGCCGGACTCGGTGTTGTCCTGCTTGAAGGGGCTCTCGGCCGTCTTGAAGGACTTGGTCGTCACTGGTTCAGCTCCTTCGGGGTCTCGAGCCCGAGATCGGTGAGGATCCCGGCGAAACGGCTCTTGGCGCGGTCGAGGCTGTCCTCGAAGCGCGGGGGCTTGGCGTCGGGCTGCGACCACAGCGGCTGCATCGTGCGGGCCGCCTCGAGGCACTGGGGGACCCACTTGGCCAGCCAGCCGTTGAAGAGGTCCTTGTTGTGCTGCGCGAACTCACGGTCCTGGGTGAGCGGGGCGAAGGCCGCCACGGTCCAGCGCAGGTCGCGCTGGGCGTAGTCGTACTCGCCGGCACCCACGACGGTCGGCGTGACGTAGTCGCCGTTGCCGGCCGCCGACTGCATGACCAGGCCCGACCGGAAGAGCTCGCCGAGCAGGGGCTCGAAGACGATGTTGGTGGCGAAGATCATCTCGCCCCAGTCGTCCTCGATCGCCGTGATCGCCTCGGCGACCTTGCGGACGCCCTGCCACTCCGCGTCGTTGTTCCACGCGTCGAGGTGCGCGGCGCCGTCGAAGCCCTCGATCTCCTCGGTGAGGGTGAGGTTGTAGAGCGCCAGGTCCTGCGCGAAGCGAATCTTGTGCTCGCTGTTCACCGCCATCGCGGTGTTGTGCATGTTCGTCGGGCCCGACCGGTTGCAGCCGGCGAAGACGTAGAGCCCGAAGATGTGCTCGATGTGCATCCAGGCGCCGACGTTGCGCTCCACGAAGCGCACCCAGTTCGGGGTCCACTGGTCGAACGCCTTCGCGTTGCGGGCGTTCTCGACGTTCTGGTTGATCTGCCGGACAACGTTGGCGTTGTACCGGTACATCGTGAGTTCCCACTCTTCGTTGGGATCACGGAACTCGTGCCAGCCGTGGGCGGGCCAGTTCTCGACCGGCTTGCCGCCGGAGCCGGGACCGCGCTCGGGCTCGGGGTCGTCGACGCCCCACGCCTTGAGCTTGGTCCAGGTCAGCGGGTAGCCGCGGGAACCGTCGGCGAAGCCGTAGATCCACCCCTGGGAGAGGTAGTGGCGGGGGTCCGGCTGGACCTCGACCGTCACGTCCTCGTAGTGGGTCTGCTTGCGCTTCGCCGGCTTGAAGTAGTTGTAGCGCCGGGCGCCGGGCCCGGAGTCGGGGAACTCCTTGGCGCCCGCCTCCGCGTCGGTGAAGACGGGCTTCGGAACGCTCCGCTCTGGACGTTCTTCGGTGCTTGTCATGTGTTAGCCCTCGTCCTCCGGCTCTCCAGTGGTGGTGAACTTGTCGTAGTAGATGTGCTGCTCGTCCATTCCGCGCTGGGTCAGCAGGGCGATTGCCGCATCCACCATCGGCGGCGGCCCGCACACATACGCATCCATCCCTTCCAGCGCCGGCTCGTTCGCCCGGACGACCTCGGTGATGAGGCCGGTCTCGCCGTCCCAGTCGTCGCCGCCGTGCTCGGAGAGGGCGGGGACGTAGCGGAATCCGGGGATCTTCTCCTCGAGGGCGTGGAGCTCGTCCTCGAAGCACAGGTCCGCCTTCGTGCGGGCGCCGTAGTAGAGGCGTGCCTTGCGCTCGCCGTCCTTCTCCGCGAGTGCGCGCAGGAGGCCGAGCAGCGGGGCCATGCCCGCGCCGCCGCCGATGAAGACGATGTCCGACGTCCGGTTCTCACGCAGGGTGCAGGTGCCGAACGGCGCCTCCACCTCGATGCGGTCACCGACCGCCACCTTGTTCTCCAGGAACTGCGAGAACGCGCCGTCGGGATAGATCTTGATGACGAACTCGAACACGCCCTCGCGGTTCGGGAGGTTCGCCATCGAGAACGACCGGACCTCGCCGGTGTCGGGCACCGTGAGATCCATGTACTGGCCGGGGAAGAACTTGATGTCCTCGCCCGCGATCTGCTTCACCACGAGGTGGCGCATGTCCTTGGTGACGGGCTCGTTGGAGAGCACCTCGACGGTGCCCTTCCGCAGCGGGAGCCCACTCCGGATGATCTCCTCGTCGTAGTTGAGGAGCTCGATCACCAGGTCGTCGTAGGCGTGGGCGCGACAGAGGAGTGTCTGCCCCTCCTCGCGCTCCATGTCGGGAAGGGCGAAGGTCGAGTACCGGTCCAGCTCGATCTCGTCCATGTCGCCCTCGAGGACGAACGACTTGCAGGCGGCGCACTGGCCTTCCTTGCAGCCGTGCATCAGCTGGATGCCCTGCTCCGATGCAGCTCGCAGGATCGTCTGGTCCTCGTCGACCTCGATCTCGATGCCCACCGGTTCGAATCGAACCCGGTGCTTCTCACCCATCGATGGCTTCTCCGTTCGGGAGGAAAGGTGCCGAAATCCGGACGAATCGGTCAGACTCGGCCGGACGAGGGCGTGAGGGATCGAGGGAGGGCCGGGTGACCCCGGCCCTCCCTCTCACCTCACCGTGCTGGCCTCGACCAGCTCTCGGTTGCTAGCTGGTCGCGTCGGCCGGACGGCCGGCGGGGCCCTGCTGGTTGTAGTCCGCCACGAACGCCTCGCGGTCGGCGTCGCTCATCTCGTTGAGGATGACGTTGGGGCTGGCCACGTGCGGCATGCGCCGCAGGTGGTCGAGCGTCCACATCTTCTTCGGGTCGAGATCGAGGTGCGGCTGCGCCGTCATGGTCTTGCCGTCGTCGCGGACGAAGCCCATGTCCGACACCACGTCGGCCCAGTTCCAGCCGTGGTACAGCGTCTCCCACTCGCGGTGACCCACGAGCTTGCCCATGTTCGGGGTCTCGCGACCCTGGTACGTGGGCCGGAAGGCCTCGGCGTCGGTCCAGCGGCAGGCCTCGTGGCAGTACGTCCGCCACTGGCCGTCCACCTTGTCGACGACCATGTCCTCGCGCACCAGGCAGGGGACCATGCAGGTCCAGCAGCGGTGCGGGTACACGTAGTCGACGTCCTCGGCGACGATCGGGTGGTGCCCGTTCGGCTTCGCCAGGCGGTTGTAGTTCTCCCACCACTTGCCGTACTTGTCGTACCAGCCCGGGTACTTGTACTCGAACCACTCGAAGTCATCGTCGGTCATGCCGTCGATGCGCCAGTAGTTCGCGAGCCACCCGGTGGCGAAGAACTGCGCGACCTCGTGGACGTAGCCCTTGTTCCAGATCTGGTTCCAGGACTCCTCGACCAGGTCGTGCGGGATCACGAGGCCGTACTTCTCGAGCGGCAGCAGGTACGCCCGGTAGTAGTCGTCGTAGATCCAGCGGCGCCACATCTCGGCGTAGGACTCGCGGTCCTTGCGCCGGTCCTTGGTGCCGTACTCGATGAACGTGCCGATCGCGGCGTCCACCACGCGGTGGTTGTTCCACCACGCGTAGCGCAGGTCGCGCTCGAGCAGCTGGCGGTTGTCCTCGTCCGACAGCGCCATCAGCAGCGTGGCGTAGCCGTTCGAGATGTGGCGCGACTCGTCCGACTGGACCGAGTGGAACACCGTGGGCAGCAGGTAGTCGCCGTTGGCCGCGGCCTCGGCCGGCATGGCCACGAACAGGGTGTTCGTGAACGCCGTCTCGGCGACGATCGTCAGGTAGATGCTGGCCGCGGTGATCGCGTCACCGGTGATGAACCCCTCGGCGAACTGACGGCCGATGGTGCCGCAGTAGTCCGAGTGGAAGTTCCGGAGGGTGTTGTTGAAGCCCGCCGGGTCGATGTAGTTGTTCATGTACAGCCGCTTGAGGTTCTGCTGGATCGTGCTGTGCCGAACCTCGTCGATCATCTGGATCGCCTGGCCGTTGTGCAGCTCCGGGTTGGGAACGGCCTGGAACAGCATCGGCATCGACCGGGCGGCCGAGATCTCCGGCAGCGGGATGATCGACAGGAAGAGCTTCTGCCACTCCAGCCAACGCTCCTGGACCTGGCGGAACATGTTCCCGCGGATCGCACCGTCGGATGCACCGTAGACGCGGTTGTCCTTCTCCTCCTGCATGGGGAAGTAGGACCGGAGGACCTGCTTGAGCGGGTCCTTCTTGGCCGCCTTACGGAAGGTGTAGTCAGTCCCGTACTTCATGTACGGCTCGTGGTACACCGGCTCCCAGGAAAGTTCCTGGATCTTCTGGTGAGCCTTCGCCAAACTCTGACGGCTCATCTCTTCTCCTTGTGGAGTTCCAGCTCGGCATACGGGGTTCCGCAGCCGTGGTCCGTGGTGGTGGCCGCCGGGGCGCCGGTGAGCGCTGTGGTGGCGGCACGGCCGGTGTCGGCCCGCGTCAGTACCCGGGGGGCACGGGGTCGGCCGGCGGCGGTGGCGGGAGGTCGGCACCGTCGGCGTCGGGTTCACGCCATCCGCGCGTGGTGGTCCGGGCGACGTCGCGGACGTGGCCCGTGTGCTCCTCCGCGTGCGGGGCGTGGCGCCACGCGGGCGGGGAGATCGCGATGCCTGCGGCGACCCGTCCGCCGGCGGCGGAGATCGGCATGTCCAGGCAGCAGATGCCCTCGGCGTGCTCCCCGTGGTCCGCGGCGTGACCCCGCCGGCGGACCCGGGCGAGCGCGAGCTCGATCGCCGGGGCGGGCGGGGCGGCGGCGCCCGAGGGCGTCAGGACGTGGGGGGCCTCGGCATCACCCCAGGCGTCGCCCCAGGGCGGGGTCTCGGTGAGCCGGACGGTGCCGGTCCGGCCGTCGCGGATCGCGAAGCCCTCCTGGCACAGGGTGTTGAGCAGGTAGCGGGCCGTGGCCGTGCTCTTGCCGAGCTCGGCGGCCAGCGCCTCCGCGGTGGCGCCCTCCTCGGCGGCCCCGAGGAAGCGCAGCGCGGCGAGCGCCTCGGCAGCGGTCTTGAGGGAGCGACCCCCGCTGACGCCGCGGCCGTGGCGCGAATCCGTCATGGGTGCTCCTCCTCCCCGCCGTCGGGTGTTCGTCCTGCTCCGATCGGCCCCTCGCTCGCCGTCGTGCGAAGGTCACTGAACGCGTCGGCGGCCCTTGTGGTCAACATCACTGTTTCCGCGTGCAGATACTGCACCAACCGCAGGCCGCAGCATGCCGACCGCTGACCCGGCGCGATCTTGGGAACGTCCGCGACGAGTGGCGGGACGAGCGGTCGGTTGTCCACGCCCGTTTCGTTCGCCGTCGGACTGGCGGTGACCGGGAGCGACGGGCCCCGGACGGGTTCCGGACGCTCCCCGAGTGGTACCTCGGCCGGGATGTCCGCCCCCGCGCACGACCACCGCGACAGCCGGCTGCGCTACGCCTACAACACCAACGGCCTGACCTCGCACCGCCTCGACGACGCGCTCGCGCTGCTCGCCGACAGCGGCTACGACGGCGTGGCCCTGACCCTCGACGTCGCGCACCACGACCCGTTCGCCCCCGAGCTCGGCCGGCGGACCGCGGCCCTGGCCGACCGGTTGCGCGGGCTGGGGCTGGGCAGCGTCGTCGAGACCGGCGCCCGCTTCCTGCTCGACCCGTGCCGCAAGCACCAGCCGACGCTGATCACCCAGGACGCGGGGGGCCGGGCGCGGCGCGTCGACTTCCTGCGCACGTGCGTCGACGTCGCCGCCGACCTCGGCAGCGAGGCCGTGTCGTTCTGGGCGGGCGTGCCCGCGCCCGACCAGGACCGGGACGAGGCGTGGCGGTGGCTCGCCGAGGGCGTGCGCGCGGTCGTCGACCACGCCCGCGAGCGCGACGTCGTGTGCGCGGTGGAGCCCGAGCCGGGGATGCTCGTCGAGGACTGCGACGACTGGATGCGGCTGGCCCTCGAAGTCCCCGAGGTCACCCTCGCCCTCGACACCGGCCACTGCATCGTCTCCGGCCGCTTCGCCCCCGAGCAGGCCGTGCGCGAGTTCGCGCCCCTGCTCGGAGCCGTGGCCGTGGAGGACATGCCCCGCGGGGTGCACGAGCACCGCGCGCCCGGCGAGGGGGACATGGACCTGCCCGCGGTCATCGCCGCGCTGCGCGCGGTGCGCCACCCGGGGCTCGTGTCGTTCGAGCTGTCCCGGGACTCCCACCGCGCGGACACGCTCGTGCCGGCGGCGCTGGAGACGATCCGGAAGATGGAGGCCGACGCGTGAGGATCTGCTTCGTCTCGCGCCGCTACTGGCCCGCGGTGTCGGGCATGAGCGCCTACGCCGAGAACCTGCTGCGCCACCTGGTGCGCGAGGGCCACGACGTCACGCTGATCTCGCAGTACCGCGGCGACCCCGTCGGACGCGGCGTCTACGGCGGCGGCCCGCCCCCGCCCGAGCGCGTCCCCGCGGGCGTGCACGTCGTGGCGCTGGAGGCGCACGGCGAGCAGGAGGTCGTCGACGGCCGTCCCGCGGACTTCGAGGCCGACGTCGCCACCATGCGCGACACGATCGCCGCCGAGCACGCGCGGGAGCCGTTCGACCTGCTCCACGCCCAGTACGCGTACCCCAACGGCCTCGCGGTGCTGCGGGCCGCGCACGACCTCGGGCTGCCCGCCGTGGTCAGCGTGCAGGGCGGCGACGGGCACTGGGTGGGCACCTGCTGCGCAACCCACGAGACGCTCGTGCGCGCGGTGTTCGCGCACGCCCCGGCCCTCGTCATCGGGTCGTCGTCGTTCGCCGCCGAGGTGTCGGCGCGCCACGGCGTCGATCCCGGCCGCTGGACCGTCGTCTCCGGGGCCACCGACACCGAGCGCTTCACCCCGGCCCGCGGGCCCGGCAGCCTGTCCGACCCGCCCGTGCTGCTCTACCACGGTCGCGTCGACGCCCGGAAAGGCGTGCTCGACCTGCTCGACGCCTTCGCCGACCTGCTCGGACGGGGCCGGCGGCTGCACCTCGTCGTCTCCGGGATCGGCCCCGACACGGACACCGTCGCCGACCGCGTCACCGAGCTCGGGCTCGACGAGCACGTCACCCAGCTCGGCTACACGGCCTACGAGGACGCGCACGAGGTCTACCGGCGCGGGGACGTCTTCGTCAGCCCGACCTACGCGGAGGGCTTCTCCAACACGGTGCTCGAGGCGATGGCCAGCGGGCTGCCGGTGGTGTCGACCGACGTCGTCGGCGTGCGCGACTGCGTCCGCGACGGCGACAACGGCCTGCTCGTGCCGCCGAAGGACCCGGCCGCGCTCGCCGACGGCATCGCCCGCGTGCTCGACGACCCCGACCTGCGCACCGGCCTCGCCTGCCGCGCCCTCGACGAGGTCCGCGCCCGCTGGTCGTGGCCGGTGATCGCGCACCGCCTCACCGACGTCTACGACGCCGTCCGCGACGTGCCCGTGCCGGCGATCCCCGACGTCGCCGTCGACCCCGACTGCCGTTTCCGCACGGCCCCCCACCTGCTGTGACCCGTGTCAGCGACGTGGCGTCGCAGACACTGGGCGTCCGTATTCTTCCGTCGATCATGGAGCGCACGTGAGCCGGATCGTCGCCGTCAGCCCGCACCTCGACGACGCCGTGTTCTCCGCCGGCGGGACGCTCGCGCGGCTCGCCGCGGCCGGGCACGACGTGCTCGTGGTCACGGTGTTCACCGGCTCCGTGGCCGCGCCGACCGGGTTCGCGCTCGCCTGTCAGACCGACAAGGGCCTCGCCCCCGACGTCGACTACATGGCGCTGCGCCGCGACGAGGACGCCGCCGCCCTCGCCCGGCTGGGCGTGCGCGGGGAGCATCTCGGACTGCTCGAGGCGCCGCACCGCGGCTACGACTCGCCCGCCGCGCTGTTCGCCGGGCGACGGGCCGGCGACGACGTGGCCGGCGCGGCGGGCGACGCGGTCCGGGAGCACGTCGCCGCCGCCGACCTCGTCCTCGCCCCGCAGGCCGTCGGCGACCACGTGGACCACCAGGTCGTCACCGCCGTCGTCGCGGGCCTCGCCGATCCCGACCGCACCGCGTGGTGGCGCGACACCCCCTACGCCGTCCGCCATCCCGACGCCGCCGGCGCGCCGGGGCCGACCGGCACCGACGTCGCCGTCGACGTCGCCGCCCTGCTCGCGACCAAGGCCGCGGCCGCCGGCGCGTACGCCACCCAGGTCGGCTTCCAGTTCGGCGGCCCGGAGCACGTCGGCCCCGTGCTGGCCGACCTCGCGCGCCGGGAGGGCGCCGGCACGCCCGCCGAGGTGTTCCGGGCCGGCGCGAGCGCCCGCGCGCTGATCGGCACCCTGGCGCCGTGACGCTCCTCGAGGTGGCGACGATCCACGCCGAACCGGCGTCGCTGGCCTCCGCGCGCGGGCAGGAGGTCCTCGCCCGCTTCCCGGACGCCGAGGTCGTCGAGATCGACTCGCACTGGGCGATCCCCCACCTCCACGGCGACGAGGCCAACGTCGCCCGCTGGGTACGGGTGAAGGCCGAGCACCTCGTCCTCGGCGAGAAGAAGTCGCTGACGGTCCGGCCGAACGGGCGCTCGGCGGACTTCATCGCGCCGTCGACGCCAACGGGTGCGCGATGGCCTGCGCCTACTGCTACGTCCCGCGCCGCAAGGGCTACGCGAACCCCATCACCGTGTTCACCAACATCGACGCGATCCAGCGCGCGATCGCCCGGCACCTGGGACGGCAGGGTCCCAAGCCCGAGCCCAACCAGTGCGACCCCGCCGACTGGGTCTACGACCTCGGCGAGAACTCCGACTGCTCGGTCGACGCCCGCGTCAGCGACAACGTCGCCGACCTCGTCGCGCAGTTCGCCCGCCTCGACGGGGCGAAGGCGTCGTTCGCGACGAAGCACGTCAACCGCGACCTGCTCGCGCTCGATCCGCGCGGCGGGACGCGGGTGCGCTTCTCGCTCATGCCGCGCCGCGACGCGAAGCTGCTCGACATCCGCACGAGCACGATCGACGAGCGCATCGAGGCGATCGACGACTTCGTCGCCGCGGGCTACGAGGTGCACCTCAACTTCTCGCCGGTGGTGCTGCGCGAGCGGTGGCAGTCGGAGTGGGCGCTGCTGCTCGACGAGCTCGGCGAGCGCCTCTCCGAGCGCGCCAAGGCCCAGGCGCGGTGCGAGGTGATCCTCCTGACCCACCACGAGGGCCTGCACGAGGTGAACCTCGGCTGGCACCCGCGCGCTGAGGACGTGCTGTGGCGCCCGGAGGCCCAGGAGACCAAGCGCACCGAGCACGGCGGCGCCGTCGTCCGCTACCGCGTCGACGTCAAGCGGCGCGCGGTCGCGCGGTTCCGCGAGCTCGTCGCGCGGCACGCGCCGTGGCTGACGATCCGCTACGCGTTCTGAGCACATCGCCGAGCGCGATTACGCTCGGGCCGCGTGAGCACCCGGCTGGCGTTGAGCCGCGCCTACCCCTACGGCGTCCCCGCCTTCGCCGCCGCGCTCGCCGAGCCGGAGTTCCACCGCGTGAAGCTGGACGTCGACGGCTCCGGCCGGATCGACGTCGTCGCGTTCGAGCGCGCGGGACGGCGGGTGCGGGTGGTCCTGCGCCAACCGGTGCCGCCGGGCCAGGTGCCCGCCGTCGTCGAACGGCTGCTCTCCGGCGTCCTGGTGATCGAGCGCACCGAGGAGTGGACACTCGGACCCGAGCGCTGCGAGGGGCGGGCGCGGGTCTCGGTGCCGAACACCCCGATCAGCGCCGACGGGACGATGTCGGTCGTCGGCGAGGACGCGGGCAGCCGGCTGGCGGTGGACCTCGACATCACCGCCGCGGTCCCGCTGCTGGGCGGCGGGATCGAGCGCTCGGTCGTCACGGGCATCCGCGGGCTGACCGGCCGCGAGCACGACCGGATCTCGCGCTGGCTCGCCGACGAGGAGCGGGCGGGCTGATGCCGGCTCGCCGCAAGCGCCGCCCCGGGTCCGACCGGCTCTACGTGTCCTCCTCGAACGGGCTGCCGCTCGGTCACCTCGACCTCGTCACCCGTGTCGCCCACGACGTCCCCGCGGGCTACCGGGAGCTCTTCACCCAGGAGGCCAACGCCTGGCTGTGGGGCAACCACCTGCCGCCGATGGCGAGCCCGGCCGAGGCCGCCGAGCCGGCCGCGATCGGGGCGGGCGCCGAGCCCCCGGACGGCGGCTGGGTCCCCGGCTGGGAGGACCTCGCCCTGCGCCGCCCCGGCCACGGGCTGACCGAGGAGGCCGCGACCGCCCGCGCCGAGCAGGGCCCCGGCGCCGACCGGCCCCACCGCCTGCGCGCCGACGGGCAGCACGCCGTCGCCGAGACCGTCGCCAAGCTCACCCGCCCGCCGACGCTGCGCCGGGGACGCGGGGCGCGCTGGCGCATCCTGCACAGCGTCCCGATGGCGTTCGTCGAGGGCGACGTGACCCTCGACCACCTCGTCATCGGCCCGCCCGGCCTGTTCGTCATCGAGGTCGTGAACGTCCCCGGCGGGCGGGTCACGATCGAGGACCACTCCCTCGACGTCGGCGGGTCGCCCCTCGACCTCGACCGGCTGCGGCGGATCGGGCTCGAGGTCGGCGACCGCGTGTCGATCGGGCTGGCGCACGCGGCCGGGGCCACCGAGACCCTGGACCCGCCCGCCGTGCACCCCGTCGTCGCGGTGGTGGGCGCGATCCTCTCCGGCACCGGGCGCCCCCGCGGCGTCGCGGTCACCCGGCTCGGCCAGCTGCCGCGCCTGCTGACCGCGTTCGGCACGCCGCTGTCCGACCAGGGCGTCGACCAGACCTTCGAGGTCGCGCGCAGGTCGACGACGTGGCGCCCGTGACCGCACCCGGACCCGCCCTGCGGCGCGCCCGAGTCGCGGTGATCGGGATGTTCGTGGTCAACGGGGCGACCTACAACAGCATCGTCCCGCGGTTCCCGACCCTGCGCGACGAGCTCGGGCTGTCGAACGCCGCGCTCGGCACGGCCATCGCGGCCTTCCCCGCCGCGGCGCTGATCTTCGGGGTGCTCGCGGGCCCGCTGATCGCGCGCGTCGGCAGCGGCAACGCCGGGGCCGGGGTGGGGCTGGCCGGCGCGGTCCTGCTGCCGGCGGTGGCGCTGGCGCCGGGGTGGTGGGCGCTGGCCGCCGCCCTGTTCGTCCTGGGCCTGACCGACGCGTGGGCCGACGCGGCCATGAACGCCCACGGCCTGCGGGTCCAGACCGGGTACGGGCGCTCGATCGTCAACGGGCTGCACGCGGTGTGGAGCATGGCCGCGGTCGGCGCCGGGCTGCTCGGGGCCGCGGCGTCCGGGTTCGGCGTCCCGCTGCTGGTCCACCTCGGGGTCGTCGCGGTCGTCCTCGTCGTGGTCTCCGTGCTCGCGTGGCGCTGGTGCCTGCCGGGGCCGGAGCCGGAGGCCTCGCACGACGACGATGACGACGGCCCGCGTCGTGCCCCCTGGCGGGCGGTCCTCGTCGCCGCCGGGCCGCTGCTGGCGCTGTCGGCGCTGCTGGTGTCGTCGGGCGGGATCGAGGACTCGGCGGCGTCCTGGGGCGCGATCTACGTGCGCGACGACCTCGGCGGCGGGGCGTTCGTCGCCGGCCTGCCGTTCGTGGCGTTCCAGGCGGCGATGACGCTCGGGCGCCTCGTCGGCGACCGCGCGGTCGACCGCTTCGGGGCGGTCGTCGTGGCCCGCTCGGGCGCGGCGCTGGCGACGGTGTCGATGGGCGGCGCGCTGCTCGTCGCGCACCCGGTGGCGGCGGTCGTCGGCTACGCGCTGACCGGCCTCGGGGTGTCGACGATCTTCCCGCTCGGCTTCGCCGCCGCCGGCCGGGTGCGGGGCGTGCGCCCCGGGGACGGGATCGCGGTCGTCGGGTGGCTCGCGCGGCTCGGGTTCCTCGCGTTCCCGCCGATCATCGGGGCGGTCGCCGACGGCGTGTCCGTGGGCGCCGGGCTCGCGCTGGTGCCGCTCGCCGGGATCGCGGCGTTCGTGCTGGCGGGCTCGCTGCGCCCGCCGGGCTCGGCGCGGACACTGCGGGCGTGAACGTCTCCGACGCCGTCGCCGCCCTCGCGGCGCCGCTCCGCCCGCTGGACGAGGCGGTGGCGGCGCTCGGGCGCGACGCGGGCCTCGTGGCCTGGTGGGGGTCGGGGGTGCCGGGCTTGCCGGACAGCGGACCGGCCCACCCCGTCGACGGCGGGTTCGTCCTGCTCGACGTCGGCGACGCGACGATGCTGCGCAACCGCGTGACGCGCCAGGACCTCTACCGCACGGGTGTCTCGCCCCTGCGCCGCGCGCTGGCCGGGCTGCTGCTCGACGAGCTCGCGCTCGCCCCGACCTGGGCCGCCGACGTGGTGCTCACGCGCGCCGACGAGGACACCCTCGGCGCCTGGATGCACGCGCATCTGCGCCTCACGGCCGTCGTCGAGCCGGACCGCAAGCTGCTCCTCGCGCCCGTGCGCGACGCGATGGACCCGGGGCTGCGCGAGGACGGCGAGCGCGCCCGCGCGGCCCGCGAGCGCTTCACCGCCGCCGCCGGCCCCAAGCCCGTCCGCGACCCCTCGGTCCCCTTCCGCCGTCCCTAGTACGTGCGTGATCTTCTGAGCTGCAGCTGAGAAGATCACGCACGTAGGGAGGCGCACCGGACGCAGGTGCGGGCGGCCGGGCGGGCCTCGAGGCGTTCGGGGGCGATCGGGCGGCCGCAGCGCTCGCACACCCCGTAGGTCCCGGCGTCCACGCGCGCCCGCGCGGCGTCGATCTCGGTGAGGTCGTGGCGCGCCGCCGCGAGCAGGGCCGCGACCTGGGCGCGGTCGTAGGCGATCGTCTGGCCCTCGGGGTCGTGCTCGTCGTCGCCGGAGCTCGCCGACGCCGTCTCGACGATCTCCGCGAGCTGGGCCTCGAGGGACGCGACGCGCGCCACGGCGTCCGTGCGGGCGTCCTCCAGCGGCGCGCTCACACGACCGTCGCCAGCGCCTGCGGGGCGATCCGGACGATGACCGAGCGGTGCGGGGGCAGCTCGAGCACCTCGCCGTCGAGCTGCACCGGGATCGGCGAGTTCGTGGTGAACGAGAACCGCGACGTCCGCGGCTGGGGTCCGAGCCCGCGCAGGGCGGCGCGCACCGCGTAGGCGAGGAGCCGCAGCTTCGAGCGGTGCGGCAGCGTGACGACCTCGAACAGCCCGTCGGCGGGATCGCCGTCCGAGAGCGTCACGTACTTCGCCATCTCGGTGGTGTTGGCCAGCACGAGGCTGTCGAAGCGCCGCACGCCCTCGCCGTCGACGTCGATCTCGAACGGGTGGAACGCGGAGAACGCGCGGACCGTGGTGACGATCTCGCGCACCGAGCCCTTGCCGCCGCGCTCCAGCTCGAGCGCGACGGTCGGCGTGATGCCCAGCCCCAGGTAGGAGTGCGCCCACCGCGGCCCGCCCTCCCCGGCGATCTCCACGCGCAGCAGGTCGAGGCGGCTGACCTGCGCCGCGGCGATCGCGTCGACCAGCGGGCGCTCGCGGGTGGCGCGGCGGTGGTCGTTGGCGTTGCCCGCGGGCAGCACGGCGGCGACCGCCCCGGAGCGCGTGCCGTCCCCTGCGGCCATGACGCCCTGCACGACCTCGTTGTAGCCGCCGTCGCCGCTGACGGACACGACGAGCACCCGCCCGGCGCGCGCCTCCTCCTCGGCGATGACGCGGGCGTGCCCGGCGTACTCGGTGGCCCGCGTCGCCACCGCGAACTGCGGGGCCTGCGCGGCGAGCGTGGCGCGCGCCTGCTCGGCGCGCTGCTCGCCGTCGCCGCTGCTCTCGGGGTTGTAGACGAGCACGACCCGGTCGTAGGCGGGCACCGGGGACGGTTCGGACGGCAGGGCCACGGGAGAAGGTTACGACGAGGACGCCGCGGATCGGCGCAACGCGAGCACGTGCTCCACCGCCTCGGGCAGCGTGGGCACCGCCGGGGCGACGGTGCGCAGGTCCTCCTCGTGGTGGGTCGAGTGCTCGGCCACCAGGATGCAGGCGCTGCCCACGGCGGCGGTCGCGGCGGCGTCGTCGAGGGTGTCGCCCACCAGCACGACCCGCGCCGGGTCGAGCCCGAGCACGTCGAGGTGCGCCGCGAGCGCGGCCTCCTTGCTGCGACCGTCGTGGTGGTGGTCGCCGTCGACGCGCACGAACCAGTCGTGGAGCCCGCGCCGGCCCAGCGTCGCGTGCAGCTCGTCGTGGCCCAGCATGCTCACCACCGACTGGCCGAGCCCGGCGCCCGCGAAGCGCTCCAAGGCGTCGAGCGCCCCGTCGGCCAGCGGGAGCCCGGGTTCGAGGCGGCGGTAGTGCTCGCCGAACACCGCGTTCATGCGCGCCCACTCCGCGTCGTCGACCTCGCGCCCCACCAACGCGGCGTAGAAGTCGCGCAGCGGGCGCCGGAAGGTCGAGCGGTAGCGCGCGAGATCGAGGCCGCCGTCGACCCCGGCCGCAGCCAGCCCGGCCGCGGAGGCGTCGACGACGGCGTGCACGTCCGCGAGCAACGTGCCGTTCCAGTCCCAGACGACGTGGTCCACCACGGCGTCCATGGTCCGCTACTCGCCCAGGTGGTTCAGCAGGGCCTGGAGCGAACGGACGCGGGTGTGCCGCAGGACGTCCTGCGGGTCCTCGGAGTCGGTCTGCTCCATCCACGCCTCGGTCTCGCCGCGGTCGGTGATCGCGAACCACACCGTGCCCGGCGGCTGGTCGTCCTGCGGCTCCGGGCCTCCGGCGCCGCTGACCGCGAGCGTGAGGTCGGCGCCGAGCAGCTCCGCGGCCTTCCCGGCCATCGTCCGCACCGCCGGCTCCGACACGACCGGCCCGTCCGGCACGCCGAGGGCGCCGTGCTTGGTCGTGCGGTCGTAGGCGACGACGCCGCCGCGGAACCACTCGCTCGACCCCGGCGACGCGGCCAGGTCGCTGCACACGAGCCCGCCGGTCAGCGACTCGACGATCGCCAGCCGCCGCCCGTCACGCGACGCCGCGTGCGACACCGACTTCGCCAGTTCCTCAGGGTCCTCCGACACGTCCCGGGGCCTTGCCGATCCCCGGCGCCCGGAAACGCTCAGGGGCGGAAGCGGCGCAGGCGCAGGCTGTTGCCGACGACGAAGACGCTCGACAGGGCCATGGTCACGCCCGCGATCATCGGGTTGAGCAGCCCGGCGACGGCGAGCGGGAGCGCGGCGACGTTGTAGGCGAACGCCCAGAACAGGTTGCCGCGGATCGTGCCCAGCGTGCGGCGGGCCAGGCGCAGGGCGTCGGGCACCGCGCGCAGGTCGTCGCGGACGAGCGTGACGTCGCCGGCCTCGATGGCCATCGCGGTGCCGGTGCCCATGGCGACGCCGAGGTCGGCCTGGGCGAGCGCGGCCGCGTCGTTGACGCCGTCGCCGACCATGGCGACGACCCGGCCCTGCTCCTGCAGGCGGCGGACCTCGTCGGCCTTCTCGGTGGGCAGCACCTCGGCGACGACGTCGTCGGGGTCGATGCCCACCTCGGCGGCGACGGCCCGCGCGGCGGCGGGGTTGTCGCCGGTCAGCAGCACCGGGCGCAGCCCGCGGTTCTTCATCTCCGCGACGGCCTCGGCGGAGCCCTCGCGGACCCCGTCGGCCACCTCGAGCACCGCCCGGGCGGCGAGCTCGCCGCTGCCGTCGTCCCAGGCCGCCAGCACGGTCGTGGCGCCGTGCGCGGCCGCCTGCTCGAGCGCGTGCGCCAGCGCGTCGGGGACCGCCACGCCCCGGTCGTCGAACAGCCGCCGGCGCCCGGCGAGCACGCGGACACCGTCGACGGTGCCCTCCACGCCGAGGCCGTCGAGGGGACGCACCCCCTCGGCCTGGCCGAGCTTTCCCGGGAGCTCCTCGCGGGCCGTGGCGGCGATCGCCCGCGCGACCGGGTGCTCGAGCTTCGCCTCGAGGGCGCCGACCCGCGCGAGCACCTCGTCGCGCCCGGTGCCCGGCGTGGTGTGCACCGCGCGCAGGGTCATGCGGCCCGTGGTCACGGTGCCGGTCTTGTCGAGGACGATCGTGTCGACCCGGCGGCTCGACTCCAGCACCTCGGGCCCGCGCAGCAGGATGCCCAGCTGAGCGCCGCGCCCCGTGGCGACCGCGAGTGCCGTGGGCGTCGCGAGCCCCAGCGCGCACGGGCAGGCGACGACGAGCACGGCCATGCCCGCGGCGATCGCGAAGCCCCAGCCGGCGCCCGAGACGCCCCAGAACAGCAGGGTGTTGACGGCCACGAGGATCACGACCGGCACGAACCACGCCGAGATGCGGTCGGCGAGGCGCTGGATCGCGGTCTTGCCGGCCTGCGCCTCCTGCACGCGCCGCGCCATCCGGGCCCACTGCGTGTCCCCGGCGGCCCGGGTGGTCTCGACGACGACGCGGGCCGTCTCGTTGCGCGTGCCGGCCAGCACCTCGGTGCCTTGCTCGACGTCGACGGGCGCGGACTCGCCGGTCATCGCGCCGGCGTCGACCGTGGAGCGTCCCTCGACGATCCGGCCGTCGAGCGGGAACGGCTCGCCCGCGGCGACGGCGACGCGGTCGCCGGGCTGCACGCCCCCCACCGGCACCGGCAGCTCGCGGTCCCCGACGACGACCCGGGCCTCCGCGGCCGGGGGCTCCATCAGCGACGCCGAGACGCCGAGCGCGCGGTGCCGTCCGCGCCGCTCGATCCAGCGGCCGAGCAGGGCTGCCGTGGTGATCGCGGCCGCGGCCTCGAGGTAGATCGTGCGGGAGCCGTCGAACTGGTCGGGGCGCGGCAGGAGGTACAGCGCGTGGCGCATGCCGCCGAGCCCGGCGCCGCCCTGGAACAGCGCCCACAGCGACCAGCCGAACGCGGCGAGCGTGCCGACCGAGACCAGCGTGTCCATCGTCGCGGCGCCGTGACGCAGGTTCTTCGCCGCCGCCCGGTGGAACCGCCAGCCACCCCAGACGATCACCGGCGCGGTGAGCACCAGCGAGAACCACTGCCAGTACCGGAACTGCCAGTCGGGGTTCATCGCGACGGCGATCACCGGCAGGCTCAGCGCGAGGCAGACGAGCGCGCGGTGGCGCAGCTCGGCGAGCTCGGGGTCCGGCGCGCCCTCGGCGGGGGCGGCCGGGGTCGCGGCGCGGTGCTGGGACTGCTCCGGGGCCGACCGCGGCGAGGGCACGGGGATCCGCGGCGCCACGGGCTCGGCGCCGAACCCGAGACCGGTGACGGCCGCGACGAGCTCGGCCGGGTCCTGGTCCGCGGGGTGGGTGACCCGGGCGCGGGCGCTGGCGTAGTTCACGCTCGCCTCGACCCCGGGCAGGCGCCCCAGCTTGCGCTGGATGCGTGCCGCGCACGTCCCGCACGTCATCCCGGTGACGGCCAGCTCGGTGGTGACCCGGGTGTCGGCCGCTGTCGTCCCCGCCGGTCCGGCACTCTCCGCGACGTCGGTCGCCACTCCGGCACCTCCGCTCGTTGTCGCGCTGGTTGTCGATCGACGGCGCGACGCTAGGGGCCGCCCCCGCGCGCACCCCCGGAGCTGAGAACCCCGGGCCGCCCGTCCGACGACTGTCCGGTTCGGGCAGGACGAGCGGTCGGCCTGTGTCCCCGAACGGGTGACTCGCGCCCTCCGAGCGGACCAATCCCGGTCTCAGGTGCGCGTGTGCGAGAACCTCAAGATCGGGTACGCCCGCCGCCGACCGAGGACACCGCTCGACGACGGGAGACGACGATGAGCGAGGACACCTCCGCCGAGGACCTGAAGGGCCGCGCCAAGGAGGCCGTCGGCGCCCTCACCGGCCAGGACGACTGGGCCCGCGAGGGCAAGGAGCAGCAGAAGAAGGCCGACGCCGAGGACACCGCCCGCCAGAAGGAGGCGGAGGCCCAGAAGGCCCGCGCCGAGGCGGACAAGAAGGAAGCCGACCAGAAGAAGCAGCAGTAGCCGGCTCCCCGCCCGATTCACCGGCGACGGCCCCGGACCGCCCCACGGCGATCCGGGGCCTTCGTCTGGTGACCAGCGGTAACGATCCCCGTCACGGCAGCGATGCAGCGTGCGTCACAAGATCGTGGAGGGGCAGCGATGATGGTGCTCGTCGTTCTGGCCGCGGTGGTCGCGGGACTCGCCGTGGCGTGGGAGCTGCGCTTCGTCGCGCTCTGGCTGCTCGTGCGGGTCGTCGACGCGTCCGAGGACGCCGACGCCTCCGGTCGCCGCAGCTACGCGGACTTCCGGGCGGTCGTCGCCGACCGCGGTCTCGCCGGGCTCGACATCGCGTGGCTCTCCGACGACGTCCCCGACGTCACCGACCGCGCCGACTGGCAGCTGCGCGGCGCCTGACTCTCACTCAACGTACGCAGTTCCCGCCGAAGCGCGGGTTGTTCGTCCCCTTCACTGGGCCTGTTGGGGAGATCCTGTCACCCTCAGCGATGTCCCGACGGACCAGGGGGGCCGGCCGCACCGCGGCCGGGAGGGTGGCGACGATGACGATCGAGACGGCCGACGAGGCGCTCGGACACACCGACCGGGCGACCTACCTCGCCGCGGCCGAGCGGGCGCGGAGCGCCTACCCCGGGGCGCTCGGGGAGCTGGTGCACCGCGAGCTGCGCGCCTTCGCCGACTTCGGCTACCGGCTGGCCGGGCACGGCCTCGTCGACCGGCTCGCCGCGGAGGTGCTGGCCGAGGCCGGCGGGGACGACCGATGACCCCGGTGTGGGCCACGGCCCTCGTGCACGGCTGCCGGCCGCGGGACGCCGGACCCGAGCCCGCCGACGTCCGCGGGAACGCCACGGTGCTGCCGGGTCCCGTGCGGTCCCGCTACCGCGCGGCGGCGCTGCACGCGCGTCGCGTCCTGCCGACCGCACTCGGCGAGCTCGTCGCCCGCGAGCTGCGGGACTCGGCCGAGTTCGGGTACGGCGACCACGGGCTGGCCGACCGCGTCGCCACGCAGGTGCTGACGATGCCCGCGCCTCCGCGGTGCTCGCCGGTGTCGACTCGTTCGCTTCGTGGGTAGCCGGGTGCGCATGGTGTCCACGACGGAGCACGACGAGAGCGAGCACGGCGAGCGCGTCGGCGCGGCCCTCGCCCACGCCCTCGACGAGGCCGCTCGCGGGCTGATCGACCGCACGGACGACGAGGGGGTCGACCACACGCTCGGGCTGATCGTGCAGGGCGCGATCCGGACCATCCCGCACGTGGAGCAGGCCGGCGTCTCGCTGGTCGAGCGGGGCGGGACGGTCGACGCGTACGCGCCCAGCAGCCCCGCCGTCCGCGAGCTCGACGAGCTGCAGAACGAGTTCCGCGAGGGCCCGTGCCGCGACTCCATCTGGACCGAGTCGCGGACCCTCGTCGAGGACATGGCCGGGGCCCAGGAGCGCTGGCCGCGCTACGCCTCCGCCGCCCTGACGCGCGGCTTCCGGTCGTTGCTGTCGTTCCAGCTGTTCGCCGCCCACGGCAGCGCCGGCGCCCTGAACCTCTACTCCTCGTCGCCCGGCGCCTTCGACGAGTCGTCCGTGGACGCCGGCGCGCTCTTCGCCGCCCAGGCCGCGCTGGCGTTGCACGGCGCCAAGCGCATCCAGGGGCTGACGGCCGCCCTCGACAGCCGCGACACGATCGGCCAGGCCAAGGGCGTCCTCGTCGAGCGCTTCGGCGTCGGGCCGGAGCAGGCGTTCTCGATGCTCGTCGACTCGTCCCAGAAGACGAACATCAAGCTCGCCGAGGTCGCCACCCGGGTCGTCGACGAGGCGCGCCGGAAGAACGGCCGCGGGGATCCGGGCGGGCGTTAGGCCCGGCGGTCCGGGTGGGTAGAGCACGGCCAGGTCGACAGGGTGCCCGCGGGCCGATCGTCGACTCAGGTCTCGCCGGTTCGACCACGTGAGCCGGCGGGACCGCCCCACACCCGGGATTGTCGCGGGGACGCGCGAGGTCGACCATCGTCGCCATGGCGGACGAGGGAACCCACGTGATCGTTGGCGCGGGTCTGGCGGGGGCGAAGGCGGCGGAGACCCTGCGGGAGGACGGCTTCACGGGCCGGGTCGTGCTGGTCGGCGACGAGCAGGAGCGGCCCTACGACCGCCCGCCGCTGTCCAAGGAGTACCTGCAGGGCAACGCGGACCGCGACAGCGTCTACCTGCACCCGGCCGACTGGTACGCCGAGCACGGCGTCGAGCTGCGGTCCGGGGTGCGGGCGACGGCGCTCGACCGCGACGCGCACGAGGTCGTCCTCGCCGACGGCGACCGGGTCGGGTACCGCAAGCTGCTCCTGGCCACCGGATCGTCCCCGCGGCGGCTCCCCGTCGCCGGCGCCGACCTCGACGGCGTCCACTACCTGCGCCGCCTCGGTGACAGCGACGCCATCGCGGCCGCGATCCGTTCGTCGTCGCGGATCGTCGTGATCGGGGGCGGGTGGATCGGCCTCGAGGTCACCGCCGCGGCGCGGATCGCCGACGTCGCGGTCACCGTGATCGAGTCCGCGCCGCTGCCGCTGCTGCGCGTCCTCGGCCCCGAGATCGCCGAGGTCTTCGCGACGCTGCACCGCGAGCACGGCGTCGACCTGCGCGTCGACACCGACGTCGCGGGGATCCGCGGGGAGGGCGGGCGGGTCACCGGTGTCCGGCTCGCCGACGGCACCGAGATCGACGCCGACGCGGTGGTGGTCGGCGTCGGGATCACCCCGAACACCGACCTGGCCGAGGCGGCGGGGCTCGAGGTCGCCGACGGGGTCGTCGTCGACGCGCGCCACCGCACGTCCGACCCCGACGTCCACGCGGCCGGCGACGTCGCGAACCTCTGGTACCCGGCGTTCGAGCGGCACCTGCGCGTCGAGCACTGGGACAACGCGCTGAACGGCGGGCCCGCCGCCGCCCGCGCGATGCTCGGCGACGACACCGAGTACGACCACCTGCCGTACTTCTTCACCGACCAGTACGACCTCGGCATGGAGTACACCGGCTACGTCGCGCCGGGCGAGTACGACGAGGTCGTCGTGCGCGGCGACCTCGGGTCGCGCGAGTTCGTGGCGTTCTGGCTCGCCGGCGGGCGCGTGCTGGCGGGCATGAACGTCAACATCTGGGACGTCACCGACCCGATCGCCCGGCTGGTGCGCCTCGAGGAGTCGTTCGACCGCGGGCGACACGCCGACCCGGCGGTGCCGCTGGCCTGAGCACACCGTCACCGACGCCGCACCGGCTCGAGGGCCGGGCGGTCCATTCCCGCCCGAAGCCATCAGGGCGACGGGTAGGCCGGTGCGGCCCGACGCGGCACCATGCCGACCATGGACGCTCCCGACGGACCGACGCTGCTCCGTTCCCCCGGCTCGCTGGCCGGCACGGGGCTCGGCGCCTACCTCGACCACCTCTCGTCGACCCGCGGGCTGGAGTTCGACGACTACTGGGGCCTGTGGCGCTGGTCGGTGGCCGAGCCCGAGGCGTTCTGGGCGTCGATCTGGGAGCACTACGGGGTGCCGGGGACCTACGAGCGGGTGCTCGGCTCGTCGGCGATGCCCGGGGCCCGGTGGTTCCCGGGCGCGCGCGTGAACTACGCCGCGCACATGCTCGGCACCGACGAGGACACCGACCGCACGGCGATCATCGCCCGCTCCCAGACCCGCGGGCCGCAGGAGCTGACGTTCGGCGAGCTGCGCGACCAGGTGGGGCGCGCCCGCGCCGGGCTGCAGCGCCTCGGCGTGCAGGAGGGCGACCGGGTCGTCGGGTACCTGCCGCACGTCCCGGAGACGATCGTCGTGTTCCTGGCCGCGGCGAGTCTCGGGGCGATCTGGGCGTCGTGCGCGCCGGAGTTCGGGGCGCGCAGCGTCGTCGACCGGCTCGGCCAGCTCGAGCCGACGGTGCTGCTGGCCGTGGCGTCGTACCGCTACGGGGACAAGGAGATCGACCAGCGCGAGGAGCTCGCGCGCATCCGCGCGGGCCTGCCGACCGTGCGCCACGTCGTCGGCCTGGACTACGGGCCGCACCCGGTGCCGGACGCGATGACGTGGGACGAGCTGCTCGCCGAGCCGGGACCGCTCGAGTTCGCCGACCTCCCGTTCGACCACCCGCTCTACGTGCTCTTCTCCTCGGGCACCACGGGGCTGCCGAAGGCGATCGTGCACGGCCACGGCGGGGTCCTTCTCGAGCACCTGCGGCTGTTCGGCCTGCACTTCGACATCCACCCCGGCGACCGGACGCTGTGGTTCACCACCACCGGCTGGGCGATGTGGAACATCACGATCTCGGTGCTGCTGCACCGCGGGGCGATCGTGCTGCTGGACGGCAACCCGCTGTGGCCCGACCTCGAGGCGCAGTGGCAGCTCGCGGCCGAGACCGGGGTCGCGCTGCTGGGCGCCAGCCCCGGGTACCTCACGGCCTGCCGCAAGGAGGGCGTCGTGCCGCCGCGGTGGTCGGAGCTCAAGCAGCTCGGCACCACCGGGGCCCCGCTGCCGCCGGAGGCCTTCGACTACGTCTATGAGCACCTCGGGCCCGACGTCATCCTCAACCCGTTCAGCGGCGGCACGGACGTGTGCAGCGGCTTCGTCGGCGGCGGTCCCTGGCTGCCGGTGTACCGCGGGGAGATGTCCGGGCCCGGGCTCGGCCACGACGTCGCCGCGTTCGACGAGGACGGCCACTCCGTCGTCGAGCAGCTCGGGGAGCTCGTCGTGCGGGCGCCGATGCCCTCGATGCCGGTGAGCTTCTGGAACGACCCGGACGGCGAGCGCTACCGCGAGGCCTACTTCGACGTCTTCCCGGGCGTGTGGCGCCACGGCGACTGGGTGCGGTTCACCGACCGCGGCAGCTGCGTGATCACCGGGCGCTCGGACGCGACGCTGAACCGGGGCGGGGTGCGGCTGGGCACCGCCGAGTTCTACGACGTCGTCGAGGACATGCCCGAGGTGGCCGACTCGCTGGTCGTGCACCTCGAGGACGACGAGGGCGGGTCGGGCGAGCTGCTGCTGTTCGTCGAGCTCACCGACGGCGCCGAGCTGGACGACGACCTGCGCAGGCGCATCGCCACCGGGCTGCGCCGCAACCTGTCCCCGCGGCACGTGCCGGACCTCGTCGCCGCCGTGCCGGCCGTGCCGCGCACGTTGACCGGCAAGAAGCTCGAGCGCCCGGTCAAGCAGGTGCTGCGCGGCCGCGCGATCGAGGAGGTGATCAGCCCCGACGCCGTGCGCGGAGCGGACGCCGTCCCGGCGTTCGTCGACGCCTACGGCGCGACGCGGTAGGCGCCGGCTGTCCTTGTCCACGCCGCCACCGACCCGTGGACCGTGGCGGCGCCGGCTCGGGGACCGGCGACTCGAGGGACGCCGATGGGCTCGAGGGGGAGCGTGCCCGGCGGCGTCCACAACGGTCGAACAGATCGATGGCGGCGTGGACGGCGACCCGGTTCCTCTCCGGGCACGGGCTCAAACCGGGATGTTCGACGACTTTCTCGAGCGCCGCCAGGACGACGGGACTCGTCGCCGAGCGGCGGACCCACGTGGCCGGGCTCCGCGGAGACGCGCTCAGTCGTCCGTGCCGGCGTCCGTTCCGTCCGTGCCGCCGTCGTTGTCGGACGAGGCACCCGACCGCTCGAACGGCACGTCGTCGAAGTCACGCGAGTACTCGTGCCGGTCGCCGACCAGGGAGAGATCGTCGGGAAGGTGTCCCCCTCGGTCGCCGGCGTCCGACGTGCCGTTGCCCGCGGACGGACCGTTGCCGACATCTGTGCGGTCGGCGAGGTCGGGCGGAGCGCCCGAGTCGAAGGGGTCGTCTTCGCGACCGGTGGTGGCGAATCCGACGTCGCCGTCGCGGGTGGGGTTGATCTGCCCGGGACTCGGGCCGAGGAACCCGCCGCCGGTGTGCGGTCCGGTACCGACGCCGACGACGCCGCTCTCCGGCGAGCCGGGGTTGCCGAACAGGTCGAACCGGTCAGGTCCGCGGGCCTCGACGTGGGTCTCGAAGGGGCCGTCCGTGGCGTCGTCGGCGGGGTCGACCTGGCCCGGTCGGGGTCGGTGACCCGCGAACACCAGCGACTCCAGGGGCGGGAGGACCGGGGCATCGGGGTCGGGCGTGAACCCGACCCCGCCGGCGGGGTCCTCCTCACCCGACGCGCCGTCCCCCGAGGCCGAGTCGACACCCTCCTCGTTCTCGTCGTCGTTCCCGCCGTCGTCCTCGGCGGTGCCGTCCAGGGGCTCGCCCTCTTCCTCCTCGGGCTCGTCGTCGCTGCCGCTCCGGACCTCGCCGTCGTCGGGCGTCGTCCCCGGCTGCGCTCCGCCCACCTCCTCGTGGGTGTAGCCGGAGGTCGTCAGGGTGCCGGAGTGGTCGGTACCGCCCTTCTGACGATGTTCCTGATAACCGCCCTCGAGCATCGTGATCGAGTCCGGGTCCGTGACGTGGTGGCCGTACTCGTCGAACCACTCGCCGTCGTCGGTGCGGTAGTAGACGGTGTCGCCCGTCGTCATCTGGAAGACGGTGTCGACCTCCTCGCCGCCGTGCCGCTCGGCCTCGTCGGCGCCTCCGACGACCGTCTCGTCGGAGGCCGCGGGCGCTCCTGCGGCCGGGGACCCGGACGGCACGCCCTCCCGCGGGAACGGGTCCTCGCCGAACGGTGATCCGGTGCGTCCACCGCCGCTCGCCCCCGTGCCCGCGCCGGCCCCGGTGGTCCCGGTGCCCGTACCGCCCCCGGCAGCCACGGCGCCCTGCCCCGCTCCGGGACCCGTGGCGGGCGCCTGGAAGAAGGAGCGGCCCCCACCGCGAGCGACCTCGCCGAGCAGGGCGTCGAAGACCGAGCTCGAGGTGCCGGTCGAGTCGCGGAGCTCGGCGTCGACGACCATCTTCCCGAGAGGCGTCAGGCCGCCGGGGTCGATCCCGAGGGTGTCCTGCACGACCCGGTGGTCCACTGCGCCGTGGACGGCGGCCACGTCGGCCTCGGTCACGTCTCGGACATCCTTGCCGAGCTCCTCGGCGACGACGGTGCGATCGGCGAACTCGTCCATCAGGTCCGCGAGCTCGGCGTCGGTGTACTGGTCGGGTGTCCGCCCTCCGACGACCCTGGTCGAGAACAGGCCTGCGTCGCGGAGCTGATCGATGACCTCTTCCCGGGTGATGCCCGGCGTCTCCTCGTCGTCCTCGGAACCCGCCATGCCCCACCCCCGGGCCGTTCGTGCCGCTCCGTCACAGCACGTCCCCTTCAGCACGGTTCCAGATTCACCTGTTCAGCGGCACCTCCGAACGGTGCGTGCTCGACCGGCGCGCAATCGCTCCGCCCGTGAACCGAACTCCTCTTGACCCTGCCGCGGCGTCACAGGTTCTGATCCGTGCTCCTGCCTGCCGGCCGGCCCCGAAGAGGAGCGAGACCATGACCGTTCAGTTGGTGCATCCCGAACAGGTCCACCGCGTGGACGTCCATAACCAGGTCGCCGTCGCGCAGGGCTCGCGCACGGTGTACCTGGCCGGGCAGGTGTCCTGGGACCTCGAGGGCAACCTGGTGGGCCCCGACGACGTCGCCGCGCAGGCCGAGCGGTGCTACCTCAACATCGCCGCCGCGCTCGACGCGGTCGGGGCGACGCCGGCCGACCTCGCCAAGGTCACCGTGTACGTCGTCGACCTCGACGAGGCGAAGGCCGGGCAGTTCGTCGCCGGGCGCGATCGGGCGGGCGCGGCGCTGGGCGTCGCGTTCCAGCAGCCGAGCACCTGGATCGGCGTCACGGCGCTGGCCGCGCCGGGCTACCTCGTGGAGGTCGAGGCCGTGGCCGTCCTGCCCTGAGCCGTCGGCGGAAGGCTTCCGGCGCCGGGGATCCGCTGTCAGGATCACCATCGATGCCATCGACACCCGATCTCGAGCGCCTCCGTCCGCTGCTCCACGCCCTGTCCTCGGACGACCGCGACGAACGCCGACCCTGGGGCGACACGCTGGGCGACTGGTGGCGTGACGGCACCCTGGACCCGGAGACCGCGACGACGCTCGCCACCGTCGTGACCTGGTGCGCCATGGTCGACGACGACGCCGGCGGCATCCGCGCCCAGGTCCTCGGCTCCCTCGCGGCACTCGCCGAGGACGGGCACGTGCCCGGGCCCTCCCTCGACCGGCTCCTGCGGGGCGTCGACGCGCAGTGGGTCCCGGACAACGAGCAGGCCGCCGTCAAGACCCTGCGCGCCTCCCTCGACCGCGCACCCGGCGGCCGCAAGGACCCGAAGGGCTACCTCTGGAGCCTGGTCGACCACGTCCACGCGCTCACGACGCCCGACCCGGCCCAGCGCCGGGCCGCCGTGGAACCCGCGGCCGCCGAACCCGGCGTCAACCCGGCGGACCGCGAGGCGCTCACCGCCGTGGCCGGCTGGGCGACCGCCTGACAGACGGGCTCCGACGCTCCTAGACTCCCGCCCGTGGCGGTCGTGTTCGACGCCGTGGCCGGCGACGTCCCGCTGGTGACCCGGGTCTGGACGGCGCGCTCCGACAGCGCGAGCGTCTTCACCTCGGCGGTCAAGGGCTACTCCATGATCGCGTTCGCGCGGACCGCCGCCGGGACGACGGTGCACCTGCGCGGCCCGGAGACCCGCGCCACCGAGATGGCCTGCCCCGAGGGCTGCGAGTTCTTCGGGGTCGACCTGCAGTGCGGCGCGTTCGTGCCCCTGTTCCCGCCGTCCGGGCTGACCGACATGAATGACGCCCTGGTGCCGACGGTGTCGGGCGATCGGCTCGTCCTGGACAACCGCGACTGGGAGATGCCGACCGCGCAGAACGTCGACGTCTTCGTCGGCAGGCTGGTCCGGGCCGGTCTGCTGTTCCGCGACCCGCTCGTCGACGACGTCCGGCACGGCGAGCGGCCACGATCCGTGTCGGAACGGACCGCGCAGATGCGGTTCCGCCGGGCCGTCGGGGTCTCGCGGCGCAAGCTCGTCAGCATCGAGCAGGCACGGCAGGCGGCGCAGCTCCTCGCGGCGGGCGGGTCGATCGCCGACGCGGTCACCGCCGGCGGCTACTACGACCAGCCGCAGCTCGCGCGGGCCATGCGCTGGGCGACCGGTCACACGCCGGGCGAGCTGCGGGCCGGGGTCGCTTTCCTCGCGTTCTGAGCGCCCTGACCTCGGTGGTTTCGGTTCGATACAAGACGGTCCGACGTCGGGATGGTCGACTCCCCGGCATGCGCACCCTCATCGAGTACGACCACCTCTCGCTCGACGGCCGGTTCACCGGGGACGACTTCTGGGCCGCTCAGATGAAGATCGTTCCCAACGACCGCCAGTTCGACTACCAGCTCCGGCTACTGGAGGACGCCGTCGGCCTGGTGCTCGGGCGGGAGACCTACGAAGGCTTCGCCGCGACGTGGCCGAGCATGACCGGCGATCTCGCCGACAGGATCAACGCGCTGCCGAAGTACGTCGCCTCCACCACGCTGAGCGAGACCACCTGGAACGCCGAGGTGCTCGACGGCGACGCCGTCGAGGCCGTCGCCCGCCTCAAGGAGGCGGGCGACGGGACGCTGGTGAAGTACGGCAACGGCTCGTTCAGCCGCGCGCTCGCCGAGGCGGGCCTGCTGGACGAGCTGCACGTGAGCGTCTCCCCATTCGTCGCGGGGTCCGGGGAGTCGCTGGTGTGGGGCACCGGCCCGGCGGCCATGGACCTGACGGGCGTGACCGACATCGGCAACGGCACGGTCGTCCTGGCCTACCGACCGGCCGCGTAGCGGCTCGCGCTCCGCGATGACGACGCCGCCGCTGGCTGTTCAACGAACGGCGACGCCGACTGGTCGGGTGGCTCGTGGACCCGCGGACGCCGACTCAGTCGAACATCAGGGCCCGGACCGACCCGGTCCGCCGCCTCCGCTCCCGGATGGCGAATCGGACGGGGCGGTAGTCGCCGAGGTGCACTCGCGGCACCCCGGGTCGCCCGGGAGTGTCTCAGGTGGAGCAACGCGAGACGGGTCGACTGGCGCGGGCGCCACTGGTGTGCGCCGGAAGGGCCCGAGGGGCGCTGTCGGGACCGGTACCGCGGGCTGGCCGGGTGGGGCACCTGGGCGGGCTCCTCCGGGGGGCGCTCCCGGCGCACCAGGGGCCAGCCGCGACGTCGGGACCGGCCCCGCCGACGGGCTCGGCGTCGGGGACGAGGTCGCGGCGCTGGGCGGCGCGCCATGGTTCGGAGGTACCTCGCTCGTCGAGGGCACGAGCGCCCCCGGCGCGACGTCGGAGCTCAAGGTGGTGCCCCCGCCCGTCAGCATCGCGACCGCAACGGCCGGGACCGCGACGACAGCCGCGACGATCGGTGCCAGCACCGCGGAAGTGGTGTGTGTGCCGCCGGCGAGGCCCGCAGGCCACCACGAACTCCCGGCCGTGGCGGTTCCGCTCGTGCTGTGCAGCATCGGTGTCGCTTGGCGGGCGACGCTGTCCCCGAGCCAGCCGGGCGCCTGGACCATGATGGGCGCCGAGGCCAGCAGCGTCGCCGGCGACACGAGACGGCGACGAGCCTCAGCGCACCTCGAGCACCGCTCGATGTGGCGGTTGATGCGCTTGCGCAGAAGCACCGTCATGGTGCCGTCCCAGTCTCCGAGCAGATCGCCGAGCTCCGCACACGCTTCCCGCTCGTGGCGGGCGACCAGCAGGGCGCCGAGGCAGCGCTCGACCGTGATGCGCAGCCGCGAGACAAGGGTGTTGGCGTTGGTGGCGCTGATGCCGAGCGCGTCGGCGAGCTCGGGCCGTCCAGGCCGTGGCGGTAGTGCAGCTCGAGCAGCGTGCGGTCCCGATCGGCGAGACCGCCGGCGGCGCGAGCGACGAGGTCGGCGAGCTCCCGCCGGGCGGCCAGGGTGTCGGGGCTGTGCTCGGGGCTTGGGCGGTCGGGCAGCTCATCGGCCACCTGTTCGCGGCGGCGTCCGCGCAGCAGCGCGAGGGCCTCATGGCGCGCGATGGCGTAGAGCCACGGCCGCAGTTTGTCGTGCTCGCGTAGCTGCCCGAGCCGGGTGGCGGCGGTGCAGAAGACGTCCTGGACGCAGTCGGCCGCAGCATCTGGATCCCGCAACATCCCGAGACAGAAGTCGTGCAGCGCGTCGCCGTAGCGGCGGTAGATCGCCGCGAACGCGGTTGGGCTGGTTGGCGCAGCGGCGGCGAGCGCGGCGTCACTGACCCGCATCGGCCCGGTCGCATGCTCCCCGCCCCGCCGTGGCCGCGGCAGACGGGCCACTGAGGGGTGGATCAGCCGCGGCCCGGTGCTAGCCGCCGGCGGGTCCTGCAGAGCGATGGGCCCGGTCCACGCGTCGGGCCCCGCCCAAAGAGCGGGCCTCGCCCAACTCTCGGGCGTGGACCGAGCGCCTGGATCGTCGCGGACCAGCTCCGCGCTGTGCCGCCCGGCCGCCTGGGCGTCCCCCGCCGTCACGACGGGATCACCGGACCTCGAGCAACGAACGTCATCGCGCACCCCCTCCACTCCCGCGAGCAGCGAGCCGTGCCGGAACACAGCTCACTACCCGCCTCCCCCCCGGACTGGCGTTGATCACCGCATCGCTCCGTTCAGGCCAGCTGTTTCACCTGCCCGCCGAACGGCCGCCCTTGAGCGCCGGATAGCGGTGGCGCGCCGAGCTGAACATCGCCGGAATCCCGCCCAAGTCGCGGCGGATCGGCCGCCCTCCCCTGGCGTCTCCGTCACGCTCCCGAGGAGTCCCGACAGACAGGACTGAACGGGCACCCAGGGTCCACCCGGAGTCTCGCGTGACACCGGGGTGCGCGGCGCGATGGTGAGCGCCGTCTGTGCCGCTGGGAGGCGCGCATCGGGTTCACGTTCGGTAGGCCTCGAGAGCGGTGCCGTACACGACGACGTTGTCTTCGAAGCTGTCGGCGCCGGTGTCGAACGTGCCCCCGCATGTGATCAGCCGCAGCTCGGGCCCGGTGGTGGGGCCGTACACGGCGAGGGTGGGGAACGCGTCTTTGTCGACGAGGTCGACCCTGTCGACGCGGTAGACCACCGTGAGCCCGTCAGCCCGCTCGGCGAGCACCTGGTCGCCGGCGGTGACCTCGGCGAGGTGGGCGAAGCCGCCCCCTTCGCCGCGGTAGGCCACATGCGAGGCGTAGATCGCCGGTCCCCGTCCGCCCGCGGACGCGCCGCCCGAGTAGTGACCCACCGTCGCCGCGTCCGAAGGGACCTCCAGGCGACGATCCGCGTCCTGCCCGAGCTCGGAGAGCCGGCGGGTGTCCAACCCGATCGACGGGACGCGCAACGCCGTCGTCCGAGCCGACGCAAGAGGCATCTCGACCGCAGTGCGCCCTGCGGGCAGCCCGACCGATGCCGGACCGACCCGACCACCGCCCATCCCGACATAGAACGCAACTACGAAGGCCGCCAGAGCGACGAGCACGAGAACGACCGGAAGGCCCACGCCCGGCCGCCTCGTCGCTCGTGCCTCGGGCGATGACGCGGCCGGCTGAGCGGCCCGGCGGCTGGTCACGGCGCGCTGCGGCGACGGTGCCAGACGACACCGGTGGCGCCCAGCGCGGTCAGACCCAACGCGCTGGCCGCGATCGGCACCACCGGACTGATCGCGCCGGAGCCGTCGCCGGCAGCCACCCCACCCTCCGGGTAGGCGGCGTCGGCCACGTCCTCGGTCGACGGCGCGCCCTGCTCGACACCGGTGTCGACGACCTCGACGCGCTCCACATCCTGTCCGCCTGAGCCGCAGCGCACGGCAGTGCCGTCGCTGTAGACCACCCAACGCCCCCCGTTCCACAGGTACACCGACGTCGGGTAGACGTTGGTCTGCTGGTGAACCGTCACGGGCTGTACCACCGGCGGAGTGTCCGGACCCCCCGACGAGCCACCGTCCGTCCCGCCATCGGTCCCGTCATCGGTCCCGTCATCGGTCCCGCCATCGGTCCCGTCATCGGTCCCGTCATCGGTCCCGCCATCGGTCCCGCCATCGGTCCCGTCATCGGTCCCGCCGCCGGTGCAGTCGACGCCCTCGGCGCGCTCGCGAGCGTCGGATCGCTCGCGGACGGCCTCCTGCAGGGCGCGGCCCGCGGCCTGCTGCGCGGCGAAGAGCTCGGTGTTGCGCTCCGCGGCTCGCTGCGCGGTGACGCGGGCGTCCTCGATGTCGGCAGCGGTGGCGGTCTCGTCGGCCTGCAGCCGCTGGAAAGTGGCGAGGGCGGTGGCCATCACGGTCTTCTGCCGGTTGTAGGCGGCCAGGGCCTTGTCCAGGGCGTCCTGGCGTTCCTCGACCAGCGCCTCGGCCTCGACCACCGCGGCGCACACTGGCTGCGGCGAGGTCGCGACGGCGACACCGGCGCCGAGGGGGAACAGCAGACCCGCAGTCAGGGCTCCGCCGAGCAGGACACGGAAGCCGGACGACATGGCACAATGCTGGGGTATCAGGGGCTCCTCGCAGCTCTTCCGCAGCCGGGTTCGGCGGCGGTCACGCGGGTAAGAGCAGCGGGCCCCAGCGACTCGCACACTTTTCTGAAGAACTTCTCGCGAGCATCCCCAGGGCGTGGCCTCGTCCACCGTCCGGGAGCTTCGGCGCCAAGGGTGACGGTCACCGGGGAGGCGAGCTCACGCCATCCCACGACGCCTGGCGCTAGGCACCCGACGCACTCGAAGAGCCCAGCGAATCGCGTCAGGGCCGCCACCCACGGGCTCGCCCTCCTCGGCACAACCTCGACGACGCCATGCACTGCGCAGCTCGGTCGGCTGGCCTGGGTCCCGCGGCTCTGCGTAACGCCATCGGCCGAAGCGACGACGAGCGGATCATCCAGCGGCGACTCGATCGCTGGGTGCCCACGCCGCCACCGACCTCGCGCGGAGCGGGAGACGCCACCGTCGTCAGCGCATCGCCGTGGTGCGCCGGTCGGCGGACGGCGGCGCCGGGCGCGTCTGTACCGGGGGGATCGTTGAGACAGCTGCAGCAACACGACGCCGCGGGGCGCGCAAGCGATGCGCCCACGAAGCCATTGGCACTGCCCGCCAGGGACGCGCGCCTCGGCTCCCGTACTGCGCGTCCGCCCCTCCGCAGCGGCCACTGGGGGCGAACTGGCCTCGCCGTGGCACTGACCGTGGCGCTGCTGACCTTCGGCGTTGTCGGAGTGTGGTGGTTCTCAGCGTCATCGACCACCTCACCGACCCCGGTCGCGTCCTCGGAGGCGACGTCCGCGCAACCGGCCGCCTCGGGACCGCAGATCGGTCCCGCGGTCGTCGACACCGATGGTCGCCCTCTGCCGCCGCCGGCCGCCGACGGCGCGCGAGGCCTGTACTCCGCGCTCGAGACCAACGACATGACGGCCGTCCGAGCGCTGTACGCACCCGACGACACCGCCGCCTCATGGTCGACACTGCGCGCCCGCCTTGCACCCGACGTGGCCCGAGCTGGGCTGCTCGAGGCGCTGCGGCGCCCGCCTCAGCCCCGTCCCGAGGTCGATTTCCTCTACTCGGCTGGCGACTACGGCGTCGGGCTGACGGACTCGGGTCGCGTCGCGTTCATCGGTACCGGACAACAGGCAGCGACGACCACCGCAACCCCTGACCGCGCCCGCCCCACCGGTTCGCGCTCCGTGCCCTTCGAGTGCGAAGACTCCTTCGTCGGCGACGGACTCGACACCCCGGAGTGCGACGGGAGCGGCACCGGCACACAACGCACCCAGTGCTCAGCCGACCTCGAGACCTGCCCCGCCGGCTACCAGGAAGGCGTGGTCAACAGCGCCAACCCCCACGGCTGCAACTTCGACGCCATTTCCGCCGACAATCCGTGTCAATGGCGCTACACCGTCGACCCGGACGGGACCGACCGACCGGCGCCGGTCACCGCCGCTCAGCGCTGGGCGGCCTGCCACCTCTCCGGCTACAGGGACTTCTGCTAGCCCGAGGAAGTACGAGCGCGCCTCGCGGAACCCATAGAGCATCGGGCACTCGCCGCGGACGAGTTCGGCAAGCGTTCGTGCGCTAGTCAGCGGCGTGCGGAGTACAGGACCCGCACCACGAGGCTGATTCTCGAGCCACCCTTCGAGGTTCTCGATCATCGAGACGCCAGCAACGCTCCTGGTCAGAAGCTTGTGGGCCCCGTGGGACTCGAACCCACAACCAACGGATTAAAAGATTCCCGTGGTTCGCCTCACACAGCCTCTACCAGCGACTCTAGTGCCAGCACGGGTCTCCCAGACATACTCCACGCACACCAGTTGACACCGTTGTTCTCCACGACTTGCTCCACGCGAAGAGCACGAGCTCGATCGCCCCTCAGTCGTCAGGCACGGTCCTGGCAGCCCGCTCACGCAGCTCGTCGGGATACTCGGACAGATTCTTCTTCGGTCCCTGCTATCGAAGACTCCCTCCACGGGCCATGGCCAAGATCGACGGTCTCTGAGTTGCCGCCGGAACCTCACGGGGTTGCCGCCGACCCTGCCGTACGGGATCAGCGGCACCGGACCGCGCCGCCCGTTGACATAGGTGCAACAGTGCACGCCCACCAGCGCCTGGTCACCGAACCAGCCGCGGCGCCGCCAGAACGGCGCGTAGGCCCCGACGATGATGTTGCCTCTCGGTCCGCTGGCCGAGCCTTGAGAGCACCCGGCCGGTGCCCCAGACCCTCGACACGTCCTCGAAAGCCGGGGCTCGGGCCGACATGACAGATGCATCGACGCCGTTCACCGGTCGCAACGGAGCTCTTGCATGACCTACCGCGCCCGTCCGCGAAGCTCCCCGACTCGCTATTACCGCCGGCCACTCACGCTATAAGTAGCCGATGCATTGCTCTGGCAACTAGGCGGATTGCGCGAAGCCGAGACGCGATAGGTGCCCGTGACCGTGTTGCTTGCTGGCGCGAAAACGAGCCTAAGCTCGATCGATGCCCTATTCTCCTGACCTTCGCACGTGATACCTACATCGTTGAACTCCGCGACCCAACCCCCACTTCCGTCGCCCATCAAGAATCCAGCTTCCCAAACACCGTCCGTGCGCACCATTGAGCATTGCGCAGTTCCGACGCAATTAGAGACGCGGATCTTGAATGGTGTGGAGCTGCAGCCGTCGGGGAATCGAACGCAGGATTGATTAACCCTATTGAGCGTCCAAATTCCGTCCAACGACTGCAGTTCTTGAGCTGGCGGCACATAGGGAGCTTGTGGCGCCAGGCCAGGGCTCGCGGGCTGACAGCTTCCGTACCAATCGCGCGCGTAACCCGCTGCGCACGGGAGCCCCATTTGCTGGGGTGACGGAGGACGGAGATTCGGGTCGCTGCCTCCGAGAATCCCCTTTACCCAGCCTGCCGTGGGCCCGAATTCGTAGAAAGCATTAGGGGCGTTCCAAGCGCCTCCCCAAGGCAACTCCACTCCGTAAGACCTCCCGATCTTGACCGCCTCTGTCAAGCAATTGTTATTTCCGACGAAGTAGCCGACTCCTTCACTTGCGTCCGCCGCGTCCTTCGCGTCATCTACACGAGCGTCAAAGACCGTCTTGCACTTATACGACTGGTAGTAGGTCGAGCCCATGTTCTCATCGCCGCCAGCGCGGAAGCTGTCCTTGACCTTTTCCCAGCTTCCCTCCGCCTGCCAACTTCGGTTATCGGCTCCCGGCGCGACACCGAATTGTTGACTCCCCTGCGGCGAGACCCCCTCCGTCGCTCCATACCTCCATGTGTCGGGGCCCGTCTGAAAGGCCCAACCCACATGCCCTAGGGTCAACGCACCACTCGGCGCGCTGAAGACACAGAATTGGCCGTTCTTCAGGCTCTCGCTCTGGGCACTAAGCAGGATCGGAGTTCCGACCATTAATGCCCCCGCTACGACTGTCAAAGCGGCCACGAGAAGGGGATTCAGACTCCCGACTGCCTTGACTGTCCAAGCGAACCACCGAGTCCGATCAGCTGGTGTCGACGGAGAGCGCCTCGGGTCCACGGTCATGTCTCCGCCGATCGATCGGTCCCGGCACACCAGGCATAGGCCGAGAGACGCAGAGAGTATCCGACTCAGCCGTTGGTCGCTAGGTCACTGTATCGTTCAGCCTAGCAACTGCTGCGATCAGGTGGCAGTTGCTACCTAGAGTGGCTAATAATCGTTCGCCCACGGGATGACCATTCTCGCGCGTACCAGACGCTCCTGGCCGCAAGGGGTAGGTGGCGAAGTCCAGGTCAGCTGCCCGGTTTATCGGCCCCTGAAGATGTCTTCACTAAGGTGGTGGACGGTGGTGCTTGAGTCGACCCCGGCGGCGGTGTCCACGTCATGGCGGTGGCCGAGCCGAATTGGCTCCTGTCCGCCTACGCACTCGTGCAGCGCCGCGGAGAGTTCATCGGCGGCCGCACGCAGTGCCGCCGCTGCGGCCCGAGCTTCGGGCGAGCAGTGTCCGATCGAAGGTGACGAGCTCGGCGTCCGCGCCGGCCCGCCGGGCCGAAGGTGTCGACGGGCCGGCTTCTGAATCCGTAGTAACGTGCCCACCCTGGGCGGGCCAGGTCTTGGTGGGCATAAGCGGGCACCGCGGGTGATCGACTGGGCATCAGAGGCATCGGCGGGAGGCAGTTCGTGGACCATTTCGTGGACCGAGATCACTTAGCCGCCGGCGACGGGCGCGAGCTCGCCGGTCACTGACCCTTCCGGGATCACGGCGGAGCGGTCATGCACGGCGACCTCGTCGAGCAGGAGGCTGGCCGCTGTGAGCACACGCGCCAGGGCGCTGCCGTGGCTCCCGGCCAGGGCCGCGACAGGACCTTCGACGGTGGCCCCGGCTCGGAGAGCAACCAGCTCGCTAGTCCTACCAGCGGCGGCCTTGGCCTCGCCGGAGTAGCGCGCAGTCGCCGTGCCAGCACTCACGAGCTCACGCCCCGTTTGCTGAGGTCCGATGGGCTCGCGCCCCTGGGGCTGCTCGCAGTATCCCCACGAGGTTTGTAGGTCTTCGGTGCGAGGCAGGCTCCGGTCGTCTCGCTGAGCCTCCTGTCGCGTCGTGGGCTCCGATCAAGATCCCATACCTAAGCCGTGTGCTCGATGTGCCCGACGATCGCGCTGACTGTGGTCCCGCTTCGATCGTGAGCCCGAGCCCGCACCGGGCGACGTTCAACCGCCCCGTCTTGAGGACATTCGAGTGGAGCTCGGGCACCTCGATGCCGTCCGGTAGGGCGAAGGCTCCCTGCGGGGGGGGTAGCGCTGCACTGCCGCGGGCGCGAACTGGCTGCCCGGAGACGGACCGGGAAACGTGCTGCGTGCCTGCTTGGACGGTGTCGCGGATCGAGCTCCGCTGAGTACGAAGGTGTCAGCGCGGGTTGCCGGGCACGACCGCTCGCGCCGGGTCGGGGTTGCCGTTCTCGTCGAGAACGTCGGTGTCGGGACTGCAGTAGCCGGTCGTGAGCTTGTGCTCGTAGGGGCGGCAACCGTCGCCCCGCGAGGACCGGGTCGAGGCCCCGCTGGAGCTCGCACGATCCTCGTCGTCGGTGTCGTCCGCCACGGTCTCCGTGGCCTCAGACTGTGCATTGTTGCTCGAAGCGCGGGACCGCCCCGAGGTCGAAGGACGCGTGATGGTGGTGGCCTCCTCTACCCGGGCGGGCGTCGCAGGCCGGGTAGCGGCGGGCGCGGGCGTTGCCACGGCGGGCGGGTCGACCTCAACCAACGAGGTGGACGGGGTGAACGCCGGGGTGGTTTGCGGCGCCATCGTCACCGCGATCAGGCCGCCAGTGAGGCCCGACACGGCGGCCACCGCCACCAGGACACCGACCATCAGCAGCTGCCGCGCCCTGGTCCTGACGTTCGCGTGCGGAAAAGTCGGCGGGCGTGGGCGACGAGCGACCGGCAGGCCCGCAATTGACGATCGTGCCTCGACGGGCGCGGTGGGCGGGTCCAGCAGTACCTCGGCGTGCCTGGCCGTGTGTCCCCCCGACGACGATCGAACCAACCGGTTCGTCGCGTCGCCACGGACATCCGTTTCGCCGCACCTGCCACCTCACCCGACCGAGCTACCTCACCTCTGGCGCCTGCGCAGCTTCGCGCAAGGACCACCGGGGTCGGGGTCTGGCGCTCGCGGCGAGCTCAAGAGTCGGTCATCGCCTCCGGACAGTTGCGAGCACCTCCTAGCGTGGCCGCCCGCCGCGAGGTGATCCGGGACCTGATGCCGGTGGTGATCCACCGCGCAAGACGAGGCGTTCGACACTTCGGTCTCGCGGCGGGCGTCGTGTTCAGACGCTCGCCCTAACTGAGCCCGTGGTCGTTCTCGCTGGTCCGGGCGCCTGGACTGCACCCTGACACCCGTGACATGAATCCAGTGTGCCTCCGAGGCGGAGCAGACCCGCACAGGCGCGGCGAGCTACGGATCGTCCTCAGCGACTTTCGGCGGAATCGCTACTGCGCCACGATGTGCAGGACCCGTCCTTGACTATCGCGGCTCAGGACGACGAGCCGACGTTGGCTGACGATTTCAGGAAGCACAGTCACGCTACCACCCCCAGTCGCATCAATCTCAGTTTCTGTTAGGACCCGAAGCCTGCGAATATTCGAGTTGACGTTTGTGAACGCGCCCCCCGACGGACAAGCACAGGCTCGATAGTCCACCTTATCGAACGTCACCACCAGGCCCTCCGAGTCGGCTTCAACCGCAGTCAGAAGGCCCACGTCGGTCGGCGAGGCGATCCGGCCCGCGACCCAATCTGGGTACCCGGCGGGCGGAAGGGGAACGACCGGCTCGACCGCCAGAGCGCCTGGTGCCGGTCCCGCCGGAAGTCCGTCAACACGGGCATCCCGCAGCAGCCGGTCGACAAGCTGGACGTCCTGGGTAGCGGTCTCATTCGACCACGACAGAAATTCGACATTGGCGAGCGGGAAGCGCACCACGGTAGCCCTGAGCGCGGACTCCGCGCACGGTAGTCCACGACAGTAGAAGTATCCTGGCGTGCCTCGCTCACCGTCCCGCGCCACGCCCACCCCGATGCTGCAGACGTAGTCCACCGTTGTCCGCTCGACGGGCTGTCCAGCGACCTGCTCCACAAGCGGTGGCGACACGACTTTGGACTTCGTATACCCCCGTCGGTCGTCGTCGCCATTCGCAGATCCTCCGCACAAGTCGTACATCTCCGGTAAGACGTCGGGCGCGGATCCCGGCACGTTGACCGACAACAGCTTCCGACCGTCACGTCGAAGCCAGAACGACGAAGAGGAGCCAGCGTTGGTTGAGTCCGGACGGGGCCTGTAGTACTCCATGCCGGGCTCGAAAGGTACGTCGAGCTGACCCTGCATCAGACGCTGGTTGCCTGGCTCGCCGACGACCCGCGAGCCGCGCTCCACTCCCCAGTCGGTGACGTCGACGCCCGCCGAGTGCCCCTCCAAGTACTCGTTCGAAGCCCTGGAACCGGGGCTATAGAAATCTCGGCCGTTATCGTTTAGCACGATCGTGGTGATTGTGCGACCGTCCGTCGTCACGTCTGCCTCGTAGTGCCAGAAGATCGACTCGCGCGGTGGCTCGACCAGAAGAGCGAGCGCTTGACCCTCGTCCTTCTTAAATTCGAGTCGGAAGCCATTGCCGAATTGTGCCTGGTCCCCGGCTCCGGCGTCGCCGTCTGCCGGCCGGATAGCTTCGGCCACATTGTTGTCACCGATCGCGAACGCGAATTGCGTCGGCTCCTGAGGACCCGCCGCGGGACACTCCAGCAGTGCGCCATCCGCTGCGGGAAGTCGCTGGGTAACCCGCGCCCGCAGACCGACGATGGTCGCACCGGTCTCCGACCCTGACCGCAGGTCGGCCACCTGAGTCCTCGGCTGTACAGGGATACCGCCCGCCCTCAGTCCCTCGCGCCAGAGATCGCTGCAGGCATCCATCTGCGCCACGCCTGGCGATAGCCGCGCGGGATCAGTAACCAGCAGCGAAAAGCCGTTCTCGGGCAACACCTGCCTGTCCGCAACCCCGCCTTCGATCGGTTCCGATTGGGATATCCATTCCTTGATGGACTCCGCGTTCGCGGTCACCAGAGCGCCAATGATCGCGGTCGCGATCGCGAGCGCTGTCCACGTCAGGGCCCGCTTGACACGGGAGCCCTCATGCGTGGCCGGCGAGGGCGGGTCGGACGGCGGCAATACCGGCGGTGGGTCGACCGGCACCGGCTGGCGGGACTTGCGTCGCCGAAGCCGCCCAACCTGCGGGGACAGCGGCCTCTTAGCCACCGCGACCCCCCTCCTGCCACGGCTCTCCTCCATACGAACCCCAGGGCGTCAAGCCCCGCGTTGAGGTGGTTCGGAATGGGACACCGTTATCATCGATGATGGTCTCGCCTGATCGACCCCCGGCCGTCCAACGCAGTCGCATCACCCAGCTACAGTCGCAGTCGGCCGTCGCCCCCGATACAAAGAAGACCTCGGGCTGAGTTGGACTCACCTTGAACGGGAAGCTGACAGGATTAGGCGGACTTGAAGGCTCGTCCGAGCTCAGACCGCTGTAGTCCTCCGACACAGTCATGAGCGGTGGTCGACGATCCAAATCGAACGCCATGAATCGTGCCGCGAGGGCATCACCGCAGTGGGCTGCGGTGTAGATGCCGGACATCTGCGGTTGGCGCGAAACTACGTCAAGATCCAGGCCTTGCAGGACCACGGTGTCGCTCTTCCCGGTGATCGTGAGGCGGACAAGTGTATAGTTGGCGTCCACGGCGTCGACGCCATCCACCCATGCCTGACGCCCTTGAGAGTCCGTCTCAACACTGGGCGGAACCGGGACCTCGGTGATCGAAGCCCGTGGGACAACGAACTCGTAAGGGCAGTCGAACTGCCGCTCGCCGACAATCTCAATGGGGTCGGACAAGAGTCTGGTCACGTCAGCGAGTCCGGTTGTGGTCGCGGTTGCGATGAAGGTCGCGACACCCGCGACTACGGCCGTAATCAACCAGGTAGTCGCGCGCCGATACCACGGAGTCGGGGGCGACGACTCTTCCGCTTTCGAACGCTTCGTCCTTCTCTTCTTGTTCATCGCCTTCCGCCTCGATGTTGTGCAGTGGGGGCGCACCCTTATGAGGAGCAGCGCTGCCCAGGGCCGCGAGCGTCAGTCAACTGGAGTAGCAGTGTGCGTTAGTTCGCCTGCACACCCGGCCAGTAGGTATTGATGCACATCGCGGGGGCATACTCGTAACCGAGCTCGAATGCGTACTTTCGCTCAGCGGGCGTGCCATGCGGGTCGTTTCCGCCGATACCGGAGTCGCCGATCGCCTCGAGGGCGGCGACGGCCTCTTCCTTGTCCGTGTCGGTCAGGTAGCCCGCGTAGTAGGCAGTGTTGGCCCAGACGCCGGCAAAGCAGTCCGCGATCAACTCCTTCTCCTTGATCTTGACGCTCCGCCCGTAGGAGTCCAACCTGGCGATGTCCGGCAAGCCGCCCTGTTCTCGGATCTCGTCCTGTACGTGATGTCCGAACTCGTGAGCCACTAGCGTCGCGGCGGCGAAGTCGCCCACCTGCGCCGAACGCTGACCGAAGACCGACCCGTTCCACATCCTCATGAATGTGTTGACGGGAAGGATGATCCCGCCGGAGTACGTCTGGTCGCCGTCGCTTGGGCAGTAGTACGCGTTGGGATGATCCGAGGTCACGGGCTGCGCTAGACACGTGCTCGAGAACTGGTAGCCCGGAGCGATGATCTGGTAGGAGACGAACGGCTCGCGGAGGCCAACGGACTGTAGGTAGCCCGTCCATACCCGGTCCGCGTTCTGAACGACCGCCTCCAGTTGCGCAGAAACGGCCACTGGGGTCAGCGACTCGGAGGCCTGACCGCCGTCAAAGACCGCGCCCGATGGCGCCTGCGCCACCTCCTGGTCGCCGATCTCGTCCAGCGGGTCGACGGTTCGTTGACCGCCCGCCGTCTGTTGCCTGGCCGGTGGCGCGGCGGTGACCGCGGCCGTGGGGGGAGGCCGCGTGCCCACCGGGCCGGTGGCGCAGCTCGTCGCGAGCCCGATCACCGCGATCATCGTTACGGCTACCGAGAGTCGCCTAGCAGCCCTAGATGCGGCCATGTTTCCCCCCATGCACGCCCGAAGTCAGCTGAAGGTAAAGGGATTCAGTGCGCTACTGCTACTGTCCGGGATCGAGGGTCCCCGTATGGCCTACAGAACACCCGGAGGGACACTCAGAGGTTGTAGAGCGAGGCGCTCCACCAAGTAATGGGACCGGTCAGACGGTCTTCGACTTGGAGGAGCTGCAGGCGCAGCACGGTGCCTCGCTGCAACGAAGAGTCGGTCGATCTCCAGAGGCGCGGGACCGTGGCACGCCGGCGTGGTCGAGGAGAGCGGCCGTTCGGCGTGCTCGACGCGGGTTGATCGCGCGATCCGAAGCCCCCGCGGCTCTCCGGCGCAAACCCGAGGAGCGCACCGGCTAGGGAAGCTGAAGGTCCTGGGGATATGGGCTCGCGCCGCGCAAGACGACGCGGGCACGCTCGCTAGGCCACGGGGCGTCTCGAGCGGTTGGCGCTGCGAAGCGCGAACTTGTCCGTGGGGCGAGCCGGTCGACTCAGCGGGCGCGGAGGTAGGCCTCGGTGACCTCGCGGGGAATGCGGCCACGGTCGCTGATCGTCATGCCTTGGGTGGGGGCCCAGTCCCGGATCGCGTGGTTCTGCTCGCGATCGACCGAGGTTGTGCCACCCGCACGGTCGCCGAGCCCGCCGCGACTCCCTGATCCAGCCCTCGACGAACCGGCCGCGCCGGTCGAGCTGCCCCGCCGGCGTCCCCCGGTGCGTCGCGCGTGCTCGACAAAGTCCTTGAGCGCGTCGCACAGCGCGGTCGCGTGCTTCTCGGTGAGGTCGATCTCGTACCTCACCCCGTCCAGGCCGAACTCGACGGTCTCGTCGGCTTCGCTCTGGTCGAGGTCATCGAGCACGGTGACGGTAGTGCGCTGCGCCACGGTGGCCTTTCGTTACGGCGGGCAAAGTGCCGCGCGGGAAGGCCCTCAGAGCGCCAGCATCAGTACGCCGATCCCGACCGCAACAGATGGTAGGGCACAGATTGCGGTAGGCCCCAGGTGTGGCGATCGCATCAGCAGCTACACGAAGCACGCATTACGAGAACTCTCGTCACCGTCAACGGTGTGCTCGGTGCGTCCAGCGGCGCACGTCACCGAGTTCACCACCCACACCCGGTCCCACCACGTGCCATGGTTTGAGGCCACGAAGGAGGCCACACCAGACCGCCGGGAGCCTGCTCGCCGGGGGCGAGGCGTCGCCCATTCGACTCCTTGGGATGACGAGGGCGTTGGCCGGGGGAAGCTCCTTCAGGGTGAGCGTCGAGGACATTGGAGCCGAAGAGCTGCTCGCCAGGCTCAGCGGCAACGACTCGCGAGATCACGTTGCTGACCTGGAGCGGGCCGTTCGCGCAACGTGGCGGCGAGCGATCGATGCGGTGCGCCGCCAACTTCTGGCCCCGCACGGGATGCGGCTGCGCCAAATCGGCCGCGACCGGGGCGACCTAGTGATCTGGCTCGATTCTGCCGAAGAAGCGCTGCCCGTACGTCCCGACCGGTTGCTCGTACCCATCGAGGTCATCGTCGAGGCGCATCCCCTGCGTGGGGGGCGTGGGGGCGTTCAACTCTATCGTTCCAATCGGGGCGGAAACAGTTCTGCGGGCCTCATCAACCTCCAGCGCGTCGAGGTGCAGCGCTTCGAGTACCAGCAGACTGCGGTAGCGCGGTGCTCGTCGAACGACCCCGCGACCGCTCGACCGTGGCGCGCGACCGCCCACGTGGAGTACGACTGAACGCCGAGAGTCACAAGTACTTCCCAGGACCAAATCTATCGAGCATTGCAGTCTCCCTCGCCGATGGCTTACGTCCGTAGACATCCCGCCCGATCGTCGAAAACAGCCTGGCACGTTCGTCATCGACGCCATCGACCATATCTCGCAACCTACTCAAGTCGTCATAGAGCTTCATAAATGCGTCTCTCCACGCCACGTAATGCTGACCCGCCTCCATCTGCCATCGATCCTTAATTTCCTGCCCCTTGTCCGCCAAGAGCGGCGAGCCACTGAAGAAGGTGAGTACGTCACGAGACACCTCGAGGAACGGTTCATGTATATTTGTGAGGTTGCTTTCGTTGGGCAAATTCTCCAACTTCGACAACAGCTCCTCGTGGGTCGGGTCGAGGCCCTCCGCAGCTAACGCCGCGTTGATACCGGTACGATGAAGTTCGACTAGCCCGCGAACTCTAGTCTTGCCTATTTCAACTTCTATCGAGTCTCCGAGTGACGAGTTCATCTCATCAAACCGCGCTCGGTGTGTATTGGCGTCCTTGAGCTTCGGTCCAGCGTCCCCAGACGACCTTGCGTGAAGGACGATCTCTTCAATTGTTCTGACGAAGTCATCGAATTCCTCCTCTAGGGAGCGTATACTTCCCGTTCTAAACCAGTCGTATCGAACCCCTGACAGGGAGTAGATTGTGCGCTCGATCCGTTCCAGGCTTGTAATCGCGTTCTTTACCATCGCTAATTGACGATCGTCGTTCGCGCGATCACGTAAGAGTCGCTGTAACACGAAGAACGCGATTGGGACTCCGAAACACGCCGCCGTGAGTCCAGAGGCCAAGTTCACGATGTACCCTGACGTGTCCCACCAGCCGCCTGGATTCTGGTCTTCTTTTTCTGGCAATCGCCCGAAAACCCCGATCCCTACCAGAAAGAGAATCGCACCCAATACCCACAGGAGTCGGAGGGTCCATGTCAGCAGGCGAGACACATGATGAAGGGTAGCGTACTCTGAACCAGTAGCACAGTATCGAGATTAACAAAGTCCCACAGTCTTAGCGCACAGGCGAGAAGGCCAATTGCCCAGACCCTTAGCTGAACGTGGTCGTGGTGACTCCCTACGTGGCACGGAAGAGGCAATTGACCATCATCGTGAACTCGCCACAGCCCAACCGCAAGTTAGTTCACCCAACTTGGCTGGATCAAGAACAACCTTGCTGTTCGTCATTTGCCGAAGTCGGCATCCTCCCGAGGCTTCTCAAGCTGCTCAGGAAACACTAACCCTACGCCCAAACTCGCCGAGGCTGAGGCTGAGCCCTACGACTGAGCGCTCACCGAACTTGTAAAGCGCTAGGCGAGAATCTGGCCTCTCAGGTGTAGGCGCTCGCCGCCCTACCCGATCAACCGAATATCGGGATCCCGTCAGTTTACGACGTGAGCAACGAGGCCGCTTGATGCACGGAGCGTTCCGCACCCCTGTCCGACCCCGTTTCGGACGACGAGACTGACTATCGTGGTCGCGTTCGGTTCCACAGCGATCGGTGGACCGGGGTCGGCGAGGCTAAGCAGCAGCGTCGGACCGAAGCCTCCGAAGCAATCAAGATTTCGAATCGCTTCGCTGTCAATGCGTGTGGAACCAGACGTCGTACCGCCACTGGTAGGCGGCCTGTCCCCCACCTCGGCGACCTCTGCTGGAGCACGAGCTATACACCTCTTTGCGCAGCGAGTCGCCCGACGTAGCCCTGAAGGGCAGGGAGAGCACCACGTTTACAGCCCCCGACGCCCGACCGACAGGAGAGACGAGGTGAGCCCGGGCGGAGCCTGACTCTAGGCACTGTCCTGGATCGCGCGCTCGGCCGCGTTGCAGGGCGCTGCCGACGGGCGCCAACGCAACGGGCAGGACAACATAGGGCGAGCGCCGTGGTTGCCGGTCGTCGACCCTGTGGGGCTCACCCGGGGGGCGTGGGACGTAAGGCCAAATTGGCTACCTACGGCCTCGGACTTCGGATGGGTGTGTTGAACGTTCTGGGCGTGTTCCTCCCGAGCGCCTTGATCTCGATTTCTCCGTGGCGATGAGCCCGACCAGCGACTGGGTGACCGCCGCGAACGCCGCGTCTCCGGAGCCGGCTGGGTCAACGCGGCACCCGCAGCGCGGCCTGCAGCAGGACGGCCTTGTCTCGACGTCGTGGCGGTGCGGTGCGGCGCCGCTTCGATCTGCGGGCAGGTCCATACGTGGGTCCGTGCCGACCACCAAGGCCGACGCCGTCGCCGCGGCCATCGGACACCGCGGCGGAGGTCGCTCAGGTGGGCGATTCCTTCTCACCCAGTTGCCCGGCGCGCGCATGGCCGACTGCACGTCAGGATGGCAACAGAGGGTCAACAAGTTTCTCCGACGATTAGGCCGAATGTGTTGATCCTCGACGATCTGCGACCGTTCGTACCTGCCATGGGCACGAACGGCACAAAGAGCCGAGGGGGGAATAACGGTGGCCGACGCCGTCGACCTGTTCAAGTTCATGACGGTGCGGTCGCTGGGGGCGGAGGGCGACGGCGCGATCCGCGACGAGCGGCTGGCGCATCCCGTCCCCGCCGGCGAGCCGGTGGCGCTCGACAAGGACGACGCGAGCTTCGCGAAGAGCCCCGCCGCGACGGCCGTGTACGGGCTGGTCAAGAGCACCGGCGCCGGGAAGACCACCCCCCAGGCCGTGGTGGACGCGAACGAGGAGATCGCCACGAAGGTGGTCGCCGCAGGACCGATCACCGAGGACACCCCCGGCGAGCGTGTGGACGCGCTGGCCGGCGCGGTGGCGCTGCTCGGCTCCGGCACGACCGCCGAGGAGGCCACCGCGGCGTTCACCGCGGCCTGGCCCGAGTCGGCGGGCGGCTCCTGGACCGGGTACGCCGCCCGCGCCGAGAGCGAGGCGACGGCCACCGCGCCGAGCCTCGCGAAGGACCTCGGCGAACTGTTCGACCGGCTCTACCGCGCGACCGTCGCCGTGCGCCGCCGCCCGGTGGACGCGACCCGCCTGATCGCTGCGATCCGGTCGCTCACGGTCGTGCGCCGGGTCTATGCCGGGGACCTGCCCGTGCTCGGCGAGGCACTCGCCGCCCAGCCCGCCATCCACCCGATGATCACTGCGCTCGTCGGCTACTACGTCCCGTTCAACCCGATCCGGCCGGTCGGCGTGGGCGACCTGCTCGTCGTCAAGCAGTTCCTCCGCCGGTACGAGCCCGGCGCGATCGCCCACATCGAGAACGTCCTGCCAGGCGAGAAGAAAATTCGCCAGGTCCGCCAGCTGGACCAGGTCGACGACCTGCTCTCGACGATCACGGAGAAGAGCGAGACCACCGAGACCGAGAAGTCGAAGTCTGAGCGCTTCGAGCTCAAGAGCGAGACCGAGACGACCATCCAGAACGACCTCTCGGTCGAGGTCTCCGGGCAGGTCAGCGGGCGTTACGGCGTCGTCGAGTACTCCGCGCAGGCGGGTGCGCAGTACTCGCGGTCGCAGACGGACTCGCGGCGCGGGGCGAACAACTTCGCCAAGGACGTCGTCGACCGTTCCCTCTCGCGCATCCAGACCAGCGTGCGCGAGGAGCGGACGACGCGCCGGCTCACGCAGAACGAGCAGCTCGACCGCCACGAGCTGGCCGGCGCGAACGACGGCGTCACCGGCATCTACCGCTGGGTGGACAGCGTCTACGACGCCCAAGTCTACAACTACGGCAAGCGCCTGATGTACGAGTTCATGATCCCCGAGCCCGCCGCGTTCGTGCTCTCGGTGTTCGACCACGAGCGCGAGCAGGAGGAGCGCCCGGACATCCCGCAGCCCCCGCCGCGCCCCGAGCTCGACGTCAACCTGATCGACTCGTCCACCGTCGCGACCTGGACGAAGATCTTCCCTCTCGGCGGGCTGGCGCCCGAGCCGCTCCCCCAGACCGTGCCGATGACGATCATCATGGAGCCCCAGACCGCGGAGTCGACGGCGGAGCAGGAGATCTTCGACATCCCCGAGGGCTACGGAGCCGTGGAAGCCCTGATCAAAGGCAACTGGGAGGGGATGGACAAGTCCACCAACCACGGGGTGTCGGTCTCGATCGGCGGTCAGAACGAGCTCCAATCACCGGGCAGCAACGTCGGCCACATGGGCTGGGAGGAGCGGAAGTTCACCTTCGACCCGATGCTCGTCGGCCGGACCGCGGTCGCCGTGTGGTCCTACCGGACCGAGTCGTACTCGCTCGGTGTCGGGCTGAAGATCGTGCCGACACCGAGCCACCTGCAGAACTGGCGCATCCGCGTCTACGAAACGATCATGGCTGCCTACCAGCAGGCGCAGCGCGAGTACCTCGCCGCGCAGGACGAGTACGACGCGGCGCTCGCGGCGCACAAGGTCCGCCAGGGCGTCGTCATCCAGGGGCGCAACCCCCGCATCAACCAGGACGTCATCCGCACCGAGCTGCGCAAGAGCTGTCTGAGCATGATCGCCAAGCAGTTCGACGCCGACGGTGCCACCACCGACGACATCGTGTTCGACGCGATGAGCACCCGTGCCGCGAAGCTGCCCGTCGAGGCGATCGAGAAGATCACCACCACGACCGAGGACACCAGCCAACCGGGCAAGAAGATCACGGTCACGAGCGTCCAGGAGAAGGTGACGACGGCCGACGCGGACATCAAGATTCCGGCGATCGACGTCGCCGAGGCCGTCGACGAGGGCAGCACGATCCAGTTCCTCGAGCAGGCCTTCGAGTGGCAGCAGCTCAACTACGTGCTCTACCCGTACTTCTGGGGCCGGCTGCCGCGGAAGTGGTACGACGCGCAGCGCTACTACGACGAGGTCGACCCGCTCTACGCCAAGTTCCTGCAGTCCGGCGCCGCACGCGTGCTCGTCAGCGTCCGGCCGGGCTTCGAGGGCGCGCTGCTGCACTACCTGCGCACACGGGAGCCGTGGAACGGCGGGCCGATGCCCGACATCGACGACCCGCTCTACCTCGCCGTCCACGAGGAGCTGCGCGAGCAGCAGGACGACCTGAACAACGCGGTGCCCTACGGCGAGCCGTGGACGGTCGTGGTGCCGACACCCCAGCTGTGGCTGCAGCCCGACGGGACGCTGCCCGAGTACCCCGGAGCACCCGACCGCCCCGGGGACGGGGGACGCGCCGGCGCGCTGTGGACGGGCACGGCCCGCCAGGAGGGCATCGCGGTCCTCGCCCACGACCAGACCGCCTGGACGGCGTGGCCGCCGGCCGCACGGTGGACCGTGCCGATCCCGACCTGGGCGGCCGCCGCGGACGTCCGGTTCGTCGTCAACCCCGGCGTGGCCGAGGGCGACGTGTGGGGCGAGCTGCGCGTCGACATCGACGGGATCCGCACCGAGCCGTCGATGTTCGACGTCAACTACGAGTCCGACATCGGCGAGTTCCCGCAGCAGGACGTCATGATCGTCGCTGACACCGTCGCCATCCCCGCCGACCGGCGCGGGCGATCGGTCACCGTGCGGACCGAGGCCCACACCCGCGACCCATCGATCGCCCCCGGGCAGGTGCAGGCCCACGCGGGCTCGCAGATCGGGCTGCAGCTGGTGTTCAAGCCCGCGCTCGAGCCGTGAGCGTCCCGGCGCCCGAGGTCCGGGCCGTCGCCCCGCGCGACGGCACCACCCCCGGCCCGGCCCCCGTGCCGCTCCCGGACCTCGACGCGCTCACGGCCCCGCCGGCGACGAAGGCCGCGACGGCGGACGGGTTCGGGGTGCAGGACATCCCGATCTCCCTGCCGGGCGACCGCGGCGCCGACCCGCTGCCCGAGGTCGTGCTGACCTTCGACACCGTCCGCGCCGACCTGCCCGCCGCGGTCGCCGAGGCCCTCGACACCGCCTACGTGCTCGCCGGCATCCCGGGCAAGCGCACGTTCGAGGCAGCGCTCAAGGGCACGTCGCAGCAGCCGCCGGTCGGGTGGCTCGGCGCGGTGTCGCGTGGGCTCCCGGTGAAAACATCGGGCGGCAGGGTGCTGCGCGGCGACCCGTACGCGCTCTACCTCGACGAGGACCGCACGCCCCGCCGCCACCGGCTCGTCGAGGCCCTCGGTCCGGCCGTCGAGGACCTCGCCACGCGCCGGGCGACCGCCGAGAGGATCGTCGCGACGGCCGCCCGCGACGCCGCGCTCGGCCGCCTCGCGGCGAGCCGGGCACAGGTCCGCCGCGAGGCGTTCCGCCACCTCGCCGTCGCGGACGAGAAGGCGGCGGCGTCGGTGCTCGACGGGTCCTCGCGCCCGGACCTGCGCCGCGACGAGCTCGAGGAGCTGCTGCGCGACCTCGTCGCGATCGCCGACGCCCGCGAGAAGCTGGCCGGAGCCCTGAGCACGCAGCAGCAGGTCGAGGACCGGGGGCGCCGGCCGGCGCCAGGTGTCGGGGGCCCCAGGCGCCCCGGCCTCCTGGGCATTCCCGACCGGGCCGCGCGCGACGACCTCCGCGCCCGCACCCATGCCCAGCAGAAGGCCCTCGACGCCGCCGAGGCGCAGGTCGCCGACAAGCGGCGCGTGCTCGCCGAGCTGGTCGCGCACCTGGGACGGTCTCGGCCGGTGCTCTTCGCATGGTGGGAGGGCGAGCTCCCCGGCAAGGCCCGGGCGCTGGCCGCCGGGCGCGCGTCCCCGGAGACGGCCGAGGCGATCCGCACCGCACTGCTCACGACGCTGCGCGACACGTGGGCCGCCGCCGGGGAGCTGACGAGGACGCTCGCCGACGAGGACGCCGTCTGGCGCTTCCCGGCCCTGGTCGAGCGGACGATCGAGGAGCTGGGCGTCGACGCGGAGGTCCCGGCGCGCGTCGCCCGCGACCGCGTCACCGACGAGGAGGCCGGCAGCGACCTCCAGGAGCTCTCGGACTGGATCGGGCACGTCGAGCTCGCGGCGTCCGTCGCCACCCTGCTGCCGGGCGCCCAGCCCGCCGCCGGGGTCGCCGCGCTCGCGGCCGTGGCCGGGCTGGTCGTGGACGCCGCCACGGTGGTCGTCAAGGGCCTGCGCCTCGCGGAGGAGGACCGGGCGGCCCGCGCGTTCCTCGTCCCGTCGGAACGGCTCGCCGCCTCGCCGTCGTACTCCTCGCTCATGGTCGACGTGGCGCTCGTGGGGCTCTCGGTGCTCCTGTCCGTCGACGAGTTCCGCACCGTGGCCCGGGGCGCGGGCTCCCTCGTGAGCCCCTGATGTCCCCGAAGATTCCGAAGACCCAGGCGGCGAAGGAGTTCGCCACCCGGGTCGCGCAGCAGGGGCGGGAGGCCACGAGCCGCGTCGCACGCCTCTCGGCCGCGTTCCGCGGGGGGCTCGTCGCGGTGATCGGCGAGGGCACCTCGGGGGCCGAGCGCCGGGAGCTGTGGAAGGCCGCAGACCGCTACGTCGAGCTCCTCGATCGGATCGAGGAGTACCGCGACCCCCACACCGTCGCAGCGTTCACCCAGGTCGACGACATCCTGAGCAAGCATCTCGCCGGCCGGAGCACCCCCGACGCCGAGATCGTGCGCCGCGAGCTGGCGTACGCGCGCGCGGTGTTCCTGCAGGACGCGGCGACGCGGAAGGCGGAGTTCGACACGGCGGTCGGCCTCCTCGACGTCGCCACCCGGGCGCCGAAGCCAACCGCCGGGATGCTCGCCGTCCACGACGCCCTGCTCGTCCGGTTGCGTGCCGTCCGGGCCCTCGCCCCGGGTACGGCCACCGTGTCGCAGCGGCGTGTGCGGTCGGCTCTACGGCGGATCCGGAAGGTCTTCGGCCCAGACCGGTTCGACGCGTGGTTGCCGGCGTTGCGTTATCTCGAGGAGAACGCCGAGGGCATCGCCCGGCGGGCGCGGGCCGTCGAGACGGCCCGGAAGGCGCTCGACCAGGCGACAGGGGACCCGGCCGCCGTGAAGGCCGCGGAGGAGGCTATGCGCAAGGCCCGTCGGGCGTTGCAGGGCGACCGCAGCAAGCTGCAGGGCACGCTCGCCGAGCTGTACGTGACCCGCTGGAAGGACTGGAAGGTCCAGATGGAGGCCTTCGTCGACCTCGGACGCACCGAGGTGGCCCGTCTCAAAGGTGTGTGGGAGGTGGTGCCGGTGTCCGGCGACCTGTTGCTCGACGGCAAGCAGACGTGGGACGCAGCCGTCCTGCTCGTGCGCAAGGACACGAAACCGCAACAGGTCCAGCTGCTCATGGCGGCGCAGTTCAAGGCGGAAAAGACCGACTCCGCGCTCAAGCAGATCCTTCTCGACATGGAGCGCGAGACCCGGGGCGGAAAATACACCCGGGCGCCCATCGTCTCCTGGTACGACGAATCCGGCAAGCTGCGGTCCGCGTCTCTCGATCCGCCCAGCACCCGGTCCAAACCTACCCGCTACGTCGGGACGGCTAGCGGCGGGAAGTTCTCCGCAGCCCAATCCGCCCGGTTGGAGGCCGCGAAGGTCGAGGTCAACCAATTCTGGCTGGACATCACTCGCGACGAGCTCGAGGCGCTGACCGACGAGCTCCTGGCCGCCGTCGCCGACGTCGTGCCCTAGGAGACGCTGAAGACGGGGTTGCGGGCGGGGCGCCTCGGCCGTCGAGCGGCGGTGAGGTCAGCATCGGACCGTACGAGCTAGCGGCAGCGAAGGGACGCCGTCGTTCCAGCGACGCCGCGTGTCTGCCAAGTCGTTTCACGCGAACCACTAAATTGGCCGAATCTTGATGAGTGACCTCGAAACTCTCGTCGTCATACCGTGGGGCATGAAGCTCTCCAAAGTCGTGTGGCTTCTTGGGATCGACGAGGCCAGCTGGTCGTTAGGGTCGTGGTCTCCAACCACACCCGCGGCAACACCCGGACCCTCGCATACGACATCAGCGACGGCGCCGCGGCCGCCGGCCTCGCCCTACTCCCGGTGACGCCAACCCGATACGCGGCAAGGACCTGGCCACGGTGCTAGGCCTGCTCGACGAGCGCCGCGCGAATGGTCGCTTCGCACACTCGATCGGTCGACCAGCTCCACGCCCTGGTGCCCGGCCGGGGAAGCTCGCCACCTGCAGATGCGGGTGAAGCCGGTTGAGCGCCACCGTCCGCGCGGTGTCGAAGGTCCGGTGCGCGTCGCCCCACCCCACCGCGGCCGAGCAGGCGCTCGGGCCGGTACGGGCCTAAGCTCTCCCCCACCCAGTCAACCTTTCCGAGGCGCCAAGAGCTCACGGCTTGGCTAGTTGACGAGAGGCACATGAAGACCACCATTCGTTGCATGACCTTCGAGACGGACATCTCAGCCGGCGGTGGGCGGCCGCAGTCCAAGATCGGATATCGGGTCTGGCTCACCGTGGGCAGCGTCGTACTTCTAGGTAGCGGACTTATTGCAGCTGGTGGGTACATGGCTCTGGAATCGTACAGTTCCTCTGTCCTCGCGAACCTCGGCACAACCGTCTTGCTGGCCGTTCCGATACTCGTTCTCGAACGATCCTTTGACCGCCTTTCTCGTGCAACTATTGCAACACAGCGCGACGTCCATGGGCTTAACCGTCGCGTAGCGAAGGTCGCCGAAGATGTCGCCGACGTTGGCGACCGCCTGGATCGCCTAGGGGGCCGAATCGACGAGAGGATCGAACAACAGCGCGCCGACGACGCAGAGAGCGCCGTCGAACCCGTACGCGAGATGCTGGCCGAGCCGTCCTATGGAACGATCCGAAGCGCACTGAGGCGTGCGTTGAGTTCGCACGCACAAGGAGGATCGACTTACCTCCCTCTTCAGGAGTCGAAAGTCCTACTCAAAGTTAGTCAGGTCTGGGACAAGGCTGGCGAGGGCCTCCTTGTGGAAGCGGAGGTCGAAGGGCTGGGGACCCCCGAGGCAGGAACCTTCCAAGATGCACCTAGGTACGTATGGCGCGCTGGCGAGTCGACCGAGGATTTTTTCGTTGGTTTCGACAAGCAGATGCGCAGGGTACTGGGAGTGGCAGCTGCCCCGCGAATAGATGCTCGTCAGTTCCTTGCCGTCCTTGCACGCACCCTTGACGCGGCTTTTCGTCACGCCGAGGCTACCGGAAAAGACGCATGGCGGCAGCCACGAGTAGTCGCTTCTCCCAGCAAAAGCTGGCTGATACTTGGTGATCGCCTGCAGCACACGAAACTCTCTAGCCTCTCCTTCCCCCGTGACACGATAACCGCATCCGGGCCGGGAGATGCTCCGAAGGGAGATGATATCCTGGACCTCAACGACTTCCGCTACGCCTGGCCAATTGCCTATCGCCTCTATAAAGGGACTTGGTAGTCGAGCGCGTGTCAAGCGTTATAGACGGCCACGGATTAGTGAGCTGCACCTTCCGCTCGATGGGCCGCGTGTCTCGAGGAAGCTCCTTGAAGTTCTGGTAAACGGGTTCTGGGTCGACTGCACCCACGAGTACTGGCGTGGCGTGCAGCTCGCCACCGCGACCAGGGACGCCTTCGAGCACGCCATCCGGGCCCTGATGGAGCTCGAGTACACGGTGAGCTGGGACCGCGACGAGGTCGAGCCGGCCGCGACGCCGTCGATGGCAGGGCTTCTTTGACCGTCAGCGTCCCACTGCCCGCTGCCCCGTCACGGGCATCCGAGGTCGATCTGCGTCATCCGTCCTCAGCGATCACGCACGGTGCTGACGACGCCGGAAAGCTGACCCCCGGGCGACGGGTGAATCTGGACCCCCCTGCCGATGGGAAAGGGGTGCTGAAGGTGGAGGACTGGGCGGAGATCCGTCGTCTGCATCGGGCCGAGGGGGTGCCGATCAAGGCGATCGCCCGCCGGCTCGGGGTCGGGCGGAACACGGTGCGCCGGGCGCTGGCCGCCGACGAGCCACCGAAGTACCAGCGCCCGGCGAAGGGCTCGATCGTCGACGAGGTGGAGGCGCAGGTCCGGGAGCTGCTCGCGGACGTGCCGACGATGCCGGCCACGGTGATCGCCGAGCGGATCGGCTGGACCCGCTCGCTGACGGTGCTCAAGGACCGGGTCCGGGAGCTGCGCCCGCTATATCTGCCGGCGGACCCGTCGTCGCGCACCGAGTACCGGCCCGGGGAGCTCGCCCAGTGCGACCTGTGGTTCCCGCCGACGCCGGTGCCGCTGGGCGCCGGCCAGGTCGGGACGCCGCCGGTGCTGGTGATGGTCTCGGGCTACTCCCGGGTGATGACCGCCCGCATGATCCCGAGCAGGCAGGGCCCGGACCTACTTGCCGGGCACTGGGCGCTGCTCACCGGGTGGGGCGCGAGCCCGCGGGCGCTGGTGTGGGACAACGAGTCCGCGGTCGGCTCCTGGCGCGCCGGACGACCGCAGCTGACCGAGGCCATGCACGGGTTCCGCGGTGCGTTGGGGATCAAGGTGATCCTCTGCCGACCACGCGACCCGGAGGCCAAGGGCCTGGTCGAGCGGGCCAACGAATACCTGGAGACCTCGTTCCTGCCCGGGCGCTCGTTCGGCGGTCCCGGGGACTTCAACGCCCAGCTCGGGGTGTGGTTGGCGCGGGCCAACCAGCGTCACCACCGCCGGCTCGGCGCCCGGCCGGTCGAGCGGTGGAAGGCGGATCGGGCCGCGATGGTGGCGCTGCCGCCGGTGGCGCCGTCCTCGGGCTGGACAACCAGTCTGCGGCTGCCGCGGGACCACTATGTCCGCCTGGACGGCAACGACTACTCGGTGCACCCGGCCGCGGTCGGGCGTCGGGTCGTCATCGACGCCGACCTCGAGCAAGTCGTCGCGACCCTCGACGGTCAGCAGGTCGCCCGCCATGTTCGGTGTTGGGCACGGCACCAGAGCATCACCGACCCCGCCCACGCTGACGCGGCTGCCCGGCTGCGGCAGGCCTACCGCGAGCGACCCGCGGCTCCCCGCGGCGAGGACGTCGCCTGCCGCGATCTGGCCGACTACGACCGCATGTTCGGCCTCGACGACATGGGCGAGGCGGTCTGATGCCCGCCAAGTCCTCGGTCGGCGCGCCCATCAGCGGGCGCAACGTGGCCTCGGAGCTGGCGTTCCTGACCCGGGCGCTCAAGGCACCGTCGCTGGCGGCGGCGGTCGAGCGCCTGGCCGAACGGGCTCGGGCCGAGTCCTGGACCCACGAGGAGTTCCTGGCCGCCTGCCTGCAACGCGAGGTCGCCGCCCGCGAGGCCCACGGCGGCGAGGGCCGTGTCCGCGCCGCCCGCTTCCCGGCCCGCAAGAGCCTCGAGGACTTCGACGTCGAGCACCAGCGCTCGCTCAAGCGCGAGACCCTCGCCCACCTCGGCACCCTTGACTTCATCACCGCCCGCGAGAACGTGGTGTTCCTCGGCCCGCCGGGCACCGGCAAGACCCACCTGGCGATCGGACTCGGCGTCCGGGCCTGCCAGGCCGGGCACCGCACCGCCTTCGCCACCGCCGCCGAGTGGGTCGCCCGCCTCGCCGAGGCTCACCACTCCGGACGGCTGCAGGCCGAGCTGACCAAGCTGGGCCGGGTCCCGCTGCTGATCATCGACGAGGTCGGCTACATCCCCTTCGAGGCCGAGGCGGCGAACCTGTTCTTCCAGCTCGTGTCCTCGCGCTACGAACAAGCCAGCCTGATCGTCACCAGCAACAAGCCCTTCGGCCGCTGGGGCGAGGTCTTCGGCGACGACGTCGTCGCCGCGGCCATGATCGACCGGCTCGTGCACCACGCCGAGGTCGTCTCGCTCAAGGGCGACAGCTACCGCCTCAAGGACCGCGACCTCGGCCGCGTCCCCGCAGCCGGCAAGACCGACGACTGACGAGATCAACAACCTGGTGGGGGTCCATTTTCGGCCGTCGCCAGGGGGTCCAGGTTCAGCCGCCGTTGACACACGGCTCGCGTCGTGAGGTTCTCGGGCAGGCACGGTTCACAAGCAGTGGCAGTCGAGGTCGTCGTCCAGATGGTCGCCAGGCAGAAGACCTCCCAAGTGCGGCAGATGCAGAGCTGGCTCGCCGGCCTGGCACCAGGTCGGCGCTTGTCAATCCGTGCCAGCTTCGGCCGCCTGTCCACCGCGGCCGGGTCGACATAGCAAGCAGAGCCTGCCGCACACCGACAAGATTGAGTCGACGGTGGTGTTGAAGAGACGTTCGTACATCCTGAGACGTCACGCATCAACATTCCAGACGAAGACTGCGGCACAAGCCGGTGTGCGAGAGCCTTACGTCGGGTGCCGAGCGCCGGGGCTTTCGTGCCCTCGAGTGTTAGGCCGGCTGGTTGAGGCGGCTTCGAAAGCCGCCATCTCCACCGCCGACTCGCCCGCCGTCGCCGGCGCGGGCGCCACCGCAACCGCCAC